>JBDUXZ010000005.1 GCA_039944855.1 Rhodothermales bacterium | reverse complement strand
GCGGAAGAGCGGAAGAGCGGAAGAGCGGAAGAGCGGAAGAGCGGAAGAGCGGAAGAGCGGAAGAGCGGAAGAGCGGAAGAGCGGAAGAGCGGAAGAGCGGAAGAGCGGAAGAGCGGAAGAGCGGAAGAGCGGAAGAAATTTAGGCAGCGTAGGCGACGTCGTTTTCCCGAACCCCCTGAGCGGGACGGGACCAGTCACTCGGGTGGCTCATCATATTGACGAGGCCGCCGATGACTTCGCGGTATTGCTCGACGAACACTTCCACTTCATCTCCGACGAAGTAGTGACACCGAACGGCAAAGCGGAGCCACGTCAGGGTCTCCTCCGCTTCGCCGTGGGCGTCACTCAGTTTGGCAACGAAGTGCTTTGGGTAGCGTCGTTTCGCCCAAGATTCGGACAGGTTCGCACAGACCGCTCGAGACGAACGACGTACCTGATCGGTTAATGCATATCGTTCTTCTTTCGGCCATTGCTCTGACCACTCGAAAATCTGCATCGCAGATTCGAAGGCCCGGCGATACGCCCGCAAGTCTTCAACTCGGTCGATACGCATCGATCTATTCATAGCCTGTAGCCCCCGATCTTCCCTTCTTTCCATCTCCCGCTCTTACCCGCTCACATCAGCCCGCGCTCGGCGAGCGAGGTGTAGCCGCGCCCGGCGATGATGAGGTGATCGTGGACCGGGATGCCCATCAGCTTCCCCGCCTCGACGAGTTGCTTCGTGATCTGCACGTCCTCCCGACTGGGCTCCGGGTTGCCCGAGGGGTGATTGTGCAGGCAGATGATCGCCGCCGCGTTCTCGACGACGGCCCGCTGAAAGACGGCCCGCGGCTCGACGATGCTCGCCGCGAGGCCGCCTTCGGAAATCGTGAAGTCGCCCGTGATCACGTTCGCCGTGTTGAGGAGGACAATGACGAACACCTCGCGCTTGAGGTCGCGGAGCTTCGGGCCGTACGCAGCGGCGACGTCAGCGGGCGCGCAGACCTGCACGCGCTCGCCGTCCCCCTGCGCCTCCACGCGCCGCCCGATCTCGAACGCCGCGAGTAGTTGCACCGCCTTCGCCGGCCCGACCCCGACGACGCGTTCCATCAGCTTCCGGTCCTTCTTCGCGAGCGCACCGAGCGAGCCGTAGGTCTGCAGCAGCGCCTGCCCAAGCTGCACCGCCGAGAGGCTCCCCGCCTTCGTCTTCGTCCCGTTCCCGAAGATGAGGCCGATCAACTCGGCGTCGGAGAGCGCGTGCGGACCGCGCGTCATCAGCTTCTCGCGCGGGCGCTCCGATGCGTCCCACTGGTTGATCGGGAGGTGGTACTGAACGTCGGGCTCGGCGGCGGGATTGATCGGATCGTGCATCGGGCGTCTCGGTTGGTGACGCCCCAACAGACAACGCCGGCTGAGGGATGTAACCTCAGCCGGCGTTGGCGTTGCACGGAATCCCTCGCTGGACTACATCTCCGCCGGGATCAGCTCGTTGAGCAGGTGGATGTTGTCGGGGCTCATCTGGATGTGTCGGATGAGTGCCTGCATCGCTTCGACGGGGTGCCGGCTGTTGAGCGCGCGGAAGAGCATGTGGTGGTACTTCGTCATCTCACCGAGGAGGCGCTCCTCGTTCCGCGTCCCGCTCTTGCGGAGGTTGATGGCGGGGAAGATGCGCTTGTCTGCGAGCTCGCGGTCAAGGACGATCTCGGCGTTGCCGGTGCCCTTGAACTCCTCGAAGATCACGTCGTCCATCCGGCTGCCCGTCTCGATGAGCGCCGTGGCGATGATCGTGAGGCTGCCGCCGTGTTCGATGTTGCGCGCCGCGCCGAAGATCTTGCGCGGGATGATGAGGGCGCGGGCGTCGAGGCCGCCGGACATCGTGCGGCCCGAGTTGCCGCCCCACAGGTTGAACGTCCGCCCGAGGCGCGTCAGCGAGTCGAGCAGCATCACGACGTCCTTGCCCATCTCCACGAGCCGCCGCGAGTACTCGAAGGCGAGCGTGGCGACGCGGACGTGGTTGTCCTCCTCGTGATCGTTCGAGGAGGCGAAGACGGTGCACTTCGTCGTCCGCTTGAAGTCGGTGACCTCTTCGGGCCGCTCGTCCACGAGGAGCGCGACGAGTTCGACTTCGGGGTGGTTCTCTTCGAGCGCGCGGGCGAGCTTCTTCAGCATCACCGTCTTGCCCGTACGCGGCGGCGCGACGATGAGCGCGCGCTGCCCCTTCCCGAGCGGGGCGACGAGATCGATGACGCGCATCGTCACGTCCGTGGGCTCCGAGACGAGCGTGAGCTTCTCGTTGGGGTAGATCGTTACCCCCTCGTCGTAGCTCCCGAACTCCTTCCACTCGTCCGGCGTGACGCCCATCACCTTGTCGAGGTCGGTGACCTGCCAGGCGCCTTTGCGGCCGGGCTTGATGGTGCCTTCGAGCAGGACCCCGTCGCGGAGGTTGTACTTATCGATCAGCGGGGGCGGCATGAAGGGGTCGTTATCACCCTTCGGCAGTGCGGGGTCGAAGCCTCGGATGAATCCGAAGTTCTTGTCCCCGATCATCTCCAGCATGCCGGTGAAGGGCTTACCGGGATGGCTGCTCTCCTTGTCCTGCTTGCCACGCCCGCGGTTCCGGTTGCGCTTGCGGCCCCCGCCCTGAGCGTTGTTGCCCTGGTTCTTGTTGTCGTTGCGGTTGCCGCGGTTGTTCTGGCCGGAACGGCCTCCGCGTTGCTCTTCTGCCATGAATCTGTGAATAGGTGAAACGAAGCGTTGACCGGCCAGACAAGCCGGATGAGTCGCATATGGGGGGATCGCCCGTGGCACGTACCCTGCGGGAGCGCGAGTGCTCAGTACCGGGGCCGGCGGAATCCGCCTGCGTGGGGCGACAGTCGATAGCCTTAAGCTGTAAGGGGCAGGCCAGAAGGCGGCGCGCTCGGCCGAGCCGGTCGAAGCCGCGGAGAAAAACTGGTAGGCAAGTGCCGATGCGTTCGAAGGGCGAGGCGCTCGGCTCGTGGGCGTTGCAGGCTCGTGGGCGTTGCGGAGAGGAAAGAGCGGACACAGCACGTGCGTGCACTCCCTCGACGCATCCCTCCCTCTTCACAGCAACAAGTGGGCCACGGCGCGGGTACGCCCTCGTTCCTTGCATGTGGCCTGCTGCACGTCGCAGCATGAATCCGCGAGCCCACCGCGAACTACCTGGAGCCTCGTGATTCTACTGCCATACCGACGGGGCAGCTACGTGAGGCGTGTATCGCGTACATAAACGTGCCCCAATATAGATGGTTTCGCCCTCCACATCAACCAGCCCTCGCACCTGCTCGTTTTCGGCCTCGCTTCACGTAGCGTGCTGGGGAGCGAGCCGCGCAGCGTAGGGATCTCCAGGCGATATTTCCGTCAGCGAGGGCGTGAACGCCCGCTCGTCATCCTCCATGCCAGCCATAGAGCACTTCCCTAAAACACTCCGACCGCTACGATTTTATGCCTACGTTCGAGATAGAGCATCGTTATTGGACGCACGGGTATCGGTGGGTAGCGGGCGTCGATGAGGCGGGACGAGGATGCCTTGCTGGGCCCGTCGTGGCCGCGGCGGTTGTGTTCGCGCCCGGAACCCGGATCGTTGGGCTCGACGACTCGAAGAAGCTGACGCCGGTCGTGCGGGAAGGGCTCATAGACCGGATCGTCGCCGAGGCCCTCGCCGTCGGCATCGGGCAGTGCTCGCCGGCCGAGATCGACGAACTAAACATCCTGCATGCCTCGCTGGAAGCGATGCGCCGCGCCGTGCACGACCTCGCGCTCGCGCCGGACTGCCTGCTGATCGACGGCAACAAGGCCATCGAAGAAGCTCCGTGGCCGCAGGAGACCGTCGTCAAAGGCGACGCCCGCAGCCTGTCGATCGCCGCCGCTTCCATCGTGGCGAAGGTGACGCGGGATCGGCTGATGGTCCGGCTCCACGACGACTTCCCCGCGTACGGATGGGCCGGCCACAAGGGATACCCCACCGCCGCCCACTACGATGCGCTTCGCCTTCACGGCCCGAGCCCCCACCACCGGCGCTCGTTCCGGCTCGCGTAGGACTCACGCCGCAACAACCGGGAGCGATTCGACGATGGCGGCGGCCACTTCGGGCGGCGTCATTCCTTCGGCCTCGATCACGACGTCGGCGTGCTGGTAGAACCGCTCGCGCTGGTCGATCAGTTCGCCGAGCCGCGTGACGATCTGCTCTTCCGTCATCGGGTGCCCCTCTTCGTCGTGGAGCAGCGGACGGCCGTTGGGGCCGTGGAGGCGTCCCGCAAGCACGGCCGGGGACAGCTTGAGGTACACGATGAACCCGCTGGTCTCGGCCATCAGCAAGTTGCCTTCGTTGGCGAGCGCGCCCCCGCCCGTGGCAACGACGACCCGCTCCTGCGCAGCGGCCTCGGACAGCACGGCCGTTTCGAGGGCGCGGAACGTGCGCTCGCCGCGCCGGACGAACAGCTCGGAGATCGTCGCTCCGGCGGCACGCTCCACCTCGGCGTCGAGGTCGAGGAAGCGATAGCCGAGTTGCTCGGCGACGAGGGGGCCGGCGGTGCTCTTGCCGCTGCCCATGGAGCCGGTGATGTAGACGCGGGGAGGAGGCATATCTTCGGGACCGCCCGTAAGAACCTTCGAGGATGGGCACGGAGCACCGTGCGCTGCGTCAATGTATCACATCTTCCCGTGCCAACCTACCGACTTCTGATCGAGTACGACGGCGCCGGCTTCCACGGCTGGCAGGTACAGCCGGGCCTGCCTTCCGTTGAGGCTGCCCTAGAAGCCGCCCTCGCGACTGCACTCCGCGAGCCCATCGATGTCGTGGGGTCCGGCCGCACGGACACGGGCGTCCACGCGCGTGGGCAGGTCGCCCACTTCGTCACCGAGCAGCCGGTCGACGCCTTTCGCCTGAAGCGCTCGCTCAACGGCATCCTCCCCCCCACCGTCGCCGTGCTCGCCGTGGACCTGGCGGCCGACGGCTTCCACGCTCGGTACGACGCGCGCCGCCGGCTCTATCACTACCACGCCACCGGCCAACCGCGCTCGCTCGACCGAAGCACGCGTTGGACGATCCGCCCAGAGCCGGACTGGGAGCGGATGAACGACGCGGCGCAGCACCTCCTCGGCCGCCACCACTTCGGCTCTTTTTGCCTCACGCAATCGGCGACGACGAACCGCGTCTGCGCCGTCGAACGCGCCTGCTGGGTGCCGGAAAAGCGATCGGGCGACTGGCAGTTCGAGATCGCGGCGGACCGGTTTCTGCACGGGATGGTCCGCGCGATCGTCGGGACGCTCGTGGAGGTTGGCCTCGGGAAGCGCGAGGGTGCGTCGCTGCCGGACATAATCGCCTCGCGCGATCGGCGGGAGGCGGGGCCGGCGGCGCCCGCACACGGACTCGTGCTCCAGCACGTTACCTACCCCGACGCCTGACGCGAACTCGTCGCCGAGTCCGTCATTCAACGCTGCTCTCTGCCTGCTTCATCCGCTCCATGCGTCTCCTCCTCCTGCTCCCGCTGCTCGCCGTGCTCATTGGCTGCGAGCGCCCCTTCATCGAGCCCGCCTCGCCGACGGTCGAGGTGGTCAGCCCAGTGGACCTGTCGGTCGTCCGCTCGCAGCCCACGCTCCCCCTCGCGTTCCGCGCCACGACGGTGTTCGGCGCGATCGACCGCATCGAGGTCAACGGCATTGCTGCCACGTTCCTCCGCGACGAGGACCTCTACCTCGACACGCTCCAACTCGCGGCGGGGCTGAATCGGATTGTCGTCGAGGCGTTCACGGAGGCCGGCACCGTCGGCGGCGATACACTCTTCGCCGTCTACCTCCCGGCGCGCTTCGCTAGCGTGGCCGCGCAACTCCCGACTCCGCTCGGAGGGCACGCCGCCGCGACGCTGCTCGATGGGACGACGCTCCTCACTGGCGGCGCGGCGTCCGTCACCGACACCGCGCAAGACGGCGCCCTCCTGTTCGACCCGAGGGACTTCTCGTTCGCCACACTGCCCGAGGGCATGGCACAAGCCCGCGTCGGCCACGTGGCATCGCGGCTGCCGGACGGGCGCGTGCTCATCACCGGCGGCAGCCGCCGCCTCGACCCCGCCGACCTCGACGCGTTCGTGACGGAGGTCGAACTCTTCGACCCGGCGACGAACACGTTTTCCACCGTGCCCGTCGTGGCGGCGGACAGCGGGACGGTAGCACCCATCCGCCGGACCGAACACACGGTGACCGTGTTGCAGGGCGACAACGGGCAAATCTCGGTCTACCTCTACGGCGGGATCGGCAACCTCGGCACGCTCAGCGAGCCGGTGATCGGCGCACTCCCGTTCATGCGGCGGCTTCGGTTCGAGGAGGGCCCCGCTGGGCCCCGGCTCGTGGTGCCGGACCGGAGCGAGGGCTTCCGCTTCACCGCGATCGCGCGCCACACGCAGACGCCCGTCTCCGACATCGGCGCCGACGGGTTCGGCCGCTACCTCGTCGCGGGCGCATCGGACCCCAGCGATCCGGACGTCGCTGCGCCGTTCGAACTCGTGTTTGCGCGGAGCTTCCTCGACGCCCTCGCCGTCGGGCCGCTGCAGGAGCCCCGGACGGACGCCGCCTCGGCTCCCCTCGCGGACGGCCTCGTGCTCGTCACGGGCGGGGCCGGACCGGAGTCGGGAACCGTTCGGCCCTCCGGTGAAGTTTTCACAAGCGAAGCGGGTGTATTCTTCCAGTTCGCAGAAGACGTGCGCCTCGCCATTCCGCGCTGGGGACACACTGCAACAAATGTCGGAGCAGACCGAATACTGCTCGTGGGCGGGTTTTCCGCCGCGGGCCAAGCCCTCGCCCGGACCGAGCTGTTCGTCGGCACCCCCTGATTTCCCAGACCGATCGCCTCCCGATGACGATTCAACGCATCCTGCAGTTCATCCTCGTCGCCATCGTGCTGATGGTGGCGTTTTCGCTGTTGGTGCTGCTCCTCCGCATCGGCACGGTGCTGCTGGGGATGGGGCTGAAACTGCTGCTGCTGCTGCTCGTCGTCGCGGCGATCCTGCGGTTCATCGAGCTGCTCGCCAACAAGCGCAGGCGGTATTGACCGCACGCCGCCGCCCTTCCCGTATTTTCCGGCAGCCGCGCCTGTGCAGCGGCTGCCCTTTTTTTGCCTGCTGGATATAAACCACGCTGACTGTGCCGACGGATCTCCCCACGACTGACGCAGCGGGTACGCCCCCGGACGAGGCCCCGCGTCTCCTCCACGTCCACTCCGAAACGGCCCCGCTGCGGCAGGTCGTCGTCCACACGCCGGGCGAGGAGATGCAGCTCGTTTCGCCGGAGAACAAGCTCGACCTCCTCTTCGACGACCTCCTCTTCACCGAGCGAGCGCAGGAGGAGCACGACGTGATGTGCCGCCTGTTCGAGGCGTTCGTCGACCGGCCCGACGCCGTCCTGCAGGTTTCGGCCCTCCTCCGCGAGACGTTCGATGCGGAGGACGCCCGGCACGAGTTCATCGAGTTGCTGGCGAAGCGGCTGCCCGAGCGCAACTTCGACGCCTACGAGGCCGAGCTGAAGAAGCTCTCGCCGGACGAGTTGCACCGCTTCGCCCTCACCGGGCAGTCCAGCCTGCGGCTCACGACGAGCCCGCTCCCGAACCTGATGTTTACGCGGGACCTCTCGGCCGTCGTCGGCGGGCACGTCATCCTCTCGCACGCCGCCACGCTCGCCCGGGCGCGCGAGAGCATCATCATTCGGGTCATCTTCCGCTACCACCCGCGCTTCGCCGAGGTGCAGGACCGCATCATCGAGCTGCCGGCCGACGTGTCGTTCGAGGGCGGCGACCTCCTCGTCGTCAACGAGAAGCTGGTGCTGATCGGGCAGTCGGAGCGGACGTCGCTGGGCGGGGTGATGGCCGTCACGCGCGAGTTGATGGAGCGTACCTCCGTGGAGCACGTGCTGATGGTGAACCTCCCGAAGGCGCGCTACTGCATGCACCTCGACACCGTGTTCACGTTCGCCAGCGAGGACGAGTGCGTGGTGTTCCCGCCGATCATCGAAGCGGACCCCCACAACGTGATGCACCTCACCGGAACCGACGCGCCCGACGAGTTCCACATGAAGGTGTGGCCGAACCTCCACGTCCCGCTCGAAGCGCTCACCGGGCGCTCGTACACCTTCATCCACTGCGGCGGCGACGACCCGATCAGCCAGCGCCGCGAGCAGTGGACCGACGGCGCGAACCTCTTCGCCCTTGCCCCCGGCGTCGTCGTCGGCTACGAGCGGAACCAGGTGACGTACGACGCGCTCCGCGACCACGGCTACCACGTCGTCGAGGCCGAGGCCTTTCTCGCGTACCACGCGGGGAATCCACTGAACGGGAATCAGAAGATCGCGATCCGGCTCCGGGGGCACGAGCTCTCGCGCGGTCGCGGCGGCCCGCGCTGCATGACGATGCCCATCCTGCGCGGCACCTCGTGAGGAATGGCACGACGCTGTTCTTGGCCTAACTCTACCGATTCGACGTATGACCGACCGGCTGGAGCAGAACAAGCAGAACGCGCAGGATTTCTACGCGCTGATGTTCAACGAATCCCATCCTCGGGAAGCCGTTGAGCGCTTCGTCGGGGACACGTATATCCAGCACAACCCCCACGTCGGTGACGGGAAAGAGGCGTTCGTCGCCTACTTCGAGCGGATGGCGCGGGAGTACCCCGGGAAGCGGGTGCACTTTAAGCGGGCAATCGCCGAGGACGACTACGTCGTGCTCCACTGCTTGCAGGAGTGGCCCGGAGACGATGACTATGCCGGGATCGACATCTTCCGCTTCGACGCGAACGGGAAGATCGTCGAACACTGGGACGTGCTTCAGGTCATCCCCGAAACCTCGGCCAACGACAACACGCTGTTCTGAGGGTCCTTCGCTGTCCGCTGCCCCTGCGCACTACGCCGTCTGTATCTCATGCTGAACTCCCTCCTCGATCCGGACCGGCGCTGGATGAAGCAGGCGCTCCGCGAAGCCGAGCGCGCGTTCGAAGAGGGCGAAGTCCCCGTCGGTGCCGTCGTCGTGCGCGACGGCGTGCTCGTCGGGCGCGGGCGCAACGCTGTCGAGCGGCTCGGCGACCCGACGGCGCACGCGGAGATGCTCGCGCTCTCGGCCGCGTGCGAGACCGTCGGTTCCAAGTTCCTCGACGGGTGCACGCTCTATGTCACGCTCGAACCGTGCCCGATGTGCTCGGGCGCACTCGTGCTCGCTCGCTTGCAAAAGCTCGTCTTCGGCGCGTTCGACGAGAAGTTCGGCGCGTCGTCCACGCTCTACACGATCCCGCAGGACCCGCGCCTGAACCACCAGGTCGAGGTCGTCTCCGGCGTCGAGGCGGACGCGGCGGCGGACCTCCTTCGGGGGTTTTTTCAGCAGCGGCGCGCCCCGCGGCCCGGCAACGGGAAGCGCACGTGAAGTAGAAACAGGCGGCTTTCCCCGCCCGTTCAACGCGCTCCACGAATTCCACCGAGGCTTCCCCATGCGGGACGTAATCATCATCGGCGCCGGTCCCATCGGGCTCGCCTGCGCCATCGAGGCGCAGCGCGCCGGGCTCGACGCGCTCGTCATCGAGAAAGGCGCGCTCATCAACTCGTTCCTCGGGTACCCGACGGGGATGGAGTTCTTCTCGACGCCGGACCTGCTGGAGATCGGCGGCTACCCGCTCATCTCGCGCGGCTACAAACCGATCCGCGAGGAGGCACTCGATTACTATCGCCGCGTGGCCGAGGTCGAGGAGCTCGACGTCCACCTCTACGAGCGCGTCATCCGCGCCGAAGGCGAGGCGGGCAACTTCACCGTCGAAACGGAGAAGGCCTCGTACGCCTGCCGCTTCATCGTCACCGCGACGGGATTCTACGACGTGCCGAACCTGATGGGCGTGCCGGGCGAGGAGTTGCCGAAGGTCACGCACTACTACAAAGAGCCGTATCCCTACAGCGGGCAGAAGGTCGCCGTCGTCGGCGCGAAGAACTCGGCGGCGAAGGCGGCGCTCGACTGTCTCCGCCACGGCGCCGACGTGACGCTCATCGTGCGTGGCCCCGACGTGTCGCAGAGCGTGAAGTATTGGATCCGCCCCAACCTTTTGAACCGGATCAAAGACGGGCAGATCACCGCCTATTTCGACACCACCGTCGAAGAGATCCGCGCGGACTCCCTCCTGCTCGCGACGCCGGACGGCGAGCGTGAGATCGCGAACGATTGGGTCCTCGCCCTCACCGGCTACCGGCCGAATTACCCCCTGCTCGAACGGCTCGGCGTGGATTTCGAAGGCCCGGCGCGGAAGCCCGTCCACGACCCGGAGACGTACGAGACGAACCGGCCGGGGCTCTACCTCGCCGGGACCGTCTGCGGCGGGATGGACACGAGCGAGTGGTTCATTGAGAACGGCCGCATCCACGCCCGGCAGATCATGGCGCACATCACAGCGCAAGAGCCCGTCGCGGCGTAGCGGCTACGGGAGGGCGCTGAGCACCTGCCGCGCGGTGGCCTGACCGGGGTCGAGGCTGAGCGCCTGCTGGGCGTAGCGCCGCGCCTCGGCAGCGTTGCCGAGTTGGAAGTATGCCGCCGCGAGATTCGCCGCCACGTCGGCACGGCCGGGCGCGACGCGGGCGGCGCGCCCGAGCACATCGACGGCTTCGCGATACGCCCCGCGTTGGAGGTGGTACGTGCCCAGGTTCGTGAGCGCGTTCGCATGGTTCGGTTCGGCATCGACGGCTCGCTGGAAGAGCGCGCCCGCCGCATCGGGATCGCCCGCCCGTACGATCCCGAGGTTGACGAGCGCGTCCACGTAGTCGGGCTGCAAGGTGACGGCCTCCTCTAGATGCTGCACGGCCTCGGCCCCATCGCCGCCCGTCCGCAGGAGGGCAGTGCCGAGGTTGTAGTGCGCCGTCGCCAGCCACGGTTCGTGCTCTACGGCTGCACGGTATTGCCGCTCGGCCTCCGCCATCCGCCCCTGTGCTTCGAGGAACCGGCCGTAGTTCACCCGCACGTCAGCGAGCGCCGGCTGCACGTCGAGCGCTTCGCGGTAGAGCCGGTCGATATCGGACGGCGGGCCGCCCGTCGCCTCGTACGCCTGTGCGAGCGTGTTCAGCCGCTCCGGCACGCCGGGTTTCAGCCGGATCGATTCGCGGAGCGCGGGGATCGCCTGCTGCACGCGGCCGAGTTGCATCCGCGCGAAGCCGAGCAGATAGTGCCCTTCGCTGATGTGCGGCGCTTTTGGCAACGCCTCTTCCAGCCGAGCGACGCCTTTCTCGATCACGTCCGTCCGCATCTGTTGCCGACCGTAGATGACGTACGCCATCGCCGCGTACACGTCGCCCTCTGCGCCCTCCTCGTCACGCGGGAAATAGCTGGCGAGTTCGACCTCGCCCTCCGTCTCCGCCGTCTGCCCGGTCACCCGGTCTTCGGCGCGGACGACGCGGATGAAATGGTCCGTAAACGACGAGTGCGGCGCATCGTCCGCCTCCACCTTCGGCATGTGGCAGGCGAAGCAGTTGGCGTCGGGCGCGTGCTGCTCACGGAGTTCCGCCGTCGGCATCGCTTCCTGTAGCGGCGCGGAGGCGTGGCAGTCCAGACACGTCGCGTTGAAATAACTCGGCCCCGACGTGCGGAACCCCTCGTGCGGGTTGTGGCACGTCACGCAGTTCATCGACGCCGACTCGATGAAGCACGCGCTCTTCTTCATCCGGTCGGCGTGGGAGATGACGCCGATCGTACCGGGCCGCTCGTCGTCGAGGTCGAAGATGGCAACGTGGGCCGCGAGCGGCTGTGAGGTACGATACCCGAACGCCTCTTCGCCTTCGCGGAGGATGGAGACCGTCCCGTTGAGGTGGCACTGCTGGCACACGTCGAGCTGGGCATCGAGCGACAGGTGCGCCGGGTTGACGATCGTGTAATCGATGGAGTCGGCGGGCTCCGGATCGGCGAGGCGGGCTTCGACGTGGAGCGCGCCGGGCCCGTGGCAGCGCTCGCACCCGATGCCTTCGGCGATGGCCGTGTACGCGCCCTCGACGAACGGGACGGGCTCGGAGAAGCCGTTGTGGCAGGACATGCACCGCGCGGGAATCGCCCGGTCGAACCGGCCGTTCGAGACGCGATAGCCGGGGCTGAAGTCCCAGCGCTCGGCCTGCGTGTACCACGTCAGCGGCAACTCATAGTAATGGTTTGCTTCTTCCGTCAGGTAGGTCCGCGCCGCCGTCCCGCTCCCCACTACGAAGTCCATGCGGCGGACGAGGCGGTGGGTCTTCTCGCCCTGCGCATCGAGGCGGTACTCCTCTTGAAAGAACACTCCGTCTCGGGCGTAGACCGTGTAGTTGAAACCGCTGGCCTCGTGGCGGATCACGACGCCGTCGTACCGTTCCACCGCGTTCTCCGGCGTGAGCGGATATAGCGACTGCGCCATCCCGTGCTGCTGGTAACTCGCGTAAAGGTCTTCATGACAGGTCGCACACGAGGCGTCCCCCACGTAGGCCACGCCGTCCGCCACGTTTTGAAACGGCGATGCGTCCTCCACGGTGGGCTCATCGGCCGGGCCTGAAGGCGCGTGGCATGCTGCGATGAGTAGCACGCTGAAAAAGACAAGGTAGAAGCTCCAGCGCATACACGGTCGAGCAGCAAAAACAGCCCGGGCAGAGAGATTGGCGAGGGCCAGAAAGTAAACAACGGGGTGGGCCCGTCAAGGCCCACCCCGTTGCCCTAGCTCGCCGCGAAGGCGAATGTTCGTTTAGAGCGTGAAGCCCACCGAGAACATGTTGACGCCGCTGAACACGTCGGAGGGGCGGTAGGAGTAATCCACCGCGAGCCCATTGCCGACCATGTTGAGGTTGACGCCGGCCCCGATGTTCCACACTTCCCACGCCGTCACGTCCGGGTCGGCCGTGAGGTTGAGACCGCCGCGCACGAAGAAGAGGTTCTGATACCCCACCTCCACACCCGCCGCGTAGTGATCGAGGTCGTACGAATTCGACCGGAAGTTGCCGAGCACCGTCGCCGAGAGGTCTCCGGCGAACTGGCGCGTGTAGGCCACCCCGAAGTTCAGGAGCGAGGGGAGCTCCGACCCGAGGTCGTCGACGCTACCGGCGATCGAACCGGTCCCGTTCGGGCCGTTCTGCGTGATCGGCGTGTTGAGGCCGTCGCCGCTGAACTCCATCTGCGGGCCGAAGTTCTTCAGGCTGACGCCGAAGCGGAGGCCGCTCTCACCGACGACGTACGTCATCCCAGCGTCGAACGCGATGCCGCTGGAGTTGACGTTGTCGATGCGGCGGCTGAGGCCCTTCATCGTGAAGCCCGCCGCGATGCGGTCGGTGAACTGCCGCGCGAACGTGGCACCGAGCACCGTCACCGACGCGTCCCACGTGAGGGACGGGTCGATCTCCGGGTTGGCCGCCGTCTGGCGCGGGATGTCCCCGTAGTCCCACGACGTCAGCGTGAGCCCGATGTTGTTGTTACCGAAGCGCTGGGCGACGCCGAAGTAATTGATGCCGATGTCGGCCACGTACTCGGTGCGGCTGAACATCGCGTTCGTGCTGGTATTGACCATGAGCGCGGCGGGGTTGCTCTGGAGCGCTTCTACCCCGCTCATGTTGCTCATACCGCTGGTGAGTGCGGAGCCGAGGGCCACGGTACGTGGCGTGATCGGGACGAGCAGCTCTTCCATCGCCGCCGTACCGGACCGGTCGTCTCCCTGCGCATGCGCGTCGGCCACGCAGAGCCCGAAGAGGGATGCGACCAAGACGCTGGCTGTGAGGAGTTTCGTTTTCATATCAGGATTCCAGGTTTGGGATGACTTAGGCGCGTCTCGATCGATCTAGAAGATCGTGATTCGGTTGCGGCGGTTGACGACCCCAAACTTCAGGACCTTCTCACCGACGCCGGGAACATCGACGTGGATCAGGTACATGCCGCTAGCGACGGGAAGCTGGTTGTGGGTGTTGAGGTCCCAGTCCAGCGACCGGCTCGGCCCATCCTTCTGGATCGTCCGGATGAGCGTGCCCGCCACGGTGTAGATGCTGATCGTCGCCTGGTCCGGCAGGTTGATGAAGCGGACGACGCGGTCGAGGTTGTTGGTTTCGTAGGCCGAGACGCCCATGTAGGGGTTCGGCACGATCCCGATCAAGTCGAGCGCTTCTTCCGCGACCGCAGCCTGCTGCGTCTGGAACTGCAGCGTGGACGTGTCGAAGTCCGCCCGGTCCCCAATGAGGAGGTCGGTCTTCGGAGAGGTCAGGAAGCGGACCGTGGTACCGGCGGGCGGCGTGGCGCCGTCCGTATCGAGATCCGCGAAGACCAAGCCTTCGAGGCCGCCGATCGGCGCGACGATACGGGCAGCCGTACTGCTGGCGCGGAAGCAGAAGTCCGCGTAGTAGTTCTGGCTTCGGCAATCGTTGCCACTCGCCGGGTTGGGGTCGACCTGCTCGTCGCCGTCATTGTCGGGATCGTACGTCGCGCCAGCTCCGCCGAAGTCGCGGGCGGCCTGAGCGAACAGGTCATACCCACCGAGGGCGAGGGTATCCCCATCGACCACCACAGGGAGGCGATCAGGCATAACCCCGATGACCCGACTCGTGACCGGCAGATCGAGCGTGTCGGTCCGGGTGACGGTGGTGTTGTTCACCTCCCGGCGCGTCGTAACGATGACGTCTTGGGTGCCGGGATACGAGTCGGCCCAGTTCGCAACCGGTTCGGTATCGTCCAATACCCGGAGAATGGGAATCATCCGGACATCATCCTCCGCGAAGCCAGCCCGGGCATTGCCAACGTTCCATAGCTCGAACGGTACGCTGGCGATGACGTTATCACCGCCGGGGGGAGCGATCGGCGGGGTAGCGTATACCGCGAAGCAGGTATTCGGCGTCGCGCACGCTTCGGTGAACCGAATCTCGTAGTCCTCCGGAGCTGCCGAGCCGAGGTCGCGTTCGAGGTCTCCGATAGTGTTAGACGGGTTCGTGAGAACGTAGGAGTTCGTGCTGTTCGGGCTCCGCCACACGGTGTTGCCACCGAGGTAGGACGGGAACTGGCAGCCCGTGTCGAGCGCGCCCTGGGGGCACACTTCGCCACTCGGGTTAGCCACCTCTATGATCCCAGCGTTGTTGCCGGCGAAGTTGGCGATCTCATCGTCGTCCGTCGCGGCGAATGCGGCGGGGATGGCGAGCGGCTCGACCTGGAAGAACTCGAGGCCGTCGATCACGATGCGCTGATCGCCCGGCATGATGAGGACGCCCGTCGAGTCGACCGAAGTCCGCACCATGTCGAACACGTCGACCCCGCTGAAGACTGGCTCCCCGTCACGGAGGATGCGGAACGTCGTAGCGAGCGAGTCGGCTCCGCCTCGGCCCGTGTCGAATTCCACTACTTCAACGGAGTACGTGGCCCCGGTGATCTGGGTCGGATCGACCACGCGCGCTTGCAGCGTGCCCGCCCCGACGCCGCCGGAGCGAACGCCGTCCAAAATCTGGCCGATGTTCGACGGAGCAACCGAACCGCCATTCCCTGCGATCAGGTTGGACGGCCGCACGGTGATCGTCGTGGCCGCGCTCTCGATCACTTTCGGAATCGAAAGCTCGCTGTACGCCAGCGCGGTGATCCCGAAGTAGTAGTCCGTGTAGTTGGTCAGCCCGAGGGGCGTGAGGTCGAAGCTGTACTCGATCCCCGTGTTGTCGGCGTCGAGGGCGAGGAAGGCCACGAACTGACCGATCTCCGCGCTGAACGCCGTATCGATCACCGTCGTGACGTCGTTGATGACGTCGTACGTGGCGAGCAGTTCACGCTGATCGGTTGCGAAGCTGCTCGTCGGGTACCGGTAGATCTTGAACGCCTCGAAGTTGTACGTGGAGTCCGAAGCGCCAATCCCGCTCAGCAGGCGATCGAAGGTCTCGTAGCGGCCGAGGTAGTTCGGGCTGTTGGTGGGGTAGCCCCACACGAGGGCAGCCCGCCCATCCGTCTCGATGGCTTCGAGGCAATTGCCGGAGCCAGGGAGGAGTTGGGCGTTCGTGCTGCGCGGGTTACAGCGCGGCGGCGGCGGCGGCGCCGCGGCCAGCTCGAAGTCGATGTCGTACGCCGTCTGCGCGATGTCGTCCGCGAGGCGGAGCTGCGTGATCGAGTCCAAGTTGTTCGAACCCTGCGCGAACACCATCCCGAACACGATGGTCTGCGTGTCGCCCTGCTCAAGCTCGAAGGGGCCCGTGGTCACGAGGAAACGACGGTCGCCCGGCGCGGTGTCAGCGCCGGTCCCATCGATGTTGACTTCGCTCCAGAACTGCTCCGTAACGGGGTCACCGGGGAAGGCGAAGTTGGTAAGCGGGCCGGTGGTCTGGTACCCGTCGCCGCCCTCCGTCATCGGGACGCCGTCGCGCCACTGAGCCTGCATGTAGTTGTAGATCTCCTCCCCGTTGTTGGGGTCGGAGGTCGGCGTTCCACCGACGTTCGAGAAGTAGCTGAAGCGCGTCACGCCAAGCGTGTCGTCCACTTCGCCATCGCCGTCGGCATCGACGATCGGGCCCTGGAAGAAGTCATAGCCGAGGGCGGGCGGCGTCGCTCCGTAGCCGCCGTTCAGTCCACCATCATCGGCGTTGTCGGCGTTGTAGACGAACCCGAGGCTGAGCGTCGTGTCCGCTCCGACGTAGTCGTCGGCAGGATCGCCGAGGTCGGGGTCGGAGAAGATCGAGAAGTACGTCTCGCTGAGCGTACCAGGCGACTTCTTGATGACGGTGTAGCGGTAGAACGTGACGTCGTTGAGGGCGTCGGCACGAGCGAACGAGAACGCCAGCACCTGCACCTCCACACCGATCGGCGGCGTGAGCGTGTTGGTGTGCGTGTTGCCGAGATCGTTCATGATCCACCAGAGCCCCTGATCACCGACGATTTCCGGCCGGTCCCCACCTGCGAGGTTGTAGATCGGGAGGCCGGCGCCCTGACGGATTGACGCCACGACGCGCTCTTGCTCGTCGCGCTCGTCGGCGAACCCGTCGCCGTCGTTGTCCACACCATCGGTGCCTTCATCAACGAGGCCATCGCCATCGTCGTCGAAGTTGTTGCCGGGGGCGGCGATCACGGGAGCGCCGAGTTCAGCGGGCCACGCCGCGAGGTCGGCAGCGGCGGGCTGGCCGCCCTCAAACGCGAGGATGTCGGCTCGGCTGACTTTGTAGATCCGGTCGAATTCCCCGCAGTCCGACGGGTTCGGGAGCGTCCCGTCGTCGTTGAGTGGTCCCGGCCAGAATTCGAAGTCGGCGTAGGTGGCGCCGGCCACGCGGATCTCGCCGTCGACCTGGCCTCCGATCCAGATGCCGGTCGCGAAGACGGGGGAGCGCCCCGAAGACTGAGGAACGAGGTAGCCGTCGCCGGCCACCGTGGTGTTCCCGAAGAAGAGGCTGCCCGTGTTGAACATGCGGGCGAGCACGTTATTAACGTCGAGGTCTTTCTCAGCCCGCCCCGGCTGGCAGTCTCCGGGAAGCGGAGCCTGACCGTAGGCCAGGGGCGACGTCCCCGCCGCGAGGGCGAAGAGCAAGAGGAGGGTAGTGGTGTAGGATCGCATGCGAGCCATCTCCGTGTTTGATGGAGTGGGTAGTCTAACTGGGGAGGTGAAGCGCTGTATAGGCCGGGTGCGGCGGAGCATCTCTCCGCCGCACCCAGATGCAGGGCGCGCTTAGAAGTCGAGCAAGAAGCCGAGGCGGATACGCCGGGGCGGGCCGTAGAAGAAGCCGCCACCCGAGGACTGGGAGCCGCCGACGTTCACGGGGCCGCTGATGTACGTGTTGTAGTTGAACGTACGGCCGGTCTCATCCGGCGCGTTCGTCAAGAACGACGTCCCACCGGGCGTGAACAGGTAGCCGTCCTGATCGGCCAGCCCAGTCGCGCGGTACACCGCCACGATGTTCTCCGTGTCCAGGAGATTCTGGACCCAGAGGTACGCCTTCAGCCGCGAGTTCCCGAGGCCGAGGTCGAAGCTCCGGTCGATGCGCAGGTCGATCCGCGTCGTGGCAGGCAGCGTGAGGCTGTTGATCTGCCCCGCCACCGGCGACGTGAACGAGTCGTTCACGCTGAAGGCGGCGGCGGAGAGCGGCGTGTAGCGCTGGCCGCTCCCGAACGAGCCGAGGACGTTCACCCCGAAGTTCTCGAGGATCCGCGCGCCACCCAACATCGGGCCTTCGTCGGAGCCGAAACGGTAGTCCAGCGAGACGTTCCCGGTGTGCCGCTGGTCGAAGTCCGCCGGGCTGATGAAGTTCGGGAAGTACGTCCCACGCCACACGACGGTGCCGGTGGAGGAGGCGTCCGAACCCGTCCCGCTCGCGAAGGAGAGGGTGTAGTTCGCGTTGATCGAGAGGTTGCTCGTCCGGCGCAGGTCGAAGCCGAGCTCGACGCCCTTCGTCGTGGTGAAGTCGGCGTTGAGGTAGGTCCCGTACTCGGGGTTGGCCCCGAAGAGCGTCCGGTTCGAGATCTTGTTCTCCTGCGTCCGATAGAAGCCGGACAGCGTGAGGGCGGCCCGCTCCCCGACGCGCTGACGGAAGCCGAGCTCGTACTGCGTCGTCTTCTCCGGCTCGAGGTTCGGATTCGACGTCCGCGAGTTCTGGCCCGTCAGCACCTCGTAGGTGGTGAACGGCGTGAAGGACTGCTCGGTCGGGCGCTGGCTCGTGACGTTGTAGCTCGCGAAGAACAGCGCGCGGTCGGTCACGGGGAAGCTGACGCCGACACGGGGCATGAACGTCACCTGCGGCTCGTAGTCCGTGAAGATCGTCGAGAGCGGGGCTTCCACCTCTTCGACCTGGCCGGACGCGGCACCCGTGACGTTGTCCTGCGTCGTGGAGATGCCTTCCGCGTCGAAGAAGTTGCCATCGAGGTCGCGGTAGCCAACGATCTCGCCGCCGTCGTTGAAGTAGAGGGCGTAGTCCGAGCCAATCGAGCCAGGGATGCTGAAGCCATCACCCTGGAAGAAGTTCGACTCCGGGTTCGTCAGCTCGCCTACGAAGTTGCTCGGGCGGGCGATCGGGAACGGCGCGAACGCATCGAGGAGGACGGGCGTGTTGTTGTCGAACACGTCCACCCGGAGCCCGAGGTTGATCACGAGGTCCCGGAACTCGATTTTGTCCTGCACATAGCCGGCGTAGTAGATCGGCTTGTGCGGGGCGACGTCCGTGCTCGTGCCGTCGAAGTATGCCTGAATGTCCTGGTCGTCCACTTCTTCGGTCCCGAGGTAGTTGTACCCGTAGCGCGTCACGATCTGCTCCTCGACGACGTCGAAGGGGAGCTGGTCGTAGGACTGAACGCCGTTCGGGAAGGCGGCGCTCGGCGCGATGGCCCCATCGAGGTCGTTGTAGTAGCGCGCGAGGGCGCCGCCTGCGATGTCGAAGAACCGCCGCGTCTGCTGCTCGAACTCGCCACCGAACTCGATCTGGTGGACGCCGAGCTGCGTAGTCGCGCTACCCGAGAAGCGGAACTGCTGGTCGTGCTGCTGCTGGAACCGCGTCAGCTGCGCGCCGGGGAGGTTGAACGTGCCGCCCACTGAGGTCGGCCGTCCGCCGCCGTCGGTCGTGAAGAGCTGCTGGTATTCCCCGTTGCGGAAGACGAGATAGCGGCGCGCGATGTCGCTGTACGCCGCGTCGATGTCGCCGTAGAACAGCGCGTCCTCGACCTGATCCGAGAAGCCGTTGGGGTACTGGACGAACTTGTAGTCCTGGTACTCGCCCTGGATCTGGTAGAACGCGTTGTCCGAGAGGCGCTGGCGGAAGGTGCCGTAGGCACGCCAGCTATCCCGCTCGTCGTTGTAGAACCGGTCGCGGTTGTAGAGCGAGTTGCCGAACGTGAACTCGTCCGTGGACTGGCGATCGTAGCCGCCGCCGAGGCGGAGGCTGAGCGCGCTCGAGATGTTGAAGTTGACGTTCCCGTTGAACGTGAAGTTCTCCCGGGGCGCGTCCTTGCCGCGCTCGAAGTCGAAGCGGTCGGCCGTGTAGGTCTCCGGCGCGAAGACGAGGAAGTTGTTCTCCGCCACCCCAAACCCGGCCGGGATGCTCCCACCGAGGAGCGTCACGAGGCTGTCGTTGTCGATGCCGTCGCGGAAGCCGCCGTTCTCGTCGAAGAAGAGGTCGGAGCTGAGTGGGATGAACATCTCGTCCCCCGCTGCCACGCCTTCGCCGCAGTTGAACCCGGCTTGGCACACGAGCCGAACCACCTGCGGGTTCTGCTGCAAGGCGGCGAAGTCGTCGTCCGAGAGGCGGTACGTGTCGACACTGTACGTGTTGTAGTCCGACTCGAACGTGCCCTGCCCGGAGAGGAAGAAGCTAGCCCGGCCCGGAACGATAGGACCACCGATCGCGAGGGATCCGAGGTTATATCCGAAGGCGTCGAGCACTTCGCTCGTGATGAACTCGGCGGAGCCGAAGAAGTCGGAGCGACCCGTCTTCGTCGTAATCGAGATGACGCCGCTCTGCACGTCGCCGTAGCGAGCCGGAATCGTTCCAATGAGGAGCTCCTGCTCTGCGATCGCGCCCTGGTTCACGCCGATGGGCGCGCTCCCGGTCACCTTCACGCCGTCCACGTAGTAGGCGATCTCCTGCTCACGGCCGCCACGGACGAAGAGGTCGTCGTCACGCCCGTTGTTCACCACGCCGTTCTGGATCGAGGCCACGCTGGCCACGCCGCGGATCGGCAGGTTCGAGATCTCCTCGCCCGTGACCACCCGAGGCGCGCCGATGGCGTCCTTCTGGATGATGGGGCGCTCGTAGGTGACGGTCACCTCGCCCAGCGACTGCGGGCCGAGCTCGAAGCTCTGCTCGGTCGTGTAGCCCGAGGAGATCTGCACCGCCTCGACCGTCTGGGTCTGGTACCCGACGAACGACGCCGTGACGTCGTACGTGCCGACGGGGACACCGATGATGAAATAGTTACCGTCGATGTCTGTGGCGGCACCGAGCTGCGTGCCTTCCAAGATGACGTTGGCGCCCGGCAGTGGGTCACCGAGGTCATCGACGACGACGCCGGCGAGCCTGCCGGTGTTCTGCGCCACTGCTGCTAGCGGCGTAGCTAGCAGCAGCATGAGCACGAGTGTACCCAGGTTGCGAAGCATATGCTACCTCCTCCGAAATGGTAGTGCTGTGTTGAGATTGAGCAGGGCTGAGGGCCACCGCTCAAGTTTGGATTGGGGATTGCGTTGGAGCTACCGCCAGCACCCGTGGTTGCGACGAGCTAGATGCAACCAGACGGGTTGCACGTGCGGGGCCCCTTGCAAGCGACGGCTCCCACGACGACCCGGTACGGGTCCGAAGTGCCGAGAGCGCGATGCCTCTCGTATGCTGCCCGACGGTGTGGCCGAGCATGTGGGATAGTAGAAGAGCCGTAGCAACGACAATAGGTGAGTCCCCTGGGTTGGGCGGTTCGATCTGGTGGGTCGTAATCGTTCCGTAACGCGGTTGCGAATATATGCGGGGGCTTTGGAAGTTGTCAAGGCATTCACAATGCCCTGCTCCCTGAACGGATACTAAATAGGTCCCAGCCGCCGTTATCGATGGTTGGTCCTCCTTTTTTACCCGGCAGAGCCGCTGCCCCACGCATCGTTCCGTCAGAAGTCCAGCCTCACTCCGAGCCGGACCCGGCGAGGCGGGCCGTAGAAAAGCGGGGCGCTGGAACTCTGCACTCCCCCAATATTAACCGGGCCGCCGACATAGGCAAGGTAATTAAACGCCCCTCCCTCCGGATCGGGCTGATTGCTCACGTAGCTCTGCCCGCCCGGCGTGTCGAGGTACCCGTCGTTCCCCGCCTTCCCCGTCGCTCGGTAGACGGCGAAGACGTTCTGCCAGTCGAACACGTTCTCGACCCACAGAAACGCCGTCACGGTGCCCGGTCCGGCGCCGAACTGCTTGTCCACGCGGAGGTCGAGTCGATGCGTCCACGGGAGCCGGGCGCTGTTGATAGTACCGCTGGTTGGGCTTGTGAACGTGTCCCCCACCGCGAACGACGCCGCAGAGAGCGGCGTGTACGGGCGACCGCTCTGGGCAGAGAAGACGGCTCCGAACCCGAACCCGTCGAGCAACGAGGAGCCCCCCACGTCCAGGCCCGTCCCGCTGCCGAGCCGTACGTCAGCGACGACGTCGAGCGCGTGGCGCGTGTCGTAATCGGCCGGGCTCGTGAGGTCCGCGAAGAAGCTCCCCTGCCGCACGATAGTGCTCGTCGCTGCGGCATCAGAGCCCGTGCCGTCGGCAAAGGCGAGCGTGTAGTTCGCACGGAAGGCGAGGCCTTGCGTGCGGGCCATCGCCACGGCGAGGTCTAGGCCGTAACTCGACACCGTGCCGGCGTTCCGATACGTACCGTAGTTCGGAAAACCACCGCCTAGTACTCTGCGCTCGATCACGTCGCTGTAGCGGCGGTAAAACGCGGCGGCATCGGCCCGCAGGCTCCCGGTCGGCTGGACGCGGACACCGGCGCCGAACTCGTCGGTGACTTCGGGGCGGAGCGCGGCGTTGCCGACGAGGCTCTGCCCGGTGACGGTCTGGTACGCGGTAAACGGTGTGTACAGCGCGGCCGACGCGCGCCGAGCCGTCCGGTTGTAGTAGGCACGCAGGCTCGCCTGCTCCGACACGGCGAACTGAATCCCCACGCGCGGTTGCCATACGACGTGCGTCGGGGCCGTCTCGAACGCCGTCGCGCGTGGCGCATCGGTCGTCTCGACCTGCCCCGAGCGACGCCCGGTGATCTCATCGGCTGACGATTCCTGTCCTCCCGCATCGAAGAAGGTGCCGTCGAGGTCACGGTAGCCGACGACCGTTCCGCCATCGTCGAAGTACACGGCGTAGTCGGAGCCGATGCCGTTCGGCCGGGCGTCGAGCGAGCCAGCGCGCACGATCGGGAACGGGGCGAAGAGGTCGAGCGGCACCGTCGCGTCGCTCCCGAAGGCTTCGACGCGGAGCCCCATGTCGAAGGTTAGCGCGTCCCACGCGAATTGGTCCTGCACATACCCGGCGATATACGTCGGACGGTACGGGGCGACGTCGGTGTTCGAGCCCTCGAAGTACCCGCTCACGTCTTCGTCGTCGACCGTCTCGGTCCCGAGGTAGTCGTAGCCGTAGCGCGTGATGATCTGCTCCTCGACGACGTCGAAGGGGAGTTGGCCGTAAGACTGCACGCCGTTCGGGAAGGCTGGGCTTGGCGCAATAGCGCCGTCGCCGTCGCTGTAGTAGCGCGCTAGCGACGCACCGGCGAGCTCGAAGCGGCGATGCGTTTGCCGCTCGAATTCACCCCCGAACGTGACGGCGTGCGCGCCGAGCCGGACCGATGCGTCGCCGGAGAGTCGGAACGCGGAGCCTTCCTGTTTGCGATACGTCGTGGCGGAGCGGCCGGGCAGGAAGAACGTCCCCGCCGCCCGGTCCGGCCGCGCGCCGCCGTCCGCCGTGTACAACGATTCGTACGTGTCCTGGCGCCGGACGAAGTAGCGCCGCGCGACGGCGTTGAAGTCCGCGTCGATGTCGCCGTAGAACAGGGCGTCGGCGGGGTCGTCGGAGAACCCCTGCGGATACTGGACGGCGCGCCACCGCTGATAGCTCGCTTGGAGGTCGTACGAGGCGGCGTCGGTGATTCGGTGCCGGAGCGTGGCGACGTAACGGCCCGCGCTGCGCTCGGCTTCGTAGAGCCGGTCGCGGTTGTAGAGCTGGCTCGCGTAGCGCTCGGCCAACGCGGCAGTCTGGTCGTAGTGCTCGCGGCCGACCGTGCCGCCGAGGCGGAGCCGGACGGTCGGGGCGACGTGGAGCGTGGCGTTTCCGCTGAGGGCGAGGTCGCGCAACGGGTCGTCTTTGGCGCGGACACGCTCGAAGCGGTCGGCGGTGTACGTCTGCGCCGCGTTGATCGGGCCCGAAATCTCGGCGTCGTTGGGAAGACCGAGGGCGGCGCGGAGGTCGGCTTCGGTGAACGGCTGCCCGGCGGCGACGGCGGCCTGCGCCGCCTCTGTCGGGAAGGGGACGTACTGCGTCTCGCCCGCGCTGTCGCTGAGCCGGACGACCTGCGGGTTGGCGACGAGGTCGGCGTACGCCTCATCGGAAAGCTGGTACGTGTCGATGCCGTACGGCGTCGCGTCGCTCAGGCTGCGGGCTTCGCCGGTGAACGCGAACCGGCCGAGCCGGGCGTTGCCGATCGGGCCTTCGACGGAGAACGCGCCGAGGTTGTAGCCGAACGCGTCGAGCCCCTGCGAGGTGATGCCCTCGGCGCGGGCGCCGTAGCGGTCGCCGCCCTCCCGCGTCTCTACGAGCACGAGCCCGGCTCCCGCCTCGCCGAACCGCGCCGGCACGAACCCCGTCAGCACCGCCACCTCGTCTACCGCCCCGAACGGCACCACGGGCTCACCGACGACGCGGACGCCGTCGATTACGTAGACCGGCCCCTGCCCGACGCGCGCCGCGTCGAACACGCCTGACGTGAGGGGCGGCGCGACGCCGGGATGGGCCCGGAGGACGAGGTCGCCCGTCTCGGGATCGCTCATCATCCCCGGCAGCAGCGTCCCCACCTCCTGCAGCGAGCGGACGGGCAGGCCGCCGAACCCCGGCCCTCCCCTATCCGTCCGCGACCAGCGTGCGGCGTCGAGCGAGTCGAGGTCCAGCGAGCTACGGAACGGGGAGTCAAGCGCGGGTTGCGCGGCGACGGGGGCAGCCAGCAGGGCGCAGAGCAGAGCGAAGCGGATCACGATGTGGGAGCGAAAGCGGGAAGATGAAAGCGCCGAAGCTAACGCTCCGCACTCAGTTGATCATCCCGCTGTCCGATTTTCGTAGACCGGCCTTGCTCTGTTGAGAAGTTCGAATGGATGTCATCCTGAGCGGAGGTCGCAGGCCGGAGACGAAGAATCCGAAGGCTCGGCGAAGCCCATCTCTCCGGGGAAGCCTGCAACAGACTGTTGAAACCGTGCCAGCAGAGATCCCTCGGCTCCACTCCGTTTCGCTCGGGATGACAACGTGGTGAGCTTCTCAACAGAGCAACCGGCCTGCCTTCACCGTACGTCCGTCAGCAGTTCGACCCACTGCCAGATCTCGTCGGCGCCCTCTTTCTTCTCCGCCGATGTGAGAACGACGGGGAGGTCGAGGCCCATCCCTTTGAGCCGGCGCTTGAGTTCGGCGACGCGGCTGCGCTGCTGGTTCTTGCCCAGCTTGTCTGCCTTCGTCAGCAGGATGACGTACGGGATCGGCCCGCCCCTCAGAAGGTCGAGGAGTTCCTCGTCGAGCTTCGTCGGCGGGTGGCGACTATCTATAAGGTGGAAGATCACGCCGAGCGGCTCGCGCTCGGTGACGTAGCGGCCGATGAGCTGCATCCACTTCTCGCGCTGCGTCTTCGAAACCTTCGCGTAGCCGTAGCCGGGGAGGTCGACGAAGTAAAACCCGCCCTGCCCCTGCTGGTCGGCGTTGGCGAGGTAGAAGTTGAGCGTCGTCGTCTTGCCCGGCGTGTTGCTCGTCCGCGCGAGCGCCTTCCGCCCGATGAGGTAGTTGAGGAGCGAGCTTTTTCCGACGTTCGAGCGGCCGACGAAGGCGAGTTCCGTCCGCCCGTCGTCCGGGAGTGAGGCCCACGTCCCGGCGGCGGTCGCGAAGTCGACGTGTTTGATCTTCATGGGCAGCCTCTATATATGACGTAGGGGCGAGGCAAGCCTCGCCCCTACCGGAGCCAGAGAACGGTCCGTTTACGCGACCTGCTCGAAGTGCGCCTTCACCGTCTCGCCGATCTCGGCGGGGTTGAGGATGACCGTGATCCCCGCCTCGCGCATCGCGTCGAGCTTGGCGTCGGCCGTGCCTTTGCCGCCGGAGACGATCGCGCCCGCGTGGCCCATCCGACGGCCGGGAGGTGCGGTGCGGCCCGCGATGAACCCGAAGACCGGCTTCGTCATGTGCTCTTTCACGTACGCCGCGCCCTCCTCCTCTGCCGCGCCGCCGATCTCGCCGATCATCACGACCGCCTCGGTCGCGTCGTCGGCCTCGAAGAGGCGGAGCGCGTCGATGAACTGCGTGCCGACGATCGGGTCGCCGCCGATGCCGACGGCCGTCGTCTGCCCGAGCCCCTGCCGAGTGAGTTGGTCCACGGCCTCGTACGTCAGCGTGCCCGAGCGCGAGATCACGCCGATGGGGCCTTCGGAGAAGATCATCGTCGGCATGATGCCGACCTTGCACTCGCCGGGGGTGAGGACGCCGGGGCAGTTCGGCCCGATGAGCCGGACGCCCTGCTTCTGCACGTAGGCATACGCCGGGATCATGTCGGCGACGGGGATGCCTTCGGTGATGCAGATGATGACCTCGACGCCGGCCTCGGCCGCCTCGATGATGGCGCCGCCCGCGTACGGCGGCGGGACGAAGATGCACGTCGCGTTCGCCCCCTCGCGCTCGACGGCCTCGCGCACCGAGTCGTAGACCGGCCGGTCGAGGTGGGTCTGCCCGCCCTTGCCGGGGACGACGCCGGCGACGACGTTCGTGCCGTACTCGATCATCTGCTCGGCGTGGAAGGAGCCTTCTTTTCCGGTCAGGCCCTGCACGACGAGCCGGGTGTTTTTGTCAACGAGGATGCTCATTCGATCGCGGATTGGGGATGGGGAAAGCGGAGTGGCTGTTCGATAGATACTTCAAACGACGGAATCGAACATCTAAAATCGCGTGATTGCGTCGCCCGCGCGCAGCAGCGTCGCCTCGTCGAAGGCGGGCGCGAGGAGTTGGACGCCAATCGGGAGCCCGCTCGGGTGCGGCGTCGGCGCGGGCACGACGAGGCCGGGAATCCCGGCGAGGTTCGCCGTGACGGTGTACACGTCGGAGAGGTACATCTGCAGCGGGTCGTCGCTCTTCTCGCCGAGGCGGAACGCGGGCGCGGGCGCGGCCGGCGTCAACAGCACATCGACATCCTCGAACGCGCGCTCGAAGTCGCGGCGAATGAGGGTGCGGACGCGCTGCGCCTTCGCGTAGTACGCGTCGTAGTAGCCCGACGAGAGGACGTAGGTGCCGAGCATGATGCGGCGTTTGACCTCGTCGCCGAAGCCCTCGGTGCGGGTCTGCGCGTAGAGCCGGTGCAGCACGGAGTCCTGTCGGTCGAGCAGCCGCTGCGTCGCATCGCGTTGCTCGTCGCTCTGAGCTTCGGCGAGGGCGGTTTCGAGCGCGGCGCGCTCGTCGGCGAGCGTGCGACGGACGGCGTTCGCGTCGGCGCGGTGGCCGTAGCGGACGCCGTCGTAGCGACCGAGGTTGCTCGACGCCTCAGCGGTGGCGAGGATGTAGTAGACGGCGACGCCGTAGCGCGTGTGCGGAAGCGAGACCTCGCGGACCTCCGCCCCCGCCGCCCGCAGCGCCTCGGCCCGGTCCTCGACGGCAGCGCGAACGTCCGCATCGAGCCCGTCGGCGAAATACTCCGTCGGCATCCCGACCTTCAGCCCGCGCACGTCGCCGTTCAGTTCCGCACCGAAGTCCGGCACGTCGACGGGCGCCGAGGTCGCATCGCTCGGGTCCGCGCCGGCCATCACGCGGAGGATCGCGGCGGCGTCTTCGACGGTGTGCGCGAGCGGGCCGATCACGTCGAGCGACGAGGCGAAGGCGACGAGACCGTAGCGGCTTACGCGGCCGTACGTCGGCTTGAGCCCGACGACGCCGGTGAACGCGGCGGGCAGGCGGACCGAACCGCCGGTGTCGGAGCCGAGCGCGGCGTGGCAGAACCCGGCCGCAACGGCGGCGGCGCTCCCGCCCGACGAGCCGCCGGGGACGTAGTCGGGGTTGCGCGGATTCCGGGCGGGGCCGAAATAGCTCGTCTCGTTCGACGAGCCCATTGCGAACTCGTCGCAGTTGAGCTTGCCGAGGATGATGGCGCCGGCGTCGCGGAGCCGGCGGACGGCGGTCGCGTCGTAGAGCGAGGTGAAGTCCGCGAGCATCTTCGAGCCGCACGTCAGCGGCCGGCCCGCCACCGCGATCGTGTCTTTCACCCCGAGCACGAGCCCCTTCAGCGGGAGGTCGTCGCCCCCAGCGTCGAGGGCGCGCGCCCGCTGCATCGCGCCGTCGCGGTCGACGGAGAGGAAGAGGTTGAGCGCGTCGTTCTCCGCGTCGATCCGCTCCAGAAACGACGCGACGAGGGCAGCGCAGGTCGTCTCGTCGTGGGCGAGCGCCCGGCGGGCGTCGGCGAACGTGGGGTGAGGCATGGGGAGCGGACTTAAACGACCGCAGGGGCGACGCGCACGTCGCCCCTGCAGGTGAAAACGGACGGCGGAATCGTGCGCGGCGACTACAGCTCTTCGATGTCGGGCTTCACCGTGCGGGGCTCCGCGTCCGGCTTGGCGCGCTGCGCGGGGGACTCGCGGCGCGGCTCCGGCGCCCCGACGGCGGGCTGGCGCGGGGCCTGGATGTTCCGGCGCGGCGGCTCGTCGTCGATCGACAGTTCGCGCTTGATGTCCGTGGTCGCGTCTTTGAATTCGCGAATGCCCTTGCCCATGCCGCGCGCGATCTCGGGGATGCGCTTCGCGCCGAAGACGAGGAGGATCACGAGGAAGATGATCAGTAGTTCAGGGACGCCGAGGGAGCCCATGACAGAACCTATGCGGCAAATGGAAAAGGTGGGAGGCGTAAGCTACCGTCCTCCCGAGCGAGGAGCAACAGGGCGCTTGAAGCGTCGCCGAAACGAAGTGTTCCGCCCGATCTCCGCGCGGCGGCGGCGCGCAGTACGAGCCGGGCGGCGTATTTTGCGACGAAAACTTCGCCCCATGCCCGAGCTCTCCCGCGCCGACCTCCTCGCCTGGCCCAAAGCCGAACTCCACTGCCACCTCGACGGCTCGCTCCGGCTCTCGACGATGCTCGACCTGGCCGAGCAGCAGGGCAAGCTGGCCCTCCTCCCCGCCACCGACGAAGAAGCCCTTGGGCAGAAGCTGCTGCAGATCGACGACGCCGAAACGCTGGAGGAATACCTCTCGTGGTTCGGCTACACGATCCCGCTGATGCAGTCGGCCGAAGCGTTGCGCCGGATCGCGTACGAACTCGCCGAGGACAACGCGAAGGAGAACGTCCGCTACCTCGAAGTCCGCTACGGCCCCGTCCTCCACACCGACGAAGGCCTCACGCTCGACGAGGTGAACGACGCCGTGCTCGCCGGGCTGCGCGACGCCGAGCGCGACTTCGGCATCCGCACGGGCCTCATCGTTTGCGGCCTGCGCGACCGGTTCGAGAGCGCCTCGCTCGCGCAGGCCGAGCTCGCCTCGCGCTACCGCGGGCGCGGCGTCGTCGCCTTCGACCTCGCGGGCGGCGAGGCGGGCAACCCGTCCGAGATGCACGGCGCGGCGTTCTACCACGCCCGCAAGCACCTCCTCGCCATCACGCTCCACGCGGGCGAGTCGTTCGGCCCGGCGTCGATCCGGCAGGCGCTCTTCAAGTGCGGCGCCCACCGGATCGGCCACGGCGTCACGCTGCGGCAGGACCCCGACCTGATGGAGTACGTGATCGACCACCAGATCCCGCTCGAGATGTGCCCGACGAGTAATGTGCAGACCCACGTCGTGACGGGGTACGAGACGCATCCGATCCGGGAGTACGTCGAGGCGGGCGTGGCCGTGACGGTCAACACGGACAACCGGCTGTTCAGCCACACGACGGTGACGGACGAGTTGTGGCTCGTGCACGAGCGATGCGGGGTGAGCGCCGAGCACGTCCGCGAGATCGTGCTCAACGGCTTCCGCCATGCGTTCCTCCCATGGGAAGAGAAGGAGGCGCTGCTCGCGGAGGTCGCGACGGCCCTCGCCGTGCCGGTCGGGTGAGACGGGTCGCGCGTGCCACACGGGCGGCGCGCTTTAAAAAGGGCCTTTAGTTGGAGTTATGCGGGCTTAAGGGAGACGGAATCACTGCCGACACTACGCGTAGAGGCCGCGCTCTCAGGTTCGGTCTCGCCGTGAACCTCCTTCTGAATCGGGCCGTCGCAGGCCCGTCCGCCTGACCCGCGCGCTTCGCCTACGCCATGGCTCTTTCTTTGAAAGTCACGCACAAGCTCTCGCTGAGCTTCTTCCTCATTGCCCTCCTCGTCGGAGGTCTCGGCTATCTCGCCCTCACCACCGGAGCGTGGATCGAGCGCAGCACGGACGCCCTCGACGAGGGCGCGCTCGAAGCGGTAGCCGTCGCCAACGGCATGGCCCGTGCGGCGCAGGCGACCCAGACCTCCATGCAGGAGATCGCCGCCGTGCCCGCGTCGGACCCCGCCTCGGAGGCGGCGGCGACGGCGCGGGAGACGCTCTCCGGCCAGCTCGCCGTATTCGACCGGCACCTCACGGAGCAGCTCTCGGCCGACGGAGGTTCGAGCCGGCTCCAGGAAATCCAGCAGGCGTTCGGGACCTACACCGCGCTCGCCCTCCGGCTCTCGGAGATGAGTGAGACGGTGCCCGCCAATGCCGCGGCCATGCTCGACGCCGAGATCGAGCCGTTCTACTTCGAAACGTTCGCGCCCCTGCTCGAGAAGCACGTGGCCGATGCGAACACAGCCCTCGCCGAACGCGCAGCCAGCGTCAGCGCAGCGGCGCAGTGGGTCGGCCGAATCGGAGCCGGCGCGGCGGGGCTCGTGCTCCTGATCACCCTCGTGCTCGGCTTCTTCCTCATCCGGTTCATCGCCCGCTCGCTCCGCGCCCTCACCGACGCGGCCCACGCCATCGGCGAAGGCCGCCTCGACGACCGCGTCGAGATCGAATCGGCCGACGAGATCGGCCTGCTCGGCCACGCCATCAACGGGATGATCGACCAGCTCTCGAGCACGACCGTCTCGAAGAGCTACGTCGAGAACATCGTGCAGTCGATGGCCGACCCGCTCGTCGTGGTCGACCCCCACGTCAAGATTGCCATGGTGAACCAGGCGGCGCTCGACCTCCTCGGCTACGAACGCGAGGAGCTCCTCGGCAAGCCGGTGATGACGATCTTCGCGCACGCCGGGCGCAACCGCGGCGCCGCCATCAAGCAGACGATCGAGCAGGCGCTAGCCGGGAACGTCGAGACGAAGTTCCGCGTGCGGCCCGATGGCGAGATCCCCGTCTCGCTCTCGTCGGCCCTCGTCCGCGAAGGGAACGACGTGCTCGGGCTCGTGATCGTGGCGAAGGACATCACGGTGCAGAAGCAGTTCGAGACCGAGCTGATCGAGGCCAAAGACAAGGCCGAGCAGATGGTCCACCTCCGCGACGCCTTCCTCGCGAACATGAGCCACGAGATCCGCACGCCGCTCACCGGCATCCTCGGCTCGGCGCAGGTGCTCGCTGAAGTCGTCGCCGAGGGCGACCAGCGCAACCTCGCCAAGATCATCGAGGACGCCGGGACGCGCCTGCTCGACACGATCAACTCCGTGCTCGAGATGGCGCGGATCGAAGCGGGCGAGGTGCAGCCCGAAGTCGAGGTCCTCAACCTCCTCGACGAGGCCGAGGCGTCGGCCCGCGTGCTCCAACCCGTCGCCGACAAGCGCTGCCTGCTCCTCCGCGTGCAGCCGCCCACCGAGGCCGTCTACGCCCAGATCGACCGGAGCTGCCTCCACCGCATCCTCAACAACCTCCTCGGCAACGCCGTCAAGTTCACCCGCGAGGGCGCCGTCTCGGTCGAGATCGAGGCGACGGCCGACGACGCCATCATCACCGTCCGCGACACCGGCGTCGGCATCTCGAAGCAGTTCCTCCCCCACCTCTTCGACGACTTCAAGCAGGAGTCGACCGGGCTCAAGCGGAGCCACGAGGGCAGCGGGCTCGGCCTCGCGATCACGAAGAAGCTCGTCGAGATGATGGGCGGGAAGATCTCGGTCGAGAGCATCAAAGGCATCGGCAGCGCCTTCTCCGTCACGTTCCCCCGCGTCCCCGTCGAGCAGGTGCCGGAGGCGCTCCCCCAGAACGGGAGCGCGGCCAAGCCGGCCCCGAAGAAGCCCGCCGCCGCGCGCTACCCGTGGGAGACCGAGGAGTCCCTCGTCGCCGAGGAGCCGACGTTCGTGCCGCCGCCGGCCGCCGAGGACCGCACGCCCCGCGACATCCTCCTCATCGAGGACAACGCGCAGAACGCCTACATGGCGAAGTTCATGCTCCAGGACTACGAGGCCGACATCGCGACGACCCCGGAGGAGGCCATCGAGCAGGCCCGCCACAACCAGTACCGCCTCCTCCTCGTCGACATCAACCTCGGCGCCGACCGCTCCGGTATCGACCTCCTGCACGAGATCCGGGGGATTGAGGGCTACGAGCTCGTGCCCGCCGTCGCCGTGACGGCCTACGCCCTCCCCGGCGACGAAGACCGCTTCCTCAACGAGGGGTTCGACGACTACGTCGCCAAGCCCTTCCGCAAGGAGACGCTCATCGCCGCGGTGGAAGAAGCCTTCGCCGCCGCCGAGAAGCCCGACGACGGGACCAACCTCGAAGCGATTTTGGATGGTAGCTTCGACGACCACGACGCGCTGATCTTCGAAGAACCCCACGCCAGCCTTGAGCCCACCCCTGCCGCCGAGTTCGAATCCGAGTTCGACTCCGAATTCGAATCGGACTTCGACTCCGACTTCGAGCCCGTCACCCTCTCCGACGAGCCGCACGATCCGTCCGGCGACGGGGCTGGCGAGCCGCGTCCTGTTACCGGCTGACAAATCCGTCTCCCACCGCGCCGCGCTCCTCGCCGCGCTCGCCGACGGTGATTCTGAGATCGTAGGCTTCTCCGACGCCGCCGACCCCCACGCGACGCTCGCGTGCCTCCAGGCACTCGGCGTCGCGTGCACGTTTGGCCCCGACAGCCTCGTCGTCCACGGGCGCGGCGGGCGCTTCACGCCGCCCACCGCCCCGCTCGACTGCGGCAACTCGGGCACGACGATGCGCCTCCTCGCGGGCCTCCTCGCCGGCCAGCCGTTCGACTCCGTCCTCACCGGCGACGCCTCGCTCCGTGGCCGCCCGATGGCCCGCATCGCGGACCCGCTCCGCCAGATGGGCGCTCACATCGAGTTGACCGACGGCCACGCCCCGATCCACATCGCCGGCCGCCAGCTCCGAGGGATCGAGTACGAGTTGCCCGTCGCGTCGGCACAGGTGAAGAGCTGCGTCCTCCTCGCCGGCCTCCTCGCCGAGGGCACGACGACGGTCATCGAGCCCATCCCCTCGCGTGACCACACGGAGCGGATGCTCGGGCTCGACGTGCTCGAACTCGGCGGGCAGCGTACCGTCACCGTCGAGGGTGGGCGCGTGGTGAAGCCGGGCGCGTGGATCGTCCCGCGCGACTTCTCGGCGGCGGCGTTCTTCCTCGTCGCCGGGGCGACGAATGCGCACAGCCACATCGAGGTGAAGAGCGTCGGCCTGAACCCGACGCGCAGCGCGTTCCTCGATGTGCTCCGCGCCATGGGCGCGACCGTTACCGTCAGCAACGAGCGGACGCGCCACCGCGAGCCCCTCGCCGATCTCACGGTGCAGAACGATGGCGGCCGGCTCCACGGCGTGTCCGTCAGCGGCAATCTCATCCCAAACTTGATTGACGAGATCCCGATCCTCGCCGTCGCGGCGGCGTGTGCCGAAGGACGGACCGAGATCCGCGATGCGGCCGAGCTCCGCGTGAAAGAGACGGACCGCCTCGCCGCGACCGCCGCCTTCCTCACCGCGATGGGCGCCGACGTCGAAGAGCTCGAAGACGGCCTCATCATCGAGGGCGGACGCCCACTCCACGGCGCCACCGTCGAGAGCGAGGGCGACCACCGGATCGCGATGGCCGCCGCCGTCGCCGCCCTCACCGCGACGGGCGAGGCGACGATCCGCGACGCAGACTGCGTGGCCGTCTCGTTCCCCGCCTTCTGGGACGAGTTCGACCGGCTCACCGGCGCGGCCGACTGAGCCCGATGTCATGCATGGAGACGCAACATGTTGCGTCTCTACGTTCGGCTCAAGACGCCTCGCCGGGAATCCAAAGGTGGAGGCGGAGGTCGACCTCGCCCTCGTCGGTGAAAGCGACGCCCTCGCTGCGGAGGCGCTCCTCCATCACCGTCGGCGTCTCGAAGTGGAGACGGCCGGTGAGCGCGCCGCGCCGGTTGACGACGCGGTGGCACGGCAGCGGCGTCTCCGCCGCCGCCTTCATCGCCCACCCCACGACCCGCGCCGACCGCTTCGCGCCGAGGTGCTCGGCGATGTGGCCGTAGGTCGTCACCCGGCCGAGCGGGATCTCGGCGACCACGTCCCACACGCGCTGGAAAAAGTCGCTCCGGTCGGGGCTCGGCGCGGGCACGCTACTGATCGCCGAGGATGACGGGCAGCCCGCCTTCGCCGGCTCCGATGATCACGACTTTCGAGTTGTTGGACTGCGCGAGCTCGCGGGTCGCCTGGATGCCCTGGAACTGGAGGAACGCCGGCGTCAGGCTCTGCGCGATGATCTGCGCGCGGTCCGCGTCGCCGCTGGCCTCGACGCGCTTGCGCTCGGCCTCCTGCTCGGCGCGCTGGATCGAGAGCCGTGCCTGCTCGACGAGCTGCTGCTCTTCGAGCTTGTTCTCAATCGCGCGGCGGATCTGCTCGGGCAACTCGATGTCGCGGATCAGCACGGCTTCGAGCTCGACGTAGCCCTGCTCGACGGCCGCCGAGAGCCGCTCCTCGATTTGCTCCTGCAGCTCGGCCCGCCGCGTCGAGTACAGCTCCTCCGGCGTGAACTGCCCGACGACCTCGCGGGCGACGCTCCGCAGTTCAGGCCGCACGAGGCGCTCGTAGTACTCCTGCCCGTACGTCGTGTGGAGTTGGGGCAGTTGATCGTTGACGGGCCGGTACCGGACCGAGAGGTCCATCCCGATCGTGAGCCCGTTCGAGGCGAGGACTTCGATCTCCTCGTCGGCGTTGTTGACGCGGACGTCGTAGTCGATGATCTGCTCCCACGGCATGAAGACGTGGAAGCCCTCGCCGTAGTTGTCGTCGAGGTCGGTGCCGCTGAAGTAGCTGTACTTCACGCCCTGCTCGCCCGCGCCGATCGACTTCGTCATGCAGCCGGCCGCGATGAGGAGCAGCAGCAGGACGCCGCCGAAGATGACGCCGAAGCGGCCGGCGGCGCGGGTCAGGTTGGGATACGTATTCGCCATAGGAATGCTCGCTCAGACTGGGTGGATGGGCGTAGGATACGTGTAACGACCTTGTGAGATGCGAGCGTATCCCCGCCGCCTGCTGCCGTTTGAGGATTGTGCGTAATCTCCTCACGCGGCCCGGCTCGGCAGCCCGGCCGAGAACAGCCCGCCCCCCTATCGGTACCACCCGCCCCCTCACCCACCGCCCTCCCCGTGCCCCTCCCCGCTCCCGTCGTTGCCTCGCCCTACGCCGCTCACGCCGACCGCCTCCGCGCTGCCTTCGGCGACCGCCTCCGCACCGGCGAAGTCCTCGCGCCGTACACCACGTTCAAGATCGGCGGCCCGGCCGACTTCTTCTACGAAGCGCACACCGCCGACGAACTCGCCGACGCGCTCCTCCTCGCCCGTGAGCTGGAGATGCCGTTCTTCCTCCTCGGGCTCGGCGCCAACATCCTCGTCGGCGACCTCGGCTTCCGCGGCTTCGTGATCCGCAACTGCGCCGACCACGTCCGCATCGACCGCGCCACCGGGCGGGTCTGGGCCGAGAGCGGGACGATTGTCTACCCCGACCTCATCGAGCAGGCCGTCTCGGCGGGGCTGTCGGGGCTGGAGCACTACGTCGGGATTCCGTCGAGCGTCGGCGGCGCGCTGTGGCAGAACCTCCACTTCCTCTCGCCGCCGCCCGAGCGCGAGCGGACGATGTTCATCGAGGAGGTCGTCCACTCCGCCGAGATCCTCTCCGCCGAGGGCGAGCGCAAGACCGTCGACCACGACTACTTCAAGTTCGACTACGACTACTCCATCCTCCACGACCGCGCCGATCGCGTGCTCTCGGCTACGTTCCAGCTCGAACCGGGTGATGAGACACGGATGCGCGAGATCATGGCCGCGAACCTCGCATGGCGGCACGAGCGCCATCCTCCGCTCGACACCGAGCCGAGCGCGGGGTCGATTTTCAAGAAGATCGAGGGCGTCGGCGCGGGCCGGCTCATCGACTGGACTGGGCTGAAGGGGACGCGCTTCGGTGGGGCGGAGGTGACGCACCGCCACGCCAACATCCTCATCAACGCGGGCGGCGCGACGGCGGCGGACGTGCGCCACCTCATCGCGTACGTGCAGAAAACCGTCGAGCGCGAGCAGGGCTACCGGCTCTCACCCGAGATCGGCTTCATCGGCGACTTCGGCGCGCTCCCGGACGTGCCACACAAGGGCTGGGAGAACGAGGACGGCTTCACAAACGGCGTCCCGCCCGGCGGCCACCCCGAAGCCCACCGCGACGCCGAACGGCGGTAATCAGCGAACCGCCAACCCGACGGTAGAGACGCCCCGCCGGGGCGCCTCTACGCCAGCGATGGAATCCACGCATCGCTCTCTCGATCGCCACGCCTGCCCAACCGTAGAGACGCAACATGTTGCGTCTCTACCGTGACGACAACGCGCCAGCGAAAGCCCGGGCCTCGGCCTCCAACCGCTCCACGTCTTCGAGTCCTTCGCGCGCCCACGCCGGGAACGCCGCCCACCCGTGCAGCGCCCCGACGAGCGACCCGACGAGCGCACCGATGGCACTCGCCGCCCCGCCGACATTGATCGCGGGCAACAGCGTCGCTTCGAGCAGAAGCGGGTTGCGGGCGACCATCGCCACGGCGAAGGGCCACGCCTCGTCGGCCGCCGGGCCGGTGCCGGCGCAGAGGTCTTGCAGGTCGAGCGGGAAATCGTCGAGGTGGCCAGCGAGCAGGCGGAGGCGGTCGGAGACGACGTGCCCGCTGTCGAGTTGATCCTCCGCCCACCGCGTCGCGTCGGTGACGGTTCGGAAGAACGCGGGTCCGTCGAGATCGTCGGGCGTGTGCGTGAGTAGCGCGCGGACAGCAGAGGCCTGCCCGAACGCTGCCGCGAGCGCCGCCGGGTGCTCGCTCGTCCCGGCAAACAGGGTCGTGCTCGTATCGAAGGCTTCCTCCTTCGTCATGCCATTCCCTGCCCACCATACACCGAGCGGGGCTGCCGATGCGGCCGCTGTGGCCGTCGGCGCGCTCGACTCTTGCCACCGCCTCCTCGCTGGCGTAGAGACGCAGCATGCTGCGTCGCTACCGTCGGATCGGCGTAGCGCATGGGCGAGGGCGAACGTGCGTTGCGTTAGTCCGGTCCACTGCCCGGCGCCGAGGTCGCGACGGTGCTCGTCGGCGCGGTAGGCTTTGATGCCTTTGTAGTACGTGCGGACGTTCTGGTGGCTGAGCCCGTCGATGGGCATGCCGAGGGCGTCGCCGACGGCGGTGCCGAGGAGGGTGCCGAGGATGCGGTCAGGTTCGAGCATAGAGCGGGCGGATGGAGAAGAGCGGCCGAAGGATAGACAATCTGCCCGTCCTCTGCGATCTTCCAACGCCTCCCTCTTTTCCTCCCGACCGCATGGACTGGCTGCACGGTGCCTGGGCCGTTTTCCTGAAAGACCTCCGGCTGGAGGTGCGGACGCGCTACGGCGTCAACGCGCTCGCCCTCTTCGTGGCGTCATCCCTCCTGCTCGTGGCGTTCTCGGTCGGGACGGGGCAGGTGAGCGAGCGCGTGGCGTCGGCGCTGCTGTGGATCGTGATCGTGTTCGCGGCGGCGGTCGGGCTCGGGCGCGGGTTCGTGGCGGAGGAGGAGCGCGGGACGGTCTTGCTGCTACAACTCCACCTGCGCGGGAGCATGGTCTACGCGGGCAAGCTCCTCTTCAACGTGCTGCTCGTCGGGGGGATGAACGTCCTCGCGGCCGTCGGCTTCGTGATCGTGCTCGGGCTGGAGGTCGAGTCCGCCGGGCTGCTGGCCGCGACGCTCGGGCTCGGCGCGCTCGGGCTCGCGGGGGCGACGACGTTGCTCTCGGCCCTGATCGCGCGGGCGTCGAGCCAGGGCCCGCTCCTCCCCGTGCTCGCGTTTCCCCTGCTGATCCCGCTCCTGCTCACCGTCATCCGCGTCACGCAGCGGACGCTCCTCCTCGGCGCGAGCGCCGGCCCGTGGGCCGCTTCGCTCAACGACCTCATCACGCTCGGCGGCTACGCCGGCGCCGTCATCACCGCCTCGGTCCTGCTCTTCGACTTCGTCTGGAACGATTGACTGGGGTCAAACTCAACGATGGCGCTCGGCCTCGCGCATCACACGCGCTTCACCAACTCCTCCCGAACCCTCGCTGCCGGACGGTGTGCAATCGGCCTCCGTTTCCGTACGGCGTGTTGCCTTTCCGATCCGAGCCGCGTCTCTCTCCCCGAACGCTCATTCTCAACCCCCTTTCTTTCCCTCATGCGTATTCCCCGTGTTGCTCCCGCTTTCCTGCTCGTCGGCGTGCTCGCCGCCGCCCTCTCGCTCACCGGCTGCGACTCCGATTCCAACGACGAACCTACCCTGGCTGACGTCGCCGGTGCTTACGAAACGACCCTCTTCACTGTGGAGATCGAAGGGCGAGCCGTGGACGTGCTAGCTATGGGTGGCGGCCTCGACATCACGCTGCGCGAAGATGGAACGGCCTCGGGGACGCTCGCCATCCCGGAAGAGTTGAACGAAGAAGGGGAGGGTGATGTGCGGCTCTTGTTCGGCGGCACCTATGCTCTCTCCGGGGGCGAGGTGACGTTTGACCACGAGGCGGATACTTTTGTCCGAGACGCTGTCTGGACGTTCCACGACGGAACCCTCCGTGCGGAAACCGACGAGATCTCGGTTATACTGAGCAAGCAATAGTCGACGCCCCTACCTATGAGCACTGCCCGCCTCCCGTACGGCCGCACGCACCGCGTCATCACCGTCGTGATCGCGCTGTGGATGACGGCCGTCATCCTCGCCGGCTTCCTCCTCACGATCCCCCGGCTCAACATCCTCGAAGAGTCGGCGCGGAACCTCTATTTCCACGTCCCGATGTGGTTCGTGATGATGATCGGGATGATCGTCTCGGCGTACTACTCGGCGCGCTTCCTCGCGAACGACCGCGTGATCTACGACGTGCGGGCCGAGCAGGCCGCGCTCGTGGCCGTCGTCTTCGGCGTGCTCGGGCTCGTGACGGGGATGGTGTGGGCGCGGTTCACGTGGTATGTCGGCACGGGGAAGTGGTGGAACTTCGACCCGAAGCAGTCGATGGCGGCCGTCGAGCTGCTGATCCTCGGGGCGTATTTCGTCCTCCGCTCCTCGATCGACGAGCCACGCAAGCGCGGGCGGATCGCGGCGGTGTACAACCTGTTCGCCGTCGTCACGGCTCCGTTCCTGCTCTACGTCCTCCCGCGCCAGATGGAGAGCCTCCACCCCGGCGGCGAGGGCAGCCCCGCCTTCAGCCAGACCGACCTCGCGCCGATCATGAGGATGGTGTTCTACCCCGCCGTGATCGGGTTCATCGCGCTCTTCTGGTGGATCTACACGCAACGTGTCCGCGTCCGCCTCGCCGAGCGGCGGTTGGACGAGACGGTCTGAGCCGGCGAAGAAGGACGTAATTTCCCCCTTGCCCACACTGGAGCCCGTTGCTCCTGCGTAGCTTAGCCCCGAACCCGAACCGCCCCGCATGCAGACCCCAGCGAGCCCGCCGCAGGCGTTCCAGATCGACACGACCGCCTCCGACGGCGTGGCCCACGGCTCCGCCGTCTACGACAGCGTGTGGGCCGGGACCGAGATGCCCGAAGCGGCGCCGGTCGGGCTCGAAACGGTGATGCTTCAGCAGGACAAGCTCTACGTCGTCCTCGCCGTCGTGCTCATCATCTGGTTCGGGATCCTGTTCTTCCTCTTCCGTACGGACCGCCGCCTCGCCGCGCTCGAACAAGCCGTCGACACGCGCGTACCCGCACGGGACGATGAGATCATCGCGTAACCACCCGCTCAACCTCTGCAGTCATGAAGCCTAAAACGATCATCGGCGTGGTCATGCTGGCCGCGTTCACGTTCCTGGTGATGCGCTCCTTCGGCGAGAACGTCGGCGGGTACATGGACTTCGCCGAGGCGACGGAATCGCAGTCCCGCGCCCACGTCGTCGGCGAGTGGGTCAAGGCCCAGCCGACCACCTACGACCGCAACTCGAACACGTTCTCCTTCTTCATGAAGGACGAGGCCGGCGCCGTCCGCCAGGTCTACTACCCCAACCCGAAGCCGGCCAACTTCGAGGACGCCATGCAGGTCGTCGTCGAGGGCCAGATGGACGGCGACGTGTTTGCCGCCGAGCACATCCTCATCAAGTGCCCGTCGAAGTACAACGACGAACGCGAGTTTCAAGATGCCGCCCCGCCGACTGCGCCCACTACGCAGCCGACCGCGCTCTAGCCAGCGCCCCCTCCTCTCTCGCGCGCAGCTCCGACCGATCCGGGGCTGCGCGTGTCGTTTCCCCTCTCCCTGATGGCTGCTCCCGCCCTTCCCGAAAGCCCGCTGCCGCCCTGCCCCGCCACGCCGAACTGCTACCGGGAGAGCCGCACGTTCGATCGGCCCCCGGCCAAGCTCTTCACCGACGCGCTCGCCCGCCTCCGTGAACTCAGCGGGCTCACGATCGGCCACGCCGTCGAGATCGAGCGCGACGGCGACCGCCTCAGCCTCCACGCCACGTTCAAAGTGCTCTTCTTCACCGACGACTTCGACCTCCGCGTCGCGCCGCATGCGGGCGGTGCCGTGGTCCACGTTCGCAGCGCCAGCCGCGTCGGCGCGGGCGACCTCGGGACGAACCGCCGCCGCGTCCGCGCCTTCCTCGACGGCCTCGCGTAGCGCCTGCTCGTCGCGTCGGTTACAGGTAGAGCAGCGACGCGACGGTGAAGAACACGGCCAGCCCGATGATGTCGTTCGACGTCGTGATGAACGGGCCGGTGGCGAGCGCGGGGTCGATGCCGACGCGGTCGAGCAGGAGCGGGATCGTCGCGCCGAGCACGGTCGCGATCACGATCACGATGAGGAGCGAGAGGGCGGACGTGAGGGCGAGCCGCGGCGTGTCGACGTCGCCGAGCCCGCCGAGCGAGCCCATCGCCACGACGATCAGGCCGAGGGCGAGGGCGAGGGCGACGCCGTTGATGAGCGCGACGGCGAGTTCTTTGGCGAGGCGGCGCGGCACGTCGGAGTTCCACAGGTCGCCCGAGGCGAGGCCCTGCACGGCGATCGCCGAGCTCTGGATCCCCGCGTTCCCCGCCATCGCCATCACGATCGGGATGAACATGGCGAGCACGGCGGCGGCTTCGAGCGCGCCCTCGAACCCGCGGATCACGAGGCCCGAACCGTAGGCGCCGACGAGCCCGATCAGCAGCCACACGAGCCGGCCGCGCGAGATCGCGAATACCGACGCCGAGAACTCCTCGTCGCCCGCGATGCCGCTCGCGCGCTGCAAGTCCTCCTCGGCCTCGTCGCGGATCACGTCCACGATGTCGTCGATCGTGATGCGCCCGAGGAAGTGCCCGCTGCTGCTGACGACGGGCAGGATCACGAGGTCATACCGTTCCATGATCCGCGCGACCTCCTCCTGATCGAGGTCCGGCTCGACCGTCACGAGATCGGTGTCCATGATCGACGTGATCGGCGCATCACTGCGGGCGAGCACGAGCGTCTTGAGGTCCACGAGGCCGACGAGCCGGTCCTCAGCGTCGAGGACGTAGACGACGTAGACGGGGTCCACCTCCTCGGCACAGCGGCGCAGCTCCTCCGTCGCTTCGGCGACGGTCACGGTCTGGGGAACGGCGACGTAGTCCGTCTCCATGAGGCCGCCGGCCGTGTCGTCCTCGTAGCGGAGGAGCGCCTCGATCTCGTCGGCGTCTTCGAGCCGGGGCAGCACGCGCTCGGCCACATCGGGGCGGAGGTCGGCGAGCACGTCGGCCGCGTCGTCGGTGTCGATCTCGTCGAGAAGCGAGACGATCGCGTGCGTCTCCATCTCGTCGAGGAGGTCGGAGCGCTGCGCGCTCTCCATCTCGGGGAGCGCCGCGCCGGCCTGCTCCTCGGGAAGCCAGCCGAAGAGCTCGTCGGCCGCGTCAGGCGGGAGGCGGCGGAGGAGCTGCGCGACGTCGGCCGGGTGCAGCTCGGCCACGAGGAGCAGCACCATCCCCTGCTGCCCGTCCCGGAGCAACGCCGCCACGTCATCGACGAAGACCTCGTCGACGGCGACGGGCGCGGGGACGCGCTCTAGCTCGGGGGGAGTGGGTTCCACGGTGTTCGGACGGCGAGGGGATGGGGCGCCACACGCGGCGCCCGCTTCGGAGACGGAGAGCGCCCGAAGATAGAGGCAGAAGGACCGCTACGCGCCGTCGCCACCGAAAATGGCATCCGCCAGCCCGACGAACTCGTGCGGCTCGAGGGCCTCGGGCCGCCGCCCCGCGAGCGCATCGGGCACGTTGTGTCCCGTCGATGACGTGATGGGCTTGAGGCTGTTGCGGAGCGTCTTCCGGCGCTGGTTGAACGCCGTCCGCACCGTCCGCCGCAGTCGCTCCACATCCACGCCCGGCTCAGGCGCGTCGAAGTCGAGGGCGACGACGGCACTCGTGACATTTGGCACAGGGTGGAAGACGTGGCGACTCACGTCGAAGAGCAGCGTCGGCCGCGCCAGCAGTTGCGTCTGCACGCTGAGGATCCCGTACGCCTTCGTGCTCGGCACGGCGACGAGCCGCTCGGCGACCTCCTTCTGCATCATCACGACGGCCCGCCGAAGATGCTGCCGCGCGTCGAGGAGCGAGAAAAGAATCGGCGAGGTGATGTAATACGGGAGGTTGCCGACGACCCACAGCTGCTCCCCCTTCTCTTCGGCGAGCGCCGCCCAATCCGTCTCCAGCACGTCCTGCTGCCGCACGTCGAGGGCGGGCAACGCTTCGTGCAGATGCTCGACCGCCCGCTCGTCCACCTCGACGGCCGTGAGGTCGGGGTAGTGCCGCAGCAGTTCCTCCGTCAGCGCCCCCGTCCCCGGCCCGATCTCGACGACCGCTGCGCCCTCCGGCGCCCCCACCGACGCCGCGATCTTTCGGATCGTGTTGGGGTCGCGGAGGAAGTTCTGGCCGAGGCTCTTCTTCGGGCGGATGCTCATGGGCAAAAAGATAGGGTCGCACGGCCGCGCGACCCTACGAAGAACAGGCGAGGTGAGGACCGCTGCAGAACCGACCGGTCCCTGTGTCGCGTCAGGATGCGAAGACCGCGTCGTAACGAACGAGCCCTTCGACGCCGTCGAGCGCACCCTGCCTCAGCGCCTGCACCATGAACGCTTCCGGCGGCACGTCGTACTCCGACGCGAGGCCGGAGGCAGCGGCGGGTTCGAACCCGAATCGGGGGTAGTAGTCCGGGTGGCCGAGCACGACGACCCCATCTGCTCCGTCCCGCCGGCAGGCGTCGAGTCCTGCGTGCACGAGCGCCGCGCCGATGCCGGAACGTTGGTGCGGCGGGAGAACCGCCATCGGAGCAAGCCCACGCACGTCGAGGCCGGGCCTCGCGGGGTCGAGAGTAACGGGCGTGAACGCGATGTGGCCGACGACCTCCCCGTCGAGCACGGCGACGAGGGCGAGGTACGACGGCACCCGCTCGCGGAGCCGGTCTACGAGGTCAGCCTCGTCCGGTCGGGCGAACGCTGCATCGTTGACGCGCCGGACGGCGGCGGCGTCCTCGGCTCGCTCGGGACGGATGTCCGGTCTCATAGGAATCCTCCAGCGGCCTCGACTCGGAGACGTCTCACCGCGTGAATTTGCGGCGGTTGCGGACGTAGTCCTCGAAGATGAACCCGCCGAGGTCGTCGAGCCCGGCGTAGTAGGCGCGGCCCTGGTTCGTCTCGGTCATCTCGCGGACGAAGTTCTGGAGATACGGATCGCGCGCGATCATAAACGTCGTGATCGTGATCCGCTCGCGGCGGCAGATGGCGGCCTCGTCCAGCACCTTGTTCACGATCTTCCGGTCGAGCCCGTACGAGTTCTTGTAGAGCCGGCCCGCCTCGAAGTGCGCGCTCGGCTTGCCGTCGGTGATCATGAAGATCTGCTTGTTCCGGTTCTTCCGGCGGCGGAGGATCGTGCGGGCGCGCTCCAACCCGGCCCGCGTGTTCGTGTGGAATGGGCCGACCTGGAGGTACGGCAGGTCCTTCACCGCCACTTCCCACGCCTCATTCCCGAACGCGACGATGTCGAGCGTGTCCTTCGGATAGCGCGTCATGATGAGCTCGGCGAGCGCCATCGCGGTCTTGCGCGCGGGCGTGATCCGGTCCTCGCCGTAGAGCACCATCGAGTGCGAGAGGTCGATCATCAGGACGGTCGCCACGCTCGTGTGGTGGTCGGTCTCGTAGACCTGGAAGTCGTCTTCGGAGAGGGAGAAATCGCCGAGGCCGGAGCGGCGGAAGGCGTTCGAGAGCGTGCCGGTGACGTCGAGGCTCTGGATGTCGTCGCCGAACGAATAGGGTCGGGTCTCGGGGAGGCGTTCGTCGCCGGCCCCGGCGTGGGGCGTTTTGTGGCCGCCGCGCCCGCTCTTGCGGAGGTGGGAGAAGATGTCTTCGAGCGAACGCTGCCGCAGCCCGCGCTCCCCCTTCGCCGTGATCTGCGTGACGCCCGTCTGCTCGTCGCGCTCGATGATGCCGCGGTTCTGCAACTCCTCGATGAAGTCGCCGATGCCCATCTCATTGTCGCCGAGCCCGTACTTGTTGTCGAGCTGGGTGAGCCAGCGGAGGGCTTCGTCGGCGTCGCCGCCGGTGTGATAGAGGAGCTGCTGGAAGAGATCGAAAAGCTTATCGAACGTGGGCTGGTTCTGCCCGTGGCGGCTCTCGTCCCACTCGGAATAGCGGAAGAACATGGTGGCGGTCCGTTGTCTGTCGTCAGTGGTCTATGATCCCTTCCGCTCGTCGGCTCTTTCGATCCTTTGGGTCACCCGCTGTCCACGGAGCCCCGTCCGTACGGCGTCTCGATGTAACGGCGGGCGCGGTCGTGCGATCCGGAGAAATCGTTGAGCCGGAGCACTTCACGGTAGCGCTGCAACGCCTTCTGCCGCTCGCCGCGCGCGTCGTGCGACATCCCCTGCCGGAGACGGCCGAGCGTTTTGAACGCGCTCTGCTGCGGGCGCGCATCAGCGATCTGCTCCAGCCGGTAGAAATGGGCGAGCGACTGCCCGTAGTTCTGCCGCGTCTGCTCGGCACGGCCGAGGTAGTAGAGCGCCTGCTCGGCGATGGCGTCGTTGTAACCGGTGTCGCGGAGCCCGTACCGCCGCATCACCGTCTTGAACACGTCGTCGGACCGTTCGAGATCGCCGAAGCGGGCGTAGATGCGGCCCTCCATCGCGTGGAAGAACGCATTGTCCGGGTAGTTGGTGCGGAGCCAACGGATGAACTGCTGGCTCTTGGCGTAGTCGCTCTCGTAGAGGTAGTAGATCTGGAGGAGGAAGTACGCGGCTTCGGCCTGGAGGTAGCTGCCCTCGCGGAACGTCCGGTGCATCGCGGCGAGCCCACGCGGCTTGCTGCCGGACGGAAACATCGCCACGAACGGCTTGCTCCACGAATACCGCTCGGGCACGGCGGCGGCGTAGTAGTCGTAGATCCCCTTGCCGAAGACGAAGTCGGCGTTGCGCGGGTCCTCGTCGGCCACGTCGAGCACGTAGTCCATCGCGCGCTTCCCATCGAGGGCGGCTTTGAGCCAGCGGCGGCGGTTGGACTGGAGCCGGCCCCGGAAGCCGAGCGCGGCGCCCTTGAAGAACTTCGCGTCGAGGTTGTCGCCGTCGCGGCGGAGCAGGCGATCGGAGCGGTCGATCACCTCGTCCATCGCGTCGAAGAAGGCGTCGTCGTGGCTCGTGTCAGAGAGGTCCATGAGGATCTGCCACCACGGGACGAGGGCCTGGAGGAACGGGGCAACGGGGTGGTCCGGCGTCCGCGCCGCGAGCCGGTCGAAGACGCGCTCGGCCTCGTCGAACTCCATGTTGTAGAGGTGGTCGAGCCCGCGCCGGGCCTCGGCTTTGAAGACGGGGTCTTCGAGGACCGCGCGCTGCGCCGAAGCAGGCGCCATGCCGGCGGCGCACAGCACGAGCAGGAGGGCGACGCGGCGGACGAGGAGGCGGACGGGCATAGGGCTCACGGTCATTCGACAGGGCTGGTACAGGGGGTACAAATCGCTGTTCCTCTGTTAGAACGAACGCCGGGACGACGGCCGTTCGTACAGAGAGCGCCGCCCCCGAAGCGGAGGCGGCGCTCTCGTGTTCGTCCCGCAGCGCGGTCAGTCGGGCAGGTTGTACGCCTGCTTCACCGCTTCGTAGTCGGAGTAGTCGAGGCCCCGGTTCAACCCACCACCGGGGATCGCGACGAGCCGGAATCGGATGTCTTCGAGGTTCGAGAGAAACTCCTGCGTGTCCTGGAGGAAGCCGATCGTCGCCGTGTCTGAGGCCACGAGGTTCACGAACAGCTGGTTCACGTCGAAGGTGTACGTCGTTGTGAGGACGTAATCGACGAAGCCATCGGGCTCGTTCCCCGTCGGCGAGTCCACGTCGAAGCCGAGGGCGAGCGGGAGCGCCGTCCACCCGCTGCGGCGGAGGCCGTTCTCGTTGAGCACGTCGGAAACGTAGAGCAGCACGACGCCTTCGTCCACCGTCCGCTCCGTGAGAAGGGCCGCGAGTTGTGGGTAGAACTGGTTGTCCGTCTCGTACTGTACCTCCGAACTATCGGTACTGAACGTGCGGTCAAACCGAAAATCGCCCTGGCTGTCCGTGTCGTTAAGGGTAAACTGGATCACGCGGACGTCGTTCTCGACGATGACATCGGGGTCGCGGTCGTCGAGGCTGTCGCTGTCGCAGCCGGCGAGGACGAAGAGCAGCCCGAGGAGGCCGAGGGCGAAGAGCGTGAGGTGGCGGGCGGAGGTCATAGCGATTGCGGGTTCGTGTGGAGCGGGTTCAGGCAAAGAGCCGCCGTCGTGTGGGGCGGAGTAACGCGGCGCGTACGTCGCCCACGCAAGGTCGGGTCCAACGCCGTTCGTGGCCTCTGACACAGTACGGCGCGGCTCATCCGTCCACGATCGTGGGCAGCGGTCCGACGAACTGGATACGGATCGCGCCGAGCGCGGCACGCCGAAGGGCCCCGCCGCGCGTACACTATCCGTCCCCGGCCGCTCGTTCTCACGGCGCCCCATCCTCCGCCCTACCCTGCGCCCCATGCTCCGCTCCGCCTGCTGGCTCGTCCTACTCCTCACCACCGCCTTCCCCGCCGCTGCGCAGCCCGCCACCGCCGTCCTCACCGGCACCGTCACCGACACCGACGGCCAGCCGATCCCCGGCGCGAACGTGTTCCTCACGCAGTCACAGCGCGGGACGATCTCGAACGCGGAGGGGCAGTTCTGGCTGGCGAACGTGCCGCTCGGCGCGTATCGCCTCGTGGCCTCCGTCATCGGGTACGAGACGAAATCCGAAGACCTCGTCCTCCTCGAGCCCGGCGAGGTTCGCACCGTCAATTTCCGGCTGAAGGAGGCCGAGTTCGAGCTCGGCGAGGTGACGGTCGAGTCCACACAAGACGCGAAGTGGCAGGAGCGGTACAAGCGCTTCGAGCGGCGCTTCATCGGGGAGACCGAGAACGCGGCGGAGACGGAGATCCTCAACCCGTACGTGCTCGACTTCGAGGACAAGCGGGGCACGCTCACGGCGCGGGCCGCCGAGCCGCTCATCATCGAGAACCGGGCGCTCGGCTACCGCGTCCGCTACGCGCTCACCGCGTTCGAGGCGCAGTCGAACTCCAATTTCTACGACGGCGAGCCGCTCTTCGAAGAGTTGGAGCCCGCCGACGAAGTCGAGTGGGTGCGCTGGCAGGCGAACCGGCGGAAGGCGTACCTCGGCTCGCCGCGCCACCTGATCCGCTCCCTCATCGCAGGCGATACGGAGGAGCAAGGGTTCAAGCTCTACCTCCTGCCCGCGCAAGGAACCGGCGGCTTTGGCGGCCTCGGCGGCGGCAACCGCGCCAGCAGCCGTTTTCCGACGACGCCCGGCGAGATCCTCAAGCGCGGCGGCGCGGGCGACTGGAAGCTGACCTACCACGGCGTCCTACAGACGATCTACACCGGCGAGCCCGAAGAGGCGGCGTTCCTCGACCGCGAGTGGAGCCGCGAGCAGCGCGCGCCGAGCCTGGTACAAACGTCAGAGCTGCGCTTCCCCATCGCCCAGGACGCGGCCGAGCTCGACCGCTTCGGCGAAGAGCTCGACCCGCGCTCGATCGTGCTCTCGGGCTACATGGCCTACGAGCGCTTCGCCGACGACCTGCCGCGCGAGTACGGCCTCGCCGAGAGCGGCATCCCCGGTGCCGAAGAAGCCGCCGAGGCGCTGCGCCAAACCGTGGAGTGACGCCGGATCAGGCGGTCATCCGGCGGATGCCGGTGTACGCGCCGCTGACGAGCAGGAGCTTCGCGAGGTCCCACAGCACGAACAGCAGCCAGCCCTTATAGATCGACTCGGCCCAGGTCGCGTGGCCAGCGGCGACGTGCAGCCAGACGACGCCGCACGTGAAGAGCACGACGGATCCGAGCGCCACGGAGAGGAAGGAGCCCGCGAACGAGTTCCACCGAGCCGACGCCGCGCCGACGACGGCGGCAACGAGCGGGAGCGCGAGGAGGTAGCCCGCCGAGAGCGCGCCGAGGAGGTACGTCGCGCCGAAGCCTTCGCCCGCGAACACGGGGAAGAACAGGCCGAGGAGCAGATAGAGCCCCATCGCGAGGAGCCCGTTGCGCCAGCCGAGGAAGAGCCCGCTGCCGTAGACGGCGACGGTCTGCAGCGTGATCGGGATCTCCCAGAGGTAGATCCGCACCTGCGCGCCGAGCACGGCGAGGAGGGCGAAGCCGACGATGCCGGCGACTTGCACGAGGGCCGAGGCGTCCTCGCTGCGGAGGAGGTCGACGGAGGCGGTACGGGGGGAGCGGAGAGCGAGAGCGGACATGGCAATCGGGTCGACGGGTCGGGAGGGGTCACCAAAGATACACCATCCCGGCTTTGCCCCGAACGTAGCTTTCGTGACGCTCGCCCCGCTCTCGCTCACCCGTCCCCCGCTCCATGTCCGCCCCCATCCTGACGACCGCCGACGGCGGCATCCTCCGCATTACGATCAACCGGCCGGAGAAGAAGAACGCGCTCACGGTTGCGATGTACGCCGCCCTCGCCGACGCCTTCCGGCAGGCCGAGACCGACCCGTCGGTCCGCGTGATCCTCCTCCACGGCTCCGGCGACGCCTTCACCGCCGGCAACGACCTCGCCGACTTCGTCCAGCACCCGCCCACCGACGAGTCCAGCCCCGTCTTCCAGTTCCTCGACGCGATCAGCACGGCGACGAAGCCCGTCGTGGCCGCCGTCCACGGCCCCGCGATCGGAATCGGGACGACGCTGCTGCTGCACTGCGACCTCGTCTACGCCACGCGCGACGCCCGCCTCCAGATGCCGTTCGTCACGCTCGGCCTCTGCCCCGAGGCGGCGTCGAGCTACCTGTTGCCGCTCGTCGTCGGGCCACAGCGCGCCGCCGAGCTACTACTGTTCGGCGACCCGTTCACAGGCGAGCAGGCCCGCGATTGGGGCCTCGTCAATGAGGTCGTCTCTGAGGACAAGCTGCTCGACGTAGCGATGGAGCGCGCCCTCGCCCTCGCCGCCCGCCCGCCGGCGTCCGTTCGGCTGACGAAGGAGTTCCTCCGCCGCGCCCACGGCGAGGCCGTGCAGGCGACGATCCGCGACGAGGCCGCCGCCTTCCTCGACCGGCTCCAGAGCCCCGAGGCCGCCGAGGCGTTCACGGCCTTTTTCGAGAAGCGTGCGCCGGACTTCTCGGCTTTCAGCTAGCCCGCCCCATGTTCTCCCGCGACTTCATCATCCGCCAGATTCAGCAGCTCACGCAGGCGCTCGCCGTCGTGCTGTTCCATAAAAAAGCTGCGCGGCCCGACGAGGCGCAGGTCGCGCTTGACGAAGCCCTCGCCGTCGCGACCGACCTCGACCCGGAAGCGCTGCGCCGGCTCACCCGGCCCGACCTCCTCGCCGTCTGCTCCGCCGGCGGCACGTTGCTTCCCGACCACGCCGTCGCCCTCGCCGACTTGCTCTACGAAGATGCGGCGGCAGCCGGCCGCGAACGGGCGTTGTGGCTTTATGACGCCGCGCTCGACGCGGGCGGCGCAGTCCCACTCGATATCCACGATCGCCTCGCTGCGCTGCGCGCATCGCTGGCGGAGTAGTCGCTCCGTCCTACCCTGTTTCCGATGCTTCCTATGAAACCGCTCCGTCTCCTCCTCCTCCTCCTCCCCCTCCTCGTCGGCCTCGATGCGCAGGCCCAAGTCCAGATCGACTACGGCACATTCGTCGGCTTCTCTGCCGCGCGGCAGTCGCCGGGGGACGACGCGCGCACGGGCTTCAACCTCGCCGGCTTCGTCGAGGTCACGCCGATCCCGTACGCGGCGGCGGCGCTGGAAGTGGCGTACGTGCAGAAGGGGCAGACCTTCGACGGCCCGCTCACGCAGCCCGATGACAACGGCGACATCGTCGTGATCGATCAGGGCACGTTCACCCTCGCCCTCGACTACCTCTCGCTCGGCCTCGCCGTCAAGCCCTCCCTCCCCCTCGGCCCCCTCGGCTCCTCGGTCTACGCCGTAGCAGGACCCCGCCTCGACGTGCTGCTCAACGAGAAGCTCCTCTTTTCGGGCGACGAGGAGGATGTGCGCTTCAACATCGAAGAGCATGCGTCTACCGTGTGGGGATACGACGTGGGCGCGGGGCTCCGCTTCGGCACAGTGCTGCCGGTCCCGCTCCTCGTCGAAGTCCGGTTCAGCGGGGACCTCACGGAGGCGTACGACGGGCTCGCGGGACGCCCCGACGCCACGAAGAATCAGGTGATGCAGATCCGCGTCGGCGTCGAAATCTGACCGAGCGGCGGCGCTTCATCGGCGCGCGTCAGCGGGTGCGCTTCAATTCGTGCCGCGCGGCCACGGACCGGGAGGCCAGACGGCGCCCTGCGTGCGGCCGTGGCCGGTTTCGGCGTCGTAGGCGAGATTGCGCCGCTCGTACTCGTTGAGGAGGGCCACCATCTCGCGGTGAGCCTGGGCCTCGATGCGCCCACACGTCCTCGCCCGCAGAGCGCCGAGCCGACGCCGGATCGACTCGGCGGCTTCTTCAGCGAGCGCGCGGTGCCCGTCCTCGTGCCCGTCGAGCGCAGCGAGGAACTGGCTCCACGCGCCCCGCAACGAGGGCGAAGCGTGGGCGGGACGCCGCCAGCGTGGGAGATGCGTCTGCACGGCTACGTGAACGGTTAGTTCGTCGATGGAGCAGCCGCTCGGCCGCTCGCGCCACCGGTACTCCGCGTTGACCTCCCACTCCGTCATCCCGAAAAAGCGCCGCCCCCGCGCCTGCGGGCCCCGCTTGCCGAGTTGGACGGCGAGGGCGTGAGGGGTATCGCCTTCGATATCGTAGTAGACCTTCTCCGCGTAGCTGCGCACCACACCCACGTCGGCCTGTGCGTGGGATTGCGCACGCGCCAGCGAGGGGCTCAGCAACGCAAGGAGGAGAACGGTGGGAAGGACGCGCACAACGACGATGAGAGGTGGCTCCTTCAATATCGCCCGTTCGTGAGAAACCTTCAAGTATTAGTTGAGGTCACCCCATCCACGAACAGTAAGGTCAACGTCTCCGGCGGCCGACCTACTCGCTCGGCGGCCAGACAGCGCCCTGCGTGCGGCCGTGGCCCGTCTCCGCATCGTAGGCGAGATTGCGCGATTCGTACGCATTCATCACCTCCATCATCGCCCGCTGCGCCACCGGATCGAGTTGATCGCAGCCCGCGACACGCACGGAGGCGAGGCGGCGGCGGATCGTGTCGGCCGCCTCTTCGGCGAGCGCCCGGTGGCCCTCTTCGTGCTCGTCGAGCGCGGTGACGAACCGGTCCCACGCCCCGTGGAGATCCGACGACGCCCGGCCCGATGGCGTCCACCGAGGAAGATGCGTCTCGACGGCGATGTGGACCGTGAGGTCGCTGATCGCGCAGCCGGCCACAGCCTGAGCCGGACGGTACTCCGCGCTGACTTCCCACTCGGTCAACCCAAAAAAGCGTGAGCCCTGGATGCGCGGTCCGTGCTTTCGCAACGCCGCCGCGAGGTCTTCCCGACTCGCACCCCGCACGTCGTAATACGTCGTCTCCGACCGGGCCCGCACGATGCCGGCGCTCGCAACCGACCCGGCCACGCTCGTCGCCGCCGACTCCATCACTGCGTCGGTCACGGGCTCAGCTACCGGGAGCGTCGTGGCAGCCGGGCGCAGCGACGCCCCATCGGAGAGGGCTAATTCCGGCGTCGGTAGCGCGATGGGGGCTCGCGCCGGAGCCTTCCAAGCCAGGTCCGCTTCAGCAGCGCGGACTGCGGACACGCCGCCGCCCGCACGGTCGAGGGCAGAGCGTCCCAGCATGGAGCCGACGATCGGGAGCCCGGCGTAGACATCCATCACGCCCGCCATCTGCACGAAGGGGTTGCCCTGCGCCCGCGCTGTGTGAGGAGCGAGCGTCAGCAGCAGGCAGCAAAAGAGGACGACGGAGGCGCGCATGTGACCGGGGCGTAGAATCACTCCCGGTCGTTATCGCCCTTCACACGAGCTTCCGAATCACCGTCGGCATTTCGGGCCGATTGGGTGACGCGCGCCCCTGTCCAAACCCATTCGCTACCGCTCAGCCGGCTCCGGCACCGATGCCCCGTCGCCCGAGACGACCGGCGTGTCCGGCTCGTACCCGAGCACCGGCGCGAGCCACCGCTCGGCCTCCGCCTGCGGCATCCCCTTCCTCCGGGCGTAGTCCGCGACCTGATCGCGCCCGAGCAGGCCGAGGTTGAAGTACGCCGCCTCCGGGTGCGCGAAGTACAGCCCGCACACCGATGCGGCCGGCGTCATCGCGAGGTGCTCCGTGAGGCCGACGCCCGTCCGCGCCGTCGCCTCGAGCAGGTCGAAGAGCGGCGGCTTCTCGGTGTGGTCGGGCTGCGCGGGGTAGCCCGGCGCCGGGCGGATGCCGGCGTACTGCTCGCGGACGAGGTCGTCCTTCGCGAGCGCCTCGTCGGGCGCGTAGCCCCAGAGGTCGGTGCGGACGATCTCGTGGAGGCGCTCGGCGAAGGCTTCGGCGAGGCGGTCGGCGAGGGCCTTCGCCATGATCGCCGAGTAATCGTCGTGGTCGGCTTCGAACGCGGCGACGAGGTCTCCGAGCCCGTGGCCGGCGGTGACGACGAACGCGCCGGCATAGTCGCCGCGCCCGCTCGCGTGGGGCGCGACGAAGTCGGCGAGGGCGCGGTTGGGCTTGCCCGGCGTCTTCTCGGTCTGCTGCCGGAGCGTGTGCAGCGTCGCGAGCACGTCGCCCCGGTCTTCGCTTCGGTAGAGGTGGATGTCGTCGCCGTCGGCGTTCGCGGGCCAGAGGCCGGCCACGCCGTGCGCCTGCACAAGCTGCTCGTCGATGATGCGGTCGAGGAGCGCGTTCGCGTCGTCGAAGAGGCGGCGGGCGGCCTCGCCCCGCTCGGCGTCGTCGAAGATCTGCGGGTACTTGCCCTTCATCTCCCACGCGATGAAGAACGGCGTCCAGTCGATGTATGCGCGGAGTTCGTCGAGCGGGAAGTCTCGGAACGCTTGGACGCCGAGCGCGCGCGGCGTGGTGATCGGCGCGGCGTCCCAGTCGAGTTCGAGCCGGTTCGCGCGGGCGGCGTCGAGCGGGAGGAGCTTCGTCGTCCGGCTGCGGCGGGCGTACTGCTCGCGGACGTCGGCGTACTCGGCAGCGGTCTCGGCGGCGAAGTCGTCGCGCTGCTCGGGCGTGATGAGCTTCTGCACGACGGGCACGCTGCGGCTCGCGTCGAGGACGTGGACGACGGTCCCGGAATAGTGCGGCGCGACCTTCACGGCGGTGTGCACCTTCGACGTCGTCGCCCCGCCGATGAGGAGGGGGAGGTCGAAGCCTTGCCGCTCCATCTCCTTCGCGAGGTGCACCATCTCATCGAGCGACGGCGTGATGAGCCCGCTCAGCCCGATCACGTCGACGGCGTGCTCCTTCGCCGCGGCCAGGATCTTCTCCGGCGACACCATCACGCCGAGGTCGATCACCTCAAAGTTGTTGCACTGCAACACGACGCCGACGATGTTCTTGCCGATGTCGTGCACGTCGCCCTTCACCGTCGCCATCAGCACGCGGGGGAGCGCCTTCGCTTCCGTCCCGCTCTCCTCCTTCTCGGCTTCGATGAACGGCAGCAGGTACGCCACCGACTTCTTCATCACGCGCGCGCTCTTGACGACCTGCGGGAGAAACATCTGTCCGCTTCCGAACAGGTCGCCGACGACGTTCATCCCGTCCATCAGCGGCCCCTCGATCACGTCGAGCGGCTTCGGGTACTTCTGCCGCGCCTCCTCCGTGTCGGCCTCGACGAACTCGACGATGCCTTTGACGAGCGCGTGCTTCAGCCGCTCCTCGACCGGCGCCTCGCGCCACGCGAGCGCCTTTTCTTCCTTCACTTCCGTCCCCTCCGCCGCGATCTGCTCGGCGAGGTCGACGAGCCGCTCCGTCGCGTCGTCGCGCCGGTCGAAGAGCACGTCCTCGACCCGCTCCAAGAGGTCGGGCTCGATCTCGGAATAGACTTCGAGCTGCCCGGCGTTGACGATGCCCATGTCGAGCCCGGCGCGGCCCGCGTGGTAGAGGAACGCGGCGTGCATCGCCTCGCGGACGCGGTCGTTGCCGCGAAACGAGAACGAGAGGTTCGAGATGCCGCCGGACACGCGGGCGTGCGGGAGGTTCGCTTTGATCCAGCGCGTCGCCTCGATGAAGTCGAGCGCGTAGCGGCGGTGCTCCTCCAGCCCCGTTGCCACGGCGAACACGTTGGGGTCGAAGATGATGTCCTCGGGCGGAAAGCCGACCTCATCGACGAGCAGCCGATAGGCGCGCTCGCAGATCGTCTTCCGCCGCTCGACGGTATCGGCCTGCCCATCCTCGTCGAAGGCCATCACGATGACGGCTGCGCCGTACTCGCGGACGCGCCGCGCCTGCTTCAGAAACGCCTCCTCGCCCTCTTTCATCGAGATCGAGTTGACGACGCCTTTACCCTGCACGCACTGCAACCCGGCCTCGATCACGTCCCACTTCGACGAGTCGACGACGACGGGCACGCGCGCGATGTCGGGCTCGGTGGCGACGAGCTTCAGAAAGGTCTGCATCGCGGCGGCGCCGTCGAGCATTCCCTCGTCCATGTTCACGTCGATGAGCTGCGCGCCGTCCTCGACCTGTTGGAGCGCGACGGAGAGCGCCTCCTCGTAGTCGCCTTCGAGGATGAGGCGGGCGAATTTGCGGCTCCCCGTCACGTTCGTCCGCTCGCCGATGTTGACGAAGTTGGTCTCGGGCCGAACGACAAGCGGTTCGAGCCCGCTTAGCCGGAGCGTGGGGTCGAGCGTCGGGATCGGGCGCGGCGCGTGCTGCGTCGCCGCCTCGGCGATCGCGGCGATGTGGTCCGGCGTCGTCCCGCAGCACCCGCCGACGATGTTGACGAACCCGGCCTCGGCGTACTCGCCGACCTCCTTCGCCATGAACGCGGGCGACTCGTCGTAGCCGCCCATCTCGTTCGGCAGCCCGGCGTTCGGGTAGAGGCTCGTGTGGACCGTCGCGACCTTCGACAGCGCCTCGATGAACGGCCGCATCTGCGCCGAGCCGAGCGCGCAGTTGAGCCCGATGGAGAGGAGGTTCGGGCAGTGGCTGAGCGCGAGCCAGAACGCCTCGACGGTCTGCCCCGAGAGCGTCCGCCCGCTCATGTCGACGATGGTGCCGGAGAGCATCACGGGCGTCTGCGTGCCCGTCTCTTCGGCGTGGCGGATCACGGCCGAGATCGCCGCCTTCGCATTCAGCGTGTCGAAGATCGTTTCGATCAGGAGCACGTCGACGCCGCCGTCCACGAGCCCGGCGATCTGCTCGCGGTACGCGTCGCGCAGTTCTTCGTAGCTGAGCGCGCGGAAGCCCGGATCGTTCACGTCGGGCGAGAGCGAGAGCGTCTTGTTCGTCGGCCCGAGCGCGCCGGCGACGAAGCGTGGCCGGTCGGGCGTCTCGGCTGTCTTCGCGTCGGCTGCTTCGCGCGCGAGCCGGGCGGCTTCGGCGTTGAGCTCGTAGACGAGCCCTTCCATCCCGTAGTCGGCCTGCGAGATCGACGTGCTGTTGAACGTATTCGTCTCGATGAGGTCCGAGCCCGCGTCGAGGAACGCGCGGTGGATGTCGCGGATGAGCGCGGGCTGCGTCAGCGTGAGGAGGTCGTTGTTCCCCTTCAACGGCTGCGACCAATCAGCGAAACGCTCGCCGCGGAAGTCGGCTTCGTCGAGCGCGTGGCGCTGGATCATCGTGCCCATCGCGCCGTCGAGGACGAGGATGCGGTCGGCGAGAAGCTGGCGGAGGCGGTCGGCGCGGTCGGTCATAGGACGAGTGTTGGTCTGAGCAAAGGTACCACCTCGATAGAGGGGTCGATCTTCCCGAGCGAGCAGAACGAACGAAGTCTCGAAGGGTTCAGCGGGGCCGACATGGACGGCTAGCGTGGGCATAGAATCTCCTCGTATCGTACTATTTCAAAGCAGGCTGATCAAAGAATGATGTCATTGCGAGGAGCGTAGCGACGCGGCAATCTCCTTCGGACTGCTGGTGCGAGGAGATTGCTTCGCTGCGCTCGCAATGACAAGCCTGGGTTTTGTTAGGGACTTTAAACCTTCCTGCTGCGATGCGCTACCCTTTCCTGTTTCTGCTCCTCGCCGCCGCCGCCGCCGCACAACCTGAGGCGCGGTCGGACGAGGCGCGCGCCGTCGCGACGCTCGACGCGGCGGTGGCAGCCGCCCGCGCGGGCGATGCAGCGACACTCGCCCCGCTCGTCGTCTGCTTCACCGACGACCGCGAGTTCTTCCCGTGCGATGCGGCGTCTCACGCGGAGCGCATCAATCCCCTCCTTGACCACCTCCGCACCACGTTCGGCGAAGCGATTCCCTACGTCGCCGACTCGTACCGCACGGAGCGCGAGGGCGACCTGACACTGCACTTCGTCCAGGTCAAAGTCCGTCGCCGCCCGGACGCGCCCGACCTCCCGACGCTGACGTTCATCGAGGTAGACGGGCAGATGCTCCTCGCCGACGTATCGGGGATGCCGCCGCCGCTCCCGTCGCCATCGCCCGCCGACGAGGCGCGTGTGAAAGCGCGGATGGAGGCGCTCCTCCGGCACGCTCCGAATGTCGAGGCCGTCGCGCCGCTCATCGGGTGCTACGCCGAAGAGAAGGACGGCTCGTTCCGCGTCTGGCCCTGCGACCCGGCCGCGCCCGCCGACCGCGCCCGCGCCGACGACTTCGCCCAGCGGCTCTACGCCTTCGTCGAGCACGTTGGCCCGACCGGCTACGGCTTCGCCCGCTACTTCACCGACACCGAGTCCGAGGGCACGTGGCACGTCCTCCAGATCGACTTCCTCCGCCCCGACGGGTCCGGCGAGACGGGGGCGATCTACGCCTCGTTCATGGAGATCGACGGGCAGTTTCTCCTCGGCGACCTCGAAGGCGGATAACTGCAAAACACGGCCGGGTTAGGCGAACAAAGGGATTGGGGGTCAGTATGCCCACCCTCTTCTCGCTCCCCATGGAATCTCCCGACTCGTTCATCCGCTTCGAAGGCGTCTCGCGCTCGTACCAGCGCGGCCCCACCGCCGTGCACGCGCTCCGCGACGTGGACCTCGCGCTGCCGCCCAACACGTTCACGGCCGTCGTCGGCCGCAGCGGCTCGGGCAAGTCGACGCTGATGCACGTGCTCGCGGCGATGGAGCAGCCGACGGCGGGGCGCATCACGGTGGGCCCGTGGGCGGTGACAGACCTCGACCGGGCGGAGCGGGCGCGGTACCGGCGCGAGGCCGTCGGAATGATCTTCCAGCGCTTCAACCTCGTCCCGTCGATGACGGCGCTCGGGAACGTCGAGCTGCCGCTCATGATGGCGGGCGTGGGTCGGGCCGAGCGGCGGGCCAGGGCCGAGGCGGCGCTCGCCCAGGTCGGGCTCGCGCAGCGGATCGAGCACCGGCCGGATGAGCTGTCCGGCGGCGAGCAGCAGCGCGTCGCCGTCGCGCGGGCGCTCGTCCACGACCCGCCGCTCCTCCTCGCCGACGAGCCGACGGGCAACCTCGACTCGCAGACGGCTGAGGAGATCGTCGACTTGCTGCGGGCGATCCACCGCGAGGGCCGCTCGGTCCTCGTCGTGACCCACAACCTCGCCGAGTTCCGCGACGCCGCCGAGTGGGTCGTCCGGCTCGACGACGGCGCCGTCGCCGAAGCCGGCCCGCTCGCCGACTCGTCCCTCGCCTTCGCGTAATGCCCGTGCAGCTCGCCGACCTCTTCCGCCTCGCCGCGGGCAACCTCCTCCGCAACCGGACGCGCAGCGCGCTGACGCTCGTCGGCGTCGCCGTCGGCGTGGCGGCGCTCTACGCGCTGCTTTCGTACGGCACCGGCCTCCAGCGCCTCGCCGACGAGGAGTTCGCCACGCTCGAACTCTACAACACCCTCCGCGTCACCTCGACGCCGAACCCCATCGACTCGTTCAGCGATGTGTCGGTCCGCTCGCTCGACGAAGTCGGCGCCCGCGCTGAAAAGCTCGACCTCGTCCCGCTCACTGACAGCGTGCTCGCCGAGATCGCGGCGCTCCCGGACGTGCTCGCGGCGTATCCCGAGGTCGCGTTCCCCGTCCGCGTGCGCGTGGGCAGCCGCGAAGTCTTCGCCGGGGCCGAGGCCGTGCCGATGCAGTTCCAGTCGCTCCCCGCGTACCAGCCCGCCGCCGGCGCGTTCTTCGCCACGCCCGCGGACTCGGCCGTGCTGATCCCGCCGTCGATGGCGGAGCGGCTCGGCTTCGTGCCTGCCGAAACGGCCGTCGGGCAGACGGTGAAAGTGATCACGGCCACGCTCGACTACGCGAAGCTCCAGCAGGCGATGTTCTCGTTCGGGCTCGGGATGCGAACGCTTCCCTTGAAGGAGAAGAAGCACCTCCTGCGCGTGGCGGGCGTGCTGCCCGAAGAAGGGCAGGCGCTCTCCGGCTTCGTCCGCCTCCTCGTCCCGCTCGACTTCGCCGCCTCGCTCCAAAAGGTGACGTTCTTTTCGACGCTCGACCTCGTCACGCGCGGCGACGACACGGGCGGCTACACGGCGGCACGCGTCCAGCTCCGCAGCGAGGACGCCTATGCCGAGGTCAAAACGGCCATCGAACGGCAGGGCCTCTTCGCCACCGGCTTCCGCGACCAGTTCGCCCAGCTCGACCGGCTCTTCGCGATCCTCAACGGCACGCTCGCGATCGTCGGCCTCATCGCGCTCTTCGTCGCCACGATCGGGATCGCGAACACGATGATGATGAACGTCGTCGAGCGGACGCGCGAGATCGGCGTGATGAAGGCAATCGGCGGCGAGGACGGCGACGTGCAGCGGCTGTTCGTCGCCGAGAGCCTGCTGCTCGGGATCGCGGGCGGCGCGCTCGGGATCGTCTTCGGGTGGCTCCTCACCGCAGGGCTGTCGGCGGGCGTGATCGCGTACCTCGACCGGATCGGGATTCCGCCGGTGGACGTGTTCCACACGCCGCTCGGGCTCGTCGCTGCGATCGTCGCGGTGACGCTCGTCGTGAGCGTGTCGGCCGGGTTTCTGCCCGCGCGCCGCGCCGCCCGCGTCGAGCCCATCGACGCGCTCCGCCACGTCTGACGCCTGCTCAGCGGACGATGCTCACCCGCTGCGAGAACGCCCGCTCCGTGCCATCGTCCGTCCGCACCGTGGCACGCACGATGTAGAGCCCGGCCGGTAGCGTGCCGCCGTCGAGCGCGAATGCGTGACGCCCCGCCTCCACGCGCCCGTCCGCGAGCACGGCCACCTGCCGCCCGAGCACGTCGTAGACCACGACCGAGACCTCGGCTACTTCCGATAGCACAAGCGGCACCGTCACCGCCCCGCTCGACGGGTTCGGATACGCCGCGCCAAGTTCAACGCCCGGCTTTCCCGGCTCCGGCCCGTCCTCTGCACTCACCGGAACCACCGGCTCCACCGTGCGGAACACTCCACCCTCCGTGCCAGGCCCCACCCCCGTCACCCCCAGCCACAACCGCCCCTCTGGTCCCACGATGAGTTCCTCCTTCCGCACCGCGTTCCCGACCGCCTCCTCTGCCGCGATCACGCCTGTCCCCGCCCACGTCCGCCCACGGTCCCCCGAGCAGTACACCTGGATATCCTGCGTCTCGCCGGGGTTGATCGAGCAGAGCATCGAGTCACCGAGAGCAATGATCTGCGCCCCTCCGTTGTCGGGAGGAGCCGAAATCTGCCCTACCCGTGTCCACACCGCCCCGTCGAAGCTCTCCCACATCCCGCCGATGTCGTCCTCGGCGAAGTCGTTCACAGCGGCGTAGATCAGGCCCCACGGCGCGCGGACAATGGAGTTGATTCGGTAGCGAAAACCGGCGTAGAGATTCGTCGGCTCCCACGAGAAGCCGTCATCGTCGGAGTAGACGATGGCGTCGTTGCCGCCGGCGACGATCCGCCCGCTGGAGAGGTCAGCCGAGACCGGGAGCGTGGCGAAGGTAAGCGGGAGGATGCGGCCTTCGAGCGTCGGCCACATGTCGATCGGCTCCCAAGTGAGCCCGTCATCGGTGCTCCGGGCAATCGTGTCCGAGGGATGGCCGTCGAGATTACAGATGAGGGCACCAGCGGACGTATAGATGGGCGCGATGCCGCAGCCATCGAGGACGTACACCCACGTCTGCCCGCCGTCGGGGGAGCGCTGAAGGCTGCTGAACCCGACCCCGAACAGGGTGCCCTCGCGTGAGACGAAGGTATCATCGTTCGTGCGGAAGCCGCCATCGTTACGCAGGGCGACGAGCGTCCAGTCCTCCTCGCCGGAGTGGATGACGAAGAGGCCATCCGGCCCGTTGGCATAGACCGACAGCGGCAGATCGTCGGCTATTCCGGCGGCGAGAAGGCCGTGTGCTTCAAGGGGCTGTCCGACGAGTTCCCACGCGAGAGAATCTGCTTCGGGTTGCGCACACGGAGCCGGAGCGGCGAACGGCAGGATTAAAGCGAGCGACAGTACAGCAAGCGACAGCGTTCCAGAAGTGGACATGAAAGCAGAGATCAGGGGGGCAGGCAGAAGGCGAAGCCGCTGTCAGGATTAAGTTATCGCTCCTGAAACGGTACGAGGACGGCGCTGCCAAGTCAACCTCTCGTCATTCCCACGGCACTATCGAACGCCAACGGCCCCGCCTGACGCTCAGACGGGGCCGCTGAATAAACGACGTGCTCGCTAATCGGCGCGCCGACGCCGCTACGCTTCCTGCTGCTTCGGCTCCTGCACCGAGCGGTGCATCGCCCCGTCCCCGCCGACTTCGCCAGCACCGAGCGTCGGCAACGCCTCTTGGTTGCGCTCCGCGAGCGCGGCGGCAAGGCTCTCCTGCAGGTTCGGATATGCCGTCTCGAACATGGTCTGAATCCGTTCGGGATTGCGCACGCCTAGGCCGACGGCGCGGCTCTTGCACGCCTGCCACGTCGCCTTACGCAGGCCCCACCGGCCCACCGAGAACGAGGTCACGGAGCGCCCGTCGTCCCCCACCCAGTTGGCTTCGATGTACGCCGTCTCGTTCTTGAACGCGAGGCGGACGCCGGCCACACCGGACGTGCTCCGCTTCTGCGCGCGGCGCTCCACGGGACCGCTCGGCTCGGGGCGGGCTTCGAGCAACTCATCGCGGTGGTCGATGGCGAGTTGGAGCGCGGCCTCGCGCCCGCCGTACTTGCGATCGGCGAAAAACTTGGTCTTGCGCGTCCCATCGTGGCTCACGCGGACCTGCCAACCGTGCGTAGAGCTACGGCGCGGGCTGTCCTCGGACGGCTCGATGTCGATGCGGACGACGTGATGATGCTTCGACATAATCGGGGGAGTCTGCGAAACGCCGATGGAAGCGACGGTTCAGGCGGTTTGGAGGGTTCGGGAAACAGGGAGATCGGCGGGGTCGGGCACGACGGTGTCGAGCACGCGGGCCGAGGAGAGCACGCCGGGCATGCCCGCGCCGGGGTGCGTCCCCGCGCCGACGAGGTAGAGCCCGTCGACGTCTTCGCTCGCGTTGTGCGGGCGAAAGTAGGCGCTCTGCGTCAGCACGGGCTCGAAGGAGAACGCCGCGCCGCGCACCGAGAGGTAGTCGTCGAGGAAGCCCTGCGGCGTCAGCGTGAGGCTGGCCGTGAGGTGGTCTTCGAGCCCCGGCAGCACGGACTCGGAGAGCGACTGCGCGATGGCTTTGCGGTACTTCTCGGTCTCGGTGCTCCAGTCGGTCCCGCTGTCGAGGTGCGGCACGGGCGAGAGGACGTAGAAGCTGTCGTGCCCGGGCGGGGCCATCGACGGGTCCGTCGCCGTGGGGCGGTGGAGGTAGAGCGAGAAGTCGTCGGCGAGGTGCTTCTTGTGGAAGATGTCGTCGAGGAGTTCGCGGTAGCGCGGGCCTAGGAGGATCGTGTGGTGGGCGACGTCCTCGTACTGCTTGTCGGTGCCGAAATACCACACGAAGAGGCTCATCGAGAGCTTCGCCCGGTCCACGCGGTCGTCGGTCCACGTCGTCCGGTGCTCGGGAGCGATGAGGTGGCGGTAGGTCCACGCCGCATCGGCGTTCGAGACGACCAGGTCGGACGCGAGGTGCTCGCCGGTGGCGAGCCGAACGCCGGTTGCGCGCGGACGGCGACCGTCCTGCTCGACGGTGATCTCCTCGACCGTCTCGCCGAGGCGGAACGTCCCGCCGAGATCTTCGACCAGGTCGGCGATGCCGCGGACGAGCGCGCCCGTCCCGCCCATCGCGTACCACACGCCCCACTTCCGTTCGAGGAAGGCGATGAGCGTGTAGATGCTCGTCGTCGAAAACGGGTTGCCGCCGACGAGGAGGGGGTGGAACGAGAAGACCTGCCGCAGCCGCTCGTCTTTGATGTACTTCGACACGAGGCCGTAGACCGTCCGGTAGCTTTCGAGCGCCGCCATCGCCGGGGCGATCCGTGCCATATCCATCACGCGCCCGAACGGGACGTGCCCGAGCTCTTCGAAGCCGACATCGTAGATCTGCTCGCTCTTCTTGAGGAAGCGGTCGTAGCCTGCCACGTCGTCCGGGTTAAACCGGGCGATCTCGCGGCGCATCGCGGCTGCATCGCCGGTGTAGTCGAAGACCTCGCCATCGTCGAACCGGATGCGGTAGAACGGGGAGATTGGGACGAACTCGACATCGTCCTCCATCCGCCGCCCGGCCAGCTTCCACAGTTCGGCGAAGAGGAACGGCGCGGTGATGAGTGTCGGGCCCGCATCGAACGTGTAGCCGTCCTGCTCGAAGACGCGGGCGCGCCCGCCGGGCTGATCGAGCCGGTCCACGACGGTGACGCGGTAGCCGCGCACGAGGAGTCGGACGGCCGCCGCGAGCCCCCCGAACCCTGCCCCGACCACGACGACGTGGGGGGCGTCCGGCCCCAGCGATACGGGGGCGGTGCGGACATTCAGTCGGGCGTCGGCGCGACGCGATAGCCGGGACATCCAGCTCATGATGCTCTCTTCAAATGGGACCTGTTTGTTCAGATCTAACCCGCTAACGAGGCGAGCAGGGGGAAGTTTCACGAAAACGTTCAAAACGTCCACTTAGTTTGCGAGCCTTGGATGCCTGCTCCCGGGCGCGACCGACCCGCCGCGCTGCCTCTAGGATGACGCTCCGATGCGTACCTTGCGGTAACGGCCCCGAGCCCGCCGCACGGTCCCCCCTTCATGCCTCGCGCGCTATGAACTCTGCGGATCCCGACCCTTCCGTCACGCGGCTCCTCCAGGAGCTCGGCGCCGGGCGAGCCGAGGCCTTCGACGAGTTGCTGCCCGAGGTGATCGGCACGCTCCGGTCGATCGCCCACCGCCAGCTCCGACGGGAGCGCCCGGGGCACACGCTCAACACGACGGCCCTCGTCAACGAAGCGTACCTCAAGCTCGTCGGGAACGACCGCAAAGACTGGGAGAACAGGGCGCACTTCTTCGCCGTGGCGTCGCGGGCGATGCGGCACGTCCTCGTCAGCTACGCCCGCGCACGTAACGCAGACAAGCGAGGCGGGGGAGCCGTTCACATCACCATCGACGAGAACAGTCCGCCCCTCGCCGGCCCCCAGGTCGAGGAGCTCATCGCGCTCGACCAGGCGATGGAGCAGCTAGAGCGGATCAACCCCCGGCACGTGCGCATCGTGGAGTGCCGGTTCTTCGCGGGCCTCACGGTGACGGAGACCGCCGAGGCGCTCGGCGTCGCGCGCGTCACCGTCGTCCGGGACTGGCGGATGGCGCGGGCGTGGCTCCGCCACGCCCTCGAATCCGGGGGGGAGCCGGGGACAGGATGACTCCGGCCCCGCCCGTTTCGCGCTATCCCTCGTACAGTCTCCTGTTCTCCGAGCACGTCACGCGATGGACGCCGACCGCCTCGACCGCATCCAGCACCTCTTCTTCGCCGCTTTGGAGCACCCCTCCGAGACGCGGGCCGGCTTCCTCGACGCCGCCTGCGACGACGCCGAGCTCCGCCGCGCCGTCGAGGCGTACCTCGCTGCCGACACCGACGAGGCGGCGTTCCTGCTCGACGAGCCGCTCGTCCGCCTCTACGAGCCAACGGAGGAGGCGCTCGACGCGGTAGAGGGTGAGGAACCCGACGCCGTCGAAGGCCGCCCCATCGGGCCGTACCGTCTGCGTCGCCTGCTCGGGCGCGGCGGGATGGGGACCGTCTACCTCGCCGAGCGCGAGGACGTCGGCCGGCAGGTCGCGCTCAAGGTCGTCCGGGGCGACCTCGCCGACCCGGCCGCACGGCGGCGCTTCGAGCTCGAGCGCCGGATGCTGGCGCGGCTCGAGCACCCCCACATCGCCCGGCTCTACGACGCAGGCGTGGCCGATGACGGCACGCCGTACTTCGCGATGGAGCTCGTGGACGGCGTGCCGCTGACGGAGTACTGCGACCGCGAGCGGCTCGGCCTCGACGCCCGCCTCCGCCTCGTCGGGCAGGTGGGCCGGGCCGTGCAGCACGCCCACCAGCAGTTCATCGTCCACCGCGACCTCAAGCCGTCGAACATCCTCGTCACGGAGGACGGCACGGTCAAGCTCCTCGACTTCGGCATTGCGAAGGCGCTCGACGAGGCCGGCGAAGAGAGCGGCGCGCTCACCGTCACGGGCCGCCGTGTGCTCACGCCAGCGTACGCCGCCCCCGAGCAGCGCACCGGCGGACCGGCGACGGCGGCCACGGACGTGTACAGCCTCGGCGTCGTCCTCTTCGAGCTCCTCACCGGCAAGCGCCCCGACACGAGCGCCGACCCGACGCGCGAGCCCGACCGCCCCTCGACGGCCGTGACCGAGGCCGACGCGACGAGCGAGGAGGCCGCCCTCGCGCGGCAGACGACGACGAAGCGCCTCGCCCGCCGGCTACGCGGCGACCTCGACGTCGTCTGTCTCAAGGCGCTCCAGCCCGAACCGGAACGCCGGTACGCGAGCGCCGAAGCGTTCGTCGAGGACATCAAGCGGCACCTCGCCGGGCTCCCTGTCACCGCGCGGCGGGACTCCGTGGGCTACCGGCTGCGGAAGTTCGCCCGCCGCCACCGGCAGGGGATCGCCGCGGCCGTCCTCGGCGTCCTCGTCCTCGCCCTCGTCACCGGGCTCTACACGGTCCGCCTCCAGGCCGAGCGCGACCGCGCGCTCACCGAGGCGCGGAAGGCCGAGCGCGTTTCGGCATTCCTCGCCGACCTCTTCGGCGCCTCGAACCCCTTCGCCGAGGTCGGAGGCGACACGCTCCGCGCCCGCGACCTCCTCGACCGCGGCGCGGCGCGCGTCGACGCCGAGTTGGCGGACGAGCCCGAGGTGCAGGCGGCGATGCTCCGCGTCCTCGGCGACGTGTACTACCGGCTCGGCCTCTACGACCGGGCGCAACCCCTCCTCGAACGCGCCCTCGCCGTTCGCCGCGACGCCCTCGGCCCCGCCGCGCTCGACGTGGCCGAGAGCCTCCACGACCTCGCCTGGCTCCACGTCCAGCGCGGCGACTACGCCACCGCCGACTCGCTCGGACGCCAGAGCCTCGCCCTTTACGAGCGGGACGGAGAGCGCACGGTCGGCCTGGCGGCGGCGCTCGTGCTCGCCGCCAGCACCCGCTATTTCCTCGCCGACTACGCTGCGGCCGACTCGCTCTACAAGATGGGCTACGCCCTCAACCTCGCCCTGCTCGGCCCCGACGCTACGGAGACCGTCACGGGCCTCCGCGACCTCGGCCACGTCGCCTTCGCCCGAGGGGATACGGAGGCGGCGCTCCGCTACGCGGTCCTCACGCTCGCCGGCTACCGCCGGATCTACGGAGACGCGCACCCGACCATCGCCAAGGCGCTCAACGACCTCGGCTTCCTCGAGAAACGGCGCGCCCGCTACGCCGAGGCGGAGGCCTACTACCGCGACGCGCTCGCGATGGAGCGGGCGCTCGGCGGCGACGGCGACATGGGTGTGGCGAGCGTGGCGAGCAACCTCGGCGCCGTCCTCGTCGACCAGGCCCGCTACGGCGAGGCCGAGCCGCTGCTCCGGGAGGCCCTCGCCGTCTGGCAGCGGGAGGACCACCCCCACACCGCCAGCGCGCTCAGCCACCTCGTCCGCGTAGCCCGCGAGCAGGGCCGCCTCGACACGGCCCTCGTCCTCCAGCGTGAGGCGCTCGCGACCGCGCGGCGCCACCACGGCGAGACCCACCCCCGCGTCGCCAACATGCTGAGCGCTCTAGGCGACGTGCTCCTGGCCCGCGGCGACGCCCGAGGCGCCGAGCGCGCCTACCGCGAAGGCCATGCGATCGACGCCGCGTTGCACGAGGCCGACCACCCGAAGCTCGCGGCGGGGTCCGTCCGCATCGGCGAAGCCCTCATCGCGCAGCGCCGCTACGACGAGGCCGACGCCCTCCTCCGCGCCGCCCTCGCTCCCCTGCGCCGGACCACCGACACCGACCCGATGGGGCTGGCCGCCGCGCTCGAAGGGCTCGGTCGTGCGGCGACGGCTCGCGGGCAGTACGAGGAAGCAGAGCAGCTCTTGGGGGAGGCGCTCCGGCTTCGGGAGGCCCGTTACGGACCGGGCAGCCCTCACCTCCGCGAAACGCGCGAAGCCCTCGCGGCGCTCTACGAGGCATGGGGACGACCCGGCGACGCCGCGCTCGACCTCGATTGAACGGAGCTGCTGCGGCTCGCGCTGGTACGGGGGCGGGTCTGGGGAAGGAATTATTGGGTGAGGAATGAACCTGTTCGGCGAGGGGTTGCGCCTTCAGGGATAGAGGCCGCTCTCCCACGCTACGCCTCGCCTTTCCTTCAACTTCCCGTGAGGTACTAATCATGCGTGTCCTCTCCCTCCTGCTCGGCGTCTGCCTCCTCCTCCCTCCGGCGGCCCTCGCCCAGACCGAGGTCCAGAAAATCACCTCCTCCGACATCGGCGCGCTCGACAACTTCGGCACCCGCGTCGCGCTCGACGACGACCTCGCCGTCGTCGGCGCCCCCCGCGAGAACTGCAACGTGGGACCGACGTGCGGCGCGGCGTACGTGTTCAGGAAGCAGCCCGACGGCTCGTGGGCTCAGACGCAGAAGCTGACCGCGCCCGGCGCCCGGTCCTTCGGCATCGACGTGGTCATCACCGACGCGCTCTCCTTCGGCAACGTCCCCCGCCAGATCGTCGTCGGCTCGTATTTCGACGGCTGCGCGGGCAGCACCCAATGCGGGGCGGCCTACGTCTTCGACCCCCAGCCCAACGGCTCCTTCGCACAGAGCCAGCGGCTCGTGGCGTCCGACGCCAGCCCCGGCGACCGCTTCGGCATCGCGCTCTCGACCGGCGGCGGGTGGCTCACCATCGGCGCGCCGGGCGACAACTGCGCGGCGGGGCCCGACTGCGGCGCGGCCTACCGCTTCGTGCGCGGCTTCCTCGGCACCTGGTCCGAGTTCCAGAAGCTCACCCCGGACGACCCCGGCGCGGGCGACGCGTTCGGCATCGACGTCGCCGGCGGGCTGGACGCATACGTCGGCGCTGACTTCGACGACTGCGCGGCCGGGAACGACTGCGGCGCGGTCTACTACTTCACGCGCCTGCTCGACGGCTCATTCGGGCAGATACAGAAGGTGACGCCGTCCGACCCGGAAGCAGGCGCCCGGTTCGGCTCTAAAGTCGAGAGCCTCGGGGCCGAGCTCGTGGTCGGGGCCCCCTTCCGCGAGTGCGAGGACGGAGGCCGATGCGGAGCGGCCTACGGTTTCGAGAACCAGCCCGGCGGCAACTACGGCGGCACCTTCGTCGAGACCCAGCGCCTCACGATCCCGGACGCCGAGGCGGTGTCCGCCTTCGGCATCTCGCTCGCGCTCTCCGAGGACTACCTCGTCGTCGGCGACCACTTCGATAGCTGCGCGAGCGGGATCGACTGCGGCACCGCCTACCGCTTTGCCCGGCAGACCGACGGACGGTGGGCCGAGCCGGTCCCGTTCACGAGCTCCGACAACGACACCGAAGACCAGTTCGGGATCTCCCTCGCCCTCGACGGCGACGCCCTCTTCGTCGGCGCCCAGAGCGACGCGTGCGCCGCCGGCACGTCGTGCGGCTCGGTCTACGTGTTCGACCTCTCCAGTGCGGCCATCGCCCTCGATGTCAGGGTCGGCCGTGTAGCGACCGCGAACTGCTCGGACCCCGCGGACCCGGGCACCTGCACCGTGTCGGAGGCCAGCGTGACGGCGGCCCCGGGAGAGGAGTTGGTGGTGCGGTACGCCGTCGAGAACACCGGCGACGTGCCGCTGACGATCCACGACCTCACGGACTCGGCAGCGGGGACGGTGCTGAGCAACTTGGGGTTTACACTAGAACCGGGGCAGAGCGTCTCCGTCGGCATTTTCGTGACCGCGCCCACGATTCCGAACGTCTACGTCCGCGAGGCCACGTGGACGGCCCAGAACGATGAGGGAACGGTCGCGCAGGCAGCGGCCACCTACGAAGTAAACGTCGAAATCACCAGCGCGCCCGACGACGACGGCGACGGCGTGCCCGACGCCGACGACAACTGCCCCGCTACGCCAAACCCGGACCAGGCGGACAGCGACGAGGACGGCATCGGCGACGCCTGCGACACGGCCGAGCCCGGCCCCTGCCCCGAGGCCCTCATCGTCTCGGACTTCGCCTCGACCGGCTCGGAGTTCATCGAACTGAAGAACGTCGGCTCCGCCCCCATCGACTTCGCCGAGGTTTCGTGCTCCGTCGCCGCCACCTACCAGAACGTGTACTTCGCTGCACCGCCCTCGGGTGTGCTCGCTCCGGGCGCGACGGTGTCGGTCCCCACCGGCGTCGTGCTCCGTGACACGTTCTCCGGCCTCGCCGTGGTCAACCGCGAGCCGCTGGCGGTGGGCACGTCGATCCCGGCGGTCCAGCCCGACATCGTAACGTCGCTCGTCTACCTCTCGGGCGGGACGGTCTACGGGTTCTTCCACGTCGATGCGGCGACGCAGCAGCGCTACTGCACGGAGTACGAGACGGCGCGGCTCCACCCCTTTGCGCAGAGCCAGTGCGCGTCGGCGCGGAACGGCGGAGTCGTCGAGAGCCCGGCGACGCTCGACCACGCGGCGATGATCGCGGCGGCTGAGGAGGAGGTGGCGGCGCGGACGGCCGGCGCGCTCCCGACGACGTACGCGTTCGGAGCGGCCTACCCAAACCCGCTTTCCGCGCACACCACGCTCGGCGTCGAGGTGCCCGAGGCGGCGAAGGTCCGCGTCGTGGTCTACGACGTGCTCGGGCGCACCGTCGCCGTGCTCCTCGACGAAGCCGTGGAGGCGGGACGCCACGAGGCCGTGCTCGAAGCGTCGACGTTGGCGGCAGGGACGTATCTCGTCAGGATGACGGCGGGCCCCGCCGGGTCCGCGTTCGCCGCCACGCAGCTCCTCACCATCATCCGATAGCCAGACGGGCGGCCCCGCGTCGTCTCCCCACGAGGCGAAGCGGGGCCGCCATCCTCTTCCGCCCCCCACGCCTCTCCGACAACCCCCTTTACGTCATGTCCACCTCGAACGCTCCGACGACCCTTGCACAATCCACGACATCTCGACCTCCGCTGCGAAAGTCCTTCGAGCCTCCCACACTAGAGCAACTCGGCGTCTTGCACGAGGTAACCGGGGGGCCAGGATTGGGGACGGAGGATGCTGTGATCTTCGCCCCCGGCGGCGATCCGACCGACGATCCCTCCTGAGCAGCGACGTAGTCGAGCTATCGTCGCGGCCCTGCCTGAGCAATCGGGTGGGGCCGCAACCGCTCGGTGCATCGGGCGAGGCAAAGGCTCAGGGCCCAAACCCACCTTCGTCGAGTGCCTCGAACCGGGCACGGAGTTCGTCGAGCGAATCGCCGCCGAACTTTTCGAGCACGGCATTCGCGATCACGAGGGCAACGGTGGCCTCGGCGACGGTGCTCGCGGCGGGGACGCTCGTGACGTCGCTCCGCTCGTAGCGCGTCGGCTGCGGCTCGCCGGTGGCGAGGTCGACGGAGCCGAGCGGCCGGATGAGCGTCGGGATCGGCTTCATCGTGCCGCGCACGACGATCGGCATCCCGTTCGAGACGCCGCCTTCGATCCCGCCGGCGTGGTTGCTCGTCCGGCGGAACTGCCCGTTCTCTTTCGTGATCGGGTCGTGGAACTGCGAGCCGGGGCGGGAGCCGCCCGCGAACCCGTCGCCGATCTCGACGGCTTTCTGTGCCTGGATCGAGAGGATCGCCTGCGCGAGCTGGCCGTCGAGCCGTCGGTCCCAGTGGACGTACGACCCGAGGCCGGGCGGCACGCCCGTCACGACGACTTCGTAGACGCCGCCGAGCGAGTCGCCCGCCTTCTTCGTGGCCTTGATGTGGTCGATGCATGCGGCCGAGAGGTCGGCGTCGAGCATGCGGACCTCGTCGGCGTCGGCGGCTTCGTAGAGCGCGCGTGCGCCGCCTTTTTCGACGAGCGCGGCGACGCGGTCCTGCCAGTCCTCCGGCCCGTCGTACCCGACCTCGCCGATGCGGACGACGTGGCTGCCGACTTCGATGCCGAGGTGGCGGAGGAGGACGCGAGCGAGCGAGCAGCACGCGACGCGCATCGCCGTCTCCCGCGCGCTCGACCGGTCGATGACGGGGCGGATGTCGTCGAACCCGTACTTCTGCACGCCGACGAGGTCGGCGTGGCCGGGCCGGGGAAGCGTGACCTTTTCGACGCCTACGCCCGAGCCTTCGACGGCCATCGCCTCGGGCCAGCCCGCGCGGTCTTTCTGGTACGCCGCGTTGTCGAGCCGGAGCGCGATCGGACTGCCGAGCGTGTGCGAGAAGCGGACGCCGGAATAGATGTGCACGCGGTCCCGCTCGATCTTCGCCCGACCGCCGCGCCCGTATCCGAGCCAACGGCGCGCGAGGTGTTCATCGAGGTCGGCGGCCGTGACGGGGACGCCGGCCGGCATCCCTTCGACGATCCCGATGAGCGCCTCGCCGTGCGACTCGCCGGCGGTGAGATAACGGATCATCGGGGGAAGGGAGCAGAGCGAGAGATGAGACGAACGAGACGGCGCGGGCTTACTGCTCGGCGTACGCCGGAGACTCGAGGTCGTAGTACGCCGTCACGCCGTCGCTGCGGAGGACGCGGACGAGCGCGGTCTCCCCCGCTTCGGCGACTTGGTCGAGGACAGCCGTCGCGTCTTCGGCCGAGCCGATGGCTTCCCCTTCAATCTCGGTCAGGGCAGTACCGGCGGGCAGACCGTCGGCCGAGGCCGCGCCGCCCTGCCGCACGAACGCGACGTACGCGCCACCCTCGACCCCGAAGGTTTCACGCTCCTCCTCCGTGAGATCGCGGAGCCCGACGCCCCACGCTTCGAGTTCGTAGAGGTCGAGGTCGTCGTGAAACGGGTTGGGCGGGCGGGTTTCGGGCGCGGCGGGGAAGTCCGGGTTCCGGCCGTTGATCTCGGCGACCCAGCTCTGGAGCGCCACGTTGTCGCGCCCGATGAGGCGCGCCTCGAAGTCGCGCCGCTCGCCGCGCCGCCACACACCGAGGCGGATGTCTTCGTCGGGGCGGCGGAGGGCGATCGCGCTCTGGAACTGGTTCGGCGCGTCGATCTCCTGCCCGTTGATGGCGAGGAGGACGTCGCCCGTGCGGAGGCCGGCGCGCTGCGCCGCGCCGTCGTCGGCGACTTTCGAGACGTAGACGCCGGCGATCCGGTCGAGCCCCATCCGGTCGGCGTCGGCGGCGGTGACGGCGCGGATCTCGACGCCGAGGTAGCCGCGCTGCACCTCGCCGTAGGCGATGAGGTCGGTGACGACGCGCGTGACGAGGTTAACCGGGACGGCGAACCCGTAGCCCTCGTACGACCCGCTCTCCGTCGCGATCGCCGTGGCGACGCCGACGACTTCGCCGCGGAGGTTGACGAGCGCGCCGCCGGAGTTGCCGGGATTGATGGCGGCGTCAGTCTGGATGAAGTCTTCGATGCGGAAGTCGTCTTCGATGATATCGACCTGCCGCCCGAGCGCGCTCACGATCCCGGCCGTCACCGTCGAGGTCAGCCGGAACGGGTTGCCGACGGCGAGGACCCATTCGCCTACCTCGATCTCGTCGGAGTCGCCGAGCGCGGCGACGGGGAGGTCGTCGGCGTCGAGGAGTTGGATCACGGCGAGGTCCGTCGTCGGGTCCTCGCCGATGACCTCGGCGTCGAACTCGCGCTTGTCGTTGAGGAGGACGCGGATGCTGGAGGCCCCGGCGACGACGTGGGAATTGGTAACGACGTAGCCGAGCGGCGAGATGATGACGCCGCTGCCCGCGCTCCGGCGGAACCGGCGGGGCTGGACGCGCGGGTGCCAGTCGTCGAGGGCCGGCCCCATCCGCCCGTCGGCCGGCATCTCGACCTCGATGAACACGACGGTCGGCGTGACGCGGCTCGATACGCCTTTGAAGAGGCTGTTCAGCGACATCAGCTCGGGCACGGCCAGGGGCGGCGGCGGATCGGGGTCGCCGATGCGGACGGGCTCGGCGACGGGCGGCCGTTCCAGCGGCGGGGTCGCGTCGGAAAGGCTGACGTCCTGCGCGTCCGGGCGCACGACCGTCACGATGAGAACCCCGAGCACGATGCCCGCGATGAGCACGCCGATCCCGATGAAGATGCTACGCTTATCCATGCAACGCTGAACGTAAAAAGTCGAAGGCGGCTACGGGGACGGCGATGCGTCCACCTGTTCGTCCGGCCCCATTTGGAACGTCATGCAAGCACCCCGTATCCCGCCAATTGTTTCAACAACGTATATTCGCCGCCCGCTGCGCTACCCCTTGTCTCGCGGCTACGTCGCCGCCCGCTGCCCCGTCCCCGTGGCTTCTCCCCCCCTTGTCCCCTCGCCGCCCGACATCGTGTTCGCGCTCGTCGGCGACGTGCGGGCGTCGTCGCGAGCGCTGCGGCAACTGCGGGCGCTCGACGACCTCGGCCTCCGCGTCGACGCGCTGACGTTCGGGCCGGAGCCGGTGCCCGGCGAGATCGCCGACGGCGTGCGGCTGCACGTGCTGCCCCGGCCGAGCGGGCGCGGGCCACTTTTCTTCTGGCAGGCGCACCGGCTGTTTCTGCGCGCGGTGCTCGCCCGCCCGGCCTCGGTGTATCACGCGAGCGACCTCTATGTCCTCCCCGCCCTCGCCGCCGCCGCCCGTCGCCACGATGCGAAGCTTCTGCTCGACGCGCGCGAGCTGTATCCGCACGTCGACGCGACGGCCGGGAAGCCGTGGGCGCGGTGGGCGTGGACGGCCGTCGAGCACCGCTTCCTGCCCCGCACCGACGCCGTGCTCACGGTCAACGACAGCATCGCCGACCGGATGGCGGCGACGTACGGCATCGCGCGGCCGATCGTGACGCACAACGTGCCCGCGCGGCAGACCGTCGAGCGGAGCGATGCCCTGCGCGAGCGGCTCGGCATTCCCGCGTCGCAGCGGATCGTGCTCTATCAGGGCCTCGTCCGCGCCGGGCGCGGGCTCGAACGTCTCGTCGATGGGATGCGCGACGTGCCGGACGCCGCACTCGTCGTCATCGGCGACGGGCCGACGAAGGCCGACCTGCAACGGTTCGCCGTCGACGCACTCCCCGGCCGCGCCCACTTCCTCCCCCACACGCCGCCCGACGACCTCCTCCGCCTCACGGCATCGGCCGACCTCGGCGTGCACGTGCCGGAGCCGATCACGGAGAGTATCCGGCTCGCGCTCCCGAACAAGCTGTTCGAGTACCTCACGGCCGGGCTCCCCGTCGTCGTCGCGGACATCCCCGAGATGCGGCGCGTCGTGGACGGCTTCGACGTGGGTCTCGTCGTGGACCCGTACGACCGCGACGGCCTCGCGGCGGCGATCCGGCGAGCGCTGAGCGACGAGGCGGCGCGGGCACGGTGGGCGGCGAACGCGCCGGCCGTGTTCGAAACCTTCCGGCCCGAGCGCGATACGGAGCGCTTCCACGCGGTCTACCGCCGCCTGCTGGGAGGTTCGGGGTCGTGAGTTAGAGGTCGTTGCTCTGTTGAGAAACTCTCCACGTTGTCATCCCGAGCGGAACGGAGTGGAGCCGAGGGATCTCTGCGGGCACAGTTTCGACAGCCTGCTGCGGTCTTCCCCGGAAAGATCCTTCGACTCCGGCCTGCGGCCTCCGCTCAGGATGACATCCCTTCGAGCTTCTCAATAGAGCAGGAGGTTGTGAGTTGTGACCCCGGACCCAGAACCTCTAACCCACGACCTCTGCCCCATGCGCGTCTCGTACGGCCCCGACTATTTCGTCCCGCTCCCGCCGCGCCACCCGTTCCCGATGGGGAAATTCCCGGCGCTGCACCGGCTCCTGCTCGCCGAAGGCCTCATCCGGCCCGACGAGGTGATCGCGCCGCGCGAGGCCGACTGGTCAGACCTGCTGCTCGTCCACACCCGCAGCTACCTCGACAAGCTGGCGACGGGGACGCAGAGCCGCCACGAGGAGCGGCGGATGGGGCTGCCGTGGAGCCCGGCGCTCGTGCGCCGCTCCCGCCTCGCCGTGCAGGGGACGATCAACGCCGCCTTCATGGCGCTCCACGACGGGCTCGCGGGGAATCTCGCCGGTGGGACGCACCACGCCATGCCCGGCCACGCCGAGGGCTTCTGCGTGCTCAACGACGTGGCCGTCGCCATCCGCGTGCTCGAACGCTCGCGCTGGCTCCGCCGCGCGCTCATCGTCGACCTCGACGTGCATCAGGGCAACGGCAACGCCGCGTTCTTCGCCGACGACCCGGCCGTGTTCACGTTCTCGATGCACGGCGCGAAGAACTACCCCTTCCGCAAGCCGCCCTCCTCGCTCGACGTGCCCCTCCCCGACGGCACCGGCGACGCCGACTACCTCGCCACGCTCGCCCGCCACCTGCCCGGCGTGCTCGACGCTACCGCGCCCGACCTCGTGTTCTACCTCGGCGGCATCGACGTGCGGCGCGACGACCGCTTCGGCCGGCTCGCCCTCTCGCGCGAAGGGATCGCGGCGCGCGACCGCTTCGTCATCGAGTCCGTGCTGGAGCGGGGACTGCCGCTCTGCCTCCTCCTCTCCGGCGGCTACGCGGCGACGCCCGAGGAGACCGCCGACCTCCACGCGATCCTATTCCGCGAAGCTGCCGCCATGGCGCAGGGCGCGATGGGATAGCGGGGAGCACGCGTGCGGCCGGCCTGCGACAGAGAGCGGGTTCTGCGGCTGGGAACTAGCACTCTGGCGCGAGTGGGCGAAGGAGCAGACCGGCAACGGTACCGAACGGCGAAGCGAGAAGCCCGAATGCCATACCGTAGCCGAGCGCAGGAAGGACAGATTCAAACCCCTCCGAAGCGAAGAGCAAGGCCAACAGGAAAACCGCAGCGGTGAGCGCCGACAGTACAGCGACGAGCGCGCCAGTGAGCGCGAAGTAGACTCGGCCTGCGACGTGCGCTTCCGCGCTGAGATGGCGCCCCGCGAAGTAGCCCCCGAGGAGGGCTGGCGGAACGGCGAAAAGCGCGATCAGCGCTGAGTCAACGGGAAGAGCAAACTCGTCGAAGAGCAGAGGGGCAAACGAGAACGCGAGAGCGGCCACGCCGAAGATCGCGGCGGAGGCGAAAGGAAGCTGGTGTGGCGCGAGAATCATCGGCAGGTGGCATAACCGTCGTTTATCACTCGCCGTTCGTCGCTCGAACCTCGTCGCCCTTCCAGCCCCACACGATGCGGGGGCGGCCGGAGAGGTCGGATTTCACGGCGGTGTCGGTGTAGCCGCTCTCGGCGAGGAGCGCGCAGACGGCGTCGGCGTAGTCGGTGTGGGTCTCGAAGAGGAGGAGGCCGCCGGGCTTGAGCACGCGCGCGGCGTGGCCGGTGATGGCGCGGTAGTGCAGGAGCGGGTCGTCGCCCGCGAAGAGGGCCGCCGACGGCTCGAAGTCGCGGACCTCCGGTTCGAGCGTCGCGGCCTCGCCGTCGGGGACGTAGGGCGGGTTCGAGACGAGCGCGTCGAAGCACGCGGGGACACCCTCGACGAAGGCTGGCGCGAGGGCATCGGCGTGGACGAACGACACGTCGAGGGCGAGCCGCTCGGCGTTGTGGGCGGCAATCGCGAGGGCGTCCTCGGAGATGTCGCAGGCGAAGACCTCGGCGTCGGGCCGCTCGTGCTTGAGAGCGAGCGCGATCGCGCCGCTGCCCGTCCCCATATCGAGGACCCAGGGCGTTTTCACGGCCCGGAGGTGCCCGAGTGCGGCTTCGACGACCTCCTCGGTCTCGGGGCGTGGGATGAGCACGGCGGGCGTCACGCGGAGCCGGAGCCCGTAGAAATCGGCGTGGCCGACGACGTATTGCAATGGCTCGCGGCCGAGGCGGCGCGCGACAAGGGCGTCGAACGCCGCGCGCTCCTCGGCCGTCACCGGCTCGCCGAGGTTCGCGAGGAGCGTCGTGCGGTCGAGGCCGAGCGCACCTTCGAGCATCCACTCGGCGTTGCGCCGGGCGTTTTCGATGCCGGCGTCGGAAAGCCGCACCGCCGCTTCGTCCAAGAGGGCTCGCCGGGTCGTCATGGGATCAAACGAGATGGGATCAAACGGGCCGGTTCGGGGAATAGAAGACCACGCCAGATAACATACGTCTCCTCTGCCCAATCGCGGGCTCCCCTCCTCTCCCCCTTTTGGTAATGACTTCGTACCACGGCCGCACCGTCCTCGTCACCGGCGCCTCGCTCGGCATCGGCGAAGCCATCGCCCGGCAGCTCGCTCGCGACGGCGCCCACGTCCTCCTCTCCGCCCGTTCCGAAGGTCGCCTGAACGCGCTCGCCGACGAGTTCCGCAGCCGCGGCGGCGAAGCGACCGTCATCGCCCACGACCTCGGCACGCCGGGCGCGGCGCAGGCGCTCTTCGACAAAGTCACCGCCGCCGGCCACGAGGTCGACGTGCTCGTCAACAACGCCGGCTTCGGGAAGCTCGGCGCGTTCCTCGACTACGAGGCCGGGGTGTACGAGTCGATGGTGACGCTGAACGTGACGAACCTCGTCGCGCTCACGCGGCTGTTCCTCCCGGCGATGATCGAGCGCGGCACGGGCGGCGTGCTCAACGTGGCCTCGACGGCCGCCTTCCAGCCCGTCCCCCACTTCGCCGTCTACGCCGCGTCGAAGGCGTTCGTCCTCTCGTTCACTGAGGCCCTCCACGCCGAGGTCGCTGGCACAGGCGTCGCCGTCACCGCCCTCTGCCCCGGCCCGACGTCCACGGGCTTCTTCGATGCAGCCGACATGGACGGAGCCCCGGGCGGTCGCCCCGCCGAGACGCCGGAGAAGGTCGCCCGCGTCGGCCTCGAAGCGCTCCTGAAGAACGAGCGATCGACGGTCAGCGGCGCGCTCAACAGCGTCATGGCCTTCGCCACCCGCTTCGTGCCGAAGAAGGTGATCCTCGAAGTCGGGAAGCGGATGATGCAGTAGCTCAGCCCGTCGCGTCGAAAAACGCGGCGACGTCGGCGAGGCGGTGGGCGTCGGCACCGCGCACGAGCGATGCGGGGCGAACGAGCGCGCGGTCGTCGTCGGTGAGCAGGCCGTAGCGCGCGTTCTGCTCGACGAACACGCCCGCGTCTTGCGCCGCGCCGAGCAGGGCTTCGTACGTGCCGCGAAGCGCGTCAAGCCGCCGCGTCTTTCGGAGCCACAGGCCGGGGTGGACCCACACCGCCGGGCGCGCGGCATCGCCACCGTACGTCTCGAACGCCTGCCGGAGCGACGCCTCCCACAACGCCGCGTCGTCCGGGAATCCGTGCTCGGCGATCCCGGTCACATCCGCGAGGGCGAGGTGCTCGTCCGCGATGTCGAGTTCGCCGCCCGGCAGCACTTTAGCTTCGAACCCGACGTTCGTCGGAACGCCGTGGCGCTCGCCGCTCGCGCGCACCTCGTCGGCGAACGCGGGCACGTCGTAGCTCGGCACGCGGCGGATGTGTTCGAGGAAGACGACGCGCTCGATCCCGTGCTCGGCGGCGTAGCAGACGTAGTCGTCCACCGTCGGCCGCCCATCGGTGTGACTCGTGTGGCAGTGGAAGAGGACGCGGCCGGCGAAGAGGTCGGTCATATCTCGAAGGCGCTGTCGCCGCGCATGCCGATCCCGCCCCAGTATCGCTGAAAGAACGTGGCTTCCGGCGGTGCGGGGAGGGCGTCGGGCGGCTCGCCGAGCACTTCCTGCACGCCGAGCCAGATCGGGTTGACGCCGCCGAAGACGCTCGCCACCATCGTCCCCTGCACGCGCGGGTTGCACTCCAGCACCTTCGGCGCGCCGTCGGCGTCGTCTTTGAACTGGAAGCCGAAGGCGTATTCCAGCCCGAGGTGCTCGGCCGCCCGCAGCGTCGGTTCGATGAGGTCGGCGCGCTCGGGCAGCCCCGTCGTCTCGAACGAGATCCCGCTGCGGACCGCGTCGCGACGGCGCGGGAGGGCGACGGCGAACCGGCTCCCACGGAAGGCATCGACGGAATATTCGGGGCCGGGCAGGTATTCGGTCACGAGCAGCGCCTGCCAGTCGTCGCCGCGCTCCTGCCCTCGCCGGAAGATGGCGAGTAGGTCGTCGAGCGCGAGGTCAATCCCGCTCGGTTTCTCGGCGAGGAAGCGGCGGGTGTCCCACGCCCCCTCGCGCAGCACGCGGAGCCCGCGCATCCCGTTCGACACGGGCGGCTTCACGACCACCGCGCGCCCGGGATAGCCGAGCGCTTCGGCAGCTTCGATCAACTCGCTCTCACTCTGCGTCGTGCGATACGCCGGGACCGGCAGGCCGAGCGATTCGAACGCCTGCAGCACCGCGCCTTTATCGTTCGCCGCCGCGACGGCGTCCGCCCCGCTCACGAGGACGCGGGTGTCGCCGAAGTCGTCGCGGAAGCGCGAGAGCACGGCGATCTCGCGCGTCGTCTGCGGGATCAGCACGTCGATGCGTTCGGCGCGGCAGATGAGCCGGAGCGCGTCGAGGTAGTGCGGTGCCTCCGGCGGCGGAACGGTGTAAAACGCGTCGGTGAGCAGGCGGCCCACGGCGCGCTCGCTGAGGTCCGTCCCGACGGTGTAGATCGGCCGGTCGCCCTGCCGCAGCGCGTAGAGCGTGCCACGGATGCCGGGTGCGCCCACGCCCGTGACGAGGATGCGGAGCGCGCTCACAGCTTGATCCGCAAGACTTCGAACGCCTCGGCGATCTCGACCTTCACCTGCGTCCCGCGCACGCGAGCGAGCCCGTCCATGAAGTCGCGCTTGAAGTACGGCCGGCCGAGATCGAACTGCGAGCGGTACGCCTGCATCGCCGCCCACTTCGCGTCGAGGTGGCGCGGTTCGAGCGTGACGAACGCCGTAGCGTCGAACGTGATGTGGTTCCACGGCAGCTCGTAGCCGAGGACGGTCACGTCTTTGAATGCCCGCAGCCCTTCGGCGTGGACGACTTGGTGATCCTGATGGAGGTCGTTCCCCGACGGCAGAAGCACGAGGTCGGGGTCGACCTGGCGGCGGATGCGGACCATCTCTTCGAGCACCTCCTGCCGCGAGTACGAGAGGCGGCGGACGCGGTAGTCGTACACGTAGCACCGCTCCTCGGGGATGCCGAGCGTCTCGGCGGCGGCGTAGAACTCCTGCTTCAGCGTGTCCGGCGGCTTGTCGTCGGGGAGCGAGTCGCTGGCCGTCGAGAAGACCATCACGTGGACCTCGGTGCCACCTTCGAGCAGGCGGGCCATCGTGCCGCCGCAGCCTAGCTCCGCGTCGTCGGTGTGGGGGGCGAGCACGAGGGCGCGGCGGTAGTCCATGCGGGGCGGGGCGAGGGGTCGGCGGAAGCCGGGCCGAGGCTAGTAGTACGCGATGGAGAAGGCGTCGAAGCGGCCGCGCGGGGCCTCCCAGACCTCGTCCACCGTGTCGACTTCGGCGAGGTCGGGCCCGTCGTGGAGCGCGTCGAGGAGGGCGTCGAGGTCGGCCCGGCGGCCCTCGGCGACGACAGTGACGACGCCGTCGGGGTCGTTGCGGACGAAGCCCTTGAGGTTCAGCTTGCGCGCGACGCCGCGCGTGAAGTAGCGGAACCCCACGCCCTGCACGAGCCCGTGCACTTCGGCGACGAGACGTTCCTCCCCACCGGTTAGATCGGAGGAGGGGCTGGGGGCAGGGTCGGTCATCACGGCGGCAGGCGCGGTCATCAACAGAGGGGGACGGCTGGTGGGGGGAGGATACCCCAAGGGGAGATATCGGGCGGAGAAAATAGAGAAGCCGCCCGAGAAACGACCCGAGCGGCTCCCGCGAAGTATCCGCGCACTCCCACCAAGTTCCGCTTCAGAGCAGGCCCCGGCTCTTCGCCCACCCCTCGAACTCCTCGACGAGCTGCTCGAACGATTCGAGCACGAAGAGGATCGGCTGGAGGTGCCACACGTCGTAGTCCTGACTGATGACGGCTTCGGGCGAGAACGGTCGGTGCTCTACGTTGTCCGAGAGCGCGTGCAGGACCTCCCCCTTCGACGACATGACGCCCGCGCCGAAGATGCGGTACCCGGCGGGGTCCGCGACGAGGCCGAACTCGACGGTGAACCAGTGGAAGCGTTCGAGGCTCTGGCGGTCCACGCCTTTCGCACCGAGCGCGGCGCGGCCAAAGAGCTGGTAGAAGTCGGCGAAGGCCGGCTGCGTGAGCGTCGGCATGTGCCCGAAGATGTCGTGAAACATGTCGGGCGCGGGCGTATAGTCGAGCTCTTCAGGCCCGCGGATGTAGTCGGTGGAGGGGAACAGCCGGTCAGAGAGGAGGCGGAAGAAGTCGCGCTCGTGGAGGAGGCCGGGGATGCGGGCCACCTTCCACCCCGTCGTCCGGTCGAGGACGCGGCTGAGGTCGCGGAGCGCGGGGATGCCGTCGTTCGAGAGGCCGAGCTTGTGGACGCCTTCGAGGTACGTCTCGCTGGCGCGGCCGGGCAGCAGTTCCATCTGCCGGTCGAAGAGGAAATTCCACGTGTCGTGGTCGCCCTGCGGATACGTCGGCGGGGCGATCTCGTCACCGATCGGCGGCGTGCCCTGGAGGTCGTGCGGGATGCAGCGCGGGTCCACATCCCCAACGCCCTCTTTTTCATACGCGGACACGTAGTTCTCTTTTTCGGGAGCTACGGCGGGGGCGGCGATCTTATCGTCTAGCATAGGTCGGGGCAGTCACAGGGGCGGCGTCGGGAAGCGCTTCCGGTCCGGTCGCGCCGCTCGGTCCGCGTAGGAGGATTCAGTGCTCGGGCGTCGTCACATCCGCGTCGCCGGAGTCGCGCTTGGCGTAGCCGAAGATCACGACGGCCGCCCCGATCACGACGCCGACGGCGACGGTCACCCACCAACTCGTCTCTTCGAGCCCGAAGATCCGCGGCGCGAGGAACGCGAGGAGCATCACGCCGATGAGGGCGAGGCCGACGGCGACTAGCCAGAGCGGGCCGGTGGAGGCGAACCAAGGTTTGCTTGCCATGAGAGCGGGAGAGGTCTACGCCGCGTCTTGCCGGGTGGCGAGGAGGGCGAAGCGCAGCACGATGTAGAGGGCGAGGACGGCGCAGATCACGAACACGGCCATCCGAACGCCGTGGAACGTGAACTCGCCATAACGGAGGTAATCTACCACGGTCCACCCGACGAGGTTGGCCGCCGCGATCACGGAGCCGAAGAGGAGCAGCAGCCTGCGCGGGGCCGGGAGGTCAGTCATGGAGATGCGGTAGCGACGCTGGGAAAACGGACACGCCCGCTGCGATGTTTCGGACGCCGCTGTTTCGAATCCCACCTTGCGGCGGGGCTACGCAGGGTCCTTCCACTTGATGCTGCACCCCATCGACGGGACTTGCTCGGCCGTGACCGCGCCTGTCTCCAACAGTTCGTCGAGCGCGCGGCGGAGGTCGGGGCGCGTCGCGGGCTGGCCGGGGCGACCGTCATCGAGGCGGCCTCGGTAGGCGAGGCGGCGGTCGGCGTCGTAGACGAAGAAGTCGGGCGTGCAGACGGCTCCGTAGGCGCGGGCGGCCGTCTGGCTTTCGTCGTGGAGATACGGGAACGGATACGCCTTCGCCCGCGCCCGCTCCGCCATCGCCTCGAACGAGTCGGCGGGGTAGCGCTCGGCGTCGTTGGAGCAGATGCCGACGACCTGCACGCGGGGCGCGACCTCCCGCGCGAGCGCGGTCAACCGGTCCTCGACGGCGTGGACGTACGGGCAATGGTTGCACATGAATACGACGACGAGCGCTTCGGCCTCCGCGTAATCGCCCAGTTGACGGGTCGGGCCACCGCGGTCGTCCACCTCCGGGTTCGCGATCGGGAGGGCGAAGTCGGGGGCGGCAGTGCCGGGGGCGGCGGTTTCGGAGAGCGTGCGGGCCATTACGAGGCGGGGCGGCGGATCTGGTCGAAGGGGACGAGGGTGGACGAGACGATGTTCGAGAGGTGCGACGAGATGCGGCTCATCATCCGAACCGAGATGGCGTAGACGACGGCCTCGTTCGGCGTCACGTCGTCGGCGTGCGCGAGCCGTTGGAGGTAGTCGGCGACGACCCCTTTGATCTCGGTGTGCTCGTCCATGACGCGGCGCGCGGCGCGCGCATCCGCCTGGACGAAGCCTTTCCGCGTGTCTTCGAGCATGTGAAAGAGCCGGTCACGAAGCTGGCGCAACGGCTCGGCGTGCGGGCTCAGCCGGGGCGCGTCGGCGAGCGTGGACGCCGCGGAGAGCGACTTGGCGAGGTCGCCGATCCGCTCCGCTTCCTGCACGGCGGAGACGAGGATGAGCGATTGGATCCGCTCGCGCTCCGGGTCGATGGCGAGGTGTTCGAGCACGAGGCGACGGACCTCCTGCTCACTCTGGTTCACTTCGGCGTCCCGCGCCGAGAGGTCCATCTCGAGCGCTTCGTTGTCGAGCAGGCACGCGAGCGAGGCTTCCAACATCTCGCCGGACACCTCCAGCATCACGTCGATGGCGCGCAGGGCGTCGTCGATGAGCGGAGGTTGCTTGCCGGTAAAAAAGGAGAATAGGCTCATCGGGGGCTGGTTCTGATCGGATTGGGGCGGAAGGGCGGGCTCCTGCTGGGCTCGCGGTTCGGCCCGGCCCTCGTATCGGATGGTACGACGCACGAGACGGGCTTGCTCCTTCCCTGCAATTTTTGGTTAGCTCGCCGACGCGCTCACGCGTCGCCCGCGAGCACGTCGGCGAGGGCGCGCTGCGCGACGGGGGCGTCGCTGAACGTGCAGAGCCGACCGGCAGCTCCGACGAAGTCTTCCAGCACGCGCGGGCTCCCCAGCGATGCGACGACGGCCGGCTGCGCCCCGACGAGCGCTTCGACGAACGCCTGCTGCTCGGGCGGCAGCCCGAACGCGTGCCACGCCGCCGGCTTGACGACGAGGGCGACGAGCACACGCTGCGCCGCCCGTGCCTCCTCGACGATCGCTGCTCGCGCGTCGGCGTCCGTCCCCGGCCCGACCTCGCGGTACGTCACGCCGGGCAGCGCCGCCCGCAGCGCCGCGCCGAGCGGCTGCTCCGGCGGGTCGAGGTGGGAAGCGTGGGGCTTGACGAGCACGGCGAGCAGCCCCTCCCCCGTCTCGAACCGGACGGCATCGCCCGTGACGGCGTGGCGGGCCGTCCGCGTCGCCAGCCATGCGTGCTCCTCGGCCCCGACCTCGCTGGCCGCCACGGCCTCGCCGGGCTCGGTGAACACGTCGGCGCCGAACCGATCCGTCAGCCGGTCGCGGAGCCGGTCGGCGCGGGCGAGCGCGCGGTCCAGCACGGCCTCGTCCAAGTCGCCTCGTTCGACGGCCGCCGCGAGCCCTTCGATGATCGCCGCCGGATCCTGCGCATCGAGCAGCAGGTCGACGCCCGCGCGGACCTGCTCGATCGCGAGGTCCACCTCGCTCTGCCCCTCCGACTGGATGCCGCCCATGTGCAGGCTGTCCGAGATCACGACGCCCTCGAAACCGAGCTCGTCGCGCAACAGGCCCTGCAGGATCGGCGCCGAGAGTGTCGCCGGCCGCCCGCTCGGGTCGAGTGCGGGATAGGCGACGTGCGCTGTCATCACGAGCTCACAGCCCGCCTCGATGGCGGCGCGGAAGGGGACGAAGTCCGTCCGTTCGAGCACGTCGCGGGAATCGCTGACCGTGGGAAGGACAGCGTGCGAGTCCTCCGTCGTGTTGCCGTGGCCGGGGAAGTGCTTCGCCGTCGAGAGCAGGCCCTCGGCGCGACAGCCGCGGACGTAGGCCGCCACGAGCGCCGCCACGGGCTCGGGCTCGTCACCGAACGCTCGCGTCGAGATGATCGGGTTGTCGGGGTTGCGGTTGACGTCGGCGACGGGTGAGAACGTGACGTGGACGCCGCACGCGAGGGCCTCCCGCGCCCCCGCCCGCGCGAAGCGCTCGACCGCTTCCTCCGCATCGTCGAGCGCGCCGAAGGCGGCGGCGTGTGGGAACATCGTTGCTCCGGCCACCTGCTGCCCGAGCCCGCGCTCCATGTCGGTCATTACGAGGAGCGGGCGCGCCGCGCGCCGCTGCAGGCCGATGAGGGTGGCGCGCGTCTCGGGCCACGTCCCGTTGAAGAGGATGACGCCGCCGATGGGGTAGCGGTCGAGGAGACCGGCCACGCCAACGGCGTCTTCCTCGGCGCGGCGCGGCGGTTTCATGTTGGAGCCGAGGCGGACGACGAGGAGGCCCGCGGCTTTGGAACGGAGGCGGTCGAGATCGGTCACGGGAGCGAGGGGATGGGCTGAAGTGGAGGGGTCGGGAAAGGTAACGGACGACGGAACGGGCGAGAGCGGCGAAGTTTTTTTGCGGCCCGGCGTGACTTTCCAAGCTCTTTTTACGTCTTGCTTACAACCCCTCCGTAGTGACTCTCCCCGTCTCCGCCATGACCGCCGCCGCCCCCGCCGACCTCCTCCGGCGCACCTCTCGTCCGCTCCCCGCTCCGCCCCGTCGCAGCCGCTTCCTGCCGTGGGCTTTGTTCGCTCTGATCTGGGCCCTCGCCGTCGGGCTGTTCGCCGCCGGTGCGCAAGTCGCCGCCGCGCTCGGGAGCTAGGCGCCGGCGTACAACTCGTGCTCGGCGATGTACGCCAGCACGGCATCGGGCACGAGATAGCGGACCGATCGACCCGCGCGCAGCAAGCGGCGCAGCGCCGTGCTAGAGGGATCCAGCAAAGGACGATCGAGCATCGTCGCCCGCGCCATCAGCGACGGCGACACCGTCGACAGGTCGGCACCGGGCCGGGGGTACACGATGAGCGGGACGCGGCGGGCGATCTCTCCGGGCTCCACCCACGTGCTGAACTGCGCGAAGCTATCGCCGCCGACGAGGAGGTGGAACGCGACCTCGGGATACGTCGCCTGCAACGCCCGAACCGTCTCTACGGTGTACGACACGCCCGCCCGCTCGATCTCCAAATCGGACACCACGAAGGCGCCATTGTCCGAGACGGCGCGACGCGTCATCGCGAGACGGTGCTCGGCGGCGGGTAGGTCCTGCCGCTGTTTGTGCGGCGGCGTCGCGGCCGGAATCCACACGACGCGGTCCAATCCGACCTGGTCCCGCGCGGCCTCGGCGACGGCGAGGTGCGCGACGTGCGGCGGGTTGAAGCTCCCGCCGAAGATCCCCACGCGGTCTCCCGTGCGGAGCTGGAGCGGCGGGCGATCGGGATGGGCCTCGTCCTTCGCCATGACCTCTCGTGTTTACCGGCTGGCCTGGTCCCGGAAGCGTTCGAGCGCGCGGTCCACTTCCGCGTAAGCGACCTCGGCCTCGCCGAGCAGCGGGCTCTGGGGGAAGAGTTGGACGAGCCGTTCGTACGCCGTCGCAGCAAGCTGGTAGCGCTCCTGCTGCCGCTGGGGGATGCTGGCTTCGGCGAAGGCGGCGTAGTTGCGAATCGCGCCGAGGAGGGCGTCGTCGGCGTAACTGGAGTCGGGATACTTCTCCAGCACCTGCTCAAACGAGATCGCGGCGGCCTCGAACAGCTCGCGCCGCTCGTACAGCTCGGCGATCTCGAACTGCTTCTTCGCCAGCTTCGCGCGGAGCTCCTCCGTGATCGTTCCCAGTTCGGCCGCGTGCTCGCCGTTTGGATAGGTGCTGAGGTAGAGGCGGATGTACGTCAGCGCCGTCTCCGTGTCGGTCTGGTCGAGTTGGTACGGCGGCGACAGCTCGTAGTAGCTCATCGCCCGGAGATACGCCCCCTCCTCCACCCGCTCGTCGCCCCGGTAGAGTTCGACGAAGCGCGTGAACTCGTTCGCGGCGAGGAGGAACTGCTCGTCCTCGAAGTACGCCTTCGCGAGGTAGTACTGCGCGTCGGCGGCGTGCGGGTTCGTGCGGCCGAAGTCGAAGACGTGCTGGAAGTACTCCACGGCGCGCACGTACTTGCCGCGCTCGTACAGCGCGAGCCCCTTCTCGAAGGAGGCCTCCGGCGTCTCGGCGTCGATCCGGCCGCCGCTGGAGCAGCCGGCGGCGAGCGCGATGAACAGGAGGAGCAGCGTGGATCGGAGCGTCATGAGGGCGGCGGTAGCAGAACGGGAGAGACCGGCAGAAGGGACGTAAGAAACCACCGGCGGGACGAAGAGCCCGCGCTCACGGGTTGAAAAGCGCGGGAACTCGTCGCTTCAGAACGCCACCGCGAACGGGATTATTGCCGCTGGGGCGCGACGTGTGGAGGCGTGGACGTGATCTCACTCCCACACACCCATACCCCCACTACTCGATCACCACGAGGCGGCCGTCTCGGAAGCCGAGGATGAACATGGCCTCGTTCACCGAGCCGCCGCCGAAGTAGATCCTATGGCCGAGCCCTTCGTACGGCCGAGCACCACGCATCGTCTCCGCGAGCGATTCCTCGGAACGCCGCTCGCCGAGCTGCGCCAGCGCCATCTTCGTGATGTCGTACCCGGCGTAAGCGAGCCGGTCCGGCGCGACGCCGGCCAACGTGCGGTACCGCTCGACGAAGGCCGAGGCCGCCGCGCCGCGCTCGTCTACGTGGAAGTCCGATGTGAACGCCGTCCCGTACTGGCTGGCCCGCTGGCGCGAGGCGTCGAGCTGGCCCCACTCCGTGTTGCCGAACACGCGGATCCGGCCGCGCTCGCCCTCGGGCAGCATCTGGTCGAGGCCGCGGAGCGCGCCCGCCGCCGCGTCCGGCGCCTTGGCTCCGGAGACCGGGAGGTAGAGCGCGTCGACCATCTCCAGGCTGTCGCCGAGGATCTCGGGGAGGCGGAACCACGCCCCCTCGTTGGGCAGTAGCTCGACGAACGGCACCGTCCCGCCGAGCCGCTCGAACTCGTCCTGGAACGACGCCGCCATCGTGGTCCCGAACGTGCCCACGCGAGCGATCACGCCAACGCGGCGGCTGGGATCTGCGGAGGCGACGAAGCGCGCCATCGCCCGCCCGCGCTGGTCAAACGTCGGGTTCGCCTGGAAGACGTAGCGCCGGCCCTCGGACACGCGCTCCTCCGTCGCGAGCGGCGCGATGAGGACGACGCGCTCGCGCTCGGCTGCCGCGCCCGCTGCCACAGCCTCCTCACTGTAGAGCGGCCCGATGACGAGTTCGACGCCCGATCCCGCGAGGCTCTCCACCGCCGCCGTCGCCCCGCGCTCCGTCCCTTGCGTGTCACGGAAGACCATCCGAATGGGCTGCGCCGGCCCGGCCGCGTTGTGCTCGTCGACGGCGAGGCGGACACCGTTGAAGAGGGCTTGCGTGAACACCACGTCCGTATCGCTCATCGGCAGCGCGATGCCAACATCAGTCGGGTCAGGCACGGCCGCGAGAGCTTCGAGCCGGCTCTCCGCAGCGCGGCGGATGGCACGGGCATCGTCCACGTAGCGGCTCTTCGGGTACGCCCGGAGGAACGCCGTCATCTCCGAGGCCGCCCCTTCGAGATTACCCGCCGCGTAGAGCGCCTTCCCCAGCATCAGCCGCGCGGCCGTCGTCTGCTGGTGGTATTCGAAGTCATTGGCGGCCCGGCCGAAGCTCTGCGCGGCGGCCCCGTACTGCCCGACCTGATACGAGCGGAGCCCGCTGTCGAATACCGTCTGCGCCGCCGGGATCGCGGGCGCCTCCATCGGCTGTGCCACGGCGGGCACGGCGATCAGCAGCAGCAGAGCGAGCAGGGCGAGACGGTGCATCAGCATGGCGACGGGAGAAGGGGTCCGGGGGCGGCAGAAAGGACGTAAGCTACTCCCACTCGATCGTGGCGGGCGGCTTGGAGGAGATGTCGTAGGCGACGCGGTTGATCCCGCGCACCTCGTTGATGATCCGGTTCGAGACGGCCCCGAGGAAGTCGTACGGGAGGTGCGCCCAGTCGGCCGTCATGCCGTCGACGGACGTCACGGCACGGAGGACGGCGGCGTTCTCGTACGTCCGCGCATCGCCCATCACCCCGACCGACTGCACCGGGAGCAGGACGACGAACGCCTGCCAGACCTCGTCGTAGAGCCCGTGCGCTTTGAGCTCGTCGATGAAGATGGCGTCGGCCTCCTGCAAGAGCGCGGCGTGCTCGGCGGTGACGGCGCCGAGGATGCGGACGGCGAGGCCGGGGCCGGGGAACGGGTGCCGCCCGATGATTTTCTTCGGCACGCCGAGGAGGCGGCCGACCTCGCGGACTTCGTCTTTGAACAGTTCGCGGAACGGCTCCAGCAAGTCGAACCCGAGCTCTTCGGGGAGGCCGCCGACGTTGTGGTGGCTCTTGATCGTCGCGGACGGGCCTTTGAACGACACGCTCTCGATTACGTCGGGGTAGAGCGTGCCCTGCGCGAGGAACTTCGGCTTCGTCCCGAGCCGCTCGGTCACGGCCTCGGTCGCGTCCTCGAAGACCTCGATGAACGTCCGCCCGATGATCTTCCGCTTCTGCTCCGGGTCCTCGACGCCGGCAAGCGCGTCCATGAACTCGTCGCGCGCGTCGACGACGATGAGGTCGATGTGGAAGTGCTCGCGGAAGGTCTGCTCGACCTCGGCCCGCTCGTCTTTCCGCAGCAGGCCGGTGTCGACGAACACGCACGTCAGCCCGTCGCCGATGGCCTCGTGCAGGAGCACGGCCGCGACGGACGAATCGACGCCGCCGCTGAGCCCGAGGATCACGTGGTCCTCGCCGACTTCGTTCTGGATTTCGCGCTTTTTGTCTTCGATGAACGAGGCCGCCGACCAGTCGCCTTTGCACCCGCACACCCGGTAGACGAAGTTCTCGATCAGCTTCCGCCCCGGCTCGGTGTGGACGACTTCGGGGTGGAACTGCACGCCGTAGATCGGCTGATCGGCAGCGGCGACGGCAGCGATGGGGGCGTTCTCGGTGTGGGCGATCGTGCGGAAGCCGTCGGGCAGCCGCGTGAGGTGGTCGCCGTGGCTCATCCACACCGTCGCGCCGTCGGGAATGTCCGTGAACAACTCGGCCTCTTCGTCGACGATGAGGTGGGCGCGGCCGAACTCGCGCCGGTTCGCCCGCTCCACACTTCCGCCGAGCTCGTGGGCAATCGCCTGCAGGCCATAGCAGATCCCGAGGACGGGGACGAAGCCGCCGTCGCCCGTCGTGAGCGCGAGGAGTTCAGGGTCGAGGTCGGGCGCGCCCTCGTCGTAGACGGAGTTCGGGCCGCCGGAGAGGATGACGCCCATAGGTTTCAGCGCCGTGATCTCGTCGAGCGGAGCGGTGCAGGGGTGGATCTCGCAGTAGACCCCGGCCTCGCGCACGCGGCGGGCGATGAGTTGGGTGGTCTGCGAGCCGAAGTCGAGGATGACGATCGTTTCGTGCACGGCGGCGAGCGTTGGCGGCGGGGGGTAAACGGCGTCGGGGCGCACGGCCGTGCGCCCCGACGGGACCGATGCGGAAAGATACGTCCGGCTCAGGCGTCGGCGCCGATCATGTGCTTGTAGGCGGCGGCGTCCATCAGCGCGTCGAGGTCGGCGGCGTCGCGCGGCTCGATCTTCACGAGCCAGCCGTCGCCGTAGGGGTCAGCGTTGACTGTTTCCGGCGCGGCGTCGAGCGCGTCGTTGATGGCGACGACGGTGCCGGCCACGGGGAGGAACAGGTCAGAGACCGTCTTCACCGCCTCGACGGTGCCGAAGACGGCATCGGCGTCGCCCTCCATCCCCTCTTCGAGTTCGACGAAGACGATGTCGCCGAGCTCCTGCTGCGCGTAGTCGGTGATGCCGATCGTGGCGGTGCCGTCGTCTTCGAGGCGGACCCACTCGTGTTCTTTCGTGTAGCGGCAGTCGTCGGGGAAGGTCATGGGCGGAGGAGCTTGGTCTCTGCGGAAAGGGAAGGGAAAGGTACTTCAGCCACCGGAATCTCGGTCAGGACAGCAGCACGAACGCGAGGGCAACGGCGGCGGGTAGGGCCTGGACCCAGAGGATCTTGCGGCTCACCGTCGCCGCGCCGAACACGCCAGCAACGATGACGCAGCCGAGGAAGAAAATGGCGACGGCCGTCCCGGCGTCACCGAGCAGCAGGCTCCACACGAGCCCGGCAGCGAGGAAGCCGTTGTAGAGCCCCTGGTTCGCCGCGAGCGCCTTCGATTCTGCCGCGAACTCCCGCGTCAGCCCGAACGTGCGGCGCCCGAGCGGCTTGTCCCAGAACACCATTTCGAGCACGAGGAAGTAGACGTGCAGGGCCGCCACGACGCCGATCAGGATAGTGGCAGCGACGCTCATCTTAGTCGGTCTGCGGCTTCAGGGTGAAGCTGTTCAGGAAGCCCGTATCGAAGTCGCCGGCCTGGAAGCGCGGGTCGTCCATGAGCTGGCGGTGGAACGGGATCGTCGTCTTGATGCCTTCGATGATGAACTCGTCGAGGGCGCGGCGCATCTTACGGATCGTGTGCTCGCGCGTCTTGGCGCGCACGATCAGCTTGGCGACCATCGAGTCGTAGTAGGGCGGGACGCGGTAGCCGGCGTAGACGTGGGTGTCCACGCGGACGCCGTGGCCCTTCGGCGTGTGGAGGCCGGTGATGGTGCCGGGCGACGGGCTGAAGTTGCGGTACGGGTCCTCGGCGTTGATCCGGCACTCAATGGCGTGGCCGTCGATGATCACGTCGCGCGCGGCGAGCTTCGCCCCATTCGCCACATCGAGCTGGAGTTCGATCAGGTCGGTGTCGGTCACCTCCTCCGTGACGGGGTGCTCGACCTGGATCCGCGTGTTCATCTCCATGAAGTAGAAGTTGCCGTGCTTGTCGAGCAGAAACTCGACCGTCCCGGCTCCGCGGTAGTCCACGGCGAGGGCGCCGGCGATCGCGGCCTCGCCCATCCGCGCGCGGAGGTCGGGGTCCACGACGGGCGACGGCGCCTCTTCGAGCAGCTTCTGGTGGCGGCGCTGGATCGAGCACTCGCGCTCGCCGAAGTGGATGGCCGTGCCCTGCCCGTCGCCGACGAGCTGGATCTCGATGTGGCGCGGCTCCTCGACGAACTTCTCGAGGTAGACGGCCCCGTTGCCGAACGCCGCCTTCGCCTCGTTACTGGCCGTGTCGAACATCTTCTCGAGTTCGCCTTCGCTCGTCGCCATCCGCATGCCCCGGCCGCCGCCGCCGGCCGACGCCTTGATCATCACGGGGTAGCCGATCTCCGCGGCGACGCGCTTCGCCTCGTGGGCGTTCTCGATCTCGCCGTCGGAGCCGGGCACGACGGGGACGCCGGCGGCGCGCATCGTGTCCTTCGCCACGCTCTTGTCGCCCATCCGGCGGATCGTGTCCGGCGTCGGGCCGATGAACGTGAGGTCGTGGTCGGCGCAGATCGCCGCGAACTCGGCGTTCTCGGCGAGGAAGCCGTAGCCGGGGTGGACGGCGTCGGCGCCAGTGACTTCGGCGGCGGCGATGATCCGGTCGGTGCGGAGGTAGCTCTCCGACGACGGCGGCGGCCCGATGCACACGGCCTCGTCGGCGAAGCGGACCGGGAGCGACTCGCGGTCGGCCGTGGAGTAGACGGCGACGGTCTGGACCCCGAGCTCGCGGCAGGTGCGGATGATGCGGAGCGCGATCTCGCCCCGGTTGGCGATGAGGACTTTCTTTATCACGCGGCGGCGGGGGTGAAAATGAGAGAGAGACGAGAGGGGCGTAGCCGGAGGAACGCGGCGTGCTGCGTGGGCTCAGGGAGCACGAACGCGCCCAGCCTCACACATCACGCTCCACGCATCACGGGGTGAGGACGAACAGCGGCTGGTCGTACTCCACCGCCTGCGCGTTCTCGACGAGGATCTCTTTGATCGTCCCCGCCTGCTCGCACTTGATCTCGTTCATCAGCTTCATCGCCTCGATGATGCAGAGCGTGTCGTCCTCTTCCACGCGGGCGCCGACCTTGACGAACGGGTCGGCGTCGGGCGACGACGCGCGGTAGAACGTGCCGACGATGGGGGCGCGGACGAGGATCTCGCCGGCCCCGGAGCCGGGCTCGGCGGGGGTTGCGGGAGCGGCCGGTGCCGCAGGAGCAGCGGCGGGCGCGGGGGCTGCCGCTTGGGCAGGCGGCGGGGCATAGCTCTGCGCGGGCGGCTGCATCGGCGGGTAGCCCGTCTGCATCGGGAAGCCCTGCGGCATCGCGTAGCTCTGCGGCATTGGGTAGCTCTGCGGCGCCTGCATCATCACCGTCGCCGACTGCCGCCGGATGACGAGCTTGAACCCGTCCTCTTCCACCTCGACCTCCGCGACGCCGCTCTCGTTGACGAGGCGGAGCAATGCTTGCACTTTATCGAGATCCATGATGGGGGCGGTTGGGACGGGAGAACGGTGGGTGGAGCCGAAGGCGCGGCGAGCCGCGCGCGAGGGGCTTAGTTCGTGCTGACGCGGGTGAGGTAGGCGCCGGACTCGGTATCGACCCGGACCATGTCCCCCTCGTTGATGAAGAGGGGGACGTTGATCGTCGCCCCACTTTCGAGTGTGGCTGGCTTCGTGGCGCCGGTCGCCGTGTCGCCCTTCATCCCCGGCTCGGTCTGCGCGACGACGAGCTCGACCTGGCGCGGGATCTCGACGGAGAGGGCCTCGCCGGTTTCCGCGTGTACGATGAGGTCTACGCTCCCGCCTTCTTTGATGAACCCGCGGCCCTCGACGCGATTGGCCGGCAGCGTCGTCTGCTCGTAGGTGTCCGTGTTCATCAGGTGCATGCCGAGCTCGTCCTCGTAGAGGAACTGATACGAGTGCCGCTCGACGCGGGCGTCCTCGACGCGCTCGCCGGCGCGGAACGTGTTGTCGACGACCTTGCCGTTGCGGAGGTTGCGGAGCTTCGTGCGGACGAAGGCTCCGCCCTTGCCGGGCTTGACGTGCATGAACTCGACGATCTGCCAGACGGCGTCGTTCCAGATGAAGGTGAAGCCGTTGCGGAAGTCCTGCGTGGATGCCATAAACGTGGATAGAGCGGCTGAATGGGAAGCGCGCGCGGCGCGCGCGCAGACGGCAAATATACCCTGCCCGTCGCTCCCCTGTCAATCGCCCGATGCCCGAACCTGCGCCGGCTTCCGTTTCCGAGGGCGCTCAGGCTCGGACGGCGCGGCGCTCGGTAAAAAGCGAGAGGCCCCGCCGGAGTAAACCGGCGGGGCCCCTCGATCCATGCGGTGGCGGGCCTGGCACCGTCGGTGCCGGCGGCTCGCCTAGCAGGCGCTACCGAACGACGGTGAGCGTCTGCGTGAGCTGCGTGGCCCCCGCGCTGAGGCGGTAGACGTACACACCGCTCGGGAGGCTAGCAACGTCGAGCTCGACCGACTGCGCGCCGGCCTGGCGGACGCCGTCGACGAGGGTCGCGACCTCACGGCCGAGCACGTCGTAGACGGTGAGGCGGACGTCCTGCGCCGTGGGCAGCTCGAACCCGATCGTCGCGCGGGACGCGACGGGGTTCGGGTACGCCGACTCAAGGACGAACGTGCCTTCCGGCGTGGTCTCCTCGACCGCGACGGCGCCAAGCTCCTGCGCTGCGGCTACGTTCGCCGCGAGGTCAGCCTGGTCGGCACCGCCGACGTAGGCAAACCGGACGACGACGGCCGTGCCGGCCGCAATCGCGAACGGACCGACACCAGCGACCGCAGCCCGCTCGGCGGGATCTCCACCACCGTCGATCTGCGTCGTAAGCGCCTCGAAGAGCTGCGCGTCGTCGGCCGTCGTGGCGTCCACGCTGAAGCCGGAGAGGGAGCCCGGGTCACCGATCGCAGCGACGCCGAACCACGGGTTCGCCTCGACCGGGTCGAAGACGCCGACGAAGTTGAGGTCCAGGTCAACCACCCCAGCATCGTCGGTCGACGTCGTGCCCGCATCCCAGTCAGCGAAGAGGCCGATGAAGGCTTCCGCGATGTCGCTGCCGGAGATGTTCTGCACCTCGAGATCGACGAACACGAACGGGTCGTCGGCGCGGGAGTACGAGCGCTCGGTCACGCGGATGCCGATGTCCGTGTTCTCGAAGACGGCGATGAAGCCGGCGTCGAAGTCATCGAACGGAGCCGGGAACGGAGCCGCGAGGGTCTCGACGTCCTGGACGTCCGTCCACTCGGAGGCACCGTCGTACGGGTTCGACACGACGTTGCCGTCGATGCCGACGAGCACGGAGCTCACGAAGAGGCCGTTGACGCCGTTGAACTGGAAGCCGTTGCCAGCGAACGAGACGTCGCCACCGAGGAAGCCGTAGTCGAACACGTCAAACGTGACCACGCCCGTGTTGTGCGTGCCAACGGAGGCGGGCGGCGGGGGAGCCGTGATGCGGATCGGGATGATCGTGGCCTCCTCGCCGAACTTGATCTCGGTGCCGATGGCCAGCCCGCTCGCGCGGGAGACGAAGGTAGCGGGGATGTCGCAGCCCTGCTCCGCCGTGCAGTCACCACCCATGATGGTGATGGTCTCGCTGTCGGGCCCTTCGCGCTCGTCGTTGAAGACGACGACGGCGACGGCGCCGGCGGCGGCGGCGTTCTGCACCTTCGCGACGAAGGGGCACACGCCGCGCTCGACGAACGCGATGTTGCCAGCGACTTCAGCCGCGCTCTCGGCGGTGAGGGGGTTGCAACCCTCGGCCGGGGGCGCGTCGGGGAACTCGCCCGTCGCCTGAGACACGACGGGGACGAGCGGGAGCGGGCCGATGTTCTCGCCGAGGACGAACTGCGGGCCGAAGCTAGCAGCCAGGGACGGGTACTGGGTCCCGGCGATCTCGACAACGACGCTGTCGGGTTCGGCCTGCCCGACGGCGAGCGTCGGCGCGAGGACGAACAGCATGAGGAATACGTAGCGAATGTTCTTCATAGCGGGGGGTAGGGGTTAGTAGGAGAGGTGCTCTGTACCAGCTACACCCAACACGCCGTCTCGCAATCCTGAATGGGTGCGATGGGGAGGGCGGGATGCATTACTGAATGCGGAGTCAATGATACGATACACGGAACGCGGGGTCAACAGTTCCTTCATCGACGCCTTCTGTACTGCGCGCTGCTCCACGGGTTAGAGCCAACGTCTTGCTTTGCAAAGGAGATGCACAACCTGCGGAAACGTCCGCACCGGCCGCGCCGTCTGCTCGTCGCCCTATGAGCGAGGCCGCCCCGTCCCCGTCCACGCCTGCTCGCCTGCCCTCCGGTGATGGACACGCCGTACCGCCCCGCTAAACACCTCCGGGGCGGAAGCCGATACCTGCACCACGCGGTGTCTACGATACTGAATGCAGAACGACGAATGCCGAACGCCGCGCCTTGCGCTATGCCTCGATCTACTCCCTTATGATTCCCGCCCCCTCTCCGCTTTACCCTTCCGCCCCGCCCCGCCTCAGCCGGCTCCTCGACGTCTGCCTCGCGTTGAGCGCGGAGACCGACTTCGACCGCCTCCTCACGACGATTCTCGACACGGCCACGGAAGTCCTCGATTGCACCGCCGCGTCGATCCTCCTCTTCGACGAGGCCGCCGGCTGCCTCCGCTTTGCCGCGGCGACGGGCTCGGACCCCGTGGCGCTCGCCGCGATTGCCGTCCCGCTCGAAGGCAGCCTCGCCGGGGTGATCTTCCGGGAGAACCGCCCGCTCCGCGTCGACGACCCCACTCGCGACGCCCGCCACTTCGGCGAGGTGGGGAAGGCCGTCGCCCTGCAGACGGAGGCGCTCATCGGCGTGCCGCTTCAGGTTCACGGGCAGCCCACCGGCGTGCTCGAAGCGCTCAACCCGCGCGCCGGGCACTTCGCGTCGGACGCGATCGACGTGCTCACCGTCATCGCGGCGCAGGCGGCCGTGGCCGTGCGGAACGCCCAGCAGCAGCGCGCCCTCCGCCAGGCTTATGACGACCTCAGCCAGCTCGACCGGATGAAGAGCGACTTCATGGCGATCGCCTCGCACGAACTGCGGACCCCGCTCGCCACCGTCCTCGGCTACGCCACCGTCCTCGCCGAAGAGGCCCCGCCCGACCTCGCGGACTTCGCCGCGATCACGCGGCAGGCAGCGGAGAAGGCAGGCCGGGTCGTGGACGCGATGGAGCACCTCAGCCACGGGAGCACGCCCTCGTCGGGCTCCCAACGCCTCCTCGTCCAGTACCTCCTCCACCGCGCCGTGGACACGATGAGCCCCCTCCTCGCGGAGCGGGGCGTCCGCCTCGGCCTCGACTTTGCCGACGAGCCGGCATGGGTCTACGCCGACATGGACCACCTCCACCGCGCGTTCTCCGCCGTCCTCGACAACGCCATCGCCTTCTCCTCCGAGGGTGCCACCGTCCGCGTCCGCCTCTGCACCGTCGGGCGGTCCGTCGAGATCACCGTGGAGGACGACGGCCCCGGCCTCGGCCCCGGCGATCTCGACCGCGTCTTCCAGCCGTTCTATCAGGTGCAGGACTCCCTCACCCGGACGCACGAGGGGATCGGGCTCGGGCTGACGCTCGCGCGGCGCTATCTCGCGCTCCACGGCGGCGAGATCACGGCCCACAGCGCCGGTACGGACCGCGGCGGCAGCACCTTCCGGCTCCGCCTGCCCGTAGCCCCGCCCGCCTCGTGAGCGATTCGTTCTACGCCGACCTCCCGGCCCACCGCGACTTCGCGCGCATCTCCGACCCCGACGCCTACGCGCCGGTCCCGGCGGACTGGAGCGTCGTCATCACGGACGTGCGCGGCTCGACGGCCGCCGTCGCCGCCGGGCGCTACCGCGCCGTGAACTACGCCGGCGCCGCGTCGATCACGGCCCTCCTCAACGTGGCCGGCGACCTCGCCCTCCCGTTCGTCTTCGGCGGCGACGGGGCGACGCTCCTCCTCCCGCCGCGCCTCGCCGCGACCGTCCCGCCCATCCTCCGCGCCGTCCAGCGCGTCGTCGCCGCCGACCTCGGCCTCGACCTCCGCGCCGGGATCGTCCCCGTCGCCGATCTCTACCGACGCGGTGCGCGGCTCACGGTCCTCAAGCACGCCGTCTCGCCGAACTACGACCAGGCGATGTTCTCCGGCGGCGGCCTCCTCGTGGCCGAGCACCTCGTCAAAGACCTCGTGACGGCCGAGCACTACGACGTCGGCGACGGGCCGGTGTGGGACGACCCGGAGCGGAAGCTCTACGAAGGACTGGAATGCCGGTGGGAGGAGATCTCCAGCCGACGCGGCGAGGTCGTCACCCTCCTCGTGCTCGCAACCGGAGAGACCGAAGCCGAGCGGCTCGGGGTGTACCGCGACGCGCTCCGCGTCCTCGACGCGACGTACGGCGACGCCGCCCACCCCGTCTCGCTCGATGCGCTCCGCCTCGCCCGCCGCCCCGCCCACCTCGACCTCGAAGCGTCCGTCCGCGCCGCACCGTCCGCGCGTGTCGCGTACCGCCGCAAGCACTGGCTCCTCAACCTGCTCGGGATCGCCCTCGTCGGCCTCCGCCTCAAGACGCAGGAGACGGATTGGGAGCAGTACCCCAAGCTGCTGCGCGCCTCGACCGACTTCCGCAAGTTCGACGACACGCTCCGCATGGTCCTCAGCGGCTCGCCCGAGCAACGCGAAGCGCTCGCGGCGTGGCTCGACGGCCAGCGCAAACGAGGCCGCCTCGCGTACGGCCTCCACGTCTCCGACCGCGCCACGCTGACGTGCCTCGTCTTCAACCGGATGGGCCGCCAAGTCCACTTCGTCGACGGCGCCGACGGCGGCTACACGACGGCCGCGCGCCAGCTCAAACGGCAGATTGCGCGGGATCGCCTCGCCGAGGACCTTCGCGCCGAAACCCGGCTCGCTGAGGGCTACGCCCCGATGGAGATGCCGGCGGTGTAGCCGCTCGCCCACGCCCACTGGAAGTTGAACCCGCCGATGCGGCCGTCGACGTCGCAGATCTCGCCGCAGAGGTGCAGGCCCGGCGTGAGGCGCGATTCCATCGTGCCGAGGTCCAATTCGGTGAGCGGGACGCCGCCGCCGGTGACCTCGGCGTAGCGGTAGCCCCGGTCGCCGGTGAGGGGGAGCGGCGTGGCGGTCACGGCCCCGGCGAGGGCGCGGCGGGCGTCGCGCGTGAGCGTGTCGCCGGTCGTCGCCGGGTCCACGTCGGCCGCGTCGAGCAGGGCGCGGGCGACGCGCTCGGGCAGGCGCTCGCGGAGGAAGCGGAGCACGGTCTGCCCGCCGAGCGCTTGCAGCTCGCAGCCGAGCGTTTCGGCCGTCACGCCGGGGAGCCAGTTGAGGGTGACGTGCGCGCCGGGGTCGTCGAAGCGGGCGTCGAGCCAGTAGCGGCTGAGGTCGAGCACGGACGGGCCGGAGAGGCCGAAATGCGTGCAGAGCGTGGAGTCGGTGAAGTCGGTCAGCTTCTTCCCCGTCGCGCTGCGGAGCTGGACCGTCGCCGGGAGCGTGACGCCGCTGAGCCCGCAGATCCAGTGGTCGGACGGGAGCGTGAGCGGGACGAGGGCGGGGAAGACGCGCCGCGTGACGGTGTGGCCGAGCGACCGCGCGATTGCATATCCGTGCCCGTCGGACCCGCTCTTCGGCAGGCTCCGGCCGCCCGTCGCGAGCACGAGCCGCCCGGCCTCCAGCGTGAACCCTTCGCCCACGACGCGGAACCCGTCGCCCGTCCGCTCGACCGACTCGACGCGCTGCGGGTGGCGGATCTCGACGCCGGCCTCGCGGTTCGCGCGGAGGAGCGCGTCGAGCACGGTCCGCGCGCTGTCCGTCGTCGGGAAGAGCTTGCCCGTCTCCTCGCGCTTCAGCTCGACGCCGAGGTCGCGGAAGAAGTCGACGGTGGCGGGCACGTCGAAGCGGCGGAGCACTTTTTTGATCGCGTTCCGGGACGAGCCGGCGTAAGCGCGGGCGTCGACGGCGTGGTGGGTTACGTTGCAGCGCCCGCCGCCGGCCACGAGGATCTTCGCGCCCAGCTTCCGCGCCCCGTCGAGGAGGACGACGCGGCGGTTCGGGGCCGTGCGTCCGGCCCAGATTCCCGTCATCAGCCCGGCCGCGCCGGCGCCGACCACGGCTACATCGACACGCTCCATATTCCCTCCTTCCCGGCCGCCGCTCAGGGTGCGGTGAAGGGTAGCACGCTCCGCACCCACGAGCGCATCGGGCCGCTCCGCATCCGCGCGGGCGACCACCGCTTCTGCGTCGTCGCCCGCATCGCGATCGCGTCGATCGTCGGGTGCACCGAGTCGATGCGCTTGATGGCGAGGGGCTCGCCGGCCTCGCTGAGGTAGACCTGCATCTTCACGCTCCCGCCGATGCCGGCCTGCCGGAGGCTGTCGGGATAGACGATCGTGACCTCCGATTCAGGCGAGGGGCGAGGGTAGAAAAAGACCCGATTGAGCTCGCGATTGATCTCCTGCACGAGGTCCTCGCGGTCCGCTTCGGCAGCCTGCTCGTCGATGAGCGGGACGGCGATCACGCCGAAGAGCGAGTCGACGACTTCGGGCTGGTTGCGGTAGAGCGCGATGAGGTTCTGCTGGATGTTGCGGTGGGCCGGCCCCTCGGTCCGCTTCCCGTCGGGCCGCTCGCTGAGGCTCATCGCCTCGAACGTTTCGAGGTCGCGGAACGCCGTGCTCGTGTCGACGCCCTCCTGCCACCACCGCTCCAGCCCGTCGGCGTTCCAGCCTGGCGGCGGGCCGAGGTCGGGCGCGGTCTCACAACCGGCGAGGACGGCGAGGGCGAGCAGGCAGTAGCAGAAACGGAACATGGGCAGCGGCGACAATAGAATGGAGATCCGCCAAAATACCGCAGGAGCGCCCGGTCCGGCAGACCCCCCGCTTTTCGGTCCATCGCTACGCTCAGGAACCAAAAAGCTGTCCCCCTTCAAGGGGGACAGCCACGTGTAGCCGGGAGCAGAGACTCGCAGAGTCGGAGCGACCGCGAGCGTGGCAGGGGGTCGAAGCTCAGCGCTGTGGGCCGCGGTCCGGGACAGTAGCGGGCTCCGGGTCGGGTGCGTCGGCGAGGCGGACGAAGAAGCGGCGGCGGTCCATCGCCACGATGCGGACGGCGCTGCCCGAGGCGATGAACTCGCCCTCCGTCTGCACCTCGACGCGCTCCCCGCCAACCTCGACGATTCCGCCCGGACGCAGCGGCGTGATCGCGACGGCGTCGCGGCCGAGGTAGCGCGAGCGAGCGTCGGCGTCGCGGGCGTCGGCGTCGGTGTCACGGCTAAGGCTCGTCGCGAGAACGAAGCGGTCCCAGGCGCCGGATTCCCACATGAGGTAGAACATCCCACCGCCGACGCCGAGCGATCCGAGCGCGGCGAGCGCACCGCCCGCCGCCCCGTGCGTCACGAAGGCGTAAATCACGCCCGCGATGATCACCGCGCCCCCGACGAACCCCACGACGCCGATTCCCGGCACGACGTAGACCTCGAGCGCGATCAAGCCGAGCCCGAAAAGGATGAGGAGGATGGGGATGAAGAGTTCCAAAGGAGCCGTGCCGGTTGATCGCTCGTTAGAACGGGTAAGCTACGACGCCGGTACCGGACGCACCTCCACCCGGCTCCCGCGCACGCTGACGACCTCGACCGCCTCGCCCTGCGACACGAACGTGCTCTGCGAAACCACGTCCACGCGGCGCCCGTCGATCTCCGCCGTCCCCGCCGGCCGCAGCGTCGTCAGCGCCACGCCGACGAGGCCGAGGAGGGTTTCGTCGGTGTCGGACGAGGTGTAACCCGACGCGCTCCCGAGTTCGGGGGCGAGGATGAGGTGGTTGAACCGCTCCGAGCGGGGCATGTACCGCGCCAGCGAATAGCTCAGCACGACGAGGAGGACGAGCGTGCCCGCGAGCGTGAGGATCGCCTGCGTGATCGCCCCGTCCGTCGGGAAGCTCAGCCCGACGTTCCCGATGAGCGCCGCGCCGAGCGAGAAGAAGGTGAGCACGAGGCCCGTGATGCCCGCCACGCCGAACCCGGGGATGACGAAGACCTCGGCCAGCAGCAGCAGCACGCCGAGCACGAAGAGCACGATCTCCCAGCTCGCCACGAGCCCGAGCATGTAGTGCGGCGCGAAGAAGAGGGCCGCGCCGAGGACCGACGCCATCCCGGCGAACCCGATGCCCGGCGTCTGCAGCTCGAAGTAGAGCCCGCCGAGCATCATCATCATCAGGATCGACGCGACGACGGGCGAGCCGAGGAAACGGAGGACCTGCTCGGCGCGCGTGGCCCGGTGCTCGACGCGCTCGCGGTCGGCGGCGCCGAGGGCGGCGAGCGTCTCGTCTTTCGTCTCGTACACGGCGTCGGCGACGCCGAGCCGCTCGGCTTCGCTCGCCGAGAGCGTGAGCAACGTCCCGGCCTCCACAACGCCGTCGACGGCGAGGTTCTCGTCTACCATCGCTTCAGCGAGGCGGGGGTCGCGGCCGTTCGCCTCGGCCGTCGCGCGCATCAGCCCGCGCATGTAGCTCTGCATCTTCTCCGACGCCTTCGTCCCCGCCCCGTCCACGACCGTCGCCGCGCCGATCGACGCGCCGGGCGTCATCACGATGAGGTCGTTGGCGTACGAGATCAGCGCGCCCGCGCTCGCCGCGTTGGGGTCGATGAAGGCGACGGTCGGGATCTCGGCGTGGAGGATCGCCGAGCGAATCTGATCGGCGGCGTCGACGAGCCCGCCGAAGGTGTCGATGTCGAAGAGCACGAGCGACGCCTCGGCCTCGGCGGCATCGGCGAGGGCGCGCTCGACGTAGTTGGCGAGCGCGGCGTCGATCATCCCCTCGATAGGGACGACGAAGACGGGGCCGGCCCCGAGGAAGTCCTCGACGGCAGCGAGGCGCTCGGCGGGCGTCCGCGTCGCCTGCGCGGCGAGGGGGGCGGCGAGGCCGAGCAGCAGAAAGAAGGCGCAGAGCGCACGGAACGAAGCAGGCATGGCGTGTCGAGCAGGCGTGTCGGACCTGTACGCGACGCACGGAGGGAAGATTCAGCCACGCCCCGCGCTTCGCCGTACCTCCACCGCCGCGACGCAGCTACCGGATCAGCACCGGCGTGCCGACGTCGACGAGGTCCCAGATCGCGTCGAGGTGCACGTCGCGGAGGGCGACGCAGCCGCGCGTCCACGCCCGCTGCCGCCCCGAGCCCTGCCCGTGGATCGCGATCGCCCCGCCGAGCGCCGTGCCCATCGGCGGCGAGCGGAAGCCGAGCGAGGCCTTGACGATCTCGGCATACTCCGCCCGCGAGATGATGCCGGCTTCGAGCCCACGCTCGGCGTCCTCGGCGTTCGGGTAGCTCAGCATGAACGATCGGTAGTACTGGCTGTTGAGGTTCTTCTGACAGACGAAGAACTCGCCTTCGGGAATCCGGTAGTGGTCGCGCTCGCCGAGCGAGGCGCGGCGGACCTTGTCGCCCGTCGGGTTCTGCGACACGTCGGCCGGGAGGCGGCGGACGAGTTCGGACCCACGGTAGACGTAGAGATTCCGAGTCTCTTTCTCGACGAGCAGCCACACGTTCGAGAGCGCGGATGTGGCGACCCACCCGATCGTGTCGTCGCCGAGCACGCGGCTCCACCCGTCCGGGCGCTGCTCGATCACGCGGACATCCTGCCGAAAGTCGAGCCGGGCGAGCGTGACGGCGGAGTCGGGCTTGGCGAAGACCTGCGGACGCTCGCGGACGACGTAGTAGATCGGTGCGTCCTCCATCGACGCCGGCGCGGCCCGGTTCGCGGTCGGGGCTGCGTCATTGATCGGCGTCGGCGAGGCGGTTCCGCTGCTGCGCTCGGGCGGAGCGCCGGGCGAGGCCGGTTGCGCCACACCGATCGTGGCTCCGGCGAGACAGGCAAGAACGAGGAGGAGCGGGCGCAGCATCGGACGGGCGGGCGTGGTGGAAACGGGCCGGAATATAAGCGCGTGGGGCGGGCGGCGGACAGGCCCTCCGCTCAAGCATCGGCCGCGCACGAGGCTCGGTTAAGCCTCCATGAGGGCCGCTTCGTTGTGGCGTACGCACCAGTGGTAGGCCTCCAGCATCCCGTCCAACACCGCCCCCTCCGTCACCATCTGCACGGCCGCCTTCACCGCGTCGGCGGCGTTCTGCGGCGCGAACGAATAGCCGACCACCTCCAGCGCTTCAATGTCCCCCTGCGTGTCCCCGATGAACGCGAGGTCGCCGACCGTCAACCCCTCCTCTTCCGCAACGGTCTCCACCGCCACCCGCTTCGTCAGCGCGCGCGGCAGCACGTCGATCGAGACGGGCGTCGGATGGACGATGAGGTCGGGGAACGCGTCTGAGACGAAGCGGTCCACGAGCGGCGCCATCCGCGCGACCTCGTCCTGATCCGTCCCGACGAGCCCGACTTGGGCGCGCTTGCCGTAGTCGAACGAGAAGCCCGAGCCGGGCAGCACGTCGCGATGGAAATAGCTGCGCACCTCGTTCAGCGCCCGCTCGACGTCGTCCGTCAGGAGGGGGCTCCAGCGGATCGTCGCGGTGGCGAGGTCGAACCGGCCGCCGCCGCTCTCGAAAAGGGCCGGCCCGCGGAGGCCGAGCGCCTGCGCCACGGCTTCGACGTAGGCGTACGACCGCCCCGAGCAGATCCCGAGGCGCGGCAGCGTCGGGTCGGTCTCGGCACGGCGGGCGAAGTCGGCGAGCGTGCGGAAGCCGTCGAGATCGTACGGCTCGTACGGCGCAGCGAGGCACCCGTCGATATCGGCGAGGAAGAGCTTGACCATGATGCGTGGCTGTCGGCTCTTGGCTTTTGGTTATAGGTTCTGTGGAGCGAACGAATAGCCAACAGCCAAGAGTTTACGAGTTGCCCCCTCCCATCGCTTCGGCGAGGATTTCGACGGTGCGGTCGGAGATGCCCATCGCGGAGAAGCCGCCGTCGTGGAAGAGGTTCTGCATCGTCACCATCCGCGTGAGGTCGCTGAGGAGCGTGATCACGTAGTCGGCGCAGCTCTCGGCGTCGGCGTTCCCGAGCGGGGCCATGAGGTCGGCGAAGTCGAACATCGCGTCGAAGCCGGCGATGCCACCGCCGGCGCTCGTCCGCGTCGGGCTCTGGCTGACGGAGTTGATGCGGATGCCGCGCTTGCCGAGCCGGTAGCCGAAGGCGCGGACGATGCTTTCCAAGAGGGCCTTCGCATCGCCCATCTCGGAGTACTTCGAGAAGACCCGCTGCGCGCCGATGTACGAGAGCGTGACGATCGAGCCACCGTCGGCGAGGGCGTCCTTCGCCAGCCCGGCCTGCACGATCCGGTGGAGCGAGACGGCCGAGATGTCGAGCGTCTTGAGGTACCAATCGTGGTTGAGATCCTCGTAGGGCCGGTCCTTCCGCACGTTCACGCCCATCCCGATCGAGTGGACGACGAAGTCGACGGGGCCGTGATCGGATTTGACCTGGTCGAAGAGGGCGTCGAGCTCGTCGTCTTTCTGCGCGTCGGCGTAGATGACGGGGCTGCCGGTTTGCTCGGCGAGGGCGTCGATGTTGCCGAAACGTTTCGTGACGGGCGCGTTCGAGAGGGCGAACGTGGCGCCCTCGCGGTGGCACGCCGTGGCGATCTGCCACGCGAGGCTGCGCTCGTCGAGCGCGCCGAAGATGACGCCGTGTTTGCCGTGGAGGAGGCCGTGGCCGGCAGCGGAGGTGGGCATGGGTGGAGGCGGTTGAATAAGAGAAGGGCGGACCGCCAAAGCTAGCGGCCCGCCCGTTCCGTGGCAAGCTGTCGGTACGGCTCGCGCGTCGTTCAGCCTTCCTGCGCGGCGCTCGCGCCGGGGGAGGCTTTGTCGTCGTTCGCCGTGTCCTTCTTCGTCACCCACACGCCGCGCTCGCCGCCGGAGAGCAGCTCGCGCACCTTCTTCAGCATGCGCTCCTTGAAGATCGGCTTGGCGATGTAGTCGTTGAAGCCCGCTTTGAGGAAGCGGGCGCGGTCGTCGGGGTAGGCGTAGGCCGAGGTGGCGAGGACGGGGAGGTGCTGGAGCGCGGGGTCGGCGCGGATCCGCTCGGTGGCCGCCATCCCGTTCATCCCGTCCTGGAAGTTGATGTCCATCACCACGAGGTCGACGCGGTTGCCGCCGAGGTACGCGAGCGCCTCCTCGGCCGACTCGACCATGACGACCTCGTAGGTGGCGCGGAGGTAGAAATAGAGCAGCCGTCGGGTCTCGGCGTAGTCGTCCACGACGAGGATGACGGGGCGATCGGCGGCGTGGGAAGCGCCGGGTGCGGGGTCGGCGGAGGGCGGAGGGCTCATGGCAGGGCCTGGCGGAGTTCGGGGGCCAGCGAGGCAGGGCGGCGCGGGAATACAGCAGCGTACGAAAGAACCGCCCGATCATGTGGGCTCCCGTGACGCGACGGCGGTTTGGCCGAGGACATTGTAAAGGGTATCGCCCGTGCCGCGCCGATGTTAAGACGCATCGCCTGCATAATGGAACGCTTCCCGCATGATAGGGCCGGACGGTGGAATTTAAGTAGTCCGCTCGATTGGCCGTTCGTCTTCGTCGTCGGCGTGTGCCTGGAGGCCCGCTGCATACGCCGCCCCGAGCGGCCCCGTCTGCGCCAGCATGAGGGCGTGGACCGTCTCGTTCGCGGCGAGGATCTGCCCGCTAAACGGGAGCGTGTCGTGCCCTTCGAGGTCCGTCACGCGGCCCCCGCCCTCGCGGACGAGCACGACGCCGGCGGCGAGGTCCCACGGCGCGAGCCCGGCTTCGAAGAACGCGTCGCACCGGCCGCAGGCGACGTAGGCGAGGTCGGCGGCGGCGGAGCCGGGGCGGCGCACGCCGAGCGTCGTCCGCATAAACTGACGGAGCACGTCGAGGTATTCGTCCTCGTACCAGAAGTGGCGGAACGGGAAGCCCGTCGTGATGAGGCTGCGCGCGAGCGTGTCGGTGGCGCTGACTCCGGCAGGCGCGCCGTCGAGCGTGAGGCCCTGCCCGCGGACGGCCGCGAACATCTCGTCGGCGGTGATCTCGTAGACGACGCCGAGCACGAGCTCGCCCCGGTCTTCGAGCGCGATCGAGACGCAGTACGGCGCGAGGCCGCGCGTGAAGTTCGTCGTTCCGTCGATGGGGTCGATGATCCAGCGGGCGCCGTCGGTGTCGCCGCGCCGGGCGCGGAGGTCGGCGTCGGACGTGCCCTCCTCGGCGAGCACGGCGATGTCCGGGCACGCCGCGCCGAGGTCGCCGACGATCAGGCGCTGCGCCGCTTCGTCGACGTCCGTGACGAGGTCGTGGACGCCTTTCTGCCGGACGCCGGCGGCGTTGCCGGCGTGGCGACGGATGTGGGCACCGGCGCGGCGCGCGGCAGCCTCGGCGGCAACGAGTTCGCGCCGGTAGTCGGGAGCGGGCATCGGGCGGGGAGTGGGGGGAGCGTGTAGGATCGGGAGAAGGAACGGAGGAAGGTCGCCTCTGTTCGGTTCCGTTGTAATTCGTTGGCCCCCGCCTGCGCAGCGGCGCGTCCGACCGTGGCAACAATCCCGCGCGTCGGCGGTTCTCCCCGCGCCCTCTCACACCCCGAGCCCGTGCGCCTCTTCGCCCTCCTCCTGCTCCTCCCCCTCGCCGCCTGCACGGAGGCCCCGTCGGTCCCCCTCTCGCCCGAGGACGCCGCCGAGCGCGACTCCGTCCTCGCCCTCCTCCGCGCGGCCGACACCGCCGCGCTCGCCGCCGCGTTCGACCGGCTCGACGCGTTCCGCTACCGCGTCGAGACCCGCACGGAGCAGCTCGGCACAGACGGCCGGACCGAGGCCACGCGGACGGTCGCGGCGGAGGTGACGCCGAATGGGGGCGTACCGCTGGCGGACGTCGTGCAGGCCGATTCGACAGGGGCGTTCGACTACGGCGGCTTCGCCCTGTTCGCGTCCGAGCCCGACATCGACCCGCTCCCCGCGGAGAACCCAGCGACACTCGTCGTCCCCGAGGACCCGGCGTACCTCGACCCGCGCGGGATCGAGGCCTATCAGTTCCGCTTCGCGTCGGACACCCGCCTCGGCGACCGGCGCGTCCGTGTCCTCAGCATCGACGCGCGACCCGGCGAGGGCGACGACAAAACGCTCCGCCACGCCCAGCTCTATCTCGATCCGGCCACGGGCGACCTCGTCGGCATCCGGCTCCAGCAGCGGATGACATCGCTGCTGTTCAGCGAGCGGAGCGACGCGACGATCCTGCTCCAGCCCGGCCCAGCCGGCGGCTGGCTCCCGCAGAGTACGCGGTTCGAGACGACGCTCGACGCCCTCTTCACGGCGAAGCGCCACTTCCGCCTCAGCCGCCGCTACAGCGAGTTCGCGCCAGCGGCGGCGGCTGCACGCTGAGCGATGCGCCTCGCCGACGACCTCGCCGACATCCTCGAAACCGAGCGCTTCGGGCGCTCGGTGCGCAGTTCCGCCGCGTGCCCGTCGACGAACGCCGAGGCCGCCGCGTGGGCGCGGGCCGGCGCACCCGAGGGCGCGCTCGTCCTCACCGACCACCAGACGGCGGGCCGAGGCCGCCTCGGCCGGACGTGGGACGACGCGCCGGGCCAGAACCTCCTCCTCTCCGTCGTCCTCCGCCCCGCGCTTCCGCCGACCCAACTCGGGCTCGTCACGCTCGCGGGCGGGCTCGCCGTCGCCGACGCCGTGGCGCCGTGGACAGCTCCCGTCGAGCCGCGCATCAAGTGGCCGAACGACGTGCTCCTCAGCGGGCGGAAGTGCTGCGGGATGCTGCTCGAATCAAGCCTCGGCCCGGCACCGTTCGTCGTCCTCGGGATCGGGCTGAACGTGAACCAAGATGCGTTCCCCGACTCCATCGCCGACCGCGCCACGTCGCTGCGGCTGGAGGCGGGGCGGCTCGTCCCGCGCGAGGCCGTGCTAGCGCGGTTGCTGGCGCGGCTGGAATACTGGACTGACCGCCTCGCTCGGGGCGACGCGCCCGCCGTCCGGCAGGCGTTCGTCGAGCGGATGATCGGGCGCGGCGAACCGGCCCGCCTCCACGTCGCCGTCGACGGGGAGCCGCTGGAGGGCATCGTCGACGGCATCGACCCGACGGGCGCGCTCCGACTCCGCACCGCCGACGGCCTCCGCGTCGTGCACGCGGGCGACGTGACGTTCCGCACGAAGTAGGGGCGGGCCTTGTGCCGGCCCGATGCAGGGCGGAATCCCGACCAGGACGGACACGTGGGTCCGCCCCTACGGATGGATCGGGCGCGGTAGATTCGCTCCCATGATCCTCACCCTCGACATCGGCAACACAGCGGTGAAAGGCGGACTCTTCGATGGGCCCGCGCTCGTCCGCACGTTCCGCCTCGCCTCCGACGCCTCGGCGTCGGTCCCGGCCTACCGCCATGCGCTCCGCCACCACCTCGACGGAGCGGACGTGGAGCGCGTCGGCCTCGCCTCGGTCGTCCCCGCCGTCGCGGCGCTGATCACCGAGGCGGCGAGGGCCGAGACGCTGCACCTCCCGCTCGCCGTCGCGCCGGGGCTCGCGCTCCCGTTCGAGATGGGGTACGAGACGCCGGCCACGCTCGGCACCGACCGCATCGCGGCGGCGGCGGGCGCGTGGACGCGGTATCACGGCGACGCGCCGGACCGGCCGCTCGTCGTCGTGGACGCGGGGACGGCGGTGACGCTCGAGGTCGTCAGCGCGGAGGGCGTCTTTCTCGGCGGATCGATCGGGGCCGGGCCGGACCTCGTGCGCCGCGCCCTCGCCCGCGGCACCGCACAGCTCCCCGAGATCGACGCCGTCGTCCCGCGCCGCGCCGTCGGTCGCTCGACGGCCGAGGCGTTGCAGGCGGGCGTGATGCTCCCCTTCCTCGACGGCGTACGCGGCCTGCTCGCCCGCGTCACGGCCGAACTCGGCGCCGCACCGCTCGTCGTCGCCACCGGCGGGTGGAGCGAGTTGCTCGCCGAGCACATCGCGGCTATCGATCACGTCGAGCCGCACCTCGTGCTCTACGGCGTCCGCGACGTGCTGGAGCTCAATCCGTAGCGGATCAGCCCGGCATCCCGCTTCAGTTCGACGTGTCGATGCGCCACCCGAACGGCGGCAGCGTCACCGAGCCGGCGCGGGGCAGCGTCGTCGTCACGGCCCGGTCGCGGACGTTGACGGCGACGAGCGCCGTGTCGCCGGCCGCGATGCGGTAATAGGCGACGACGTCAGCCTCCGCCTCGTGCGGGATCGGCTCGACCGTGTCGCTCCGCATCGCAGCGGAGGCGGCGCGGCGGGCGAGGAGGTCGTCGTAAAAGGCACGCATCGCCGGGTCGGTATCCCATCGGATCGCCACCTTTTCGAAGAGCGGGAGCTGCTGCGTGTCGCCGACCTCCTGCCCGTTGTAGACGAGGAGCGCGCCCGGCAGCGTCGCCGCAATCACGGCGGCGGCCTGCGCGCCTTCGGTCCCGCCGAAGAGGTCGAGCGGCGTGGCGTCCCACGCAGTCTCGTCGTGGTTCGTCGTGAAGCGCATCCGCTCGGCGTCGCCGTAGCGGGCGCGCTCCGCCTCGAGCACGGCGAAGAGCGTGTCGGCGGGCGCGCCGTTCCAGATCGACTTCAGCGCGCCGTAGGTGTCCCACGCGTACGTCAGGTCGAAGCCGGCGTCGTAGAGCTCGGGGTCGGCGCCCTCGGCGAGCATCAGCACAGGCTTGATCGCGCGCAGCTCGGCAATCGCGTCACCCCAGAAGTCGGTCGGGACGAGCTCGGCCACGTCGCACCGGTACCCGTCGATGCCGACTTCTTCGACCCAGAACCGCATCGCATCGCGCATCGCCGCGCGGAGGTCGGGGTCGTCGTAGTTGAGGTCAGCGACATCCGTCCAATCGGTGCCGGGCGGGTGCGTGAGGGCACCGGTCGAGTCGGTCGTGTACCACTCCGGGTGGGCCTCGACCCACGCGTTGTCCCACGCCGTGTGGTTGGCGACGAGGTCGATCACGATCCGCATGTCGCGCGCGTGCACGGCGTCGACGAGGGCCTGAAAATCCTCGAGTGTGCCGAAGCGGGGGTTGACGTCTTTATAGTCCCGGATGGCGTAGGGCGAGCCCAGCGTCCCCTTCCGCCGCGCCTCGCCGACGGGGTGGATCGGCATGAGCCAGAGCACCGACGCGCCGAGCTCTTTCAGCTCGTCGAGGCGCGGGATGATGGCGCGGAACGTACCCTCTGGCGTGAAGCTGCGAACGTAGAGTTCGTAGATCACCGGGTCGTCCATCCACGCCGGATGCTCGGCGGCGGCATCGACCCCAGAGACGGCAACAGGAACGGGCTCGGCGGGGCGAGCGCAGCCGGCGAGCGCGAGCAGGAAGGCAGCCGATACGGAGAGGAGGAGCGTGCGCATCGCAGACATCGGGTGTGGGGAGCGGGTCACGCCCCGTTGGGCTGGTGAAGGAGGGTCTGTACGTGGGCCAGCACCATGTCGAGCGCGACGCGGTTGTGGCCGCCGTGCGGGATGATCACATCCGCTTTCCGCTTCGACGGCTCGACGAACTCGAGGTGCATCGGGCGGACGGTCCGCTTGTACTGCTGGATCACGCTCTCGATGTCGCGCCCACGCTCGTGGAGGTCACGCTGGATGCGGCGGATGAGGCGGACGTCATCGGGCGCGTCGACGAAGATTTTGATGTCCATCCGCTCGCGCAGCGCCGGCTCGCCGAGCACGAGGATGCCCTCGACGATCACGACCGGGTGCGGGTAGACCGTCTCCGTCTCGACGCGGCGGCTGTGCGAGGTGAAGTCGTACGTCGGCTTCTCCACCGGCTCGCCGCCGAGGAGGCGGTCTAGGTGGGCCACCATGAGGTCGGTTTCGAGCGCGTCCGGGTGGTCGAAGTTGAACCGAGCGCGCTCATCGGCCGGGAGGTGCGAGAGATCGACGTAGTACGAGTCGTGATCGAGGAGGGCGATCTGATCGCGGCCGAAGGCCTCGATGATCTTCCGCTGCACGGTCGTCTTGCCGGAGCCCGACCCGCCCGCAATCCCGATCACGACGGACATGGCTTACTCGTCGTCGTCGGCCTCGCGAGCCGCTTTCGCAGCGGCCTTTTCGCGAGCGATCTCTGCGCGGGCGGCGTTGCGCTCGGCCCGCCGCTTTTCCCAGCCGGGGCTCGACACCATCACGACGGTGCCCGTCTTCGTCGCCTCGTCGAACGTCGTCGCTTCCTCGTCGAGCTCGTACCCGCCCGGCGCCTCCCACTCCAGCAATTCGTCGACACTCTCGGCCGGGTCGCGGACGACGAAGTTGACGAGGGCGCCGCGGAGTTGCTTCACGTTGTGCGTGACCGGCTTGCGCTCGCCGTCCTTCTCGTCGAAGAACTTCACCTGCACCATGGCCCGGTACGACCCGTCGTCCTCCCACGCGTCGAGGTGCGCCTGCGGCAGGAGGTTCCAGACGAACTTGCCCGCGAGCGCGCTGTTGAGCGCCGGGCTGAGGATGGGCCGCCAGAACTTCGAGAGCTTCCCGATCTCGGGCAGCCGCGCGTCCATCTTGAGACGGTAGTTCGGGATGAGGTCGTCGGGGCGAAGCAGGCCGAAGAGGCCGGAGAAGATGACGCCGTTCTCGAGGAGGCGGCGCTGCGCGCCGGTCGGCAGTTCGGCGAACTCCATCGCCTCGTACATCACGCCAGGGCCGTAGCGGTCCACGGCGGCGAGGAGCGGGCTCCCGTGGATCTCCATGTTGACTTGGACGGCCTCTTCGAGCGTATCGCTCTTGACGCCGAAGAGCTTCTCCAGCGCCGCCTCATCGCTTTCTTGCACGACCCGCTGCAGCTCTTTGATGACGGCGCGCCGCTCGGGGTTCAGCTCGGAGAAGTAGTTAAAGGTGTTCGACGTGCGGTAGTCGAACATGTCCGGGGCGAGGGGATTCCCGCCGGGGGCCTTCCCCTCGGCACTGGGCAGCAGAATCGCGAAGTTAGCCATATAGGGCGATGGGATGAACCGGCCGGCGACGAGCCGGACCAGGACGTGCACTGACGAGGGACGAGGACACTACCGAGGGATGCGGGTCACCGACGGGTCGGCGCTCCGTGGAATCAGCGGTCCGATGGCCGCTGCCGCACTTCGCTCATCAACGAGTTGGCGTCTTCGAGGATGCGCTCGGCCTGCTCACGGGCGTCGGCGATGAGGGCGGCGCCGCTCTCGCGCGCCGCGCTCTGCACCTCGTCCGAGCCGAGTTGCTCCACGAGCGTAGCCACTTGGTGCGACCACCGGTCGAGCAGGTAGGCGAGCCGTCGCCGGACCTTCCGCCCCTCGTCGGGAGCGACCAGCAGGCCGAGGCCGAAGCCGGTAACGACGCCAGCGAGCGCTCCCGCGATGGAAGCATGAACGAGGCTTTTGTTACGGGTGCTCATGGAGCTAGAGAGGCTGAATTGAATCGGAGAGGGGAGCGACTCGAGAAGATACGGCGTCCCCCGTTCGGCGTGGGCACCAACAAAAAAGCCGCTTCCGGCCAGCCGGACGCAGCTTCTTTGCGAGGGTACACCCTAGAAGATGCGCCCAGCAAAGGACGCACGGCGCGGCGGGCGCCGGTCGGATCTACCGGCTCTTCTTCTTGTGGCGGTTCTTACGAAGCCGCTTCTTCCGCTTGTGGGTGGCGATCTTGTGGCGCTTGCGCTTACGGCCGCACGGCATAGAGTCGGGGGTCAGGATGGTGGAACGGGAGCCGGTAAAGGTACGCATCGGCGGAGGGTCTTCCAAATGCCAACGCGGACGCTGACACGGGGCTCGCCCCAAGAGGTTCGGCCTACGCGATCCGATTAACTCGCTCTTCACCTCTCTGAGAGCCCTCTCTCAGAGGCAGCACGGCCGGTCCCACGGACGGAGTTCAGTCACGCAGATGGAGTTCGATTAATCAGGGCATGCGCCGATGCCCGTCCCCCCTGTGTACAGCCATGTGCAGAATACCGCACACTCCTCTCTTTCTCTCCCCCCGCCTGCCCGGCAGACGGCGCCGCTAGCGGTTTGGCATACCCATTGATAGAGAAACAGAGAAGGCTTCGGATAATGCCTCCTTTGCCGAAGCTTGCTCGAGCGAAGGTGCATCCAGTGCACGACGCACTGCGCATCACGGATGCTAGCCTCCGCGCCGGGCGAACGCGTTTGGGTGAGCGCGTTCGTCCGGCTTTTTTTGTGGCGCTTTTTTGCCCCGTCGCGCCTCCGCAGGCTGTGTATACTCAGAGTCCGTCGCGCTTTCCTCTGAGCCATGCTCCATCGGTTTCGCCTCTTCTTCTGTCTCTGCGGGTGCCTCTTCGGGCTTTTCGTAAGTGCCGGTTGCGCCCCTTCGTTCTCCCCGCTCTACCGCGACTTCGACGTCGAGCCATTGACCGACCTGTCCCTCGCGGAGCGCGCGAGCCTCGAAGCGGAAACGACGACGGAGCAGGACGACGTCTACGAGCGGATCCGGATGGCCCTCGCCGAGGCGGGCTGGGACGAAGCGCCTCCCGCCTCCCCCAACGCTGTCTCCACCGAGGGCCGCCAACTCAGTGACTGGGGTTTGTACCGCGTGCTCGTTTCACTCGACGTCGTTCCCATCGGAGATCACCACGTCCGCGTGCTCTTCCATCCGGTCCGCCGGTATTTCACGGGAGGCCGCTCGAAGATTCCCTACCTCAGCAGCGGGCTGCGCCAGGCGCTCCTGCCAGAATTAAACGAGGCGTTCGAAGCGCAGGGGCTCTACCCCATCGGGACGCCTCGTGAGCGCGACGAAGAGGATCTGGACGGAACCTGACGAGAGGCCACGGGTTTAGTGTGCGTCGTTCGGAAAGGGCTCACCACGGTGCGCGACTTCTCTGAGCGGACGTTCTTTTACAATTGGGGATGTTTTGGATTCGACGGAGCGATCGTGCGGCAGGCTGCGTGTCGGGTGGTTCTCAGCACGCCCGTAACCTTCGCTGAGAAAACCAACAACTGCGAACGATTACTCGTACGCGCTGGCGGCGTAAAGCCCCCAGCTGTCTCCTGAAGGGCTCGCTTATTGGACCTTCTTGCAGGCATCGACTTAGATAAGCTAGCTGCCAAGGCTCCGGCTGAGCCGTAGCAGCGAAACTCAATCAGCCTGCGCTCGCGCGGAAGCCCTGTTCGTGGGCATCGCCGCACGAGCAAAGACCTCGAATACGCGGACTACACATGTAGACGCTTGGACTGTAGCTCGCTTCGGACCCGGGTTCGACTCCCGGCATCTCCACACCTGAGGGCGCCCTGTCATTCGCTGGCGGGGCGCCCTTTTTCGTTCAGTCAACCTTTTTCGTTCAGTCAATCGGCTTGAGGTTGGCGACAATCTCTGCGCGACGCGGCTCCAAAAACGGCGGCAGCACGACCTGCTCTCCCAGCGTGGCCGGGTCCTCGTCCACGGCGAAGCCGGGGCCGTCCGTGGCGATCTCGAAGAGGACGCCGCCGGGCTCGCGGAAGTAGAGACTTCGGAAGTAGTACCGGTCCACCTCGCCGCTGTTGGGGACGCCGAGGGTGCGCAGCCGCTCGGCCCACGCGTGGTACTCGGCCTCGTTCGGCGTGCGGAACGCGACGTGGTGGACGCCGCCAGCGCCCGGCCGCGCGGCGGGCGCGTCCGGCTCGACGACCACGTGTAGCTCGGCGTGGGGGCCGCCCGCGCCCATCTCGAAGACGTGGACGGTGCGGCCGTCGTGCTCGAAGGTCCGGGCCGCGCGCATGTTCATCACATGCGTCAGCACGCGCTCCGTGGGCGGGAGTGCCGGCACGCTCATCACGATAGGACCGAGGCCGCGGATCTGGTAATCGGCCGGGACGGGGCTCCGCTCCCACGGGTGAGTCGCGTCGCCCTGCCCCCCGTCGTCGACGAGGGCGAGGCGCTGGCCCTCGGGGTCCTCGAAGTCGACCACGCAGCGACCGTCCCGCTCGGCGATCTCGCCAGCGACGACGCCGTGCTCGACTAATCGGTCGCGCCACCAATCGAGCGCTTCGCGACCGTGCACGCGGAGGTGGGTGCGCGTGATGCTCCGGGTGCCGCGTCGCTCGCGGGGCACGTCCCAGTCGAAGAACGTGAGATCGTTGCCGGGGCTGCCGACGGCGTCGGAATAGAACAGGTGATAGGCGCTGACGTCGTCCTGGTTGACGCTGCGCTTCACGAGACGCATCCCCATCACGTCGGTGTAGAAGCGGTAGTTCGCCCGGATGTCGGCGGAGACGGCGGTGAGATGGTGGATGCCGGTCAGGTCCATGAGAGGCGCGGTCGATGAGGAAGAGTTGCGGCGTAGAATACGGCGGTCGGTCTGCGCGAATGCTGCGTGAGAACGCCGGACGGATCCCTGAGACAGAGTGGATCGTCCGTATCCTCGGACCCCTCCCGCCGACGGTCCCGGCTCTCCTCCCTCCCCTCTCCTCCTTCGCGCATGGCCTCCCGTTCCAGCGGCCTCCTGCTCCACGTCACCTCGCTACCCAGCCCCTTCGGGATCGGCGATTTCGGACCCGGCGCCGTCCGCTTCATCGACACGCTCGCCGAGGCCGGGCAGACCGTTTGGCAAGTGCTCCCGCTGACGCCCGTCGGCCACGGGCACTCGCCCTACGCCAGCCCCTCGACGTTCGCGGGCAACCCGCTCCTCATCAGCCCCGAACGCCTGGCCGACGCGGGCTGGCTGGAGCCGGACGAGCTCGAAGACGCGCCGGACTTCCCCACGGACCACGTCGACTTCGACCGGGTGATCCCGTTCAAGGCGGCCCTACTCAGACGAGCGTTCGAGCGCGCCCGGCAGGTGGGATTCTCCGCCGACTACCGCGCGTTCTGCGCCCGCGAGGCCCACTGGCTCGACGACTACGCCCTCTTCACGGCGCTCAAGGCTCATCACGACGACGTAGCGTGGACCGACTGGCCGGCCCCGCTCGCCCGACGCAACGCCGACGCGCTCGACGCCGCCCGCGCCGAACACGCCGACGCCATCGAGCAGCACCGCTTCGCGCAGTTCGTCTTTGCCGAGCAGTGGGAGGCCCTCCGCGCTCACGCACGCGAGCGCGGCGTGCAGGTCTTCGGCGACCTCCCGATCTACGTCGCTCACGACAGCGCCGACGTGTGGGCCTCGCCGCACCTCTTCCACCTCGACCCCGACGGGCTGCCGACGGCCGTCGCCGGCGTCCCGCCCGATTACTTCAGCGCGACGGGCCAGCGCTGGGGCAACCCGCTCTACCGCTGGGACCGGATGCGGGCGCACGGCTACGCGTGGTGGACCGCCCGGCTCGCCCGCGCCCTCGCCCTCGTGGACCTCGTCCGCCTCGACCACTTCCGCGGCTTCGAAGCCTTCTGGGCCATCCCCGCCGACGAGAAGACCGCCGTTAACGGGCAGTGGGTCGACGGCCCCGGCGCCGACCTCTTCCGCGCGTTCGAGCGCGAGATCGGAACGCCGCTCCCCCTCGTCGCCGAGGACCTCGGCCTCATCACGCCCTCCGTCCGCGCGCTCATGGCGGAGTTCGACCTGCCGGGGATGGTCGTGCTCCAGTTCGCGTTCGGCGACCCGGAGAGCGAGTACCTCCCCCACCACTACCAGCGCGCGCTCGCCGGGTACACAGGCACGCACGACAACGACACCGTCGTCGGCTGGTGGGACGGGCTGGCGGACGCGGACCGTGCCTTCGCCCGCCGCTACCTCGGGCTCGACTGGTCCAGCGAGCCGATCCACTGGGCCGCCGTCCGCGCCGTGATGGCGTCGGTCGTGGAGCGCGCCGTCTTCCCGGTGCAGGACGTGCTCGGGCTGGGCGGCGAGGCCCGGATGAACGTGCCCGGCCGCGAGGACGGCAACTGGGCGTGGCGCTTCGCGTGGGACGCCGTGGACGACGAGACGATCACGCGCCTCCGGGACCTCACCGAGACCTACGGGCGTGCATCTGCCTCCTCTCCTCTGCCCGGCGACGACGCGAAAGCGGACGCCGCGCCGACCTCTCTCTCCGCCACCTCTCCGTCATGAACGCCCCCCTCCGCCTCGGCGCGCTGCCCGAAGGCGACGGCACCCGCTTCCGCGTGTGGGCCCCCGCCGCCGAACACGTCACGCTCGTCCTCGAACCCGAAAACCGTGCGGTCCCGCTCGACCCCGTGAGCGGCGGCTACTTCGAGCACGTCGTCGACAGCGTCAGCGCCGGCCAGCGCTATCGCGTTCGGCTCGACGACGGCGACCCGCTCCCCGACCCGGCCTCGCGGTTCCAGCCCGAGGGCGTGCACGGGCCGTCCGAAGTCGTAAACCCCGAGGCGTTCTCGTGGGGCGATGCGGCCTGGGGCGGCGTGGCGCAGCGCGACCTCGTCTTTTACGAGCTGCACGTCGGCACCTTCACGCCGGAGGGGACGTTCTGCGCCGCGACCGAGCGGCTGGAGTATCTCCGCGACCTCGGCGTGACGGCCGTCGAGTTGATGCCCGTCGCCGACTTCCCCGGCCGGTGGAACTGGGGCTACGACGGCGCCGCGCTCTACGCCCCGAGCCGAGCCTACGGCACGCCCGACGACCTCCGCGCGCTCGTCGACCGCGCCCACGGCCTCGGCCTCGCCGTCTTCCTCGATGCCGTCTACAACCACCTCGGCCCCGACGGCGCGTATCTCGCCGCCTTCGGCCCCGTCTTCACCGACAAGCACCGCACGCCGTGGGGCGACGCCATCAACCTCGACGACGACGGCAGCCGCGGCGTCCGCGACCTCATCCTCGACAACGCGCTCTACTGGCTCCGCGAGTACCACCTCGACGGCCTCCGCCTCGACGCCACGCACGCACTCGTCGACGACAGCGAGCCGCACCTCCTCGCCGAGCTGAGCGAAGCCGTCGCCGCGCTCCCCGGCCCGCGCCGCGTGCTCGTCGCCGAGGACCACCGGAACCTGAACACGCTCCTCCTCCCGCGCCCAGACGGCTTCGGGCTCGACGCCGTCTGGGCCGACGACCTCCACCACCTCGTCCGTAACATCGTCGCCGGGGACACCGAGGGCTATTACGCCGACTTCGCCGACGCGACGACGGCCGACATCGCCGAGACCGTCGAGCGCGGGTGGTTCTACGACGGCCGCCCGAGCAAAACCACCGCGAAGCCGCGCGGCACGAGCGCCGACCCGATCCGCCCCGCGCAGTGCGTCGTCTGCATCCAGAACCACGACCAGATCGGCAACCGCCCGGCGGGCGACCGGCTCCCGGACTCCGTCGAGCCGGCGGCGTACCGGGCGGCGAGCGCGCTCCTCCTCTTCGCGCCCGAGCTGCCGCTCCTCTTCATGGGACAGGAGTGGGCCGCCACCGCGCCGTTCCAGTTCTTCACCGATCACAACGCCGAGCTCGGCCCGCTCGTGAGCGCGGGGAGGAGGTCGGAGTTCGAGGACTTCCCCGGCTTCGGCGGCGCCGTGCCCGACCCGCAGGACGCATCGACGTTCGAGCGGAGCCGGCTCGATTGGGATGAGCGCGAGGCGCCGGGCCACGCCCACACCCTCGCGCTCTACCACGCCCTCCTCGCCCTCCGCCGCGACCTCCCCGACGGCGTCGAAGCCGAAGCCCACGGCGAGCGCGGGCTCCACGTCCGCCGTGGCGCGTACCACCTTCTGCTCTCCTTCGCCGACGACGTCGCGCTCCCGCTGCCGGACGGCGCCGTCGTCCTCCACACCGAGCAGCACGAGTTCGCTGCCGACCCGCTCCCGCCGGAGGTGGCCGACGGCACGCTCCGGTTCACCCGCCCCGGCGCGGTGCTCGTCCGCACCTGACCCCCTGCTTTCCGATCCATCGCTCCGGGACACGTCCCTCCGCTCCAGGACCGAAAAGCTGTCCCCCTTCAAGGGGGACAGCCGCGCGAAGCCTCCTGCGGAGCAGGTGCGAGCGCGGCGGGGGGTCCGCTCCCTCCTCTCACCCTCTCTTCCGTGACCGCTAGTTACCGACTCCAGCTTCAGCCCGACTTCGGCTTCGCCGAGGCCGAGGCGCTCCTGCCCTACCTCGAACGCCTCGGCGTCAGCCACCTCTACCTCTCCCCCGTCACCGAGGCGCGCGAGGGGAGCACGCACGGCTACGACGTCGTCGACCACAACGAGGTGCGCGCGGCGTACGGCGGGCGCGACGGGCTCGACCGCCTGCTCGACGCGGCGGCCGAGCGCGGGCTGGGCGTCATCCTCGACTGGGTCCCGAACCACGCGGGCGTCGGGACGCGGAACGCGGCGTGGCAGGACGTCCTCGCCTACGGCCCCCATTCGCCCCACGCCCGCACCTTCGACGTCGACTGGCGCCCGCTCAAGCCGGAGCTGCGCGGGAAAGTCCACCTCCCGTTCCTCGGGGGACCGTACGGCGAGGCCCTCGACGCGGGCGAGCTGGGGCTGGGCTACGACGACGGCCGGTTCTACGCGACGTACTACGACAACCGCTTCGCCCTCAGCCCCGCGACGTACGCCACGCTCCTCGCCGCCGCGCTCCCCCGCTTCGAGCGGACCGAGGACTACTGGGACCTCAAAGACCTCCTCGACGCCTACGACGGGCTCGAACCCGCCGAGCGCGAGAAGGCCGAGGCCCTCCGCCTCCGCCTCGCCGCCCTCGCCGAGCGCATCGACCTCACCGACTGGGACGAGGCCTTCGCCCCCGGCGAGCTCCACGACCTGCTGGAGCGGCAGTGCTGGCGGCTCTCGCACTGGCGGACGGCCGGCTACGAGATCAACTACCGCCGCTTCTTCGACATCAACGAACTCGTCGGGCTGCGGATGGAGGACGACGACGTGTTCTGGGAGGCCCACCGCCTCCTCGGCGAATTGCTCACGCACGAGGCCGTTGCCGGCGTACGGATCGACCACATCGACGGGCTCTTCGACCCCCACGGCTACCTCGCTCACCTCCGCGAGCTCGGCGCGTCGCAGGTCTGGGTCGAGAAGATCCTCGCCCACGGCGAAACCCTCCCCGAGGACTGGCCCGTCGCCGGGACGACGGGCTACGGGTTCATGAACGACGTGCTGCACCTCCTCCTCCGCCCCGACGCCGAACGCCCGCTCGACCGAACGTGGCGACGGTTCGCGCCCGAGCGCCGGCCGTGGGACCGCGAGGTGCACCGAAGCAAAGTCCTCGTGATGGAGACGAGCCTCTCCAGCGAGCTCTTCCGCCTCGCCTATGAGCTCGACCGGCTCTCCGAGGCCGACTACCACACGCGGGACTTCACGCTCGAAGCACTCCGCGAGGCCCTCGCCGAGACCGTCGCCGCCGTGGACCGGTACCGAACCTACCTCCCCGACTACGACGAGGAAGACGCCCGCGCCGTTATCGAACGGGCCATCCACCGCGCCAAGCAACGCAACCCCGCTTCCGAGTCCACGGTCTACGACTTCATCGCCCGCGTCGCCCTCGGCGAAGTCCGGGACGACCTGCGGGCTGCGCAGCGCGGCTGGGTCGGCCGGTTCCAGCAGTACACGGCGCCCGTCATGGCGAAGGGCGTCGAGGACACGGCGTTCTACCGCTACCACCGGCTGACGGGGCTCAACGAGGTCGGCGGCGAGCCCGCCGAGTTCGCCCTCGCGCCCGAGGCGTTCCACGCCCACGCCCGCTTCCGCGCCCTCCGCTACCCCGACGGCCTGATCGCCACGGCCACGCACGACCACAAGCGCGGCGAGGACACGCGGATGCGGCTCGTCGCCCTCGCCGAAGTCTCCGACCGTTGGGACGAGACGCTCGCCGTCCTCGACGACATCGGGCAGCGATACCGGGGCGAGCACGGCCCGCTGCCGACGCACGCCTACCTCTTCTTCCAGACCCTCGCCGCGCTCTGGCACGGCGCCGACCACGCGACGCTCGCCGACCGCCTCGCCGACTACCTCCAGAAAGCCGCCCGCGAGAGCAAGCTCCGCACGAGCTGGATCAACCCGAACGAGCCGTACGAGGCCGACCTCGACGCCTTCGTGCGCGGCGTCACCACCGACGAGCGGACGTCCGACGCGCTCGACGCCTTCGCCGCCGAGCTCGCCCGCCTCGGCTTCTTCCACACCCTCAGCCAGACCGTCCTCAAGCTGACGACGCCCGGCGTCCCCGATTTCTACCAAGGCACCGAGCTCCTCGACCTCTCGCTCGTGGACCCCGACAACCGCCGGCCCGTCGACTACGACCACCGCGCCGCCCTCCTCGACACGTTCGCCGACACGCTCGCCTCGCCCGACAGCCTGGCCCGATCCGTCGGGGCCGACGCGCTCCGAGACCTCGTGGACGGGCAGGACGAGCGCGTCAAGCTCTTCGTCACCGCGCGCCTCCTCCGCCTCCGCCGTGCACACCCTGATTTGTTCGCCGGCGACTACCGCGCGCTCGAACCCGAGGGTGAGGGCGCCGAGCACTGGATCGCCTACGCCCGCGAGACGGAAGACGACGCGCTCGTCGTGCTCGTCCCCCGCTTCCCCGCCACCTTCGCCGATGCTGGCCCCGCTACGATTCCCCTGCCAGATGCGTGGGCGGGCTGGACGTGGACGGAATGGCTGACCGGCGCGAGGGTCGGGCCTGCGGCGACGCTCGACGCCGGGGCGACACCGCTGCCGTGGGCCGTGCTGAAGCGTTCCGATCCGTAGCGCCATCCCGTAGAGACACCCCGCCCGAGGCGTCTCTACCGTCGGTTCGGCCGTGGCGCTCAGGTCAGGACGGCGCGGAGGACGAGGATGGAATGCGCGTCGAGCGCCGCCGGCTCGTCGGCCTCGAACGAGGTCTGCTCAACCTCGTCGAAGGGCTCGACGGTTTCCCAGCGCACCGGGTTGCCGGCCTCTTCGGCGGGGAGGTGGAGCGTGATGGGCTCGGCGCTCTTGTTGAAGAGGAGGAGGAACGTGTCGTCGCTCCGGCGCTCGCCGCGGGCGTTGACGCCGCGAATGCGGTCGCCGCGGAGCAGCATCCCGAAGGCCTTGAGCCCGTTGCGGTCCCAGTCCTCGGGCGACATCTCGCGGCCGTCCGGGTGCCACCAGAGCGCGTCGCGGACGCCGTGCTCGTCGGGCCGTCCGTTGAGGAAGTGGCGGCGGCGGAACGAGGCGTGGGCCTTGCGGAAGGCGATCGTCTCGCAGACGAAGTCGAGGAATTCCTGCTCGCGCTCGTCGAGGTCCCAGTCGTACCAGTTGAGCTCGTTGTCCTGGCAGTACGTGTTATTGTTGCCCGCCTGCGTGCGCGAGAGTTCGTCGCCGCCCAAGAGCATCGGGACGCCCTGCGCGAGGAAGAGCGTGCCGACGAGGGCGCGCTTGAGCCGCTCGCGGCAGTCGAGCACCGCGTCGTCGTCCGTCGGCCCGTCGACGCCGCAGTTCGTGGAGTAGTTCGGCTCGTGGCCGTCGCGGTTCTCCTCGCCGTTGGCCCAGTTGTTCTTCTCGTCGTACGAGACGAGGTCCTCGATCGTGAATCCGTCGTGGGCCGTGATGAAGTTGATCGAGGCGAAGGGGCGGCGGCCGGAGCGCTCGTAGAGGTCCGACGAGCCGGCCATCCGCGTGGCGAATTCGCCCTTGAGCCCGGAGTCGCCGCGCCAGAACTGGCGGACGGTGTCGCGGAAGCGGCCGTTCCACTCGGCCCACTGCCACGGGAAGCTGCCGACCTGGTAGCCGCCGGGCCCGACGTCCCACGGCTCGGCGATGAGCTTGACGCGGTTGAGCACGGGGTCCTGCTGGATCACCTGGAAGAACGACGCCAGCATGTCCACGTCGAACAGCTCGCGGGCGAGGGCCGCGGCGAGGTCGAAGCGGAAGCCGTCGACGTGCATCTCCGTCACCCAGTAGCGGAGGCTGTCGGTGATCATCTGGAGCACGTACGGGTTGCCGACGTCGAGCGTGTTGCCCGTCCCCGTGTAATCCATCAGATAGCGCGGCTCGGCCGGGTTCGCCTTGTAGTAGCCGACGTTGTCGATGCCGCGCCACGAGAGCGTCGGGCCGAGGCGGCTCCCCTCGGCCGTGTGGTTGTAGACGACGTCGATGATGACTTCGAGGCCGGCGGCGTGGAGGGCGCGGACCATCATCTTGAACTCGCGCACGCCCGTGATAGCGCCCTCGGTGCAGTAGTCCGGCTCGGGCGCGAAGAAGTTGAGCGTGTTGTAGCCCCAGTAGTTGGCAAGGTCCATGTCCACGAGGCGACGGTCGTGGAGCTTGGCGTGGACGGGGAGGAGCTGGACCGTCGTCACGCCGAGGCGGCGGAGGTGATCGAGGATGGGGTCGGAGGCCATGCCGAGGTACGTCCCGCGGAACTCCTCGGGGACGTCGGGGTGACGCATCGAGATGCCCTTGACGTGGGTCTCGTAGATGATCGTGTTCTCCCACGGCACTTGAGGCAGCCGGTCGTCCCCCCACTCGAACCGGTCCTCGACGACGGCGCCGAGCGGGGCGAACGGCGCGCTGTCGCGCTCGTCGAAGCTGAGGTCCTCTTTCGGGTCGCCGATCTTGTAGCCGAAGAGGCTGTCGTCCCACTGAACGGGGCGGCCGACGCCCTTCGCGTAGGGGTCGAGGAGGACCTTGTTGGGGTTGAAGCGGAGCCCTTCCTCGGGGCGGTACGGGCCGTGGACGCGGTAGCCGTAGAGCTGGCCCGGCCGGATGCCGCGGAGGTAGCCGTGCCACACCGGCCCCGTCCGCTCGCTGAGGTCGACGACGGCGCTCGGCGCCTCGTCGTGCGGGCTGTCGAAGAGGACGAGCTCGACGCGCTCGGCGCGCTCGCTGTAGAGCGTGAAGTTGACGCCGAGGCCGTCCCACGTCGCGCCGAGCGGGTAGGGCTTGCCGGGGAGGACGCGGGGGCGGCGGTCGAGGGCGATGGAGGCGGGGCGCGGGGCCTCCGCCGTAGTGTCGCTGGGGGTCACGGGAAGGGGGGTCAGCCGGTGGGAAAGCGGGAGCGGGACCCGCGGTGCGGGCCGTGACACGCCGGAGCGGGCGGTCGGTTCGCGCGGAGAGGGGACGAGGCGCGGTGGATAATACGCCGGACGGTTCCCCGGCCGCTCCCCCTCTGTATCGGCAGGGTCGCCCCTTCGCTGAATCGCGAACGACGGGCGGCGAGTCGCCGCTATCGGATCCTTTCTCCGCCCGCCCGATTGAACAGAGTAGCCGACGGCGTACCCGCTCCGCCCCGGTGCTCACCCCTCTCCCCCCGCTTCTCCCTCGCCGATGCACGCTCCTCACCCTGCGGCTGCGCCTTCCCCCGAGACGACCTCCCTCAAACCCTCGCCCGCCCCCGAAAGCTGGTCCCGCGTCGTCCTCGCCACCCTCACCCCACGCATCGACGGGGGCCGGTGGCCGATCCAGCGCTCCGTCGGAGAAGAGGTCGAAGTCGTCGCCGGGGCCATCGTCGACGGGCACGAGAAGCTGGCTGTCGAGCTGCAGTGGCACTACGAGGGCGAGGGCGAGGACGCCGTGCACACGGCGCCGATGCCGCTCCGCTACAACGACGAGTACGTCGCGAGCTTCCGCGTCGAGCGGCTCGGGCGCTACCGCTACAACGTGCGCGCGTGGCTCGACCAGTTCGGGACGTGGCAGGACCAGTTCCGCCGCCGCGTCGAGGGCGCCGTGCCGAAAAAGGAACTCGACACCGAGCTCCTCGATGGGGCCGCCCTCCTCCGCCGCGCCGCCGCGCACGCCGACGCCGACGACCGCAAGCGCCTCGAGCACTACGCGAAGCGGTTCGAGAAGGGCGAGGCTGAGGCTGCGCTCAAGACCGAAGTGATCGAGCTCGTACGGGCGAACGACCCCGCCGAGGGCGCCGTCGAAAGCGGCTGGCTCGGCGTCCGCGTCGACCCCGAGCTCGCCCGCTTCGGCGCGTGGTACGAGTTCTTCCCCCGCTCCGCCGCCGACCTCGGCGAAGACGGGAAGCCCCGTCACGGCACGCTCGACGACGCGGCGGCGCGGCTCCCGCGTGTCCACGACCTCGGCTTCGACATCGTCTACCTCCCGCCCGTCCACCCGATCGGCACGCAGTTCCGCAAGGGGAAGGACAACGCGCCCACCGCGAAGCCCGGCGAGCCCGGCAGCCCGTGGGCGATCGGGAGTAAAGACGGCGGACACAAAGCCGTCGCGCCCGAGCTCGGCGGGATGCCGGCGTTCGAGCGCTTCGTGGCGAAGGCCGACGAGCTCGGGCTCAAGGTCGCGCTCGACATCGCGTTCCAGACCTCGCCCGACCACCCGTACGTGAAAGAGCACGCTGGGTGGTTCCGCCACCGGCCCGACGGCACGATCCGCTACGCCGAGAACCCGCCGAAGAAATACCAGGACGTCTACCCGCTCGACTTCGAGACCGAGGACTGGCGCGCGCTCTGGGACGAGCTGAAGTCCGTGTTCGAGTTCTGGATCGACAAAGGCGTCCGCGTCTTCCGCGTGGACAACCCGCACACGAAGCCGTTCGCGTTCTGGGAGTGGTGCATCGGCGAGCTGCGGGCCGAACATCCCGACCTCATCTTCCTCGCCGAGGCGTTCGCCAAGCCGCGGACGATGTACACCCTCGCCAAGCTCGGCTTCAACAACTCGTACACCTACTTCGCGTGGCGCAACACGAAGGATGAGCTGCAGGAATACGGCGAGGAGCTGTTCCAGACCGAGATCGGCGAGTACTACCGGCCCAACTTCTGGCCGAACACGCCCGACATCCTCACCGACTATCTCGCCCACGGCGGGCGCCCGGCCCACGTCGTCCGCTTCGTCCTCGCCGCCACGATGTCGTCGGCGTACGGGCTCTACGGGCCGCCGTTCGAGCACGTCGAGGCGGACCAGCACCCGAAGCGGGAGGAGTACAGCGACAACGAGAAGTACGAGGTCCGCCACTGGAACTGGCAGGACCCGACGAGCCTCCAGCCCCTCCTCAAACGCGTCAACCGGGTCCGCCGCGAGAACCGCGCGCTCCAGTTCATGCGCAACCTCCGGTTCATCCCGACGGACAACCCGCACCTCCTCGCCTACTACAAAGAGGCCCCGCCCGAGCCCGGCGGCGAGAACCCGCCGAACCTCGTCCTCTGCGTCGTCAACCTCGACCCGTACAACACGCAGGCCGGGTGGCTGACGCTCCCGCTCCACGTGTGGGGCATGGACGCGCACCGGCCCTTCGAGGTCCACGATGTCCTCGGCGGCGAGCGCTACACGTGGCACGGCGCGAGCAACTACGTCGAGCTCCACCCGCACACGCTTCCCGCGCACATCTTCCGGATCGAGCGCCGCGCCCGCACCGAGCGCGACTTCGAAGTCCGCGCCTGAAGCCGCCCCGGTCGATGCCAGCCCCGCTGACGCAGGGGCACGATGCATCGTGCCCCTACCGCCGCTCTACCGCCTGACCCGCTCCGCCTGACCGCCCGTTTCCCCTTCCGCCCCGTACAGACGCAGCATGCTGCGTCTCTACCACTCTCCTCTATGCCGACCGACTTCCTCACGGATCCCCTCTGGTACAAAGACGCCGTCATCTACGAGCTCCACGTCCGCTCGTTCTTCGACTCGGACGACGACGGCTACGGCGACTTCGCCGGCCTCCGCGCGAAGCTCCCCTACCTCGAACGGCTCGGCGTCAACACCCTCTGGCTCCTCCCCTTCCTCCAGTCGCCCCTCCGCGACGACGGCTACGACACCGCCGACTACTACAAGGTCCTCCCCGTCCACGGCGACCTCGACGACTTCAAGGCGTTCCTCGACGAGGCGCACGAGCGCGGGATGCGCGTCATCACCGAGCTCGTGCTCAACCACACCTCGGACCAGCACCCGTGGTTTCAGGAGGCCCGCGACCCCGAGAGTGACAAGCACGACTGGTACGTCTGGAGCGAGACGGCCGACAAGTACCCCGAGGTCCGCATCATCTTCACCGACACCGAGGTCTCGAACTGGTCGTGGGACCAGAAGGCGCAGAAGTACTACTGGCACCGGTTCTTCTCCCATCAGCCCGACCTCAACTACGACAACCCCGAGGTCCGCGAGACCATGCGGGAGGTGATGTTCTTCTGGTTCGACATGGGCGTGGACGGGCTCCGACTCGATGCCGTGCCCTACCTCTTCGAGCGCGAGGGGACGACGAGCGAGAACCTCCCCGAAACCATCGACTACATCGTCGAGCTGCGGCAGGCGGTCGAGGAGCGGTACGGGCCGGGGAAGGTGCTCCTCGCCGAGGCGAACCAGTGGCCCGAGGACACGCTGCCCTACTTCGCCGACGGCCAGGGCGTGCAGATGTCGTTTAACTTCCCCATCATGCCGCGGCTCTACATGGCGCTCCGCCGCGAGAACCGCCGCCCGCTCGTCGAGATGCTGGAGCTCACGGCGGACATCCCCGAGGACGCGCAGTGGGCCATCTTCCTCCGCAACCACGACGAGCTCACGCTCGAGATGGTGACGGACGAGGAGCGGGACTACATGTGGAACGAGTACGCCTCCGACCCCCGCTTCCGCATCAACGTCGGCATCCGCCGCCGGCTCGCCCCGCTCCTCGGCGGCGACCGGAACCAGATCGAGCTGCTCAACGCCCTCCTCCTCTCGCTCCCCGGCTCGCCGGTACTATACTACGGCGACGAGATCGGCATGGGCGACGACCCCTTCCTCGGCGACCGCAACGGCGTCCGCACGCCGATGCAGTGGAGCCCAGACAAGAACGGCGGCTTCAGCCGCGCCCCGCACCACCGCCTCTTCATGCCGACGATCGGGAAGGGGCTCTACGCCTACGAGTTCGTGAACGCCGAGGACGCCGAGGCCAACCCGCACAGCCTCCTCCACTTCACGCGGCGGATGCTCGGCCTCCGCAAGCACTACGCCCAAGCCTTCGGGCGCGGCACGATGCGGACGATCCCGCTCGAGAACGAGGCCGTGCTCGCGTTCGTCCGCGAATACGAGGGGCCGGAAGGCCACCAGCGCGTGCTCGTCGTGGCGAACCTCTCCCGCTTCACGCAGTCCTCCCTCCTGCCGCCGGACGCGGACCTGCAGGGGCTCGTGCCGGTCGAGCTCATGAGCCAGTCGCCGTTCCCCGCGATCGGCGAGGAGCCCTACCACCTCCCGATCGGGCCGCACCGGTTCTACTGGTTCGCCCTCGTGCCGGAGGAGGAGGTCAAGCGGGAGACGCGGAAGGCGATCGGGCCGCGGGCCGAGGGAGACGAACGCGAAATCCCCGTCCTCCGCGTCACGGAGGGGCTGGAGAACCTGCTCGTCCACACCCTCGCGTCGGGCGGCGGGATGGAGCGGCTCGAAGCGCTCCTGCCGGCATACGTCGGCAGCCAGCGGTGGTTCGGGGCGAAGGCCGAGGGCGAGGTCCGCGTCGAGGTCGCCGACGCCGTCCGTATCCAGGCCCGGCCGCGCCCGGTCTACCTCTCGCTCCTGCGCGTGGGCACCGGCGAGCGCACCGACACCTACCTCCTCCCCCTCGCCACGGCCTCCGGCGCCGACGCCGAGGCCGTGCTCGCCTCGCACCCCGCCGCCGCGCTCGCGTGGGTGGACGGCCCCGACGGCCGCGTCCTCCTCTGCGACGCGACGGCCCTCGCGGACTTCTGGACGAGCCTCTTCAACTGGTGGCAGCGGGGCGGGAAGGGCCGATCCCTCCGCGGGGTCTACGCGGGTGAGATGGACGACGCGCTCCGCGGCGCGGTCGCCGTCGAGGCCAGCCCGCTCTCCGGCGAGCAGTCGAACTCCGCCGCCCTCGTCGACACCGACGACGGCCGCCGCCTCTTCGTCAAGCTCTACCGCCGGCTCGAAGCCGGCGTCAACCCCGAGGTCGAACTCCTCGGCCACCTCACGCGCGTCGGCTTCCGCTTCGTACCGCCCCTCCTCGGGACGGCCACGTTCCGGCGCGGCGACGTGGCCTACGCGATGGGCGTCGTGCAGCAGGCGCTCGACGTCGAGGCCGACGGCTGGGCCTACGCCGTAGAGAAGGTCGGGCAGTATTACAGCCGCGTCGCCGACCTCCCGCTCTCCAGCTTCGAAGCGCCGGTCAACTCCGAGACCGGGCTGCCGGGCTGGCTCGAAGACGCCGCGCCCGAGATGATCGAGCTCGCCCGGACGCTCGGTGTCCGCACCGCCGAGATGCACCTCGCCCTCGCCGAAGCCGAGGCCGACGCGCTCGCCCCGCGCGAGGGCAGCCCCGACGACACCGCCGCGCTCATCGCCCGCATCCGAAGCGAGGCCGAGCGGACGCGCGAGATGCTCGGCGCCCACGGCGAAGACCTCGGCGAGCTTCCCACCGACGCCGAGTGGGACCGCGCCCTCGACAGCCTCGACGCCCTCCGCGAGAGCGAGGTGACGCGCCAGAAGATCCGCATCCACGGCGACTACCACCTCGGCCAGACCGTCTTCGCCGACGGCGAGTTCTACATCCTCGACTTCGAGGGCGAGCCCGCGCGGACCGTCGCCGAGCGGCGGCGGCACGACTACGCGCTCCGCGACGTGGCCGGCATGCTCCGCTCCCTCGCCTACGCTACGTATGCCCCCCTCGCCACCAGCCTGCCCCACGCCAACGGCGGTGCCGACGGAGCCCACGACGGCGACAGCCCCCTCGGCCCGTGGGCCGAGCAGCTCGTCCACTGGTGCGACCTCACCTTCGCCGACGCCTACCTCCGCACGGCCGAGGACGCCGACTTCCTCCTCCCGCGTGGCGTCCGCCGCCCCTTCCTCTGGGCCTACCTCCTCGACAAAGCGCTCTACGAGGTCCGTTACGAGCTGAACCACCGCCCCACATGGGCGTGGCTCCCGCTCCACACCCTCCTCCGCCTCGTCCGCGAGCCCGCCGAAGTCGCCTTCCTCGAACAGAACAGCTAGAGCGTGTTATGAACGCAGGTGAGTCGAACCCAGCGAGCGCGTTCAGATCGCGTCCCTCCCCCTCGGAGGGGGAGGACAGGTGGGGGTCCGCCTCGCTCGACGCGACCGCATCGGGCTCCTCGAACGCTGCGGACCCCCCGCTCGCCCCGCAAGCGGGGCTTGCTGCCCCCCTCCGAGGGGGCGAGTCCATAACACACTCTAGCGGCACAGGGTGGAGTCGGACTGGACGTTACCCGAACGGATGGGCGCAACAGGTCTCACGTTCGACGGACGCACCGTCGAAGTCGCCGGGCACCGGTGGCCGGTCCCGGTCCGTGTGTTGGATGGGGTTCGGATTGAGGAGCGCGTCGTTCTCCTGTTCGATTGGGTCGCTCTCGCGGCGCACGAGAATCGGTTGGGTCAGGTCCAGAACCTCCGGGGCTACACCCCCGCGGGCGAGCATATGTGGACGGCGCAGCACCCGACGAACACGTCGGCCGACTTCTATGCTCAGATCGTCAGCCGCGTCCCCCTGGTGGTAGCTAACTTCGTTGGGACGGACTGCACGATCGACCCGCTGAACGGGCGGCTGCTCCATCAGGATGCCAGGAGCTAAGCGTGGATCGACCGCCCCGTACGCGGTGAAGCCGGGGTGAGGGCGGAACGCGGCGGAGTGCGCCGCGTGTGAGGCGTGCCGCAATGTTGGCAGCCCCGCCGAGTATATTCTTGCCCCCTGCTCCTCACCCACATCGCCCCCGTATGAAACGACTCGTCGTCGTAGAGTCCCCGACCAAGGCCCGCACGATCCGCAATTTCCTCGCGAAAGGGGAGTACCAGGTCGAGGCGTGCATGGGCCACGTCCGCGATCTGCCGTCCTCCGCCTCCGAAGTCCCCGCCGCCATTAAGAAGGAGTCGTGGGGCACGCTCGGCGTGAACGTGGACGAGGGCTACCAGCCCGTCTACGTCATCCCGAAGGAGAAGCGGAAGGTGGTGAAGGAACTGAAGGACGCGCTCAAGAACGCCGACGAGCTTTATATCGCGACGGACGAGGACCGCGAGGGCGAGTCGATCGGTTGGCACCTCCTCGAAGTGCTTAAGCCGAAAGTGCCGGTGCGTCGGATGGTGTTCCACGAGATCACGAAGGAGGCCATCCAGCACGCCCTCACCGACACGCGCGAGATCGACCAGCGGCTCGTCGACGCGCAGGAGACGCGGCGCGTGCTCGACCGGCTCGTGGGCTACACGATCAGCCCCCTCCTGTGGAAGAAGATCGCCCCGCGCCTCTCGGCCGGGCGCGTGCAGAGCGTCGCCGTCCGCGTGCTCGTCCAGCGCGAGCGCGAGCGGCTCGACTTCGTGTCGGCCGGCTACTGGGACCTCAAGGCGACGCTGGAGCAGGCCAAGCAGGAGTTCGAAGCCACCCTCGTGGCGCTCGGCGAGCAGAAGCTTGCGACGGGCCGTGACTTCGACGAGAACACGGGCAAGCTGAAGGAGGGATCGGACGCCTTCGTGCTCGAAGAGGCGCAGGCGAAGGATCTCGCGGACCGGCTCCCGAGCGAGCCGTGGCGCGTCGCGTCGGTCGAGTCGAAGGTGATCACACGGCGGCCCGCGCCGCCGTTCATCACGTCGACGATGCAGCAGGAGGCCAACCGCAAGCTCGGGCTCTCCGCCCGCGACTCGATGCGCGTAGCGCAGAAGCTCTACGAGCAGGGCCACATCACGTATATGCGGACCGACTCGCCGAACCTCTCGTCGGAGGCCATCGGCGCGAGCCGCCGCGCCGTCGAAGAGCGGTACGGCGCGAAGTACCTCTCGCCGAAGCCACGGCAGTTCTCGGCGAAGAAGAGCAGCGGGGCGCAGGAGGCGCACGAGGCTATCCGCCCGGCCGGCACGCAGATGCGGACGAAGAGCGAGATCGGACTGAGCGGCGTCGAAGGCAAGCTCTACGACCTCATCTGGAAGCGGACCGTCGCCACGCAGATGGCCGACGCGAAGCTGCGGCAGACGCGCGCCGAGATCACGGCCGGCGAGGCCGGGCCGGAGCAGGCGACGTTCCGCGCGAACGGGCAGACCGTCGAGTTCCCCGGCTTCTTCCGCGCTTACGTCGAGGGCTCCGACGATCCGAACGCGGCGCTCGAAGACCGCGACAACCCGCTCCCCGAGCTCAACGAGGGCGATACGCCCGATTGCCACGGCGTCGAAGCGCTCGGCCACGAGACGAAGCCGCCGGCGCGCTACACCGACGCGACGCTCGTCCGCATGCTGGAGAGCGAGGGCGTCGGCCGCCCGAGCACGTATGCGTCCATCATCGACACGATCGTGAACCGGGGCTACGTCCGCCGCGACGGCAAGCAGCTCGCCCCGACATTCACCGCCTTCGCCACGAACAACCTCCTCGAGCACAACTTCGAGCAGCTCGTCGACACCGGCTTCACGGCCGAGATGGAGCAGATCCTCGACGACATCGCGAGCGGCGACAAGGAGCCGGTGCGCTTCCTCGAACGCTTCTTCCGCGGCGACAGCGGGATCGAGCCCCGCGTCGAGGCCGGGCTCGAAGGGATCGATGCCCGCGAGATGTCGACGATCGAGCACCCGAAGTGGGGGCCGTTCCGCGTCCGCGTCGGCAAGTTCGGTCCGTACGTCGAAGGCGAGCTCGACGGCGAGACGAAGACGGCCTCGCTCCCCGAAGCCCTCGCCCCGGCCGACGCCGACGAGGCGAGCCTGCGCGACCTTCTCCGCACGAGCAACAAGCCGGACGAAATCCTCGGCATCCACCCGGAGTTCGACCAGCCCGTCCTCGTCAAGCAGGGACCTTACGGCCCGTACGTCCAACTCGGCGACGACGATCAGGAAGGCAAGCCGAAGCGGACCTCGCTCCCGAAGGGGGTGAAGGCGGAGGATGTGGACTTGCCGCTCGCGCTCGGGCTGCTCTCGCTCCCGCGCACGCTCGGCGAGCACCCCGATGGCGGGGTCGTAAAGTCGAGCATCGGCCGCTACGGCCCGTACGTCCAGCACGGCAGCCTCTTCGCCTCGCTCAAAGCCGAGGACGACGTGCTGAAGGTGAAGCTCGATCGGGCGGTGGAGTTGCTCGCACAGAAGCGGCAGAAGAACAAGCCGCTCCGCACGCTCGGCGCGCACCCCGAAACCGGCGACCCGATCGAGGTCTTCGAGGGGCGCTACGGCCCGTACGTCAAGCACAAGCGGACGAACGCGACGATCCCGAAGGGCACCGAGCCGGACGACGTGACGCTGGAGCAGGCCGTCGAACTGCTAGCCGAGAAGGCGGGCAAGAAGGGCGGGAAGAAAGGCGGTCGTCGGAAGAAGACCGCGTAACAAGCACGTCCGGCCGACCCACCGGACCAGCACGCCGATAGCTCACGATGGCCGCTCAAAAAGGAAGCGCATCCGAGGACGAAGGGGAGCCCACGTCGCAGACGCTGCTGGAACGGCTGTTCTCCGAGGACTGGCGCTGGACGTTGACGGGCGGCGCGATCGCGCTCGTCGTGACGTTCGGCGGGGCGTGGGCCGTGGGTGAGACGAGCGGGGCGGAGGCGAGGGCGCTCCTCAACGGGATGCTTCCCACGACGCGGTTTCTCTGTTCGGGCGTGATGACGGCCTCGGCGACGACGCTCGCGCTGATGCTGACGCTCCTCAGCCTGAGTGCGAACGCGAACAGCAAGCTCAAGCAGGACCACTACGAGCGCGTCCGCCAGATCGCGCTCCTTGATACCGTCGCGTTCATCGCGGCGACCATCGTGCTGCTCTGCCTCAACATCCCCGTCGAGCAGGCGGACAACGTGGCCGCCTCGTGGTACGACGTGCTCTACTACGCCTTCCTCGGCGCGTCGGCCGTGCTCGGCGGTCTCCTCGTCGTCATCGTGCTGATGCTCTATAACACGGTGAAGTACATGATTCTGATTGTTGGCCCGGCAGACACGGACGAGCTGGACTTCGTCGAAGCACAGACCGAAGACGAGTTGGGGTAGTCGGCCGCTGCCGCTCGGGCTACCGACCGACGTCGTCACCCTGCAGCGAGGCGAGGATGTTGAGGTACGAGAGGTAGCGCTCCGGCGCGATCTCGTCGTTCTCGACGGCCTCTTTGACGGCGCACTCCGGCTCGTGGTCGTGCGTGCAGGGCGAGAACTTGCAGTCGCTGAGATAGGGGAGCATCTCGATGAAGTAGCCTGAGAGCTCTTCTGGGGCCATGTCCCAAATCCCGTATTCGCGGATGCCGGGCGTGTCGGCGACGTAGCCGCCTGCGACGGGGAGGAGCTCGGCGAACGTCGTTGTGTGGCGGCCCTTCTTCGTCTTCTCGCTCACCTCGCCCGTGCGGAGCCCCAGTGTCGGCTCGACGGCGTTAAGGAGCGTGGACTTCCCGACGCCGGAGGGGCCGGCAACGACGGAGATCTTGCCTGCCAGCCGCTCGCGGAAGCCCTCAATGCCGTCGCCGGTCTCGGCACTCACGAGGAGGACGGGGTAGCCGAGGCTCGCATACAGCCCCTGCCAGTAGGCTACGTCTTCGGCGTGATCCTCGCGCACGATGAGGTCCGACTTGTTGACGACGATGCCCGCCGGGACGCCGTACGCCTCGGCCATGACGAGGAAGCGGTCCACGAAGCCGGGGTTGAACGAGGGGAGCCGCGACGCCTGCACGCACCACGCCGCATCCACGTTCGCCACGAGCACGTGCTCGCGGCCGGCCCGCCGGCCCGCCGCCCGCCGGCTCAGCTTGTTGTGGCGGGGGAGGAGTTCGACGATCAGTCCGGTTCCGTCGGCGTCCATCCGCATCGCCACGCGGTCGCCGACCGCGACGGGGTTCGTGACGTCGCGCTCTTCGAGCCTGAACTTCCCGCGCACTCGGGCCTGGAAAATCTCGCCGTCGTCGGTGCGGACCTCGTACCAACTGCCGGTGGAGCGGAGGACGAGTCCCTCTCGGACGGCAGGTGAGGAGGGATCGGGGGCGTCGGGCATGGTGAAACTTGCGGGGGAGGGTCCCGTCAAAACGAGCGTGTAGACCGACTCACTGAAGTGCGGTCGGGACCGGCGAAGGCATCGCCGGCTCGCGCCGTACGCTAACCCTGACAACGATGCCGGAAGCCCGTGAGGATGCGCGGAAGCAGTACTCGAAAACGCGCGCCGAGTTTGAGAAGCTGGAGACCCAAGATAAAACCGCCTTCGTTCTGGAGGCGACGTTCGCCACGATTGGGCAGGCCATCGAAGAAACGGGGCGCCAGTTCGCCGATGTGCTGGATCGGGCGGCGAACTTCGACTTCGGCTCGTGGCGGGAGGAGGGCGACGAGTCCGATGCGCCGAACCCGGCCGCGCCGCCTACCTCGGACAAGCGTGCGCCGTCGCGCGGCAAGAAATCGAGCGAGGAGGACGAATGAGCGAGGGGCCCACGGATAAGACCGAACGCTGGATCGCCCGGTTCGAGCAGGCGAGCCTCGCCGGCAAGGCCGCCTTGCTGGGGGGCTCCGCCATTCGCTTCACGGCCGACCTGATCGACAAGACACTCGACCGCGCGGCAGACACGGTTGCCGAAGCCGAGCGGGCTTTCAAGCGCGAGCTCGACCCCACGATGGAGGACGCCAAGATCCTCGAAGAGTGGGACGAGGAGCGCTGACGGATCGACGGGTGTTACGCGCCGGACTCGTCGTCCTCTGATTCGTTTTCGTCGTCGGGTGCGTTTTCTCCTTCAGGCGTGCCGTCTCCCTCCGCCTCGCGGGGTTGCAGCGGTTTGCACGTGCGGCAGGGGGAGTAGTCGAGCATCGCTTCGGCGAGCGGGATGGCGAACGTGCGCGAGCGGAGGTGCTTGCAGCCCTCCAGGTGGAATTTCCGCCCCGTGCGCGTCACGTATACCGTTGCCTCGCTGTTGACGCCGGACCCGGCGAGCACTTCCCGCAGCGCCTCAGCCTGGGTGTTCTCGACCTGTCCTTCTGCACCGCCTCCGGCCACGCCGCCGATCACGGCGGACCGGACGGCCTCTTCGGCGATGGGAGCCGCGACGGGAGCGGGCTCCGGATCGGGGAGGGCGTGGAAGAGCGCGGCGGAGACGTACCCCGTCTCCCGCTCGCCGGTAAGTCGGACTTTGCCCCACCCCCGATCGACCGCGAGCACTTGGAAGGGGACACCTGGCCGGACGACCCCGAAAGCCTCATAGTTCATCCCCGGCCCGACACGGACGTTCGCCCACTCGTTGACGATGCGGATCGCGCCCGTTCCCGCAGGCACCGCAGCGAACACCACCTCAGACAGCGGCTCGTCCGCGGACGCACGTTCGCCGCCAGTCCGCCGGTTCTCTTCGGGCTTGTAGGAGGCCAACCCCGCCGATCCGAAGCGGGAGACGTAGGGGCGGAAGGCGAAACCTGCGCGCACGGACTCGCCCACCTTGTACACCTCGTACCACCCTTCCTGATTGGCGACGGGGGTAATCCGCACCTGGTCATCGCGGGTGATGGACGAAACCTCCTCGGAGAAGGCGTCTGGTTTGGCGTAAACCTTGTCGGCGAGGAGGTAGCCCACCTGCTGCCCCGTCGCCATGGTTTCGCTCGATGTCGACGAGCGGGAGGGGGCGCCGGACTGCGCGCTGGCGACAGGCGCGAAAAGGCATGCCACGATCCCGAAGCACAGTACGAGGCGGGCTCTCATGCTCAAGGCAGGGGGAAAGAGGGTCATCGAAGACTCGGGATTTTCTAGAGTTTGTCTTCCGGCTAACGTGTGCATGAGATGATAGGGACAGGCTACAGGGAGGTCAAGTCATTACACCGTGTAGAAGAATACAGAAATCGTTCCCATTGTTCGGCGGGGAATGATAAAACACTGGCGGGCTATGCGGAGGGGCGTTCAGTACAAGAAAAACAGCGGGCCGCCCGTGCGATAACGAGCGGCCCGCAACCCAGCGTATGTCTATGCGCTTGGCTACTGCATCACCGTCTCGCCCTCGGCAGTCGGCTGCGGGGCGGGATGACTGTGGCCGGCGATGAGCTGCTTTTCCCGCTCGGGGAGGGCGAACTTCTCCTCGGGATCGGCCTGGGCCTTCGTCTCCAAGACGTGCTCGAAGAGCTCGCTGATGCGCGAGACGTACGCGACCTCAAGTCCTTCAATCGCGCTCTCTTTGATCTCGTCGATGTCCTTCCGGTTCTTCTCGGGGAGGACGACTTTCTCGATCCCGGCGCGCTTGGCGGCCAGCACCTTCTCTTTGATTCCGCCGACGGGGAGGACGAGCCCGCGCAACGTGATCTCTCCCGTCATGGCAACGGTGTGCTTGACGCAGCGCTGGGTGTAGATGCTGGTCAGCGCGGAGATCATCGCCACGCCTGCGCTCGGACCGTCTTTCGGGATGGCACCGGCGGGGACGTGGACGTGGACATCCCAGTAGCGGAAGGCATCGAGCGGGATCGACAGCTCCTCGGCGTGGGCCTTGAGGTACGAAAACGCGGCCTGCGCGCTCTCCTTCATCACATCGCCGAGCTGGCCGGTGAGGATGAGGCGGCCGGAGCCCCGGCTGAGGCTGGCCTCGATGAAGAGGATGTCGCCGCCGACGGGCGTCCACGCGAGGCCCGTTGCCACGCCGGGCACTTCGGTCCGCTCGGCCACGTCGGAAAAGAACTTCCGGCTGCGGAGGTAGGTCTCGACATCGTCGCGCTCAATCGTCTCGTGCTCGGTCTCGCCGAGCGCCACCTTCTTGGCGACGCCGCGGACGACCGAGCCGATCGTCCGTTCGAGCTGGCGGACGCCGCTCTCGCGCGTATAGCCCTCGATAATGAGCGCGAGGGCGTCGTCGGTGATCTCGAACTGCTCCTCCTTCAACCCATTGCGCTCGACCTGGCGCGGGACGAGGTACTGCTTCGCGATCGCGAGCTTCTCCGACGGCGTGTAGCCGTTGATCTCGATGATCTCCATCCGGTCGCGTAGCGGCGGCGGGATCTGGTCGAGGTAGTTCGCCGTGGCGATGAAGAGGACCTTCGAGAGGTCGTAGTCGAGCTCGAGGTAGTGGTCGTTGAAGCTGTCGTTCTGCTCGGGGTCGAGGACTTCGAGCAGGGCCGAGGACGGGTCGCCCCGGAAGTCGGCGCCGAGCTTGTCCACCTCGTCGAGCATGAACACGGGGTTCGACGTGCCCGCCTTCTTCAGGCCCTGGAGGATGCGGCCGGGGAGCGCGCCAATGTAGGTCCGCCGGTGGCCGCGGATCTCGGCCTCGTCGCGGACGCCGCCGAGCGACATCCGCACGAACTCACGGTCTATGCTCCGCGCGATGCTCTTACCGAGCGAGGTCTTGCCGACGCCGGGCGGGCCGTAGAAGCACAGGATCGGGGCCTTCATGTCGCCCTTCAGCTTCAGCACGGCGAGGTATTCAAGGATGCGCCGCTTGACGTCTTCGAGCCCGAAGTGGTCCTCGTCGAGGATCTCCTCGGCCCGTTTAATGTCGAGGTGGTCCTCGGAGTAGTGCCGCCACGGGAGGTCGAGGATCGTCTCGGCGTAGTTGCGGACGACGCCGTACTCGGGGCTCGCGGGGTTCGTGCGGGCCAGCTTGGTGAGCTCTTTTTCGAGCGTCTCGCGGACGCGCTCGGGCAGCTCGTCACCGCGCTTTTCGAGGCGTTCGCGGAGTTCGCCGGCCTCGGCCGCGCCGCCCTCGCTCTCGCCGAGTTCGTCCTGGATCGTCTTGAGCTGCTGGCGGAGGAGGTACTCGCGCTGTTGCTGGTCGACGTCGGTTTTTACCTTCGAGCGGATCTCCTCGGAGATCTGGAGCACCTGAATCTCCTGCTGGAGGTACTTCGTCACGAGCTGCGCGCGCTCGATGATCGGGATTGTCTCGAGCAGCTCCTGCTTGTTCTCGACGTCGATCTGGAGGTTCGACGCAATGAAGTGGATGAGGAAGCTGGGGGACTCGATGTTCTGGATCGCGTAGGCCGCCTCGCTGGGGAGGTTCGGGCTCATGTTCACGATCTGGATCGCGAGCTCCTTGATGGAGCGGACGCGGGCGGCGAGCTCGACGTCTTCGTCCGGCACGTCTTCGTCGATGGGCTCGACGGTGGCGCGGAGGTAGGGGTCCTCCTGCGTGAACTCGGTGATGCGGAAGCGCCGCTTGCCCTGGATCACGATGCTGACGGAGCCGTCGGGCATCTTGATCAGCTTGAGGATCGTGGCCGCCGTGCCGACGCGGTAGAGGTCGTCGGGGTTCGGATTTTCGACGTCGGCGTCGTGCTGGGAGACGACGCCGATGAGGCGTTCGCCGGCGTAGGCGTCTTTGACGAGCTTGAGCGAGGCGTCGCGCCCGACGGTGATGGGAAGGACGACGCCGGGGAAGAGGACGGTGTTGCGGAGGGCGAGCACGGCGAGGTCGCCGGGGAGGTCGGCCTCGTGCATCTTCTTCTCCTCGTCGGGCGTGAGGAGGGGGATACTCTGGGCCGCCTCTTCGTCGGCGAGCCACAGCGGGATTCGATTCATGAAATGGACCTTGTCGTTCGGAGTCGTGGGGGCGCGGAGATGGGGGCCGCGCAGCGTGGAGGAAATGCCCAAAACCATGCCAACCGGCGCACGTGCCAAAGTGGCGGACGGGGAGGGGAGCCCCGCTCGTCTCCCCGGTCCGCTACGTGCTGCCGAGCACGCGGTGGATCGTCGCGTCGAGCGCGTCGATCTGGAAGGGCTTCTTGACGACGACATCGACGTGGGCGGACTTGTCCTCGGCGTCGGTGTGGCCGGTGAGCAGAACGATGCCGAGATGGGGATGGTGCTGGCGGATGCGGTAAGCCAACTCGTGCCCGCTCATCTCCGGCATCCCGAGGTCGGTGACGACGAGGTCGAAGGGGTGGTCGGCGAGCTTTTCGAGCGCTTCTGTCCCGCCGCTGGCCTCCTCGACGGCGTGGCCGCGGAGGCGGAGGAGCTTGGCCGTCACGTTCCGCACCATCGCCTCGTCGTCCACGACGAGCACGCGATACGAGGTCGCGTCGTCGGCGAGCGGTGTCGGCTCGGCGGACGCTGCGGCGGGGATCGACTCGGCGGCGCGGGCGGGGAAGCGCAGCGTGAACACGGTCCCGTTGCCCGATTCGCTCTGCACCTCGATCGCGCCGTCGTGCTCCTTCACGATCCCGTACGACACCGGGAGCCCCATGCCCGTCCCGTTCTCGCCCTTCGTCGTGAAGAGCGGCTCGAAGATGCGCTGCCGCGTCGCCTCCGGCATGCCCGTGCCGGTGTCGCGGACCTCGGCGACGGTGTAGGCGTCGCCGTCGGCGTGGGTGGAGAGCGTGAGCGTGCCGCCGTCCGGCATCGCCTGCACGGCGTTGAGGATGAGGTTGACGAACACCTCGCGCAGCTCGGCCTCGTCCCCAAGGATCGGGGCGACGGGGTGGAGCTTCTTCGCGAGGCGGATCGAGATGCCCTGCCGGCGCGGCTCGTTAAACCAGTACGGCCGCGTCAGTGAGGCCACCTCGTCCACGAGGTCGGAGAGGTCGAGCGGGGCGAACCGCTGCTCGTTCTCGTGGCGGATGTAGCGCTGGATCTTGCGGACGAGCGCGGCGCCGTCGAGGGCCGCCCGGCGGACGGTGAGGAGTTGATCCTGCGCGTCGGGTTCCGTGTGTGGGTCGCTCGTCATCAACTCGACGTGGCCGAGGATGCTCGTGAGGAGGTTGTTGAAGTCGTGCGCGATCCCCATCGCCATCTGCCCGAGGAGCTCCATCCGGCGGCGCTTCGTCTGGTCCATCGTCCAGCGCGTCGGCTCTTGCAGCACTTCGCCCGTGATCACGACGGGGCGCGCGCCGATGGCGGCGTCGGGGACGTGGACGGGGAGGAAGTTGAGGAGGATCGGGGCCGGGAGGTCCTTGTGGTGGCGGGCGACGAGGAAGACCTGGTGCGTGACGAGGGCACCGGCGCCGGCCTCGGCGAGGTATTCCCCGGCGAAGCGCCGGTCCTCGGGCTCGAGGCATTCCCACAGCTCGCCCCGCCCGAAGACGGCGTCCCACGCGGCATTCGAGCCCAGCCGCTTGCCTTCGGCCGTGGCAGTGGCCGCGAGGAGTTCGGGGGCCAGGAGGGGAAGGACGTCGGAGGGACTCGGTTCCATCGGAGGGGCGGGTGAGGGGTAGAGCAGAGCCGTCAACGCTCGGCGGCCGGGAGCGGCGGCAACCGAGCAGAGTAGAATAGCAGCCGACGAGGCCCCGGTGCAAGGGGCGCTACGGCGCGGCCGTCGTCAAGTCGTAACGAATCCTCCGCCCGGCCGTCCCCTTTTCAGCGAGCGGCCCCTACCTTTGCGCTTCCCCCTCGCTTCGACCCGACACGACTATGTGGCACGAGAACATCCTCGGCAGTATCGGCGATACGCCGCTCGTAAAGCTGAGCCGGATCCCGGCCGGGATCCCCTGCACCGTCCTCGCCAAGGTGGAGTTCTTCAACCCCGGCGGCTCCGTCAAGGACCGCATCGGGATCGCGATGATCGAGGACGCCGAGGCGAAGGGGCTCCTCAAGCCCGGCGGCACCATCATCGAAGGCACGAGCGGGAACACCGGCGCCGGCCTCGCCATCGCGGCCATCGCCAAGGGCTATAAGTGCATCTTCACCACGACCGACAAACAGAGCCAGGAAAAGACCGACGTGCTCCGCGCCTTTGGCGCCGAGGTCATCGTCTGCCCGACGGCCGTCGCCCCCGACGACCCCCGCTCGTACTACTCCGTGGCGAAGCGGCTCTCGACCGAGATCCCCAACTCGTTCTACCCCAACCAATACGACCACCCCGCCAACACCGAGGCGCACTACCGCACGACGGGCCCCGAGTTGTGGGAGCAGACGGAGGGCCGCATCACGCACTACTTCGCCGGGGCCGGCACGGGCGGCACGATCTCCGGCACGACGAAGTACATCAAGGAGCGGAACCCCGACCTCACGACCGTCGGCGTGGACCCCTTCGGCTCGGTCTACCACGTCTACTTCCACACCGGCGTCTTCGACGAGTCCGAGATCTACCCCTACTTCATCGAGGGCGTCGGCGAGGACATCCTCGCGGGCAACATGGACTTCTCCCTCGTCGACGACTTCGTGCAGGTGACGGACAAGGCGGCGATGCAGATGACGCGGCGGCTCGCACGGGAAGAGGGCCTCTTCGTCGGGCAGAGCTGCGGGATGGTCGTCGCCGGGATGATGCAGTGGCTCGACGATCACCGCGACGAGCTGAAGGAAGACGACGTCGTCGTCGTGCTCCTCCCGGACTCCGGCTTCCGCTACCTCTCGAAGACGTACAACGACGAGTGGATGCACCGCCACGGCTTCCTCGACCAGCCGACGGCCGTGACCGTCGCCTCGATTCTGAGCGGGCGCAAGGGCGAGCGCGGCGTCGTCGCGCTCGCGCCCGACGACACCCTCGCCGAGACGATCGGCGTGATGATGCAGCACGGGATCAGTCAGGTGCCGGTGATGGACGGCGGGAAGGTGGTCGGGAGCCTCACCGAGAAGCGGATCCTCAACCTCCTCATCGAGGAGCCCGACGCCCGCGACCGCGCCGTGCGCGAGGTGATGGGGAGCCCGCTTCCCATCCTCCCGATGCACACCACGCTCGAAGAGCTCTCCGCTCACCTCGACGCGCAGACGGGCGCCGTGCTCGTCCACGCCCCCGACGACGACCACTACGACATCATCACCCGGTCCGACCTGATCTCGGCGCTCGCCGAGTCCGGCCGGTCCCAGCAGAAAACCCGATGAGCCAAGACTCCGAGACCCCGAAGAAAGAGCAGCAACCCCAACTCAACATCGAGCTGACGGAAGACGTCGCCGAGGGCACGTACTCCAACCTCGTGATGATCGCCCACTCGCCGGAGGAGTTCATCCTCGACTTCATCCGCGTGATGCCCGGCGTCCCGAAGGCGCGCGTGAAGAGCCGGATCGTGGTGACGCCGCAGCACGCGAAGCGGCTGCTCGGCGCGCTCGAAGAGAACATCTCCCGCTACGAGGCCAGCTTCGGCCCCATCGGCGAGGGCGGCGGCGCTCAGCCGAAGTTCTCGTTCAACATCCCCGGCGGCGAGGCATAGCCGACCTGTTTCCGCCGCGCCGCCTCGCGGGTCTCCGTCGCGACCGTGTGGAGGGCGTAGCGCTTGGCCCGGCGCGTTACTTCGTAGTGGTAGTGCTGTGACATCGCGAAGAAGTGCCGCCTCATGAACCAGGCGAGGAAGGCCAGCGGCAGCAGGGGGATGATGATGTGGAGGGGCCAGTGCTCCACCATCGTCGCGGCGAGCGAGGTCTTGTCCGCGAGGCCTCCCGTGCGTAGTTGGGCCTCGACCTCCCGGGCCCGGCGGCTCCGCACCATCGCCGTCTTCCACGACTCCAGGTCCGGCGCGTTGAGCGCCACATCAGGGTGATACTCGCCGAAGATGTCGTTCATCGTCGTGTCGGGGACGATGAAGTAGTGCAGGGTGAAGAGGGTGCCCTGGATCATGACGACGATCAGGAAGGGCAGAAGGACCGCGTTGCGAAGGAATCGCTTGAGGTGACGCGCCTCGCGGCGGGTGCGGCGGCGACTGCGCTCGTTCCCCACTTTCCCGTTCCTCGCCGCCAGCCGGAACGTCCCGTACGGCAGGAAGGCTACGAGGAGCACGACCAGCAGGCAGATCGGGCCGAAGAGGAGGAGCAGCATGGGCAACACGTTCGGGTCGTAAACGTCGGTAAAATATTGGGGTAGCGGAGGAGTGTTGGCTCGTCTGGTGTGCGCTTTTACAACCGCGCGAGCGCAGGCACCGTCCGCTCGTTGACGACGTCGCCCGTGTTCAGCGTGCCCGCCGGCTCGAAGAGGAGGAGGTGGACTTCCTCCTCGGCGACTGGCCGGTGCTCGACGCCGCGCGGGACCACGACGAACTCGCCCGGCTCCAGCGTCACGGCCCCGTCGCGGAGCTCGATCACGAGCCGCCCTTTCACGACGAGGAACAGCTCGTCCTCAGCCTCGTGGCGGTGCCACACGAACGGCCCCTCCAGCTTCGCGAGTTTGACGTGCTGCCCGTTCAACTCGGCCGCGATGCGCGGCGACCACCGCTCGTCGAACGAGGCGAAGGCGGCGGCGAGGTTGACTTTTTGAATCGTGTTAGGCTCCATCACTCTCCGGTATCGGCAGGTTGCTCGGGGGATGAAGCGGCCTCGGAGGGTGCCGCGTTCTTGACGTAGGTATCGAGCCAGCGGTCCATCTCCCAGACCATGTGGAGGACGGAGGCGCGGGCGCGGTAGCCGTGGCTCTCGTGCGGGAGCATCACGAGCCGCGCCGTCTTGCCGAGCCCTTTGAGCGCGTTGAAGTAGCGCTCGCTCTGCATCGGGAACGTGCCCGAGTTGTTGTCGGCGGCACCGTGGATGAGCAGGATCGGCTCGTCGACGGCGTCGGCGTGCATGAACGGGCTCATGGTGTAGTAGACCTCGGGCGCTTCCCAGTACGTTCGCTCCTCAGACTGGAAGCCGAACGGGGTGAGCGTCCGGTTGTAGGCCCCGCTTCGGGCAATCCCCGCGCGGAAGAGGTCGGAGTGAGCCAACAGGTTCGCCGTCATGAACGCGCCGTACGAGTGGCCCGCGACGGCCACGCGGTCGGGGTCGAGCACGCCGCGCCGCACGCCCTCGTCGATCACGGCCTGCGCGTTCGCGACGAGTTGCTCGACGAAGGCGTCGTTCGGCTCGTCGTCGCCCTCGCCGACGATCGGCATCGCGGCGTCGTCGAAAACGGCGTAGCCCCGCGTCACCCACGGCACGGCGCCCCAGTAGCTCACGTACTTGAACTGGAACGGGGAGTCGGTGCGCTGGCCGGCGGCGTCGGCGCTCTTGAACTCCTGCGGGTAGGCCCACACGAAGCCGGGGAGCGGGCCGTCGCGCTCGGCGTCGTAGCCGGCGGGGAGGTAGAGCGTGGCCGAGAGCGGGACGCCGTCGGCGCGCTCGTACTGGATCGTTTCCTTCTGGACTTCGGCGAGCTCGGGGTACGGGTGCGGGAAGCTCGTGAGTTGGACGGCCTCGTCGTCGTCGAGGTCGCGGAGGTAGTAGTTCGGCGGCTCCACCGCGGTCTCGCGCCGCGTCAGGATCGTGCGCTCGTCGAGGTCGACGGCTGCGACGACGTCCTCGTAGTACGGCGCTTCGGAGCGGAACAGCTCTTCGGTCTCGCCGCTCGCGAGGTCGATCTTGCGCAGGAACGGCCGGTTGCCGTCGGGCGAGGCGCCCTCGCCGGAGAGGAAGATGCTCTGCCCGTCGTCGGCCGTCGCCACGAGGTATTGCCCCGCGCCGTTCGACTGCATGACGGGAGAGCCGGGGTCGTTGTAGCGGTCCTCCCACGAGTACGCGAGGAGCCGGCGCGGCGCGGCACCGGGCGCGTCGGGATCGACGAGGTAGACCTCCTGCATCCGCGTGTTCCAGAACCAGTCGAGGACGAGGGCGAACCCGTCGCCCCACATCACGCCGCCGTAGCGGAGGGGGAGCGTGACGAGCGGCACGGGCTCGCCGTCGAACGGCGCATCGAGGAGGAAGACGCGGTCGCGCTCGGCGGCCTCGGCGCGGATGTCGCCGCCGTCGAGCGCCTCCGTCCAGTAGAGCGTGGCGTCGGCGTCGGCGCGCCAGCCGAGGCTGCGGATGCCGGTCGGGACGGAGCCGTAGCCGACGGGGACTTCCTCGGCGAGCCCCAGATCGGCGATCTCTTCGACGAGTGCGCCGTCGGCGGCGTGGACGGTGATCCGGTTGGGGAAGCGCCCGCTCGGGACGAGGTACGAGAACGGTCGGTGCCACCGCTCGACGAGGACGTACCGCCCGTCGGGCGAGGGCGCGGCGTCGCTGACGAGCCCGCGGATCCCGAGCGGCGTCACGGTCCTGTCGAGCCCGACGCGGACGACCTCGGTGTCGAAGTAGTGCTCGAAGAGGGCCTCGTCGTGCGGTCCTGTCAGCAGGTCCTGGTACGTCCGCGCCGGGGCCTCCTGCCCCATGTTCTCCTGCACGACCGGCCCCGTCGGCGCGAGCGGCGCTTCGGGCGCGGCGCCCCGGTCGGCCGGCACGGTGTGGACGAGGAGCGAGCGGCTGTCCGGCGCCCACGCGAACGGCGTGCCCCCGGCGGCATCGTTGACGGCGAGCGTCGTCAGGCGCTCCGCCTGCCCCGCGCTGACGTCGAGCAGCCAGAGATCGATCCGGTCGGCCTCGTCGTTCGTGAACGCGACGTGCCGCCCGTCCGGTGCCCACTCGACATTGCGGATGCGCGGCGCGGCGGGGAGCCCGGCGACGGCCCGCTCGGCCGCTCCGGCCTCGACAGGCTGGAGCGCGAGACTGTTGTACGACGACGAGCGGCTCGGCCCGTTCGTGCGCGGGTTGATCCGCGATCCCGCGAGGCCGAGTTCCGGCTCAGCGAGCTCGGCAATCGAGGGGAGGCTCGGCCGGCCCATCAGCAGCATCTGCGCGCGGTCCGGGCTGAGGCTGACGCGCGGCGTCGGCGGGGCGTCGACGAGCGCCGCGAGGGCGGGCGGCGGCGTCTGATACACGTCCTGCGCCGCGACGGGCACGGCGGCAAAGACGAGGAAGGCGAGGACGAAACGAGAGCGATGCATGGGTGCACAGGTTGGTCGATGCCGTAAGGTAGGCGGCGGGCACCTCCGTCTCAACCCTGCTCGACCCGAGTTGTGAAGTATGGCGATGTCCTGCGCTCTGGGTCCTCCTGTGCGGAGGGAGCGTCGGCGAGCGGAGTTGAATGGGTCTCTTCGGGCGTGGCCTCGATAATCAGTTCGACGTTCCCCGGAGAGATCCTTCGACAAGCTCAGGATGACGAGGGATAGGCCGCAGCTCGGGTTGCTTATGTTGGGCGATGCTGTACCGATTCCTCGCCGATCTTGTCGTCGTTTTCCACCTCGCGTTCGTCCTGTTCGTCGTCGTGGGCGGCCTCCTCGTGCTGCGCCGACCCCGCCTCGCGTGGCTCCACGTCCCGGCGGCGGCGTGGGGCGCGCTCATCGAGTTCGCCGGGTGGATCTGCCCGCTGACGCCGCTGGAAAATCGGCTGCGGCGACTCGGCGGAGAGGCGGGATACACGGGCGGCTTCGTCGAGGAATACCTGCTGGCCGTGCTCTACCCGTCGGGGCTGACGCGGACGCACCAGTTCGTGCTCGGCGCACTCGTGCTCGTCCTCAACCTCGCTGTCTACGCCTGGCTGCTCCGAGGCCGACGTCAGAGAGGATGCGGATAGATGGCGCTCGCGTCGTTCCTCGCTGAAATCAGTGGCGACGTACGCCTCCTTCCGTGGCTATTATGCAGCCTCGCGCTCCTGAATTGATAGTTAGGATTCCTTCCCATGCGCCTCGTCCTCCTCACCCTCTTCTTGGCCTCCGCCCCCATCGCTGGGGCGCAGGATGCAGCAGGAGGCGAACGCCTCGAGCTGGTGTTCCGAACCGAAAAGCCCCCAGAACACGCTCGTGCACCCGCCTCCCCCCATGCACAACGCCGCTCGCCCCCGCTCGCCGTCGTTTTCCTTGGCGCCGCCGCCGGCTACGGCCTCGGTTCAGCCGGAGGCTACGGAATCGGCTTAGCAGCGGACCGCTCGTTCATTGCGGAGGACATCCTTTCCGAGTACGGTCTCGTTGGGGCCTGGATCGGCAGTTCCACCGCGTCCGCCCTCGGGGCGCACCTTGCAAACGGACGGCGCGGCACGCTGTGGCTCAATGTGCTGGTGACGACGGCGGCACAAGGGCTCTACGTTTATGCCGTCGCGCAGACGCCGGCTGCTGACTACCTCTTACTCGGGACCCCGCTCGTAGGGGTAGCGACGAGCGTGACGGTCGAGCGGCTGAGCTCTCCCTGACCGGGGTCGCTGGAGCGCCACTCCGTTATTCGAACCTCGCAGGTTCGCACGCCACTCAGACTCAAGCAAAACCCGCTTCCTCTTGTTTCGGGGATCATGTCAGCGATTGACGCGCCACACGAGGACGACGGCGAAGGCGGCGAAGAGCGCGTGCGGCACCCACGCCACGACGATCGGCGCGACGGCCTCGGCGTAGCCGAACGGCTCGCTCAGCTTCTGCAGCGCGAGGTACACGAACGCGATGAACAGCCCGATCCCGAACTGCACGGCCTGCCCGCCCCGCCGCCGCATCGACGCCATGGCCACGCCGATCACGACGAGGATGAGGTTCGCCATCGGGTACGAGAACTTCCCGTAGTAGCTCACGAGCGGCCGGCCGATCCGGTCGGCGCCGGCGCGGCGGAGGCCGTCGAGGTACTCGCGCGCTTCGGGGATCGTGAGGCGCTCGGCGTCGCGCTCGGTCCGTGCGAGGTCGCGGGGGAGGACCTGGAGGGCGGTGTCGAGCGAGGCGATCTCGCGGCGGAGCGTGGTGTCGGAGCGGAAGGTGTAGAGCGTCACGTCGCGCATCCGCCACACGCCGAGCGAGTCCACCCATTTCATGTCGGAGGCGTCGAGGCGCTGGGTGAGCCGTTCGGCGCCGGGGGAGCCGTCCTCGGCTTCGAAGTCCTGCAGCGAGACGCGGTACGCCTGGGTCTCGCGCCGGTCGAAGAAGCCGACGGAGAGCACGGAGCCGGGCCGGTTCTGCCGGTGGATCTGGCTCGTCTGCGCCTGCTCGGGCGCTTTCTTGTAGTACTCCGACTGGAATTCGATCACGACCGCGTTCGTGCGCGGCACGATCCACCCGTTGAACCAGAACATGAACCCCGTGAGCGCCACCGCCACGACTAAGAACGGCACCATCAGCCGGTACAGCGAGACACCGCTGGAGTGCAGCGCCACGAGTTGCATCGACTGCGCGAGCCGGCCTGTCACGTAGATCGCCGCGAGGAAGACGGCGAGGGGGCTCGTCAAGCGGACGATCTCGGGGATGTAGTTGAGGTAGTACGTCCCGAACACTTCTGCCGTCGTCGCGCCCCGGTCCATGAAGTCGTCGACGTACTCGAGGTAGTCGAGCACGACGAAGAACACGACGAGGAGCCCAACGAGCAGGGCCGTCGCAGCGAGAAATCGGGCGATGATGTGGCGGTCGAATGTGGTCACGGGTCTTCTGTCATTGCGAGCGTAGCGAAGCAACCCCGCAGGGCTCGGCGCAGCCAATCTCCTCGAAGAGGCAGACCGTAGGAGATTGCCACGTCGCTGCGCTCCTCGCAATGACAAACTCTTCCTTGGGTTTTGATATCAGGGGCCCTTCATCACGAGGCAGCATTCGTTCATCAACAAGTGACAAAGGACGGAGGACCCATAAGCCCTGCCGTCCGTAGCTTCCCGTCTCTGGCTTTTCCTTTCCTCCTCCAAACGACGGCACCCCTGATGAAAGTCCACGAATACCAGGCGAAAGAGATTCTCGGAAACTACGGCGTCGCGGTCCAGCACGGGCGCGTCGCGGAGACCGTCGATGACGCTGTGGCAGCGGCCGAAGCCATGAAGGCGGAGGGCGTCGGGATGTGGGTCGTGAAGGCGCAGATCCACGCCGGCGGGCGCGGGAAGGGTGGCGGCGTCAAGCTCGCCAAAACCATCGACGAGGTGCGCGAGAAGGCCGAGGCCATTCTCGGGATGCAGCTCAAGACGCCGCAGACCGGCCCCGAGGGGCAGAAGGTCCGCAAAATCCTCATCACCGCCGCCGAGGACATCGCGCACGAGTACTACCTCGGCGTGACGCTCGACCGCGGGCGGCAGATGGACGTCATCATGGCCTCGACCGAGGGCGGCGTCGAGATCGAAGAGGTGGCCGAGGCCACGCCGGAGAAGATCGTGAAGGTGTGGGTTGATCCCGCGCTCGGGCTCCAGCGCTTCCAGGCGCAGTACCTCGCCCGCCAGCTCGGGTTCGAGGGCGAGCAGGCCAAGCAGGCCGCGAAGTTCGTCGTCCAGCTCTACGAGGCTTACCAGAAGAGCGATGCGACGATCGCCGAGATTAACCCGCTCGTGCTCACGGAGCAGGGCGAGGTCATCGCGCTCGACGCCAAGATCGACCTCGACGACAACGCGCTCTTCCGCCACCCCGACCTCGCGGCCATGCGCGACGACAACGAGGAGGACCCGCTCGAAGTCGAGGCCGGCAAGCACAGCCTGAACTACATCAAGCTCGACGGGAACGTCGGCTGCATGGTCAACGGCGCCGGCCTGGCGATGGGCACGATGGACCTCATCAAGCTCGCTGGCGGCGAGCCCGCCAACTTCCTCGACGTCGGCGGCACGGCGAACGCGCAGACGGTCGAGGCCGGCTTCCGCATCATCCTCAAAGACCCGAACGTCGAGGCCGTCCTCGTCAACATCTTCGGCGGGATCGTCCGGTGCGACCGCGTCGCGCGCGGCGTCGTCGAGGCGGCGAAGAACGTAGACATCCAGGTCCCGCTGATCGTTCGGTTGCAGGGCACGAACGCGGAGGAGGGGATGGAGATCATCCGCAACTCCGGCATCGAGATCGAGTCGGCGATCCAGCTCAAGGAGGCGGCCGAGAAGGTGACGGCCGCCCTCGGCAAATAAGTCCGACTCCCATCGCCATCCTGTAGGGGCGCACGGCCGTGCGCCCCTACCCATTTCTCCGCGCTGTGGAACCGGAAGCCGGCATCTCGCTCGACCGCGTCACGAAGCGCTACGGCAGCCTCACGGCCGTCGATGACGTGACGCTCGACGTGCCGCGCGGGAGCTTCTTCTCGCTCCTCGGCCCGAGCGGCTGCGGGAAGACGACGCTGCTGCGGATGGTCGCGGGCTTCGAGACGCCGGACGCCGGGCGCATCGCGATCGCCGGGCGCGACGTGACGGGCGTGCCGCCGCAGGGCCGCCCGACGGCGCTCGTCTTCCAGAACTACGCCCTCTTCCCGACGATGACGGTGGGGGAGAACGTGGCCTACGGGCTCGAAGTGAAGAAGTGGAAGCGGGCGCGCATCCGCGAGCGCGTCGCCGAGGCGCTCGGCCGCGTGGACCTCGCGGGGCTCGAGGACCGGCCGGTGAGCAAGCTCTCGGGCGGGCAGCAGCAGCGCGTCGCCCTCGCGAGGGCACTCGCCGTCGAGCCCGACGTGCTCCTCTTCGACGAGCCGCTCTCGAACCTCGACCTCGCCCTCCGCGAGCAGACGCGCCGCGAATTGAAGGACCTCCAGCGCGAACTCGGCACGACGAGCCTCTACGTCACCCACGACCAGCAAGAGGCCCTCGCGCTCTCCGACCTCATCGCGGTGATGGACCGGGGGCGGATCGTGGAGGTCGGCCCGCCGGAGACGCTCTACATCACGCCGGAGACGGCTTACGTCGCGCGCTTCCTCGGCGGGAGCAACGTGATCGAGGACGCCGCGCTCATCGCCGGGCTCGTGCCGGACGAGCCGCGCCCCGACGGCTACGTGCTCTCGGTGCGGCCGGGCGAGCTGTGGACGGCGGACGAGGAGAGCGCCGACTCCGTGCCTGCGCGCCTCCTCAGTCGGCTCTACCTCGGAGCGTACACCGAGTGGACCGTCGAGGCGCTCGGGACCGAACTGCGGGTGTGGATGCCGCCCGGCGCGCCGGTGCCGGACCCGCTCCACGTCCGCGCCTCGACGCATCACTGGGTGCGGACGTAGCCTCCGGCACCGTACCTTCCGTCTCCGCCCTCGTACAGACGCAGCATGCTGTGTCTCTACCTCGAATCTTATGGAAACGCTCCACAAAATCGACATCCGCCCCGGCCTCGACGGGCTGACGCCCGCGCGCATCGCCACACTTTACCGCCGCGCCCCGCTCCTGCGCCCGACCGGCGACCGCGCTGCGATCGGGCGGATGTTCGAGAACTCGTCGCTCGTGCTCTCGGCGTGGATGGACGACCGGCTCGTCGGCCTCGCCCGCGTCCTCACCGACGGCGTGCTGTTCTCGTTCCTCTGCGACCTCGCCGTGGAGCCGGACGTGCAGGGCTACGGGATCGGCAAAAAGCTGATTGCCGAGGTGCTGGAGCGGTGCGAGGGCACGCAACTCGTCCTGCGGGACTCGGACATCTCGGCGGGCTTCTACGAACGGCTCGGGTTCAGCCGGGTCCAGAACGGCTGGATGAAACAGCTCTGAGCCGGAATCCGGCTACTCCGTCGGCTCGGTTTCGAGGGCAACGGGGCGGATCGTGAACGGGCGCTTCGGGCGCCGGTCGGCCACGCGGAGGTGGTCGGCGACGCGGCGGACGCCGGGGAGCGCGGCGAGGTCGAGGAGCACGCGGTCGCGCTGTTCATGCGTCAGCACGTCGCCATAAACAGACACGGCGCCCTCGAACACGTAGAAGTGGAGGCCCTGCACGTCGGCCGTGCGACCGAGCTTCTCGAACGCGATGTAGACGTGGGTCGCGATCCGCCTGTCCGATTCCGTCCGATCTCGCCGCGTCTTGAGCGTAGCCATCAGCGCCCGGACGTCCGCGAGGCGGGCGTTGGGGACGCGGTCGGGCGAGGAGGAGGAGGGAGTCACAAGAGGCATGTGTGGGAAGCGAACAAAGGGCATGCCGCGCGATGAAGCGGGCGTTGAAGATAGGGGTTTCTTAACAAACACCCGCGGAGGTACGAGAAAAAAGCCTTGAAGACCCCCGCCGTTCCCCCCGAACGACGTTTACTTCTCGACTCCGTCCGGTTACCTATCCACACGGTAGGCCTATAGCCCGGCGAGCCCGTACCGGTTGCGGACGTCTTGCTTCGGCACGTCGAAGCGGAGGAGGTCGCGGAGTTGGCCGCTCTTGACGTAGATCGAGAAGCCGAACGATTTGTAGGTGCCGAACGGGATCCAGTTGAAGCTCATCTCCCAGCAGTGGAGATCGCGGAGGACGGAGAGGCTCGTCGTCGTAATCTCCTTCTCCTCGAAGTCGTAGCCCGACGTGCCGGCGACCTTCCAGTTCGGCGTGAGGCTGAAGTCGAACCGCGTGCCGAGCGTGGCCGTCCGCCGGATGCTCTGGTCACTGTTGCGGTCGAGCCGGTAGTTGAAGTCGAACGAGAGCGACCACGGGATCGCGAAGTCGACGTAGGCGAGGTCGCGGCGCCGGTAGTCGTAGGGGCGGAGGCCGGTGCCGTCGTCGAGGAGGTCGGGGTAGACGGGGACCGAGCGGCGGGGCGAGACCGTGGGGCGCTCGCCGCTCCGCCCGCTGCGGAGCGAGGTCGTCGCGGTGAGGTTCATGCTGAGGAAGCGGAGCGGCAACCCGGTCTCTTTGTAGTAGAGCCGGTCGATGTCGCGCCCGGCCTCGTTCACGGCGTAGGGCGAGTATCGGGCACCGAGGTTGAGGTTGAGCAGGTTCGCCACCTGCGTCCGGGCCGTCACATTAAACGGGGCGAGTCGGAGCGAGTCGGCGGCGAGGTCGTAGTTCGAGGCGACGTCGACGGTGAGGAGTTGGAGCGGGCGGCGTTGCACCTCGCCCGTCGAGTCGGTCCGCGCGAGGCGGGACTGGAACACGTTGCTCACGCGGAACGAGAGCGCCCGCGTCTCGCGCGCGCTGATCCCGCTCACGAGCGGGTACTCGATGACGGCGCCCGTCGAGTCGGTGTAGCTCTCGAAGTAGTCGAAGAGGCCGCCGGAGTAGTCGGGCGAGTACGAGAACCCGAGGCTGGGCCGGACGACGTGCCGGAGCCCGTCGAGCGGGCCGACGCGGACCGGGAATGTGCCGTAGAACTCGCTGCTCGCGCTGACGCCGGCCGTGACCTGCCGAATCGCGGTGAAGCCGTCGTCGTTGAATCGCTGGATGCGGCCGAGGCTGTCGTAGACGGCGACGCCGTCGTCGTCGGTGAGGACGCGCTCGGTGCGGGTGTACCAGTCCTCCTCGTAGCGGACGTTGGGCGTGAGGTTGAGCGTGAACGGCGCCTCGGTGAACGGGAACCGGGTGAGGGCGAACGACGCGCTGACGGGGACGACGTGGGAGGCGTTCGTGGTGAAGCGCGTGGCGTCGCCGGTGGCGGCGCGGTAGTCGTCGTACGAGAAGATGCCGTCGAGCCACGAGACGCCGTCGCTGCCCGCGAGCGAGGTGTCGGGGGCGAAGCTGTACGTGTTCTGGAGCGTGCCGGAGTAGGAGTAGCTCACGCGCTCGTACCACCGCTGCGTGACGGCGCTGGAGCCGGCGCGGCGCAGCGGGAAGCGCTCGCTCTGGCGGAACGAGAGCGAGGGGAACGTGAGGTCGGCGCGGCCCGACGAGAGGTTCTGGCTCTGGCGGAGGTCGGCCGAGAGCGAGCGCCCGCTGCCGCGCCAGCTCTTCTGGAAGCGGATGGACGACTGCGTCGTCTGCGTCACGCGGTCGTTGAAGTCGTCGGAGATCGCGCGGAGGTAGCCCGTCGAGGCGAGGTTGACGTTCCCGTTGAGGCTGGCCGACGGGCCGAGCTGCTGCTGGTGCGTCCAGCCGATTTTGACGTTCGTTTGCACGCTCGCCGTCGGGTCCTGCGACTCGCCGCGCCGCAGCCGGGCGTAGCCGAGGTCGAGCGAGCCGGAGTAGGCGTAGCGCTTTGTGTAGCGGTAGAACGGGCTTACCTCGAAGCTCCCCTTCGACCACAGCGCGCCGCGCAACTGAAGGTCCATGTAGTCGGAGATCGCCCAGTACCAGCCAAGGTCGCGGAGGTAGAACCCGAGGTCGGGGTCCTCGCCGTAAGTCGGCGGGAGCGGCCCGCTGCGGCGGCCTTCGGCGGCGGGGAAGAACCCGAACGGGAGCCACAGCGGCGTCGGGATGCCGAGGAGGTAGAGCCGCGCGGGACCGGTGTAGACCCACTCCTGATCGACGATCTTCATCTCGCCCGCGCGGAGCCCGTAGTGCGGGTGGTCCAGCTCGCACGTCGTGTACGTCGCGTCCTCGGCGTAGACGACGCGCTCGCTCGCCTGCTTCACGACGCCGCCAAGGAGGTACCCGTCCTCGATCACCGTCCGCGCACCGACGATGCGGCCCCGCCCCGTCGAGAGGTTGTACGCCACCTCGCGCCCCGTCAGCGACTCGCTCCCGCGCACGAAGCTCGGCTGCCCGACGAGCCCGGTGTCGGAGGGGACGCCGCGCGCCCGTAACTCCTCGCGCCCGAACAGCAGGTCGATCTCTGACGCCGTGAGCGTGGCGTCGTCGTAGTCCACGTTCGCCTCCCCGAAGAGCGTGCCGAGGTCGCCGTCGGTGTCGCCCTCATCGGCGAAGACGATGACGAGCGAGTCGCGGGCCGCGAACGTGATCGGCTGGTCGAGCCCTTCGCCGTCGCCGCGCGGCTGGGGCTGCGCCCGCCGGGGGAAGCCGACCGTTGCCACGGTGTCGATCGGGACGACGGCCAGCGAATCGGTCGGCGCCAAGAGCGTATCGGCCGGGACGACGAGCGTATCCGCCACGACGCCGAGCGAATCGACAGGGACGGCGAGCGTGTCCGCGCCCTGCGCGTGCGCCGGGGCGGCGATGAGCAGCGCGGCCAGCAGCGGGCCGAGGAGGAAGGGGAAGCGGGCGGGCAAACGTCGGCGTGGTGGGGGAGACAGAGAGCCGGAGCGAACGCGCCTAGCGTAACACACCGCGTGCCGCAGCACAAGCCTTAACGCCGTCCTCACACCGCGCGCCGACGCCGTTCGGTCGGCGCGGCTTAGGAAAACCCCTCGCCGAAGACGAGCCGCGCCGCGCCGAGGATGCCGACCTCGTTGCCCCGCCGCTCGCGCACGATCTCGAGGCCGTCCTGCATCCCCGGCATCACCGCCTGCCGCAGTGCCAGCCGCGCCGGCTCCAGCAGGTAGTCGCCCGCCGCCGAGATCCCGCCGCCGACGACGACCTTGCGGATGTCGAGGAGGTTCACGGCCGAGCCGAGGGAGTAGCCCAGCTTGTGCCCGGCCCACGCGAGCATGTCGCGCGCGGCGTCGTCGCCCTGCTCGGCGGCGTCGTAGAGCATCTTCGGCGTGAGGTCGACGAGGTCGGGGCCGGCCATCTCGCGGAGGATCGTGGTGCGCGTGAGCAGGCGGAAGCGGGCGTGATGCGAGAGGAAGTTCAGGCCGAGGTACGCCTCGATAGCCCCGGCGATGCCGCTCCGCGCGTACGGCCCCTCGTAGTCGATGGACATGTGGCCGAGCTCGCCCGCGCCCCCCGTCGTGCCGCGGAACAGCCGCTTCTCGTGGATGATGGCGCCGCCGACGCCGGTCCCGAGCGTGACCATGATGAACGAGTCGAACGCCTGCCCCGCGCCCCAGAACGCCGAGCCGAGCCCCGCCACGTTCGCGTCGTTGTCGACGACGACCGGACCGGGGACGGCGCCCGCGAGCGAGGCCGTGAGGTTCACCGTGTTCCAGCCGGGGAAGTTCGGCGGCTTCGTGATCGTCGTCCGGTCCAGCGAGACGTTGCCAGGCGAGCCGATGCCGACGCCGAGGACGCTCTGGCCGTCGGGCAGATACGCGAGGGCTTCCCGCACGGCGGTCACGATCCGGGTCAGCACGTGCTCCGGTCCGCGCAACGCCTGCGTCTCGACGCGCGCCTGGTGGACGATCGTGCCCTCGTCGTCCACCAGGCCGGCCTTGATGCTCGTCCCGCCGAGGTCGATCCCAACTGCGTACTGATGCACCATGGAGAGGAGGGTTGGAGGGTGGGGGCGCTGAACCGGACCCGCGAATCCGGTCGCCGACTCGCTACTCGCCGTCGGGCTCGCCGACGGGGTAGACGGTCTCCCCGGGTCGGCGCATCCCGTACTGCTCACGCGCGACCTCCTCCACGAGCTCGTCCGAGAGCCCAGCACCGACCTGCTGCTGGAGCCGGTCGATATCGGTCTGGATCTGGGCGTTCTCCTCGGAGAGCGCGCGGTAGTCGGCGTAGTACTCGACGCGGCGGAGGAGGCTGTGGCTGTCGAGGAACATGAGCCACACGCCCGCCAGGGCGATGCCGACGAGCAGCAGCCGACGCCGGAGCTGCGGGCGGGCGAAGACCTGTTGGAGTCGGTTCGGCATGGTGGCTCAGCGAGAGGGCGGCGGGGCGGTTAAAATAGGAACGCGGCCGGGCCGGGGTAGAACGCGGCGTCGTCGAGCGCTTCCTCGATGCGGAGGAGCTGGTTGTACTTCGCCGTCCGGTCGCTGCGGCTGGCCGAGCCCGTCTTGATCTGGCCCGCGCCCGTCGCCACGGCGAGGTCGGCGATCGTCGTGTCCTCGGTCTCGCCCGAGCGGTGGGACAGGATCGAGGCGTAGCTGCTCCGGTGCGCGAGGTCGATCGCGTCGAGCGTCTCGGTGAGCGTGCCGATCTGGTTCGGCTTGATGAGGATCGCGTTCGCCGCGCCCTCGTCGATCCCCCGCGTCAGTCGCTCCGTGTTCGTCACGAAGAGGTCGTCGCCGACGAGCTGCACGCGGTCGCCGACGGCTTCGGTGAGGCCGACCCACCCGTCCCAGTCATTCTCGTCCATCGCGTCCTCGATCGAGATGATGGGGTACTCCTCGACCCAGCCGCGCCAGAACTCGACCATCTCCTCGCTCGTGAGCTTCCGGTCGGGGTCGCTCTTGTAGAAGACGTAGCGGCCGTCCTCGTACATCTCGCTCGTGGCGGGGTCGAGGGCGATGAAGAGGTCGTCGCCGGCCGTGTAGCCCGCTCGCTCGATGGCTTCGAGGATGACTTCGATGGCCTCCTCGTTCGAGCGGAGGTTCGGCGCGAACCCGCCCTCGTCGCCGACGGCGGTGTTGTAGCCCTTCGCTTGCAGCACCTTCTTGAGGTGATGGAACGTCTCCGTCCCCATCTGCAGCGCCTCGGAGAACATCGTCGCGCCGACGGGCATGATCATGAACTCCTGCATGTCCACGTTGTTGTCGGCGTGGCGGCCGCCGTTGATGATGTTCATCATCGGGACGGGCAGCTTCCGCGCCGTCGGGCCGCCGAGGTAGGCGTAGAGCGGGAGGCCGGCCGTGGCCGCCGCCGCCTTCGCCACGGCGAGCGAGACGCCGAGGATCGCGTTCGCGCCGAGGTTGCTCTTGTTCGCCGTCCCGTCGAGGTCGATCATCAGCCGGTCGATCCGGGTCTGCTCGTAGACGTTCATCCCCTCCAACTCCGGCCCGATCGTATCGATCACGTTGTCGACGGCCTCGTAGACGCTCTTGCCGAGGTACGACTCGGCGTCGCCGTCGCGGAGCTCGGCGGCCTCGTGCTCGCCGGTGGAGGCGCCGCTCGGGACGGCGGCGCGGCCCATCAGCCCTCCGGTGGTGGTGACGTCGACCTCGACGGTGGGGTTGCCCCGGCTGTCGAGGATCTGGCGGGCGATGACGGACTGGATGCGGGACATGAAGGTCGGGGATAGGGGCTGGGGAGGGCTGACGCTAAAGCTACGACAGCGGCGGCAATCAACACCGGCGGTGTTCGGCGTGTCGGCGTGTGGGGCGGGCCCTGTGCCTATCGGCCGGGCGACGATGGGCGTCGCCGTTCCGTCAGTTCGTGAGGCTGCGGATCGGGGCGGGGATGCGCCCGCCGCGCCGGACGAAGACGGAGTTGTCGAGCCCACTCACCGGCATCACGGGGGCGCGACCGAGGAGCCCACCGTAGTCGGCGTACTCGCCGACGCCCTTGCCGTGGACGGGGATCAGCCGCACCGCCGTCGTCTTGTCGTTGATCATCCCGATCGCGAACTCGTCGAAGAGAATCCCGGCGACGGTCTCGACGGAGGTGTCACCGGGGATCGCGACCATGTCGAGCCCGACGGAGCAGATCGCGCTCATCGCTTCGAGCTTCTCGATCGTGAGGTGCCCGCCCTCGACGGCCGCGATCATCCCCTGGTCCTCGCTGACGGGCATGAACGCGCCGCTGAGCCCGCCGACGTGTCGCGCCGCCATCAGCCCGCCGCGCTTGACAGCCTCGTTAAGCATCGCGAGCGCCGCCGTCGTTCCCGGCGCGCCGACGTATTCGAGCCCCATCGCCACGAGGATGTCGGCGATCGAGTCGCGCTCGGCTGGCGTCGGCGCGAGCGAGATGTCGACGACGCCGAACTCGATGGGTTCGCCGACGAGCTCCGACAAGCGCTCGGCGCAGCGGCGGCCGACGAGCTCGCCCGCCCGCGTGATGCGGAACGTCATCCGTTTGATGGCGTCGGTGAGCGTCCCGAAGTCGGCGTCGGGCCCAACGTTCTGCACGGCGCGGAGGACGACCCCGGGGCCGGAGAGGCCGACGTTGATGACGGCGCCGGGCTCGCCGACACCGTGGAAGGCGCCGGCCACGAAGGGGTTGTCCTGCACGGCGTTGCAGAAGGCGACGAACTTGCCGCAGCCGATCGAGTCGGCGTCGGCGGTGAGGCGGGCGAGCTCTTTGATCGTGTGCGCGACGTGGAGCACGGCGTCGGCGTTGATGCCGGCCTTCGTCGAGCCGCAGTTGACCGAGCCACAGACGTGCGACGTGGAGGCGAGCGCCTCGGGCAGCGACTCGATGAGCGCGCGGTCGCCGGGCGTGTAGCCTTTCTCGACGAGCGCGCTGAACCCGGCGAGGTAGTCCACGCCGACGCGCGCGGCGGCCTCGTCGAGCCCCTGAGCGAGCGAGACGAACTCGCTCACGCTCAGCCCGTCCCCGATGATGGCGACGGGCGTGACCGAAATCCGCTTGTTCGCCACGCGGACGCCGTAGCGCGACGAGATCTCATCCACGACGCCGATGTGGTGCTCGGCTTGCCGGAGCACGCGGTCGACGATCTTCTGCCGCGTCGTCTCGGCGGACCGGCTGCCGCAGCCGCGCAGCGAGATGCCGAGCGTGACCGTGCGGATGTCGAACTGGTCCGCCTCGGTCATCTGGACCGTTTCGAGGACTTCGCGTAACTCTAAGGACATGGGGTTGGGGGTCGGGGGTCGGGAGTCAGGGGTCGGGAGTCAAGGGCGATGGACACCCGACGCTCGACTCATGACGCTCGACTCACGGTCGGTGCATCGCGTAGAACAGTTCCTCGTGCTGGACGAGCGTGCGGACGCCGAGGCGCTCGCTGGGGCCGTTGAGCCGGCGCTGGACCTCGTGCGGACTGAGCCCGGAGGCCGAGAGGTCGGCGAGGAGGATGAGCGTGAAGTAGCCCTGCAGGATCTTCTGTGAGAGGTCGAGGATGTTCACGCCGCACTGGAACAGCTCGGTCGTGAGCGCGGCGAGGATGCCGGGCTGGTCGCAGCCGTACGAGGTCACGATGATGCGTCCGCTGATCGGCCCCTCGCCGATCGTGGGCGAGGCCGGCGGGGTGACGGGCTGCCCGTTCTGGGCGCTGAGCGTGGCGCGGGCGACGGCCTCGACCTGGGCCGGCGTGGCGTCGGGGCCGAGCGCGGCGGCGATGCGTTCGATGAGGGCGCGGAGATCCTGAGGCATGGGGAGCGAGAGGTCGGGAGGAGCGAGCGGACGAAGTTACGGCACGCGCCCGGCCCTTACACCCCCGCCGAAGACCTGTGCGCTTTACGGATCCCTCCCCGGCCGCGCGGGGTAGCAAGCCGTCGATTCCGAGTCGTCCCCCTCTCCGCTCTCCGTCCGCTGCTCCGTCCCCCATCAGCGACCGCGAAGCAGCGGCGCAGCCAATCGCCCAACCACCCAGAGTCTCATGCCCGAAGCCCGCGTTGCCTCCGTCCACGACCTCGCCGACGGCGAGATGATGACCGTCACCGTCGGCGATACCGACGTGCTCCTCTCCTGCGTCGATGGCACGTTTTACGCGTGCGGCGCCCACTGCACGCACTACGGCGCGCCGCTCGCCGACGGCGTGCTCCACGGCACGACCGTCACCTGCCCGTGGCACCACGCGCAGTTCGACGTGACCGACGGCGCGCTCCGCGATTTCCCCGCGCTCGACGCGCTCCGCCGCTACCGCGCCCGCGTCGAAGGCGAGGACGTGTTCGTCTTCGTTCCCGACGACGCCGAGGAGACGCCGAAGGGCGCGTCGTACCGCGAGAGCGGCGGCCGCCCGCCGGACATGGCCGACCGGGATGTCGACGCGCAGCCGCAGACGTTCGTGATCGTCGGCGGTGGGGCGGCGGGGGAGGTCGCGGCCGAGACGCTGCGCGAGGCGGGCTTCGCGGGCCGCGTCGTCGTCGTCACGCAGGAGGACGCAGCACCGTACGACCGGACGGCGCTGAGCAAAGGCTACCTCGGCGGAAAGTCGGGCGACGACGCGCTCCCGCTCCGCGACGCCGATTTCTACGAGCGGCACGGGATCGAACTCCTGCGCGGCCACACGGTCACCAAGCTCGACGCCGACGCGAAGACGATCCACTTCGAGGACGCCGAGCCGCTGAAGTACGACCGCGTGCTCGTCGCGACGGGCGGCACGCCGCGACGGCTCGATGTGCCCGGCGGCGACCTCGACGGCGTGGTCACGCTCCGGCTGTGGAGCGATGCCGAGCGCGTCGTCGGCCAGGCCGAAGGGGCGGAGCGTGTCGTCGTCGTCGGCTCCAGCTTTATCGGGATGGAGGCGGCGGCGAACCTCACCGGGCGCGGGCTCGACGTGACCGTCGTCTCGCGGGACGCGGTGCCGTTCGAGGCCGTGCTCGGCGACGAGGTCGGCGGGTTCTTCCAGCGGCTCCACGAGGCGAACGGCGTCACATTCCGCCTGGGCACCGACGTCGAGCACATCGAACGGGGCGACAACGGCCTCACCGTGACGCTGACGGACGGCGACCCGGTCCACGCCGACTTCGTGCTCGTCGGGATCGGCGTGACGCCGGTGACCGACTTCGTCCACGGCGTCACGAAAGAAGACGGCGGCGGCCTCGTCGTAGACGCCCACCTCGCAGCCGGCGACGACGTGTTCGCGGCGGGCGACATCGCCCACTTCCCCGACCCGCGCACCGGCGAGCGCGTCCGCATCGAGCACTGGCGGCTCGCGCAGCAGCACGGCCGCGTCGCCGCGCAGAACATGGCTGGGCAGTCCACACGCTACGACGGCGTGCCGTTCTTCTGGTCCGGGCAGTTCGGTGCGAGCCTCCGCTACGTCGGCCACGCCGAAGGCTGGGACGAGGTGTTCATCGACGGCAGCATCGACGAGAAACGGTTCATCGCGTACTACCTCCGCGGCGATGACGTGCTCGCCGCCGCCGGCGTCGGCCGCGACCGGGCGATGGCGGCGCTCCACGCCCTCATGCTCTCGGGGAAGACGCCGACCGCGTCGGAAGTGAAGAAGGACGTGGACCTGCTCGCTCGGCTGACGTCGTAAGCGTGCGCGCAAGAAGTACGAACAAGGGCCGCCGCGCACGATGCACGGCGGCCCTCTGTGTTGGGGTCCGGTGGGGCTACTTCGTCAGCGCCGTGCGGTAGACCTGACGGCCCTGCTGGCCCGCGCGCTGAAGCGTGAGGATGAACGTCTCGCCTTCGCCGATCCGGCCGTAGATGCGCTCGAAGTCGGCGAGGCTCGTCACACTCTCACCGCTGATGCTGACGATGAGGTCACCCTCGCGGATGTTCGCGTCGCGGAACGCCTCCGTGCCGCGCTCCACGCCCGTCACGAGGACGCCCTCCGCGTTGGATTCGTAGCCGAACTGCTCGGCCTGGCGGGCGGTGAGCGCACCGAGCGTCATGCCGAGCACGTCCATCTCCTTCTGGCCGTTGTCGCCGCTCGGCTTGCGGTCGCGGCGCGGCCGGTTCGCGGCCTGCTCGTCCTCTACGCGCGCGCCAAGCGTGACCGTCGTCGTGAGGCGGTCCTCGCCCCGGAGGTACGTCAGCCGGAGCTCGTCGCCGGGCCGCCGGTTCGCCACGATCGAGAGGAGGTCGCTGCTGTTGCGGAGCTCGTTGCCGTCGACGGAGACGATCACGTCGCCCGCTTCGATCCCGGCGTCGTCTGCCGCACTGCCGTCCTGCACGGACGAAACCTGGGCCGAGCCCACGGGCACGTCGAGGGCCCGGGCGTAGGACTGCGAGATGGCGCCGAACGAGACGCCGAGGAAGCCGCGCTCGACCTCGCCCGTCTCGATGAGCTGGCCGACCACGTTCTCGACGATGTCGACGGGGATGGCGAAGCCGATGCCCTGGAAGCCGCCTGTCCGCGTCGCGATCGCCGTGTTGATCCCGATGAGCTGGCCGCGGAGGTTCACGAGCGGGCCGCCCGAGTTGCCGGGGTTGATCGAGGCGTCGGTCTGGATGAAGTTCTCGAGCTGGTTGATCTGCTGGCTCCGCCCGAGCGCCGAGATGATCCCGGCCGTGACCGTGTTCGAGAGCGACTGCTGGAGCGGGCTGCCGACGGCGATCACCCACTGCCCGACGCGGAGCCGCTCGGCCTCGCCGAAGCCGAGGTACGGGAGCTGCTCGGCGTCGACCTTGATCACGGCGAGGTCGGCGAAGGGGTCGGTCCCCACAATCTCGCCGACGAGCTCGGTCCCGTCGAAGAAATGGACGAGCACCTCGTCGGCGTTTTCCACGACGTGGTTGTTCGTGACGATGAAGCCGTTCGGGCGGACGATCGCGCCGGAGCCGAGGGCCGAGCGCGGGATGACCTGGCTGCCATTCCCCTGCCCGCCTCCGCCGAAGAACTGCTCGAAGGGCGTGCCCTCGAACGGGTTGCCCATCTCAGACTGGGCCACGTTCTGCGTGGTGGAGATGGACACGACGGCGGGGTTGACGGCTTCGGCGACCGCGGCGAAGGCCTCGCCGAGTTCGGTAGCGGTCTCGATCCCCTGCGATACGTCGCCGCGGACGGCGGGGGCCTGCTGCGCCTCGGCGTTGCCGAAGAGGCCGCCGTCGAAGAGGGCGCCGCTGGAGGTGACGAAGAAGATGCCCGCGATGAACGCGGCGATGACGAGAAGCGCAACGGGGAGCTTGCGGGTGGCGCTCGTGCTCATGACTGTAGGGGTCGGTTCGTGAAGAGGTCTATCGGAGGGCGGGGTGGGGTCCTACGCGCGGTCGAACGGATCGTGTCCCGGAAAGGGGATGCCCTCGGCGCATCCACCGAAAAAACATGCAGCGCGCCCGAGGACACGCTGCATGACCCGCCGGGCGGGTTTTGTTCGGAGGGTGCGGGGCCTTAACGCCGTCGGGCGCGGATCTAGTATTTCGAGGCGTGCAGGTTTTTTAGCAGGCGATGCGCCAACCTGTAGAGACGCAGCATACTGCGTCTCTACGCATCGTCCGCCGGAATCATTGCCCCGGAATCCCCGGCTCCGTCATCGAGCGCACGTCGAGCACGGCGTCGATCTCGTCGGCGGGGATGAGGTCGAGCTCTTGGAGCACGTCGCGGACGGAGCGGCCCTCGGCGGCGGCCTTCTTCGCCACCTTCGATGCCGCGTCGTAGCCGATCGAGGCGTTGAGCGCCGTCGCGATCGACGGGTTCTTTTCGAGCAGCTCGCGGCAGCGCTCGCGGTTGGCTTCGATCCCGACGAGGCACTTCTCGCGGAACGCGTCGCAGCCGCTCGCGAGGATCTCGATGCTTTCGAGCAGGGCGTGGGCCATCACCGGCATCATCACGTTCAGCTCGAAGTTGCCCTGCTGCCCGCCGACCGTCACCGTCGTGTGGTTGCCCATCACGCGCGCGGCGACCATCATCAGCGCTTCCGACAGCACCGGGTTCACCTTCCCCGGCATGATCGACGAGCCGGGCTGGACGGCCGGGAGCTGGATCTCGGCGAGCCCGCTCGTCGGTCCCGACGAGAGGTGGCGGATGTCATTCGCGATCTTCATGAGGGACACGGCGACGGTGTTGAGCCCGCCCGACGCCGAGACGTAAGCGTCCTTCGCGGACTGCGCCTCGAAGTGGTTCTCGGCCTCGCGGAAGTCGAGCCCCGTCGCCTCGGAGATGTTCGCGATCGCCTTCGCCGGGAAGCCCACGGGCCGGTTGATGCCGGTCCCGACGGCCGTCCCGCCGAGGGCGAGCTCGGCGAGTTCGTCGCTCGCGAAGCGGAGCCGCCGGATGCCGTGCTCGACCTGCGAAGCGTAGCCGCCGAACTCCTGCCCGAGCCGGACCGGCGTGGCGTCCATGAGGTGCGTCCGCCCGCTCTTGATCACGTCGTCGAACTCCTCGGCTTTCTGCTTCAGCGCGTCGCGGAGCCGTTCCAACGCTGGGATCAGCGATTTCTCGATGCCGACGCGGGCGGCGACGTGCATCGCCGTCGGGATCACGTCGTTCGACGACTGCCCCATGTTCACGTCGTCGTTGGGGTGGACCGCATCGCCGAGCGCCTTCGTGGCGACGTGGGCGATGACCTCGTTGGCGTTCATGTTCGTCGAGGTCCCGCTCCCGGTCTGGAAGATGTCGAGGACGAACTCGCCGTCGAGCTCGCCGTCGGCGACGCGCTCGGCGGCCTTCGCGATCGCGAGGGCTTTGGCGGCGGGGAGGAGGCCGAGCTGGTTGTTCGCGTGGGCGGCGGCGCTCTTGACGATCCCGAGCGCCTCGATGAAGCGGCGGGGGAAGCGGAGGTCGGAGATGGGGAAGTTCTCCTTCGCGCGCTGCGTCTGCGCGCCGTAGCGCGCGTTCGCCGGGACACGGACCTCGCCGAGCGAGTCTTTTTCGGTACGGAAATCGGACATGGAAGCGGAGGGGATGGGGGATGAGCGGGTGATACTCGGTGAAGATACCCTGGGCCCGCGTTTCGCGGTCGGGGCTGTACGGGGTTATTGCCGATATTCCGGCGCTCCCATTCTTCCACCACCGCCCCGATGGACATCGTCCGCACCGTTCCCGCCATGCAAGCCGCGGCCGAGGCCGCGCGTTGCGCGGGCCGCACGCTCGCCCTCGTCCCGACGATGGGCGCGCTCCACCGCGGCCACCTCGCCCTCGTCGACGAGGCGCGGCAGCGCGTCGGGCCGGAGGGGCACGTCACCGTCTCCATCTTCGTCAACCCGACGCAGTTCGGGCCGGGCGAGGACTTCGACGCCTACCCCCGCACGCTCGACGCCGACCTCGACGCGCTCGGCGCCAGCGGCGGCGTCGACGCCGTATTCACACCGTCGGTGGACGCGATGTACGACGACGGCGCCGTAACGACGGTGGCGGTCGCGGGGATGGGGGAGCACTTGTGCGGCGCGTTCCGCCCCGGCCACTTTGACGGCGTCACGACGGTCGTAGCCAAGCTCTTCCTCGCGTGCCGGCCGCACCTCGCCGTGTTCGGGCGGAAGGACGCGCAGCAGTTCCTCATCCTCCGCCGGATGACGCGCGACCTGGGCCTCGGCGTCGAGCTCGTCGGGCTCGATACGGTGCGGGAGGCGGACGGGCTCGCGCTCTCGTCGCGGAACCGCTACCTCAGTGAAGAAGAGCGGAAGCAAGCCATTGTGCTCTCCCAGGCCCTTTCTGCGGTCAGGGAGCAGGTGGCGGCGGGGGAACGGCAGGCATCGACCCTCGTAGACACGATGCGGGTTAAAATCGCGGCGGCGCCCCTCGCGCGGCTGCAATACGCCGAGGTCGTGAATACCGAGACGCTCCAGCCCATCGACCGGCTCCGGCCGGGACAGGAAGCGCTGGCCGCCCTCGCCGTCCACTTCGGCGGCGCCCGCCTGATCGACAACACGTTCCTCACCATCGACTGACGGGCCTCGCGCCGGTCGACCGCTCGCCCATGACGATTACCCTCTTTAAAGGGAAGCTCCACCGCCTCACGGTGACCGAAGCCGACCTCTACTACGAAGGCTCCATCACGCTCGACGCCGAGCTGCTGGAGGCGGCGAAGATCCTGCCCTACGAGAAGGTGCAGGTCGTCAACGTGAACAACGGTGCCCGCCTCGAGACGTACACGATCCCCGCCGAGCGCGGGAGCCGGACGGTCTGCCTCAACGGCCCCGCCGCCCGCCTCAACGCCCCCGGCGACGAGATCATCGTGATCGCCTACGCCGAGATGACGCCGGAGGAGGCGCAGAGCCACCGGCCCCGCGTCGTGCTCGTGGACGAGAACAACGACCCCAAAGAGGTCATGGACCTCGACGGCACGCCGATCTCCGAGCCCCACATCCCCGGCGTCACGAACGCGACGACGTAGGGGCAGACCCGTGTGTCTGCCCTCGCCCACGTATCGGCGGTCGGCGGGTGAAAAATGCGGAAGGACGCGGCCTCGGGCTAGCGTCCTTCTCTTTTGGCCGGATCGCACCGGGTATCTTCTCGCCTCGCCGGGGGTGCCACGTTCGGAGACGCAACATGTTGCGTCGCTACGGGTGCTCCGATAAAGGTCGCGTCCGATCCCAAATCCCCATTCCGAAATCCCCAATCGACTCATGGCTTCCGTCATCCTCTCCGCTGCCCGCACGCCCGTCGGCTCGTTCGGCGGCGCGCTCAAAGACGTATCCGCACCCGACCTCGGCGCCACCGCCATCAAAGCCGCGCTCGAACGCGCCGGTATCGCGCCCGACGCCGTCGACGAGGTGATCATGGGCTGCGTCGTCACGGCCGGGGTGGGGCAGGCGCCCGCGCGCCAAGCGGCGATCAAGGCCGGGCTGCCGGACAAGACGCCGTGCATGACCATCAACAAGGTCTGCGGCTCGGGGATGAAGGCCGTCATGCTCGCCGATCAGGCGATCCGCGCGGGCGACGCGAAGGTCGTCGTCGCGGGCGGGATGGAGAACATGTCGGCGGCGCCGTTCCTGCTCCAGAACGGCCGCTACGGCTACGGCTTCGGCAATGGGCAGGTCGTCGACGCGATGCAGCACGACGGGCTGACCGACGCCTACAGCGGCGAGGCGATGGGAGTCGCCGCCGACCTCTGCGCCGACACGTGCAACGTCCCGCGCGAGCGGCAGGACGAGTTCTCCGTCCTCAGCTATCAGCGCGCGCAGGAGTCGGTGAACAGCGGCCGGTTCGACGCCGAAGTCGCGCCCGTCACCATCAAGGGCCGCAAGGGCGATACCGTCGTCGACAAGGACGAGGAGCCGTTCCGCACCAACTTCGATAAGATCCCGACGCTCCGGCCGGTCTTCACGCGCGACGGCGGCACGGTCACCGCCGCGAACGCTTCGACGATCAACGACGGCGCCGCCGCGCTCCTCATCGCCGACGAGGACTGGGCGAAAGAGCACAGCCTCAAGCCGCTCGCCCGCATCGTCGCGTCCGCGCAGCACGCCAAGCCGCCCGTCGAGTTCACGACCGCGCCGATCCAGGCCACCGAAAAGGTGCTCGAAAAGACCGGCCTCACGATCGACGACATCGACCTCTTCGAGGTGAACGAGGCGTTCGCCGTCGTGAGCCTCGCGGCGCAGGACGCGCTCGGGATTCCGACGGAGAAGCTGAACGTGAACGGCGGCTCCGTCGCGATCGGCCACCCCATCGGCGCCTCCGGCGCGCGCATTCTCACGACGCTGCTCTACGCGATGGAGCAGCGCGACGCCAAGCGCGGCCTCGCCGCCATCTGCATCGGCGGTGGCGAAGCGACGGCCCTCATCGTCGAGCGCCCGTAGGCCTGGCATGCGTCTGCTGCGCTCGCTTTTCCTGCTCGCGCTTGTCGCCGCCGCCGGCTGCACGGCCGTCCCGATCGGGGTGCCGCCCGAGGTAGCCGATCGGCTGCCGGCTCCGGTGCCCGCCGAGCAAGTCGCGGCGGGCGCGGACCGCTTCCCCATCGCCGTGCGCGGGCGGTGGGGCTACATCGACCGGGCGGGGGAGGTCGTGATCGAGCCGCAGTTCGACGGGGCGTACGCTTTCGCCGAAGGCCTCGCGCGCGTCGAAATTGATGGGCGGTACGGCTACATCGACCCCGCAGGTGCAGTCGTCCTCTCGCCGGTCTATCGGCAAGCGTTCGACTTCGCCGAAGGCCGCGCCCGCGTCGTCCTCCCGACGGCGGGCGCCGAGTTGGGGAGCGATGCCGCGACGGCGGAGGCCCGCCTGCTCGAAGCTTTCATCGCCACCGACGGCACCGTGATCGTGCCCGCGACGCTATCCCGCGCACGGGACTTCGGGCGGTCGGGCGACAGCACGCTCGCCCCCGTCGTGCGGATGCGGACGCGGAGCTACGTCCCGCTCGGGCTGTCCGCGCTCGCGTTCCTCGGCGTGACGTTGCAGGACGAGGGGGGATGGGAGGTCGTCGGGGCTGGGGGCGACATGGCGTTCCGGGTGGAGAACGCGCTCAACGTGCTCGGCCTCGTCGATGGGCGGCTCCCCTTCGCGCAGAACGTAGGCACGTGGCCGTTCCGAGCGCGTCGGTGGGGCTATCTCGACACCGAAGGCCGCGTCGCCATCGCGCCGCAATTCCGCTGGGCTTCCGGCTTTTCCGAAGGCCGCGCCGCCGTCGTGCTCGACGACCGGTACGGCTACATCGACACGACGGGGGCGCTCGTCATTCCGCCGCAGTTCGGTCGCGCCGGGGCGTTCAGCGAAGCCCGTGCGCCCGTCCGCCGCGCCGGGCAGTGGGGGTTCGTCGACCGCGATGGGCGCGTTATCGTCCCCGCGCAGTACGACTTCGCCTCCGAGTTCTCCGACGGCCGCGCCCTCGTGCAACGCGGCGGGCAGTTCGGCTTCGTCGATGCCGACGGCGCCGAAGTGATCCCGCTCCGCTACGACTACGCCCGCTCGTTCCGCGACGGCCTCGCCTTCGTCCGTGACGGCGACCGCGAGGGTTACATCGACCCTGACGGCGCGTTCGTGTGGAGTCAGCCCGCGACGCCGCCCCGCTAGCCGCCATGCTGTGTCTCCCCCAACCCCCGCACCTCCTATGAGCATCGCTCGCATCACTACCCTTCTGCTGCTCGCGTGCGCTGCGTGGCCGGTTCAGGCGCAGGACGGCGCTCGCTTCGGGCTCAAGCTCGGCGCCACCTCCGCCGAACTCCGTTTCTCCAATGGGACGAATGGGGGAGGACTCGAAAGCCGTTTCGGGCTGAACGCCGGCGTCTTCGCCGCCGTCCCTGTACGCGGCGCGTGGCGCGCGCTCGTGGCAGCCGACTACTACCGGAAAGGCTATGAGGCAGGCGAGTTCAGGGATGAGAATAATACCCGGCGGTTCACCGATGCCGATTTCCAATACGATTACGCTTCGCTCTTGATCGCTCCGCAATACGCCGCCACGTTGGGTTCGGGTGGACTTCGGTTCTACGCCTTTCTCGGGCCACGGCTCGACCTGCTCGCCGCCGAGCGGGTGGTGGCGACGGTCGATGGTGAGCGGGAGACGGTAGAGCTTCCGTTTGACACGCCCGGGTTCGAGTCCATCGTCTTCGGGGTTTCTGCAGGCATAGGCCTCGATCTGGCGGATGCGGTATCAATGCCTCTCCTGATCGAACTGCGCTACGATGCCGACGTGACACCGGCCCGGAGTTTACGGAACGGTGATTCTCGTTTCCGTACGTTCAGCCTCCGCGCCGGCCTCTCTTTCTGATCTGATCGCTCCACGTATGATGGCATTTCGACGCTATGCTCTGCTCTTGCTGTTCGCGGTCGGCCTTCAACCCGCGCAGGCGCAAGAGCGGCTAGGCTACGGGGTGAAACTCGGAGTCACGGCCGCAGAATTGCACAACCGTGGGTCGGGCGATGCGCGGTGGGGAGCCACCGGCAGCTTCTTCGTCACGTCGCCGCTCTCGGGGACCATGGATTTCCTAGGAGAGATCGGATACCATGCGAAGGGGAGCCGCGGCGAAGACTTCAGCGAGGCAGCCCGCGGCGAGTTCGACTCCCGCTTCAATTACATTTTCCTGCTCGCCGCCCCTCAGTACGCGAACACGCTCGGCGACGGCGGACTCCGTCTGTTCGCGTTCGCCGGGCCGCGCGCTGATCTGTTCCTCGGGGAAACGTTCAGCTTCGAGGAAGCCTCGGCCGATTCGGACGAGCCCTCCGTGTTTCTCTCCCGCAGTTTCAGCCCCCTCGTGCTCGGGGTGGCGGCAGGCATCGGCCTCGACTTCGCGCGGTTGCTGCCCGTGCCGCTGATCGCAGAGCTTCGCTACAACGGCGACATCACGCCCGCCTACACCTTCTTCGGAGGCGACGAACAGGTGCGCAACCGCACGTTCGACCTCCGCCTCGGCCTCTCTTTTTAATCGCTAACACGCATCACTCATGAGCATCAACCACATCGCCGTCATCGGCGCCGGCACGATGGGCAACGGCATCGCCCACGTCTTCGTCCTCGCCGGCCACGACGTTACCCTCATCGACGTAGACCAGAGCCGCCTCGACGCGGGCCTCGCACAGATCGAGAAGAACCTCGGTCGCCAGGTCAAGAAAGAGCAGATCACCGAGCAGGAGCAGGTCGCGACGCTCGCGCGAATCCGCTGCGCGACCGACCTCGCCAAAGACGTTGCGCAGGCCGACCTCGTCGTCGAAGCGGCGACGGAGAACCCGGCGATCAAGGCCGAGATCTTCCGCGCGCTCGACGCGGCCACGAAGCCGTCGTGCATCCTCGCCTCCAACACGTCGTCGATCTCGATCACGCAGATCGCGGCCGAGACGGGGCGACCGACGCAGGTGATCGGGATGCACTTCTTCAACCCGGTGCCGGTGATGAAGCTCGTCGAGATCGTGCGCGGGCTCGAAACCTCCGACGCGACGTTCCAGGCCGTCTACGACCTCTCGCAGAAGCTCGGCAAGACCCCCGTCGAGGTCAACGACTACGCCGGCTTCGTCTCGAACCGCATCTTGATGCCGATGATCAACGAGGCGATCTACTGCGTGATGGAGGGCGTCGCCGAGCCCGAGGACATCGACACGGTGATGAAGCTCGGCATGGCGCACCCGATGGGGCCGCTGACGCTCGCCGACTTCATCGGCCTCGACGTGTGCCTCTCGATCATGGAAGTGCTCCACCGCGAACTCGGCGACTCGAAGTACCGTCCGTGCCCGCTCCTGCGGAAGATGGTGACGGCGGGCCGCCTCGGCCGCAAGTCCGGCCGTGGGTTCTACGACTACGCGACCTCATGAAGAACCTCCGTAACGCCACCGTCCTCATCACCGGCGCCTCCGCCGGCATTGGCGCGGCCTGCGCCGAGGCGTTCGCCCGCGTCGGCTCGCGCGTGATCCTTTGCGCCCGCCGCGAGCGCCTGCTCAAGCGGATGGTCGCGCAGTTCCAAATGCACCACCGCGCCGAGACGTACCCGCTCGTGCTCGACGTGCGCGACGCGGATGCCGTGAAGGCGGCGATCGATGGACTGCCCGAGGAGTGGCAGACCATTGACGTGCTCGTGAACAACGCGGGGCTCGCGAAGGGCCTCGCGCCTGTGTGGGAGAACACGCCGGACCAGATCGACGCGATGGTGGACACGAACGTGAAGGGGCTGCTCTACGTCACCGCCGCCGTCGTGCCGGGGATGCTCGCGCGCGGGTGCGGCCACGTCGTCAACATCGGCTCGACGGCGGGGCACGGCGTTTACGGGGGTGGCGTCGTCTACTGCGCGACGAAGCACGCCGTCGGCGCGATCACGCAAGGGCTGAAGGTCGACCTCCACGGCACCCCGATCCGCGTCTCGACCGTCGACCCCGGCCTCGTCGAGACCGATTTCTCGCTCGTCCGCTTCGACGGCGACAAGGAGCGGGCGGACCCCGTCTACAACACGACGACACCGCTCCAGCCCGAGGACATCGCCGACGCGGTGGTGTATTGCGCGGGCCGCCCTCCGCACGTCAACATCGCCGAGATGATCGTGACGCCGACGGCACAGTCCTCTCCGACGCTCATCCAACGCGACGCGGTCGTGGACCGGGATCAGGGGTGACGCTGCCGCCGCTCTCGGACCTCGCCACGGCGCTGCGCGCCCGGCTCCAGCATCCGCTGCCGGGGCTCGCCGCGCAGCTCCGCATGTCGCCACCGCAACGCGGCGAGCCGGACCAGTGGCACGAGGCGCAGCGCAACGCCCGCCGCGCCGCCGTACTCGCCCTGCTCTACCCATTCGACGGAACTGTGGCCGTCGTGCTCACGCAGCGGCACGAGGACCTGAAGGCGCACAGCGGCCAGATCTCGTTCCCCGGCGGCCGGATCGAGCCGGGCGAGACGCCGGTGGAAGCCGCGCTCCGAGAAGGGTGGGAAGAGGTCGGCGTGGACCGCGGCGCCGTCGACGTGCTCGGCACGCTCACGGACCTCTACATCCCGCCGTCGGACTTCACCGTCACGCCCGTCGTCGCCGCGCTCCCGGAGCGGCCCTTTTTTCGGCCGCAGGAGGAGGAGGTGGACCTCATCATCGAAGTCCCGCTCCCGGCTCTCCTCGACACGGACGCGCGCACGTCGGCGCTGTGGACGCTGGGCGGGCGGGAGATCGAGATCCCGTACTTCGCCTTCGGAGACTTCGAGATCTGGGGCGCGACGGCGATGATGCTATCCGAACTCCTCGCCGTCGTGGAAGGAGGCGATGAGTTGGGGAGTCGATGAGTCGAGGGGACAAAAGACGCGTCGGCTCTTCGATGCGTAGCCTCATCGACTCCCACATCGTCGGCTCCTACCCCATCACTTGCTCGACGAGGTAGCCCTGCGGGCCGCCGAGGTCGCTGACGTGGGCGGCGGGCTCTTCGGGCGAGTGGTAGAGGAGGAGGAGGTGCCCGTGGTCGGCCGCCTCTTCGATGATCCTCGTCCGCTCCACGAGCGAACGCTCGGCGTCGTAATCGTACTTCGCGCGGAAGCGGCGGCGGAGGTGGCCGGGGCTCGGCACCACGTCGCCGCCGAAGACGGCGATGCGCCCGCCCGTGTGGAGCCGGAAGATCTGGTGATCGCGCGAGTGCCCGCCCGTGTGGCGGTACTCGATCTCGTCTGTGAGAAACCCGTCGCCCTCGACGGTGACGAGTTGGCCGGCCGTTTCCAGCGCGTGGATCACCCGGTCCCGCGCCTCCTCCGATACGCCCTCATACGGCGCGTCGATCTCGCCGCGCTGCACGACGTGGACCGCGTTGGGGAACGTCGGCTGGTCGAAGCCGCCGGCGGAGAGGACGGCGCCGCCGCTGTGGTCGAAGTGGAGGTGGGAGAGGAGCACGCGCGTCACGTCCTCCCGCTCGAAGCCAGCCCGGCGGATGCCGTCGACGAGGAACGTCGCGTCGCGGCCCACGGCGTACTCGCCGAGCCCGGTGTCGAGCAGCAGCAGTTCGCTTGGCGTCTCGACGAGGAACGGGGTGACGGAGATGAACAGCGTCCCTTTTGGGAACGGTTCGCCGTCCGTGTGCGGCACGAACCGCTTGTCCACGCCGACGGTGAACCGGCCCTCGGGGAGCGGGTGGATGCGGAGGTCGCCGTACGGGATCACGCCGCCTCCTGCTCGGTGTGCTTCTCGTAGGCCTCGATGATGTCCTTCACGAGCCGGTGCCGGACCACGTCGCCCTTGTCGAACTCGACGAAGTCGATGCCCTCGACGCCTTGCAGAATTCGCGTCGCCTGGACGAGCCCGCTGTCGGCCGTGCGCGGGAGGTCGGTCTGCGTCACGTCGCCGGTGATGATGCAGCGGGAGCCGGGGCCGAGCCGGGTCAGAAACATCTTCATCTGCGCGGCCGTCGCGTTCTGCGCCTCGTCGAGAATCACGAACGCGTTGCTCAGCGTGCGCCCGCGCATGTAGGCGAGCGGGACGATCTCGACGGTGTTCTGGTCGAGGTAGGCAGCGAGCTTCTCGTGGCGGATCATGTCCTCGAGCGCGTCGTAGAGCGGCCGGAGATAGGGGTCGATCTTCTCGCGGAAGTCGCCGGGGAGGAAGCCGAGGCTCTCGCCGGCCTCGACGGCGGGGCGGCTCAGGATGAGCTTCTTGACCTGGTGGCTCTTCAGCGCGGAGACGGCGAGGGCGACGGCGGTGTACGTCTTCCCCGTGCCCGCCGGGCCGATCGCGAACGCGATGTCGTTCCGCCGCGCCGCCGCGACGAGGCGGACCTGCCCCGGCGTCTTGGCCTTGACGACGCCGCCCGTCGGCGTGAAGAGGATGACGTCGGCGGTGTCGGCGCGCGGGATCCGGTTGCTGACCATCGTGAGGTCGAGGACCGTATCGATGTCGCGCTCGGTGAGGTTGCCGTTGCGCGTGAGCACGCGGGTCAGCTCGGTGAGGATCTGCTCGATGCGCTGGATTGCGTCGTCGTCGCCGCGGAGGATGAGCTGGTGGCCGCGCGCGGTGATGCGGGTGTCCGCGAAGGCGGCTTCGATCTTGCGGAGGTAGGTGTCGTTGAAGCCGAACAACAGGAGCGGCTCGACGCCCTCGATGGTCAGGGTCTTTTCAGCCAAACGAATGGGAAGCGTGGAGTGGAGGGGAGGGGCGGGTTGAATGCCCGTCGGCGGCGGAGGCTCCCCGGATTCTGAGGAGGCGCGGCGAAGGCAGCGGGGGGCGGTCACTGCTAACTTAACCCATCCCTCTCACCGCACCCGCACTCCTCATGCCCAATCTCGTCGTCCCGTTCACGAAGATGCACGGGGCCGGCAACGACTTCATCGTCGTCGACAACCGGTTCCTCCACTTCACCCGCGACGAGCTCGCCGACCTCGCGCGGCGGTTCTGCCCGCGCCGCTTCGGCGTCGGCGCGGACGGCCTGCTCGCGCTCAGCCCCGCCGAGGAGGATGGCGTCGACTACCGGATGGACTACCACAATCCGGACGGCTCGCGCGCAGGGATGTGCGGCAACGGCGCGCGCTGCCTCGCCCGCTTCGCCCGCGCCGCCGGGCTCACCGCCGAGCCGCTCACGTTCCAGTCCGACGACGGCATGTACCGCGTCTCCGTGCCCGCCGCCGCCGACGCGCCGGTGCGGCTCTTCGTCCCCCCGCCGAAGCGGTTCGATGCCGAGCGCGCGCTCGAAGCCGGCGGCTCGGTCCCGTACGTCTGGACCGGCACCGACCACACCGTCGTGTTCGTCCGCGACGTGGCGACGGCGAACGTCGACAAGATCGGGCCGCGCATCCGTCGAGACCCCGCCCTCGCGCCGGAGGGCGCGAACGTCAACTTTGTCCAGATCCTCGATGCGTCGGCAGACGATGGCGGGGCGCGGGTGCAGATCCGCACGTTCGAGAAGGGCGTCGAGGCAGAGACGCTGGCGTGCGGCACCGGCGCGCTCGCGGCGGCCGTCGTGGCGCGGCTGATGGACCGCGTCGACGGGGAGACGGTCGAGGTCGTCGCGCGTGGCGGCACGCTCCGCGTCGGCTTCGCGATCAACGAGCACGCGCACGTCCGCGACCTCTGGCTCGAAGGCCCGGCCGAGACGGTGTATCAGGGCACGCTGGAGGTGTAGCGGGTCGGGAGTACGAAGTCGGGGGTCGGGAGTCCGTTGGCGTTCTACCGGACTCCCGACCCCCGACCCTGGACGCTCGACCCCTCAGAAGAACAGCGAGCGGTGGTCCTCGATCTCCGCCGCGTCGCGGAGCTTCTGGAGCCACTGGTTCTGCACGCGCTGGCGCTGCTGGTTCAGCAGCTCGGTGCGGAGCTGCTGGCGCTGGTCGGCGGACATCGCAGACGGGTCGGCCGGGGTCACGCTCGTAGACTTGATCACGAAGGCGGCGTTCTCGCCCGCGACGGCTCGCGAGGTCTCGCCCTCGTCGAGACCCATCAGCGTGCCGACGAAGACCGGCTCGCGCCCGAGGCCCGGCACGACGAGCTGCGTCATCCTGATGGCCTGCGTGTTGCGGACGGGCGCACCGACGTTCGCCGCGAGCTGGTCGAAGCCGCCCGAGGCGAGGGCTTCTTCGAGCTTGGCGGTTTGGATGGCCTGCTTCTTCTCGCGGAGCACGCGCGGCTCGATCTCGGCGCGGACCTCGTCGAACGAGCGGTAGCCCTCGGGCTGCACGTCCGTCACGCGGATGACGACGAACGCTGTGCCCGTGTCGATCACGTCGGAGATGGCGCCGGGCTCGGCGCGCTGGATGAAGCTGCGCACGGCGCGGCTGTTGCCGAGGCCGGGGATGAACTGCTGATCGCCCTGCACGACGGCCTGCTGGAGGCCGAGGCTCTGGCGCTCGGCTTCGGCGGCGAAGTCGCCCCCTTCCTCGGTGAAGTACTTCAGGTCGTCGGCCTTGTCACGGACCTTCCGCAGCGTGGCGGACGTGGTCCCGACCGTCTGGGCGACCTGGGCGAGCTGGACTTCGCGCTCGGCGCGCTCGGTCACGCGGATGAGGTGGTAGCCGAACTCGGTCTCGACCGGCCCGACGACCTCGCCGACGTTCGCGGAGAAGGCGGCTTCGGCGAACGGCGCGACCATCTGCTCGCGGCCGAACCACCCGAGGTCGCCGCCGCGGCTCGCGCTGCCGGGGTCCTGCGAGTACTGGCGCGCGAGCGTCTCGAAGCTCTCGCCCGCCGCGATTCGGCTTTGGATGTCGAGGGCCTGCTGGCGCTGCGCGGCCCGCTCCTCCTCTGGATCGCCGCGCTGGCCGATGAGGATGTGGCGGGCGCGGACGGCGGGCGCCACGGCCTCGCGGACGCCAGTGATCTTCACGAGCTGCGCCTCGTCACCCACGAGCACGGGGCCGACGATGCGGCCTTCGGTCGGGTCAGAGAACACGGCTTCGGCGACTTCCGGTGCGATGCTGCCCGCGTTCACGTACTCGCCGGTGTAGGGGATGAGCGAGAAGTTCTGCGCGACGAACATCGAGTCGTCGGTGGCGGCGGCGAAGCTGGAGCGGAGCTCGCGGAGCTCGTTGATCACGGAGGCCGAGTCCTCGGCGCTGGGCTCCTGCGAGAGCGCGACGAAGTCGATGGTGGCCGTCCGCTCGCGGGCAAATTCCTCGCGGTTGTCGTCGTAGAACGCCTGGAGGTCGCGGTCGGTCACGGCGACGGTGCTGTCCGAGATGTCGGCGTAGCGGAGGGCGACGTACTGCCCCTGCGCCGTCTGGTTGCGGCGGACGAACTCGGCGTTGATCTCGGCGTCGGTGACGCGGATGGCGGCGCCGAGGAGGGCGTTGAGCTTCTCGGCGCGGCGCTTGGCGCGGAGGTAGTCCTCGATCGCGATGAGGTCGGCCGTGGCCTCGGGGTTGTCGACGACGCTCTGGAGCTGGGCGCGGTTGATCCCGCCCTGGCCGTCGGGGAAGAGCTGGGCGACGATGGGGTCGGGGTTCGCCCCCATGAACATGGCGCGGACCTCGGCGTCGGTGACGGTGATGCCGAGCCGGTCCATCTCGCGCTCGCGGAGCCGGTTCTCGATGAGGCGGTCGTAGATCACGTCGGCGTACTGGTCGCGGACGGCCTGCGAGGCGGGCTCGCCGCTACGCTGCTGGTACGCCCGAACTTCCTGCTCGAGCGCCTGCGTGTACTCCTGGTAGGTGATCGGCTCGCCATCGACGATCGCGATGTTCTGCCGCTGCTGGAACCCGATGTTGTCGAGGGCTCCCGAATCCTGAAGTACCCAGAGTCCACCGAACGCGAGGACGAGAATCCAGAGAACGACTCCGGTGCTCTCCCGCATCTTGGTCATTACGCCCATACTGGCCTGCTCGTTTTTTGTCTGCGGAGGAGGCGCGCCGGATCGCGAGGCGTCCCGTCGGCGCGTCGCTCCCTGCCAGACGATGCTAAAAAAACCGGCCCCCGAAGGGTACCGGTATCAACGGACCGGAGGATAGCACGATTGCCCTGCGCCATAAAGGTATTTTTCTATGAAATGGCGCGCTGCACAGGGCCGGCTAGATCGGATAGGCCTCCAACTCCTCGCCGAACTCCACCTCGGTGAACCAGCGCCGGGCGGGTTCGAGGTCGTCGTCGGTGAGGCCGGGGGGGAGGTGGACGAGGAGGAGCCGGTGCGCGCCCGCCTTGGCTGCGATCTCGCCGGCCTCTTCCACCGAAGAATGGACGCCCGGCTGATGGCCTGTCGCCTCGTGGACAAGCAGCCCCGCGTCGCGCGCGAGCTCGACGACGTGCTCGCACGGGGCGGTGTCGCACGAGTACGCGATCACGCGGCCGGTCTCCGCGTGCTCGATCCGCAGACCGATCGTCGGGACGGCGTGGTCCACGGGCGATGCCGTGATGCGCCATGCGTCGCTCGCGAGTACCTCGGCGTCGGGCTCGTGCGCCACCTCGCGCCAGTCGATCTGCGGCGTGTCCCACGAAGTCGTGTCGAACGCCTCCCACAGCTTCCGGGCCTGCGCGAGCGCCGGGGCGATGCCGAAGACCGGGATCGGCCGGCTCCGGCCCAAGAGCCACAGCTTCTCCATGAAGAGCGGGAAGCCGCTGACGTGGTCCGGGTGCTCGTGCGTGACGACGAGTCCGTCGAGCGTGGCGAGGTCGATGCCCGCCGCCATCATCCGCTGGACGAGGTCGCCGCCGCAGTCGATCGCGAGGGTGGAGGTACCGTCGGAGACGGCGAGCATCGTCGTCGTGCGGTGGGGATCGGAGACGGCCGCGCCGGTGCCGAGGAGGTGGAGTATCATAATCGAGAGGGGCGATGGGGCAATGAGAGACGCGTCAAAATACACGTAGAGACGCAGCATGCTGCGTCTCTACAGGATGGCGCCACCGTTCCGGGTTGGGTCAGCGCGAGACCATCACTTCTTCCGCGCGACGATGAAGGCGGCGAGGTCGAGGAGGGCGTCGCGCGCCTCAGTCGGGGGGAAGGCGGCGAGGGACTCGGCGGCTTCGGCGGCGAGCGTCTGCATCCGGTCGCGGGCATACGTGAGCCCGCCCATCCGGCGGACGAACTCGCCGACGGCGTGGATGTCGTCGCGGCTCTTCTTCGACTTCTTGACGACCTTCAGAATCCGCTTCCGCTCCGCGTCGTCGGCTTCGCGGAGGGCGACGATGAGCGGGAGCGTCATCTTCTTCTCCTGCAGGTCGATGCCGAGCGGCTTGCCCACGTCCACGTCGCCGAAGTCGAAGAGGTCGTCGCGGATCTGGAAGGCGAGGCCGAGCTTCTCGCCGATCTCGCGGAGGGCGACGATGTCGTCGGCGTCGTCGGTGGCGGAGACGGCGCCGCAGGTCGTGCAGGCAGAGATGAGCGAGGCCGTCTTGTCGGAGATGATGCGGAAGTACGTCTCCTCGTCGATGTCGAGATGGCGCGACTTCTCGATCTGGAGCAGCTCGCCCTCGGACATCCGGCGGACGGCGTCGGAGACGGTGTGGAGCAGGTCGTAGTCCTTATGGTCGAGGGCGAGGAGGAGCCCGCGCGAGAGGAGGAAGTCGCCGAGGAGCACGGCGATTTTGTTCTTCCACAGCGCGTTGATCGAGAACAGCCCGCGCCGGCGCTCGGCGTCGTCGACCACGTCGTCGTGGACGAGGGTGGCGGTGTGGAGGAGCTCGACGAGGGCGGCGGCGCGGTAGCTCCGCTCGGTGATGCCGCCGCAGAGCTGCGCCGAGAGGAGGACGAGGACGGGCCGGATCTCCTTCCCTTTCTGGCGGAGGACGTAGCGCGTGATCTTGTCGAGGATCCCCACGCGCGAGCGCATGGAGTCGCGGAAGTAGCTCCGGAACGCGTCGAGCTCGTCCTCGACCGGGCGGCGGATCGAGGTGAGCGACGGGGAGGAGGGCCGGTCGAGAGCGGCGGTCCGAGCGGCGGCGGCGGTGGTTGTGGGCTCCATGCGGTGTTTCACTTATTCCTGAAAGATGCTACCGGCGTTGCGGCCCACAGGTTGCACCCCGACCGGGAAGATTCGATGGGGGCAAAGTACGGCGTTCGGGTCGATCGTCCCGCGTCACACCCCGGAGCGGCGGAGGAGGGCGAGGAAGAACGGCACCCCGCAGAGCGCGGTTAGCACGCCGACGGGCACCTCCTGATCGGGCAGGATCGTGCGCGCGGCGAGGTCGGCCCACACGAGGAAGAGCGCGCCGGCGGCGAACGAGAGCGGCACGACGCGCCGGTGCCCGACGCCGACGACGAAGCGGACCGCGTGCGGGACGATGAGCCCGACGAACCCGATGATCCCGCTCGCCGCGACGAGCACGCCGGTGACGAGCGCCGCGAGCCCGACGAGCGTCCGCTTCAGCCCCTCGACTGGGACGCCGAGGCTCTGCGCGGGCTCCTCGCCCGTCAGCAACGCGTCGAGCGGGCGGGCGAGCACCCACAGCACGGCGAGCCCGAGGAGCGCGCCGGCGGCGGGGAGCGCGACGCCGCCCCACGTCGTTCCGGCGAACGAGCCGAGGAGGAGGAAGAGGACCGTGCGGATCTTGTTCGGGTCCGGCGAGGCGAAGGTGACGAACGCCGTCAGCGCGGCGAGGAACGCGGAGACGGCGACGCCCGCGAGGAGGAGCCGCGCCGTCGAGATGCGCGGGCCCTGCCGGGCGACGAGGTAGACGACGAGCATGGCGGCGAGCGCGCCGAGGAACGCCGCGAGCGAGAGTGAGAGCGTCCGCGTCAGGAGGGGCGGGAGGAAGCCGAGGTAGAACAGCGACACACCCGCGCTGGCCCCGCTCGACACGCCGAGGATGTACGGCTCGGCGAGCGGGTTGCGCACGAGCGCCTGCATCGCCACGCCGATCACGGCGAGTCCGCCGCCGACGAGCGCGGCGAGGAGCGCGCGCGGTAGCCGGAGCGTCCACACGATCACGTCGGCCACCTCGCCCGGTGGTGCGACGGCCCCCGCCGTCAGCCGGTGGAGCACGGCGCGGCCGACGTCGCCGAGCGCTACGTCCGCGCTCCCGAACGCCACGGCGACGGCGAGGGACACGACGAGGGCGACGACGAGCCCGAGCCCGACGAGCCCCGCGCGGTTCACAGCGTCCCTCCGCCGGATGGATCACCAAACGCCACGGGGTGGAGCAGGCGGGCGAGCGTCTCGGTGCCGTCGGCGAGGCGGGGGCCGGGGCGGAGCACGAGGTCCGGGTCGACGGAGTGGACGCGGCCGGCGGCGACGGCGGGGACGGACGCCCACGCCGGGTGGAGCGCGAGCAGGCGAGCCGCGTCGGTGTCCGCCCCGAACGTGCCGACGATGACGTCGGGCGCGGCTTCGAGCACGAACTCGTCGGAGAGCGTGACGGCCTCGCCGTCGAAGTGTGCCGTCACGCTCTCGCCGCCCGCAAGCGCGATCATCTGCTGGGTGTACGACGCGCTGCCGAACGCGAAGAGCGTCTCGTCGCCGATCAGCAGCAGCGTGCGCGGCCGAGCGAGCGAATCGGTGCGAGCGGCGAGGCGTTGGAGTCGCGTCTCGAACGAATCAGCCGCGGCGTCGGCGCGGGCTTCGGTGCCGACGAGTTCGCCGACGCGGCGTAGCGCGCGCTGCACGTCGTCGAGCGTCTCGAACGAAAAGAAGTACGTCGGCACGCCGGCTTCGGCGAGGGGGCGGGCGTCGTCGGGGTTGTTGACCTGATTCGTCGCGAGCACGAGGTCGGGCCGGAGCGCGACGACGGCTTCGAGGTCGAGCGGGTACGTCCCGTAGCGGGGGAGCGCGGCGACCTCGGCGGGGAAGTCGTCGGCCTGGCTCGCGCCAACGAGGGCAGCGCCGCCGCCTGCCGCGAAGAGGATCTCCGTCAGGTTCGGCGCGAGCGTCAGCACGCGGCCAACGGGCGGAGCGACAGCGACGGCGCGGCCGAGGTCGTCGGTGGGCGTCGGCGCGGCGGGCGCGGAGGCGGCGTCGCGCTCGCCGCAGCCCGTGGCAAACAGGGCGGCGAGCAGAAGACAGAGACGGACGGGCAGCGGCATACGGGGATCGGGGGACGGAGGCCGGAAGGTAACGCGGACGGCCGGGCATCGGCCTGTGACGCGAGGCCGCCGTACCTTGAGCGCTTCGCCGCGCTCGCCTCTCCGCCGATGCCTTTTCGCTCCGTCGCCGTCATCCTCAACCCCGCGGCCGGCAACCGCCGCGCCGGGCGCGCCCGTGCCCAACTCCGGGAAGCACTCGAAGCGTCGGGCGTCCCGTTCGAGATCATCGCGACCGAGCGGCCGAACCACGCGGCCACGCTCGCCCGCCGCGCCGCGACGCAATTCGACGCCGTGATCGCGGGTGGCGGCGACGGCACCGTGCAGGAGGTGGCGACGGGGCTACTCGGCAACGCCCATGCCACGCCCTTCGGCGTGCTGCCGCTCGGCACCGGCAACGACTTCGCGCACCAACTCGGCGTCCCGAAGCGGCCTTCCGACGCCGTCCGCGCCCTCCTCGCCGCCGACGTCGTGCCCGTCGACGCCGGGATCGTGCGGTGGCGGGATGCGGGCGACGTCCACCACATCCACGAGGCCGTGTTCGTAAACGCCGTCGGGATCGGGTTCGACGCGCTCGTGGCGGCCGAGGCCGCGCAGTTCAAAGTCTTCCGTGGCATCTCGGGCTACGTCATGGCCGTGGCGAAGGCGCTGCGGATCTGGCAGCAGCCCGACGTCGAGGTGCGCCGTCGGGAGCCCGTCGCCGCCGGTGAACCGCAGCCCACGGCAGAGCCACCGATGTACGCGGGGCCGTTCTTCCTCGCCGCCGTCAGCAACGGGACCTCCGTCGGCGGCGGCTTCCGCCTCACGCCCGACGCCCGCATCGACGACGGCCTGCTCGACCTCTGCCTCGTCTCCGGCCCGCTCTCACTCGCTCGCATCTCGCGGCTCCTGCCCAAAGCCATCGCCGGGCGCCACCTCCACGAGCCCGAGGTGCGGATGGACCGGCTCGAAGCCCTCACGCTCCGCCTTTCGGCCGGCGTCCCGATCCACGTCGACGGCGAGGTGCTGACGCGGTCGGCCGTCGAGGTCGAGGTGGAGGTGCAGCCGGCGGCGTTCCGGATGCTCCGCGTCGGGCCTCGCATCTAGGCCTCGTGCTCGAAAAAGAGGGAGGGATTACGAATAGAAACGGTTTATCTTCTGGTGCAAACTGCCTGTTTATTGATAGCGTCTGCCACGATATATGAGTAAAAAGACCATCTGCGTCGTCGACGACGACCCCAAGATCGGCGACCTCTTCGCCACCGTGCTCCGCCGCGACGGCTACGACGCCTCGTCGTTCGTGAGCCCCGTCGCGATGCTGGAGACGATCGATTCCGACGGCCCGCCGGACCTCATCCTGACGGACCTCATGATGCCAGACATGTCCGGCATCGACCTCCTCGAAGCGCTCCGCGAGCGGGACCTCACGCTCCCCGTCATCATGATGACGGCGCACTCGTCGGTGCAGACGGCCGTCGAGGCGATGCGGCTCGGGGCGTTCCACTACCTCCAGAAGCCGGTCAACCTGGAGGAGATGCGCGCCCTGCTCCACAAGGCGCTCGACCTCTACAGCGACAAGCAGGAGCTGAAGCAGATCAAGAAGGCGCAGAAAAAGGCGCACGACGTCGGCAAGATCGTCGGCACGAGCGCCGAGGTGGATAAGGTCCGCGAGACGATCGAGACGCTCAGCGACATCCCGAACACGATCGTCCTCATCCGCGGCGAGACGGGGACGGGGAAGAACCTCGTCGCCAAGACGATCCACTTCAGCTCGGAGTGGAACGCCGGGCGGTTCATGGAGATCAACTGCGCCGCGCTCCCCGACAACCTCCTCGAGTCCGAGCTGTTCGGCTACGAGAAGGGCGCCTTCACCGATGCTCGCGCCTCCAAAACCGGCCTCCTCGAAATCGCCGACGGCGGCACGCTCTTCCTCGACGAGATCGACTCGATGTCGATCCCGCTCCAGGCCAAGCTCCTCTCGTTTTTGGAGAGCCGGACGTTCCGCCGCCTCGGCGGCACCGACGACATCCGCGTCACGACGCGGATCGTCTGCGCGACGAACGCGAACCTCGAAGAGCGCGTGGCGGAGAAGGCGTTCCGCAAAGACCTCTTCTTCCGCATCAACGTCGTCTCGCTCCGGCTGCCCGCGCTGCGGCAGATGGGGAAGGACGTGCTCCTCATCGCCAAAGAGGTCGTGGAGTCGTTCAACAAGGAGCTGAAGCGGAACGTCGAGCGCTTCACGCCGGAGGCCGAGCAGAAGCTGCTCGAGCACGACTGGCCAGGCAACGTCCGCGAGCTGCGCAACGTGCTCGAACGGGCGCTGATCTTCACACGCGGCGACACGCTCGACGCGAGCGACCTCGTCCTGCTCAAGACCGAAGGCTTCGGCGACGACAACGCCGACGGCTACTTCCGCTTCCGCAGCGGCGGCTCGCTCGAAGAGCTGGAGCACCAGTACATCCGCCACATCCTCGAGACCACGGACACGTCGTACGCCGAGGTTTCCCGCCTCCTCGGCATCTCGAAGAAGACGCTGTGGGAGAAGCGGAAGAAGTACAACCTCGACGAGGCGTTGGAGGATGCGTAGGCGAGTGGGGGAGGCCGGGCGCGTGAACGTGGCTGTCGCTCACCTCTTCGTCATTGCGCTCGCCGGCGTCCTGGGCGTCGGCTGCACGTCGGTCCACACCGTGAGCCGGTCCGACGCGGAGGCGCTGGCTGGGGTGACGGAGGATCTCGGCGGCAAGACGGTCGAGGTCGTTCACGGCGTCGCGCGTGAGCGCGGCACCCGCCTCCGCGTACACGAAGACTCGACACGCTGGCTCGCGGAAGACACGCCGCGCTCGGTGCCGACGGACAGCGTCCGCGCCCTCGTCGTGGATCCCCGAGCATCGAACGTGAAGCTGTGGGCGGGTGTCGGAGCGGCCTTTTTCGGACTCGGTACCGCGCTGAGTTGCAACGACGACGACATACTCATCGATGATCTGTGTGTGTATCTCGTATCTCTCGCTGCGGTCGGCGGTGCGCTGACCTTCGGGTTCTACGCGGTCGTTGGGTCGGAGCGGGTGGAATACCGACTCGTAGAATGAACGGTCCGTCGCTACCTTTCGTCCCCACGTCCGAACACTCACATCGCCCCACGTCCCCGTGACCGAACAGGAAAAGCAAGACCTCATCCGCCGCCTCGAAGGGTGGACGCCCCGCGCCGGCTCCTCGGCCGACGACGAACTCCAGCGCACGCTCGAACGGATGGTCGGCGTCGGCGCGTGCCGCGTCGGGATGCGGGCGTCGGAGACGGCGACGGGCGCGCAGGCCGAGCCGTCGGACGCCTGCGCCCTCGCCCCGCCGATCGCCCGGCTCATCGACCACACCGTGCTGAAGCCGGACACCACGGCTGACGCGATCCGCGCGCTCTGCGCCGAGGCCCGCGCCCACTGCTTCGCGAGCGTGTGCGTCAACCCGTGCTACGTCCCGCTCGCCGCCGAGGCGCTGCGCGGCGCGGTCCCGGCGGTCTGCACCGTGCTCGGCTTCCCGTTCGGCGCGAGCCGCGCGCCCGTGAAAGCGTTCGAGGCGCAGCAGGCCGTCCGCGACGGGGCGACGGAACTCGACATGGTCCTCAACGTAGGCTTCCTCAAGAGCGGGATGTACGCCGAGGTCGAGGAAGACATCCGCGCCGTCGTCGACGCCACGCGGCAGGCGTCGAGCGGGCGGGCGCTCGTGAAAGTCATCCTCGAAACGGCGCTCCTCACGGACGAGGAGAAGGTGATCGCGTGCGTCCTCGCGCAGAACGCCGGCGCCGACTTCGTCAAGACGTCGACCGGCTTCGCCTCGGGCGGGGCGAGCCCGCAGGACGTGGCGCTGATGCGGCGCGTCGTGGGCGAGGGGATGGGCGTGAAGGCGTCGGGCGGCGTCCGCTCGTACGAGGACGCGATGGAGATGGTGGCGCACGGCGCGAGCCGGATCGGCGCGAGCGCGTCCGTGGCGATTGTGCAGGGCGGTGGGGCCGGCGGCGACGGGTATTAGGAGCGGAAGAGCCGAGGAACGAAAGAGCCGAGGAATCGATGAGCTGACGTTTCCCCGTTTGAAAGAGCGTCCCCCCTCCTCGGAGGAGGGGGACAGGGGGAGGTCGGCCGCTCGTGAGGGCGATCAGACAGGGCAGATTCGACCGCACGTTGCGAGTAGGCGGTAGCCCTGGACGTTTCCCCGATGCGTAGCCTCTCCGCTTCCTCGGCTCGTTATCTTCGGGGCGACCCGCTCTCCATTTCCCCCGCCGATGATCCGCCGTCTCCCGCTCGCCCTCCTCCTGATCGCCCTGCTCGGCCTCACCGCGTGCAGCGGACCCCGCGAGACCGACCGCGACCCCGAGCCCGAGCCCGTCGACGAGCGGGAGCAGCCGGCGTACGAGACCTTCGACCCGGCCCCGTACGACGCCGAGCCCGCCCCCGTCGACGCCGCGATCCAGCACGACGTGCCGGCGATGCTGATGGACGGGGAGATCGAGATGCCGGAGATGGAGGGGCCGCGCACGGTGCAGGGCTACCGGCTGCAGGTCTTCTCGTCGGCCGACAAGGCGGCGGCCGAGGACGTGCGTGACGAGGCCGACGGGTGGTGGCGCGTCGTGCGCGACGACCTCGACGCGGCGGCGGCGTTCCCGAACGGGCTCCCGATGGAGGTCTACTTCAACCAGCCGTACTACCGCGTGCGGCTCGGCGCGTTCGAGTTCCGGCGCGAGGCCGAGGCGGCGCTCCCCGTCATCCAGCGCCGGTTTCCCGAGGCGTTCATCGTCCCCGACGTGGTCACGCTCGGCGGCACGGGCGGGCAATAGTCGAGCGACTCACCGCTCGGACTCATCGGCCTCGACCTCGCCCTGCACGACGTTCGTGAAGTGCCGCCGCGCCTTCCCGCCATCGAGCACGAAGGCGTTGATGAGCTGGAACGTGCCGCGCTCGCTCTCCATCGTGAACTCGACGAAGAGGCTGCCGTCGAGATCAACCTTCCGGTTGATCTCGACGGAGGAGATCGAACCGTGGAAGTCGAAGAAGGCGGCGTACTGGTCGCGGATGGCGTCGCGGCCCTGCTTCGCGCCGAACTCGAACGAGAGCATCTCGGCGTCGTCGTGGTAGAGCCCGGCGATGCCGTCGGCGTCGCCGGCGAGGAGGTGCTGGCGGTGCTGGTCGAAAAAGGAAGCCATGAAAGGAGAGGGGAAGGGGAAAAGAGAGAGGAGCCGGTTATACCGGAGCCCGCCCGCAAAGTGCCCACCCGTCGCCCGTTCCGCTACTTCCGCGCGTACCACGCCGCGCCGACGATCCCGGCCTCGTTCGTGAGCGCCGCCGGCTTCAGCTTCGCCCGCGTCTTGAGGAGCGGGCCGTACTCCGTCCACCGCTTCTGCCGGCTCACGCCGCCGCCGATGATGAGGAGGTCGGGCGCGAGAATCGTCTCGACGTAGTCGAGCGTGTCCTGCACGCGCTCGGCCCACTCCTCCCATTCCATCTCCTCGCGCTCGCGGACGGAGTTCGCCGACCAGTTCTCGACGATGTCGCCCTTCCACCGCATGTGGCCGAGTTCGGTGTTCGGGACGAGGTCGCCGTCGACGATCACAGCGCTGCCGACGCCGGTGCCGAACGTGAGCAGGACAACGGTGCCCTTCTTCCCCTTGCCCGCGCCGAAGCGGGCCTCGGCGATGCCGGCCGCGTCGGCGTCGTTGAGCGCGGCGCAGCGGAGGCCGGTCGCCTTCCCGATGAGCTTCTGCGCGTTCGTCCCGATCCACGCCTGGTCGATGTTCGTCGCGGTCTCGACGACGCCGCGGCGGACGCGGGCGGGGATCGTGCAGCCAAGCCTCCCCTTCCACTTGAAGTGCTCGACGATCTCGGCGACGGTCACGGCGACGGCCTCGGGCGTCGCGGGTTGCGGCGTGGGGATGCGGAGCCGGTCCGCCGTCAGCGTGCCCTTGCGGACGTCGACGAGCGCGCCTTTGACGCCCGTTCCGCCGATGTCGACGCCGAGCACGATTTTGGGAGCTTTCTTCTTCGCCATACCCTGACCATCGGTTGGACGGAGCGAGGCCGAGCCCAGCCTCGGTTCCGTGTGGGAGAGAACCGTGGAGCAGGGGGAATCTACGCGTTTACCTCGAAATACTGCACGCTGAACAAATCCTCGGGGTCGGTCCACGCCTGGCGGAGCACGAACCCGGACGCGGCGGCGAAGCGGGCGAAGCCCTCGACGGTGTACTTGTGGGAGTTCTCGGTGTGGACGCGCTCGCCCTCGGCGAAGTGGAACGCCTCGCCGTCCACGGTCACGGTCTGCTTGCGGGTGCTGACGAGGTACGTCTCGATCCGGCCGAGGTCGTCGTTCCACACGGCGCGGTGGCGGAAGCCGTCGGGGTCGAACGTGCCGTCGAGCTCGCGGTTGATGCGCGTGAGGAGGTTGAGGTTGAAGGCGGCCGTGACGCCGGCCGCGTCGTCGTACGCCGCTTCGAGCGTCGCGCGGTCCTTCTTCAAATCGACGCCGATGAGGAGGCCGCCGCACGTCCCGTCTTCGCCGCAGGCGACCTCCGCTGCGTGGTCGAGGAAGTCCGCCGCCTGCGCGCGGTCGAAGTTGCCGACGGTCGAGCCGGGGAAGTAGACGACGCGCTTGCGGGCGTCCGTCAGCGGCGGGAGGTCGAAGTCGGCCGTGTAGTCGGCGGCGACGGGGAGGATCGGGAGGCCGGGGTACGCCTCGCGCAGCGTCTCGGCCGTGGCGAAGAGGTGGGCCTGCGAGATGTCGATGGGGACGTAGGCCGCGAGGTCGTCGAGCCCGTCGAGGAGGACGCGGGTCTTGAGGCTGGAGCCGCTGCCGTACTCGATGAGTGCGGCGCGCGGCCCGATGTGCGCCGCCATCTCGTCGACGTGCGTCTCCATGATGGCGAGCTCGGTCCGCGTCGGGTAATACTCCTCGGTCTCCGTGATCCGGTCGAAGAGGACGGACCCGCGCTCGTCGTAGAAATACTTGCACGGGATCGCTTTCTGAGGGCGACCGAGCCCGGTCAGCACGTCGGAGCGGAACGCCTCGCGGTCGGTGGTTTCGGCGGGGGCGTCGGGCAGGGAAGGGGAGGCCATGGGCGAAAAATTGGGACGCAGGACCAGACAGGGCGGCGCCGTCGGAGAAGGGAGAGGGGGTGCGTGTGGGTGCAGGGGAGCTTGGAGGTGTCGGAGGGCTTCCCGTTTCAAGTTTGAGAACCTCCCACACTCCCGTACCGCCAAACTCCCGCACGCGCTTTACAGGTCGCGGGCGAGGCGGATGCCGGTGAACTGCCACGTCGCGTCGGCGGGGAAGAAGTTGCGGTACGTCGGGCGGATGTGGGTCGGGCTCGTCGCGCAGCTCCCGCCGCGCAGCACGAACTGGTTCGACATGAACTTGCCGTTGTACTCGCCGAGCGCGCCGGGGAGCGGCTGGTAGCCGGGGTACGGGGAGTACTGGCTTCGCGTCCACTCCCACACGTCGCCGAAGAGCTGACGGAGGCGCGGCGGTGTGGGCGCACCGTCGCCGCCCGCGACGCGCTCCGGCGGCGTCGGGTGCAGCGGGCCGTCCTCGGCGAAATTGCCTGTCATCGGAACGCCTTCGCTGGCGACCTCCCACTCGAACTCGGTCGGGAGGCGGAGGCCGGCCCAGCGGGCGTAGGCGTCGGCCTCGAAGTACGAGATGTGCGCGAGGGGCTCGTTCGGATCGACGGGGCGCATCCCCGAGAGGGTGAAGTGCCACCACGCGCCGTCGCGTTGCTCCCAGTAAAACGGCTCGGACCAGCCGTGCTCCTGCACCGTCGCGAAGCCTTCGGAGAGCCACAGCGGGGCACGAGCGTAGCCGCCGTCCTCCATGAACGCGAGGTACTCGCCGCACGTCACGAGCCGGTCGGCGAGGGCGAACTGTTCGACGAACACGCGGTGGCGCGGCGTCTCGTTGTCGAACGTGAACGGCCCGTCGCGCTCGGGGAGGTAGCCGACCTCGTGGAGCCCCTCGTCGAAGGCGACCCACCGGATCGGGCCGGGGTCGGGCGCGGCGGCGTACGCGTCGCCGCTGCGGTACGCCGGGCGGAGGGGGTTGACGGAGAAGACGTGCTTGATGTCCGTCACCATCAGCTCCTGGTGCTGCTGCTCGTGGTTGAGCCCTACGCGGACGACCTCGGCGAGCGGGCTCTTGACGTCGCCCGGCATCCCTTCGAGGAGGCGCTGCATGGCCTCGTCCACGTGCGCACGGAAGGCGAACACCTCGGCGACGGTCGGGCGCGAGAGGTAGCCGCGCTGGGCCCGGCAGTGGCGCTCGCCCGCCTGCACGTAGTACGAGTTAAAGAGGAAGGGGTAGCGCGCGTCGTAGAGCGCGTAGCCGTCGAGGTGCTCGGCGAGGACGAACGTCTCCCAGAACCACGTCGTGTGGGCGAGGTGCCACTTCGTCGGGCTCACGTCGGCGTGGGACTGGACGACGTAGTCCTCGGTCGCGAGCGGCTCGGTGAGGGTCTCGGTGAACGAGCGGACGGCGCGGTACTGCTCGGCGAGGGGGAGGGCGAGGAACGCGTCGCGGGAAACCGCGGGGGAGAGGAGAGCGGGAGAGGACATGGCAGCGGAGATGTGGGGACGGGGTTCGAGGTGCTACGCCGTATCTCGTGCCGCGTTCTGATTCTGCCGCATCGGCCGGTTAACGAACGGGTCACATCGCCGCACGTCCGCTCGGGCGCGGCCCACCCCAACACAGGGGCTACGCTGTCTCTCCCCTTCGTACGTCGACGACGTAGAGGGAGCCGGGCTGTACCGTCGGGAGGAGCCGGCTCACCTCCGGCACCGCAAGCTCGATTACGCTCCGCTTGGTGCTCCGAGCGACGATCAGGATAACGGCTAGGTCGTACGCCGGCAGGTTTTGCTGGTGGTGCATGTTGGCGTCGAGCGTCACCATCACATCGAACTCCACCTCCGCCAGACGCAGCAGAGCCCCGTTCTTCATTCCGCTCCATCCGTGCTCGCGCACGTCACGACCTCGTGCTCGGGGGCGAAGGAGCGCTTGAGTTTGCGGTCCACGTTCTCGTCCAGCAGCACCCGCATCAGGCAGCGGAGAGCAGGGCATCCTTCGCCATTTCCAAGAAGGTGACTGCTTGCTCTCGGCTCACGCCTGGGAAGCCGTCGAGAAACTCGTCGAGGGTGTCGCCGCCTTCCAGATAGTCGAGTAGCGTCTGAACGGGCACGCGGGTGCCCTGGAAGACGGGCGTGCCGCCCATAATCTCCGGATCGGAGTGGTAGACCTCGTGACGTTCCATGAGTCCGTGTGCTGAGTTGGGTTCCGTGTGAAACGCTCGCTGCTGCCTTCCGATCCTGACGCCGTCGACCCCCTCCACAGCGAGCGTGCCGTGATGCTCGACGTTTACCACGTCGCGCTATAGCCCCTCGGGGCGGCGATAAACCACCCAGTCTCAACACATCAAGCTACCCTCTTGGCTCCAGCCGACAAAAACTCATCGGCCACCTCGAACCTCCCGGGTGCGAAGGCCTTACGGTTGCGCCGGACCTCGCGAAGGAGGAGCACACATGCAGACGCCCCATCCATGACCGAGATACCCGTGTCATCGGCATCGTGGTTTGTGAGGACAAGAGCCTTCCCGAGGAAGCCGTAGCCTTGTGTAAATGCATAGACCGGGCGATCCCACCGTAGCACGTATGGCTCCGTGCGGGTGAGCCACAGCGGGAGCCTCCTGTGCTTGACGCCGGAGGGGACGAATACGTAAGCGTCGAACCAGGTCCCGAGGAAGATCCCTGTTCCCAGGGCAGCAGCGACACCACCGGCGGCTAGCTTGAAGGTCAGCTCACCAGCGAGGGTCGCTTCAGCGGCAAAGAAGAGGGCCCCAGCCCACAGGAGAGTAGCACCGATCCGCATCCCAAGCGATACCCTCTGAGCGACCTCCGCTCCGGAAGGCTTCGCAGTTGGGGAGGGCCGCATATTCAATGGTCGAGCGGAATGAGACGGCAGCACGCAGTCATACAAGTAGTCCCGATAAGCATTGGCTGTACGGAAGATACAGGGTTTATCAGGCCTCAGCTTCGGCCAACTCCGTGGCGATGACGATCTCGCTTTCGAGCGTGCGGTGGACCGGACAGCGGTCGGCGATCGCGAGGAGCCTGGTGCGCTGCGCGTCGTCGAGGGCACCGTCGAGGGTGATCGTGCGGCGGAGGCGGTCGATCTTGCCCTCCTTCGTCTCGCACGCGGCGCAGTCCTGCGCGTGGAGCCGGTCGTGCTCTACGTGGACGGTGATGCCTTCGAGCGGCCATTCCTTGCGGTCGGCGTACATCCGCAGCGTCATCGCGGTGCAGGTCCCGAGCGCGGCGCCGAGGAGGTCGTAGGGCGTCGGCCCCTCGTCCGTCCCGCCCACCGCAATGGGTTCGTCGGCGACGAGGGTGTGCTGGCGGATGGCGACGCCGGTGCGGAAGCCGGCGGCCGGGGTGTGGACGGTGACGCGGTGGTCCATGTCTTCGGCGAGGGCGTCGGGGAGGGGGCGGTCCATAGGGCGAGGCATCGGTGAGGGGGAAGGGGAAGCCAAGGTAGGGGCGAGCGGATTCCTGCGCCGCACGTCTGCGTCTCGCGGCGTGGCGCGGCCGGTTCGTGACATCGGCGGGTGGACGGCGAACCCTCGGCGGTCGTATCTACGTCTGCTCCGCCGGCGGGCACTACCCGCCGTCGACGCGCCGTTATGGCTCCGGCGACCTGCTCGCCCCCTTTCGACTCTACGAACCGCCACGCTGATGATGAAAACGCTTCTCGCGCTCCTCCTTCTCGCGCTCGCCGCGCTCCCCGCGACGGCGCAGGAGAGCAAGATCTTCCCCTACGACTACGAAGTCCGCGACCTCGACAACGGCCTCCGCGTCATCGTCCTCCCGACGGACTACCCGAACATCGTCTCGCTCTACATCCCCGTCTCCGTCGGCAGCCGGAACGAGGTCGAGGAGGGCAAGTCCGGCTTCGCCCATTTCTTCGAGCACATGATGTTCAGGGGGACCGAGGCCTTCCCCGCCGCGAAATACCAGGCCCTGCTGAAGAACGCCGGCGCCGACCAGAACGCGTACACCACCGACGACCGGACGGTCTACCACACGACGTTCTCCAAGGACGACCTCGAAACGATGCTGATGCTGGAGGCCGACCGCTTCCAGAACCTCCAGTACTCCGACGCCGACTTCCGCACCGAGGCGCTCGCCGTGCTCGGCGAGTACAACAAGAACGCCGCGAATCCGGTCTCGAAGCTGTTCGAGGTTCAGCGCGAGGCCGCCTTCGACGCGCACACGTACAAGCACACCACGATGGGCTTCATCGAAGACATCGAGGCGATGCCGGACCAGTTCGACTACAGCCGCCAGTTCTTCGACCGCTTCTACCGCCCGGAGAAGACCGCGATCATCGTCGCTGGCGACGTCGAGCCCGACGCCGTGTTCAGCCTCGTCGAGCAGTATTGGGGCGATTGGGAGAGGGGGACGTACGCCGCCGAGATCCCGGTCGAGCCCGCGCCCGACGGCGCGCTCTACGAGCACGTCGCGTGGGAGAGTCCGACGCTGCCGTGGGTAACGGTCGCCTTCCGCGGCCCGGCCTCGTACGGCGCCGACGACGCCGACATGCGCGCCGCCGACATCATCGCGAGCTACGCCTTCAGCCCGTCCTCCGACCTCTACAAGAAGCTCGTCGTCGACGAGCAGAAGGTGGACCAGCTCTTCGCCTCGTTCCCCGACCGCGCTGACCCGGCGCTCCTCACCGTCGGCGCGCGCGTGAAGGACCCGGCTGACGTGTGGACCGTCCGCGACGAGATCCAGCGGACGCTCGCCGACCTCCGTGCGAACGGCGTCGAGGCCGAGCGGATGAACGCGATCAAGAGCAACCTCAAGTACGGCTTCGCGAACGGGCTCGACAACTCCGAGGCGATCGCGTCTTCGCTCGCCTCGTACGTCGCTGCCACGCGCGACGTGGAGACGGTCAACGAGATCTACGCCCGCTACGACGCGCTCACGCCCGCCGCCGTGCAGGCCGCCGCGAACACGTACTTCACCGATGAACGGATGATCGTCGTCACGCTCTCGCACGAGGACCTGCCGGGCGTGGACTCGAACGTCGGCTCCGTCGATGACCGCGTCGCCGACGCAGCGGCGATGGGCGGTGACACGATGGGTGGCGGCGCCGGTCCCGCTCCGACCGACCGACCGCCGATGGCGACGCTCCGCGTCGCCACGACCCCGAACGAGAAGGTGTTCGAAACCATCGTGCAGCGCTTGGAGTCGCCGCTCGTCGACTTCCGCTTCCTCTTCCTCACGGGCGCCGCCGACGACCCCGAGGGCAAAGAGGGCCTCGCCGAGCTCACCGCCCGGATGGTCGCCGACGCGGGGAGCAAGACGATGACGTTCAGCGAGATCCAGCAGGCGCTCTTCCCGCTCGCCGCCGGGTTCGGCACGCAGGTGGACAAGGAGATGACGGTCTTCGGCGGGCGCACGCACCGCGACAACCTGGAGCGCTACTACGAGATCATGTCGGGCCAGCTCCTCTCGCCCGGCTTCCGTGACGAGGACTTCCAGCGGCTCAAAAGCAACCTCATCAACGAGATCCGCGTCGGCCTCCGCTCGAACAACGACGAGGAGTTGGGCAAGGAGGTGCTCTACGAGATGATCTACGCCGGGCACCCCTACGGCCACCTCACGCTCGGCCACATCGATGCGGTGGAGTCGATCACGCTCGACGACGTGCGGCAGTTCTACCGCGAGAACTACACGCAGCGGAACCTCACGCTCGGCCTCGCGGGCGACGTGCCGCCGGCCTTCCTCGCCCACGTCGAGTCTGACCTGACGAGGCTGCCCGAAGGCGAGATCACGCGGCAGGCGCCGATCACCGAGCCCGCCATGCCCGACGGCATCACGGTCACGCTCGTCGAGAAGGACACGCGCGGCGCGGCGATCTCGATGGGCTTCCCGATCGAGGTCACGCGGAGCCACCCGGATTTCGCGGCGCTGTGGCTCGTGCGCTCGTACTTCGGCGAGCACCGCTCGTCGAACGCGCACCTCTTCCAACGCATCCGCGAGGCGCGTGGGATGAACTACGGCGACTACGCCTACATCGAGTACTTCCCGCGCGGGATGTACCAGTTCCACCCCGACGCCAACCTCGCCCGCTACAGTCAGATCTTCCAGATCTGGATCCGCCCCGTCCCGCCGGAGCAGACGCACTTCGCGATCCGCGCGGCGATGTACGAGCTGCAGAAGCTCGTCCGCGACGGGATGACGGAGGAGGACTTCGAGGCCACGCGGAACTACCTCCTCAAGTTCGTCAACGTGCTCACGCAGAGCCAGGGCCGCCAGCTCGGCTATGCGCTCGACTCGCAGTTCTACGGCAACCCGGCGTTCACCGAGTTCATCCGGCAGGGCCTCCAGAACCTCACGCTTGATGAGGTGAACCGCGTGCTCCGCGAGCACCTGCAAGCCGAGGACATGGCGCTCGTCGTCGTGACCCCGAACGCCGAGAACCTCGCCGACCGGCTGGCGAAGGACACGCCCTCGCCGATCACGTACAACGCGCCGAAGCCCGACGAGATCATGGTCGAGGACGAGGTGATCCAGCAGCTCCCGCTCGGCATCGACCGCGAGGACATCCGCATCGTCCCCGCCGACGAAGTGTTCGAAACGGGCGTGTTCGCCGAGTAGCGCGCCGCCGATAAGCGTAGCACGCTGTAGGGGCGACCGGCCGGTCGCCCCTACGTTGTTTCAGGGCCTGGTGTTAGATCGGGAGGAGGGGAGGGGAGAACGGCACGCTTCTGGGACCGGGGTCGATAGCGTCGCCACCACCACGAATTGGGGGAATTATTTACCCGATGGCGGCACTATTCCTCCCGCCCGGTACCCCTTTCCCCGCCCACGCCCAAAACGTACGGTCCCATGCAAACAAGAGTATCTCGCCTGCTTCTCCCCTGCGTGCTGCTGCTCGTCGCGTTCGTCGCCGGTTGCGACACGACGGACGATAGCGGCATCGCCACGTTCACCGGCCGCGTCGTCGAGGCCGACGGCACGCCGGTCGGCGGTGCGAACGTCGTCGCCCCTGACTACGGCATCACCGCCGTGACGAACGGCCAGGGCGTGTTCACGCTCAGCGTCGAGGTGGACAGCTCGCGCCAGGACATCGCGCTCGACATCTTCGCCGACGGCTATCAGGAGACGAGCCGCTCCGTGCTCGCCTTCGTTGACCAGGACACCCGCATCCCGGAGGTCGTGCTCATCCGGCGCGGCAGCAACGGCGGCGGCGACGGTGGCGGTGACGGCGATGGCGATGGTGACGGCGGCATCGACGACGGGGCCGATGAGCCCTCCGGCCCGGCCGCCAGCATCACGCTCGTGCAACGCTCCTCCCAGTCGATCGGCGTGCAGAGCGCCGGCGCGGACGAGACGGCCACGCTGACCTTCATCGTCCTCGACGCCTTCGGCAATCCGGTCGACGCGGACAACGGGGTCGACGTCAACTTCGTGATCGGCAACGGGCCCGGCGGCGGGGAGTTCATCGCGCCGGCCGTGAAGCGGACGAACGGCTCCGGCCGGGTGCAGACGACGATCTCGAGCGGCACGCGTGCCGGCACCGTGCAGGTCGAAGCCACGGCGACGAACCAGCAAGGCACCGTCATCCGCTCGCTCCCCGTCGTCGTCACGATCACGGGCGGCCTCCCGCACCAGGAGCACTTCACGGTCGGGCCGCAGCAGTTCAACTTCCCCGGGTACGACGTGAATGGGGTGATCAACCCCATCACGGCTATTGTGGGCGATATCTACGCCAACCCCGTCCAGCCCGGCACGGCCGTCTACTTCACGACGAACGCCGGCATCGTCGAAGGGGCCGGCACGACGGACGCACTGGGGCGCACGACGGTGTCGATGATTTCGGCAGCCCCGCGTACGTCGGGTGATCCTCCGGCGGTGTGCGACGGAGCAAGCCGGGAAGGGTATGCCCAGATCACCGCGACGACGTCGGATCTGAATCAGCAAACGATCACGGCAACCACCAGCGTGCTACTCTCCGCCCAGACGGAGATCGTGTTCACCGATGTCGATTCGGACCCGGATAACGGGGACCTGGGTAACTACGGCTTCCGCGTCTCCGACCGCTTCGGGCACCCGCTCGCGCCCGGCACGCGGATCGCCGTCACGGCCGACGGCGTGAACGTCGAGGCCGTCGGGGACGACCAGACCGAACTGGGCGACTACCTCTGCCCCGGCCCCGGTCGCACCGACTTCCTCATCAGCGTCGTTCAGGGCGATGAGACGAACGAGGACGACCTCCCGCTGCCGCCCCAGCTCGAGACGCTCACGATCCGCGTGACCAGCCCGAATGGGAACGCGCAGCTTACGCGCTACAACACGGGCAACCGCCCCGAGATCGTGTTCGAGCGGTTCGACCAGTAGCAGCCGTCCGATCCGGCTTTGATGCCGCCGGGGCCTTCGGGCTCCGGCGGCTTTATGTTGTGCCATGCCGGCTGTCTGGACAGGGACCCTCGAAACGATCTACCTCGCGCCCGATGCGGGTGCGCCGGTGCGGTCGGTCGCGGCGGTGCGGGCGGAGCCGGGGCGCGGGCTCGAAGGCGATCGGTACTGGAAGGGCGAGGGCTCGTTCAGCCGGTGGCCGGGGGCGCGGCGCGAGGTCACGCTCATCGCGGCCGAGGCGCTCGCCGACGCCGAGGCCGAGTTCGGCGTCGCGGTGTCGGCGGGGGAGCACCGGCGGAATCTCGTCGTAACGGGCGTCCCGCTCGGCGACCTCGTGAAGGCGGAGTTCTGGGTCGGGTCCGTGCGGATGCGCGGCGAGCGGGTGTGCGCGCCGTGCAAATACCTCGTCCGCGTCACAGGGCAGGAGGCCCTCTTCGACGCGCTCGTGCGGCGTGGTGGGCTCCGCGCGTCGCTGCTGAGCGAAGGCATGATTCGGGCCGGCGATACCCTGCGTCCGGCGTGAACGCGGCGGCGGTTCGGGCGTACTTTCCCGCCCGCTCCACTGCCCCCCGCGTCGCCCCATGATGATCCCCGAGGACAAGGTCGAAGAGGTCAAGGCCGCCACCGATATCGTGGACGTGGTGAGCGACTACGTCCGCCTCAAAAAGGCCGGGACCAACTTCAAAGGCCTCTGCCCGTTCCACAACGAGAAGACCCCGTCGTTCAACGTGAACCCGGGGATGGGCATCTTCAAGTGCTTCGGGTGCGGCGAGGGCGGCGACGCGATCTCGTTCGTGATGAAGGTTGAGGGGCTCGGGTTCACCGAGACCGTGCGGATGCTCGCCGAGCAGGCCGGGATCGAGCTGCCGGCGGAGGGCGCGCGGGACCCGCACAGCGACGAGAAAGAGGCTATCCACCACGCGCTCCGGTTCGCCGCGCGGTGGTACTACCAGCAGCTCACCCAGTCCGACGAGGGCAAGCGCCGCGGGCTCGCCTACTTCGAGAGCCGGGGCCTGAGCCCGGAGACGATTAAGAAGTTCGGGCTCGGCTTCGCGCCGGGCGCGTGGGACGGCCTGCTCTCGGCGGCGACGGCGGCGCAGGTCAGCTCCGATATCCTCGACAAAGCCGGGCTCATCCTCCCGAACAAGAACGGCGACGGGTTCCACGACCGCTTCCGCGAGCGGGCGATGTTTCCGATCCTCTCGCACGTCGGCAAGGTCCTCGGCTTCGGCGGGCGCGTGCTCCCCGACAGCACCCCGCCGACGGGCGACTACGTCCCGCCGAAGTACATCAATTCGCCCGAGACGCGGGTGTATTCCAAAGGCCGCGTGCTCTACGGGCTGTTTCAGGGCAAGCAGGCGGTCCGCGCCGAGGAGGAGGTGATCCTCGTCGAGGGCTACACGGACGTGATCTCGCTGTATCAGGCCGGCGTGAAGAACGTCGTGGCGTCGAGCGGGACGGCGCTGACGCCGGAGCAGGTCCGCGCGCTCGGCCGCTACGCCAAACGCGTCCTCCTCCTCTACGACGCCGACTCGGCCGGGGCCGCCGCTGCGCTCCGCGGTATCGACCTGATCCTGCGCGAAGGGCTCGCGGCTTACGTGGTGTCGCTGCCCGACGGGGCGGACCCGGACTCGTTCGTGCAGAAGTTCGGCGGCGAGGCGTTCCGGGCCTACCTCCAGAAAGAGCGGCAGAGCTTCGTCCATTTCAAAGTGGCGGCGGCGCGGCGGACCGGCGCGCTCAGTACACCAGAGGGGCAGGCCGAGACGGCGCGCTCGGTGCTCGACACGATCGCGCAGATCCCGGACACCGTCGCGCAGGACGGCTACATCCGCGTCGCGGCGGGCGAGCTCGGCGTGCCCGACATCCACCTCCGGATGCAGTTCCGCGACGTGCTGAAGAAGGGGGGCGAGGCGCGGCCCGCGCCGCGCCGCGAGATGCCGCCGCTGCCGGAGAGCGAGTTCGAGCCTTCGGCGGGCCCGGCGCCCGTGCCCGAGACGTTCGAGATGAAGCCCGAGGAGGGCGCGCTCCTCCGGCTAATGCTGGAGCAGGGGCGGCCGATGGTCGAGCACGTCCTCGGCCACATGGCCCTCGACGAGTTCTCGCCCGGCCCCGTCCGCCGCACCGTCGAGCAGCTCCTCGCCCAATATCAAGAGGGGCAGATCGACGCCGAGGCGTTCACAGGCGGGCAGTTCGGGCCGGTCGTGCAGCAGGTCACGGCCGGCGTGCTCGTGGACCGTCACGTGACGTCGGACAACTACGCGCGGAAGGGGATCCGCGTGCCCGAGATGAACGCCGAGCCGTACGAGGCGGCGGCGAGCGCGATGACGCTTCTCAAGCTCGACCGCGTCAACGAGGCCATCGCCCTCGCCAACCGGAGGACGTACGCGGCCGAGCAGGCGGGCGAGGACCTCACCCCGCTCCAGCAGCAGATGCAGGAGTTGCAGCGGCTCCGGATGCAGATCGAGCGCCGCGAGTTCTTCGAGTGGGGAGCGGAAGAGGGGAAGTCGGGGTGATCGGGAGTGAAAGCGATCAAGTTAGCCCGCCTGTCGCGCTCCGCGCCGTAGGGGCGCAAGGCTTGCGCCCTGGTCGGGGTGGGTACGCTGTGGGGGACGGCATGGCCGGGATCGGCACCGTAATGGCCTGTCGGAATCCGTCCGTGCGGCCGGCACCGCGTGGGGGTTCGGACGTATGTTGCGCTCTCCGCCTCCTCTTCCGCTGCGATCATGTCTAAAAAAGCTGAGCCCGTCAAAGAACCGGCCGCCCTCAAATCCGGTGTCGAGCCCAAGAACGAAGCGGTGGAGGGGGAGGACGCGCCGGGCGGGGATGGCTCGGCGACACTCGCCGCCGATCCCGCCGCCGAGCAACGCCCGCATGCGGACCGGCCGCAGGTGGTGCCCGCTCGGCCGGAGTGGGGCTTCGCCGTGCCGCGCGCCGTGGACCCGCAACCCGTCGACGCCGATACCGACCTCTCCGACCCCGCGCTCTACTTCAACCGCGAGTTGAGCTGGCTCGACTTCAACGCCCGCGTGCTCGCCCAGGCCCTCGACGAGCGGACGCCGATGCTGGAGCAGGTCCGATTCCTCGCCATCACAGCCAACAACCTCGACGAGTTCTACCGCAAGCGCATCGGCGGGCTGAAGCGGCAGGAGGCGGCCGGCGTCGTGAGCCTCTCGCCCGACGGCCGCACCCCGGCCGAGCAGCTCGCCCTCGTTCGTCGCGCGATCATCCCGATGTACGAGACGATCACGCAGACGTGGGAAGAAGGGCTCCGCCCGAAGCTCGAACGCGCGGGCGTCGTCGTGCGCGACTACGACGACCTCGACGGTGCGCAGCGGAAGGCGCTGGACGCCTACTTCCACACCCACATCTTCCCGATCCTCACCCCGCTCGCCGTCGACCCGGGGCACCCGTTCCCGTTCATCTCCAACCTCTCGCTCTCGCTCGCGGTGATGCTCCGGCACCCGGCGCGCGGGACCGAGCACTTCGCCCGGCTGAAGGTCCCGATCTCGCGCGGCCGTTGGATCTCGATCCCCGGCGAGGTCCACCACTTCGTCCCCGTCGAGCAGATCATCCGCGCGAACGTGGGCGAACTGTTCCGGGGGATGGAGGTCGTCGCCGTCAGCGCCTTCCGCATCACGCGCAACGCCGATGTGCGGCGCAACGAGGAGGAGGCCGACGACCTCCTCGCGATGATCTCCGACGAGGTGCGCGAGCGGCGCTTCGCCGACGTGGTCCGTCTCGAGATCGAGCAGGACATGCCCGCCGCCGTGCGCCGCCTGCTCGTCCGCGAGCTGGAGCTGGAGGACGAGGACGTCTACGTCTCCGACGGCCTCCTCGAACTCGCCGACCTCACGGACCTCGCCGACCTCCCGCTCCCGCAACACCAATACCCGCGCTGGGAGCCCATCGTCCCGATCCGGCTCCGGCACGAGGGCGAGAGCGAGGACAAGGCCGACATCTTCGCCGTCGTCCGCCACCGCGACCTCCTCGTGCACCACCCCTACGAGTCGTTCTCGGCGTCCACGCTCCGCTTCGTGGAGGAGGCCGCGCTCGACCCCAACGTGCTCGCCATCAAGCTGACGCTCTACCGCACGAGCAAGGACTCGCCGATCGTGGCGGCGCTCCGGCGCGCGGCCGAGGCGGGCAAGCAGGTCGCCGCCCTCATCGAACTCAAGGCGCGCTTCGACGAGGAGCGCAACATCGAGATGGCACAGGCGCTCGAGAAGGCGGGTGTCCACGTCACGTACGGCCTCGTCGGCCTGAAGACGCACGCGAAGACCACGCTCGTCGTGCGCGAGGAGGCGGGCGGGCTCTGCACCTACAGCCACATCTCGACGGGGAACTACAACCCGACGACGGCCCGCTTCTACACCGACCTCGGCCTGCTGACGGCGAACCGCGAGATCGGCTCCGACCTCGTCAACCTCTTCCATTACCTCACGGGGTACGCGCCGGAGCAGCGCTACCAGAAGCTGCTCGTCGCCCCGCGCGACCTCCGCCCGGCCTTCCTCCGCCTCATCGACCGGGAGATGGAGCACCAGCGGGGGAGCGGCAACGGCCGGATCATCTGCAAGATGAACGCGATCGACGACCCGGTGATGATCCGGAAGCTCTACGAGGCGTCGCAGGCCGGGGTGAGCATCTCGCTCATCATCCGCGGGCACAGCCGGCTGCGGCCGGGCATCCCGGGCATCTCCGAGAACATCGAGGTCATCTCGATCGTCGGCCGGTTCCTGGAGCACAGCCGGATCTACTACTTCGGCAACAACGGGACGCCGGAGGCGCTGATCGGGAGCGCGGACTGGCAACGGCGCAACTTGGAAGAGCGTGTCGAGGTCGTCGTGCCGATCGAAGACGACAAGGTGCGGGAGCGGCTCAAGCGCACGCTGAAGTTCTCGATGAAGGACAACCGCCTCGCGTGGGACCTCAGCGGCGACGGGCTTTATCAACAGCGCACGCCGCAGGACGGCGAGCCGGCCCGCGCGTTCCACGATGTGCTGATGGGCCGTGCCCTCCGCCGCTCCGTCGAAGAAGACCTGCCGTGGGACATCTGACGGTCAGCGCCCCGTCGCGCCAGCAGGAAACGAACGAGGCCGCGCCGACTGATCGGCGCGGCCTCACTCGTTGCGGAGGGAGAGGTCAGGGCGTCGCCGCCGCGTTCCCGTCGGAGGGGGCGGCGCGCGAGGCGAGCACGTTCGCCACAGCGCCCGAGAGGTCGCGGAAGGCCTGCGTCATCCACGTCCGGCGGTGGATCGTGATGATCTTGGCCTGCGCCCGGCGGTACTGCGTCGGGTTCTCCTCGGCGAGCTCCTGCATCTTCGTGTAGAGCGCCCCGAGCTTCCGCTGGTTCGACCCGGTGAACCCGAACTGGGCGATGTCGTCCACGAGCTGCGTGTAGGCGCGGTCGTACGGCGTCTGGTCGCCGTTGCGGGCCGGGTCGGCGAAGGCCGTCTCGTCGAAGCGGAAGAGGGCGTCGTCGTTGAGGACGTCCGTCCCGATGCGGTTGAGCACGTCGGAGGCGCCGTAGGGGAGGAAGAACCGGACGCGGTCGCCGCCCGAGGTGGCGGTGAAGGTGACGTTCCCGGCGGCCGGCACGCTCACCGGCCCGTCCCCGGTCGAGGCCGGGAGGTCGATGTGGGGATTGAGCAAGCGGAACCGCTCGTAGAGGTTGCCGCTCGTGACGTCGTAGCCCCAGTCGAGGCGGGCGTCGTGGGGCTGGAGGGCGTTGAGGAGGGCTTCGAGCGTGATGGACGCGCCCGGGTCGACGCTCACGAACTCGGCGCGGATCGTCTCCGAAGGGTCGATCTCTTTGTCCTCAACGGCGCGGAGGGAGCCGTACGCCTGGAGGACATATGCCCGCGAGTGCGGCCCGAACGAGGACTGCTTTCGAACGCGCTCGAAGCCGTCGGTCACGCCCCACATGTAGGCGTCGATGACGTTCTTGTCGCTGATGTTGGCGTTGCCGGCGTTCGCGCGGAGGTAGGTCTGGTAGAGGTGGAAGATGTTGCCCGGCCCGGTGTGGTAGGCCGAGATGCCGGGGATCTCGTGCCCGACCGAGTTAGCGTAGCCGCGGACGAGGAGGAACGCCGACTGCATCGAGAGGAGCGGGCTGAGCTCCTCGCGCACCTGCACCGTCCCGCCCGGCGAGGAGAGCGTGTACGAGTTGATGTCGAAGAGCTCGAGGATGTCGGGCATCATCTGGTACCGGCTCCGCGCGCCGACTGGCGACACCATCCAGTCCTGATTGAACGTCTCGACCGTCCCGATCTCGGTCATCAGCAGGCTCAGGCCGAGCTGCCGCGCGTAGCGGATCTCATACTCGATCGTGCGGAGCTCGCGGTCGCGGGCCTCGGCGACCTGGTTGGCGCGGCCCCACCGGATCGCCACGTTCGGCTTGGGGATGCCCCGCGCGGCCCACTTCCGCACGAGGGTGTTCGTCGCGTCCCGCCGCAGCCGGTCGACCTGGTCCCAGTTCGCGTTGCCCGTCTCCTCGTACCGGTCTCGCTGCGCGGCGAGGGTGAACACCTCCAGCGTCTTCCCCGTCCGGTTGTCGAGCACGCGGATCGAGAAGTTGTCGTCGACGCCCTGGCGCTTCGTGTAGATGTCGAGCTGGGCGCGGAAGTCGTCGAGGGTGACGTCGCTCTGCGCGGGGTCCGGGGCCTCGATGAACGCGTTCGACAGGTACGAGGCGTAGAGGCGGTCGGGGTGGACGTCGAGGGCGGTGAGGGTGAACGGCGAATTCGGGATCAGCGGGGCCTCCTCCGGTGCCGCCGCACTGTCCGCCGCCGCCGTCTCGTCCGCGGTCGGGATTGGGGCTACCTGGGCGACGAGGTCGCTCCGGGTCGCCACGAAGACGAACAGGCCGAAGGCGACGATGAGGAGGAACGCGAGCCACTCGATGCGGCGGGCGCTCGGGTCCGTGAGGTAGTCGGAGAGGGAGCGCTTCGGGCGGGGCTCGGGGGACGTGTCAGGCATGGGGGCGGGCTGGAGAGGTGGGCCGGAGGAGGAACGGGGGGCGCGAGGGAGTTAGTGCATGGGGCCGTCTACCGCAAGACGTAGCAACAACAATTATTGGGCAACAACAATTATTGGGCCGCGGACCGCCGGTCACGCGCTCGGTCGACGAGGTGGCGGAAGAGCGGGGCCATGGCCTCGCCCATCCGCTCGGGGTGCCACTGCACGCCGAGGACCACGCCGTCCTCGCTCTCCACGGCTTCGACGACGCCGTCGGGCGCCCGTGCGGCGACGCGGAAGCCGCGGCCGGGAGCGTCGATGGCTTGGATGTGGCGCGTGTTCACGGTGAACTGGTCTCGGTGGAGCACCCGGTGGAGGTGGGTGCCGGGTTCGACGGCGACGGGGTGATCGGAGGCGCCGCGCTTCTGGCTGTGCGCGGCCGAACCGTCGAACTGAGCTTGGACATCGGCGTAGAGCGTTCCGCCGGCCGCCGCATTGGCGAGTTGCATGCCGTAGCAAATGCCCAGGACGGGACGCTGCGCCGCCAGAAAAGCGTTGAGCATATGAGTATCAGACGCCAAACGGGCAGGATCTGTTTCTTCGATGTCGTCGGGGAGGGCGCCGTTCAGGCCCTGTACGATGGCCGGGCCGCCGGTGATGACGAGGCCGTCGAGGAGGGCGGCCACGGCGTTAGCCGCCTCTTCCGACTCGACCATCGGCACGATGAGTGGAAGCCCGCCCGCCCGCTCCACGGCGAGGACGTAGCGGCGGTCGAGCCGCTGCTCGCCGTCGTTCAGGGAGGTCGTGATGCCGATGTGGGGGCGAGGAGGCATGGGTGGAGGAAGGTACTTCGAGTATCAGTTTAAGAAAACGGCTCGCGGACCGGCGGGGTAAGGCAAAAAAAACCCCTATCGCCCGGATACGTCGCCGAGGGTCAAGCGCCGAGCGTCGGTTGTCTGAGCGGGGGCGAGCCCGAGCAGGCACGACCCTTCAAGCCGGAACGCATCGGTGACGCCGTCGAGGGCACCGTCGTCGAGGAGGTCGTAGAGCACGTGGCGGATCGTGCGGTTGCGGTACTGCCGGCTGCTCGTGGAAGCACCGTGGACGATGGTAACGCGGCTCCGCCCACGCTCGGCGGCGAGGCGGACCGTCCGCCGGATGAGCCGCTCGGCGTCGTCCACCGTCGTGCCGTGGAGGTCGAGCGTGACGGTGTGGCCGTCGTCGAGCAGGCGGGGGAGCATGGGATCGGGGGAAGGTGGAGGGCGTGAGTCGGAAACTACGCGAGGGGATCTGCTCGGGCTGTAGGTCGGTAGGAAGAGGGCCTCTCTCTCCCTCTCCTCTCCTCTCCTCCGTCCCCATGCCTTCGCTCCGTGAATCGATCGACCTCCTCAAGCAGACCGGCAAGGAAATCGGCGAGGACAACTGCACGAGCATGAGCGCGGCGATCGCGTACTACACGCTGTTCTCGCTGCCGCCGCTCCTCGTCATCCTCGTCGGCATCGCCGGGGCTGTCTTCGGCGCCGACGCCGTGCAGGAGCAGCTCACGGGGCAGGTCGGCGGGCTCGTCGGCGAGAGCGGGGCGGCGGAGGTTCAGACGATGATCGAGAACGCGGGCGATCTCGGCGGCGGCTCGATCATCGGCAAAGTGCTCGGCCTGCTCGCGCTCGTCTTCGGCGCGACGGGCGCGTTCGCCCAGCTCCAGCAGTCGCTCAACCGCGCGTGGGAAGTCCGGCCCGACCCCGACAGCAGCGGGCTCAAGAACATGATCACGAAGCGCGTCCTCTCGTTCGGGATGGTGCTGACGATCGCGTTCCTCCTCGTCGTGTCGCTCGCGGCGAGCGCGCTGATGTCGGGCCTCTTCACGGTGATGGAGTCGGTGCTCGGGCCGGCCGGGGCTCCGCTCGCGTGGGTCGGCGAACTCGTGCTGAGCCTCGGGATCTTCACCCTCCTCTTCGCCGCCATCTTCCGGGTGCTCCCCGACGCCGAGGTCGCGTGGCGCGACGTGTGGGTGGGGGCGTTCGCGACGGCCGTCCTCTTCGTCGTCGGCAAGTTCCTCATCGGGTTCTACCTCGGCCGCTCGAACCCCGGCGAGGCGTTCGGCGCGGCGGGCTCCGTCGTCGTCATCCTCGTGTGGATCTACTACACGGCTCTGATCCTCCTCGCCGGGGCCGAGTTCACCCAGCTCTGGGCGAAGCGCTACGGCTCGCAGATCGAGCCCGCCGACGACGCCGTCCGCGTGATCGAAGAGGAGCGAGTCGTGGACGAGGACGCGCCGCGCAGTGCGGACGACGAGCGAGACGAGCGTCCTGCGGGGGCGGTGCCGCACCCCTACGCCGAGCCGCGTGAGCCGGAGCCGCGCTCGGGATGGAATCCAGAGGCGTAGGCCGGCTTCGTCAGCCGTCGGTGACGATCTCGTGCCCTGCTTCTTTCCATCCTCGGAAGCCGCCGTCCATCGAGATCACGTTCGTGTAGCCCATCTGCTGGAGCGATTCGGCGGAGAGGACAGAGCGGTAGCCGCCGCCGCAATAGAGCACGATCTCGGCGTCGAGGTCGGGGATGGCGGCTTCGATGTCGCGCTCGATGACGCCCCGGCCGAGGTGCCGAGCGCCGGGGAGGTGGCCGCCCGCCCACTCACTCTCCTCGCGTACGTCCACGAGGTGGAAGGCGTCGCCCCGTCCGAGGCGGGCGTGAACGGTTGGAACGTCGGTCTCCCGAACGCGGGCGCGGGTTTCGTTGACGAGGTGGTTGAAGCGGGCGGAGTGACGGCTCATCGCAGATGGGGGAGGGGAGGAGTATCGGAGGTGCCGACGATGTCGCCTTCACCTGTCGCTGGAATCACTGCCCGTTGTCGCGTTCGCCAGAAAGCGTGACGACGAGCCGGCGCGGGCCGCCGTCCTCGCGGTGCTCGCCGAGCGTGAGCCCCTGCCACGTCCCGAGCGCGAGGCGGCCGTCGCGGATCGGCACGGTGACGCTGCTCCCGAAGAGCGACGCCTTCACGTGCGCCGGCATGTCGTCCGGCCCTTCGACGGTGTGCGCGAAGTACGGCGTGTCGTCGGGGACGGCGTCGCGGACGTAGCGCTCGAGGTCGGCGCGGACGGCGGGCGAGGCGTTCTCGTTCAGTGTGAGCGACGCCGAGGTGTGCTGGATGAACACGTGCGCGACGCCGACGCGGAACCTGCTCAGCTCGGGGAGCTGCCGGAGCACCTCGTCGGTCACGAGGTGAAAGCCGCGCGGGCGGGCCGCGAGCGTGATCTGTTTCTGAACCCAGGCCATGAACGCGGAGGTCAGAGGCCGGCGCCGACGTTCTCGAGCGCGCGGACCTCGACGGGGGCGGCCTGCGCGCTCGCCCCGGCCTCGTCGCGGACGAACTGCCGGTAGTGGTCGTAGCGGTCGAGGATGAGCTCGACGTACGTCACGGGCTCGAGCCCGCGGGCGAAGCCGTACTTCACGACGGGGTCGTTGTAGACGCTGGCCTTCGACTTCTGGAGGAGCCAGTACGCCACCTCTTCCCAGATCGTGTCGTCGCCGCCGTTCTTGGCCGTGAGGCGGCGGGCGTCCTCGACGTGTCCGTGGCCCGTGTTGTACGAGGCGAGGATGAACTTCCGCTTCTCGTCGGGGTCGGCGATCTTGTCGTCCCAGTAGTTCGTGAGCCACTGGAGGAAGCGGACGGCCCCGGCCACATTGTCTTCGGGGTCGTACACGTCGGTGACGCCGAACTCGCGCGCCGTCGGCGGCATGAGCTGGAGAAGGCCCGCGGCGCCGGCCCACGAACGGGCTCGCGGTAGGAACCGGCTTTCCTGATAGGCCTGCGAGGCCAGCAGCAGCCAGTCCCAGCCGAGCGTGTCGGCCCCGGCGCGGAAGAGGTCGTCGTAGTCGGAGAGGCGGCCGGTGTCCCCGGTGAGGTAGTCGCTCTCGGCCCGCTCGCGGTAGCCCTTGCGGTCGACGTAGTACTTCCGAAAGAGGTTGCCGGCGAGGCCGGGGTTGTCCGCGACGAAAGTGTTGAGTTCCTCGAGGAGCACGGGCGCGTTCAGGCGCACGGCCCACGCCACCTCGACAGGCTCGCCCAGTTGCGGACGCGCGACGATGTTCGTGAAGTAGCTCTCCTTCAGCTGCGCCAGCTCCTCCGACGACACGGTGAGGTCGATGGCCCCGGTCGCGACGCCGCGGATGAGTCGCTCCACCGACACGTCGCCGCCGACCTCGACGACCTCGATGTCGCCGGTGATCTCGTCGGAGAGTTCGAGCAGGCGCTCGGCGTAGCCCGAACTGCCGGGGACGTGGACGGTCTCGCCGGCCAGCCCGCTCGGCTTCGTGATGAGCTTGGCGTCGATTTGGACCTCTTCGGGGAGGTCCTCTGCGGCGAACCGGTCTACAGCGAGCGTGGTGTCGAACGCTTCCTCGCCTTCCTCGATCACCTCCTCGACGGAGTCCGGGAGGTCCGGGGCCGCCGCGCGCTGCACCACGACGGGGTCCGTACGGTAGAGCGCTTCCGTGAACGCGATGTACGCGCTGTCGGCCACGCTCGGCACCACGCGCGCCGCGACCACGTCGCCCGCCCCCTCGTTGAGGAGGATGAACAGGCTGTCCACGTCGCTCACGACGCGCATCTTCAGGACGAGGTCGTGCTCCTCGGCGAACATCTTCAGCAGCTCGTATTCGTAGCCGAGGGGCTGCCCGCGGTAGAGGAAGTACGACGTGGAATTGTACGTCGTAAGGGCGATGAGCGTGTCGCGCTCGGCGATCGCGGCGAAGTCGCGCTCGATCGGCGGAGGGAACTCGTCGACGAGCCCTTCGCAGCCGGCGAGCAGCAGGAGGGCGAAGAGGGCGGGAGCGAACAAGCGGAGGACGGGCATGCAGGAGAAGTGATGAGCGAGACGACGTGCGAAAGAAGAGAGCGCGGTGCGGGCGGTGCGGAACAGCACCGCAGTCATAGCCCTGCGCTAATCAGGTTGTACCGGCAGAGGCCGCCGCACGTTTCATCGCCTCCCGGAGTGCGGGCATCGCGGCCTCGGCGGCCCGCTCGCCGGCCTCGATCAGCAACTCCGCCCGCGTGAACCCGGCGAGCAGCGTCACGTCGGCCGGGAGGGCGGGGCGGATGATGACGTCCGGCTTCGACTGCGCGAGGTTGCACTCCGTCAGCGCGGCGATCGCGACGAACATCGCCTGCCACACGTCGCGGACGCCCGACGGCATGAGCGGGACTTCGAGCGGCTCCACGCGCGGCGGCTCGTCGAGCTGGTTTTCGCGGAAGAACGGGAGCACGTCGACGGCCAGCACCACGTCGGCGCCGAGGGCGCGGGCGAGGTCGGCGGGGACGTTGTTGAGGATGCCGCCGTCGGCGAGCCGGTAGCCGCCGATGTCGACGGGCGCGAAGACGCCGGGGATCGACATCGTGGCGCGCATCGCGGGGACGACGCGGCCCGTGTCGAGGACGACCTCGCGCCCCGTGTTGAGGTCGGACGCGGCGAGGGCGAGGGGCCGGCGGAGGTCGGCGAACGTCAGGTCGGCGCCCATCACGCCGTCGAGGTACGACTCGAAGCGCTTGCCGGAGAGGAGGGCCTGGAACGTGGGCACCCAGTCGGCGAGCTTGAGGAGCTGGCTTCGCCGGGCGAGGCTGAGCACCTCCTCTTCGATCCCGCGGACGGGGAAGCCGGCGGCGAACGCGGCCCCGATCAGCCCGCCCATGCTGGCGCCCGCCACCACGCCCACGTCGATCCGCTCGCGGTCCAGCACTTTCAGCACGCCGACGTGCGAGAGCCCGCGGGCGCCGCCGCCGCCGAGGGCGAGTCCGAGCGTGGGGCGGGCGGGGGCGGATTCCATGAGCGGAGCGAGGCGAGAGGAGGGGATCGATACCGCAGGGCGGCGCTACGGTTTCGCCCTCACGATGCCATCAGGAACTGCAGGCTGTCGCCGGGCGCGTGCTCCGTCGGCTCCTGCTGCCCGAGGAACACCCGTGCAGGCGCGTCGCCGAGGAGCGTCAGCCGGTCGCCCTCGACGCGCAGGGTCGTCCCTTCGGGGAGGCCGACGACGGGCATGGTGGGGTTGGCGACACAGAACTCGGCGATGCGTTCCGACCGCGTCTCGCCCTGGTGTCCGGGCGGGTGCGCGTCGGTGAAGTGCGGGTTGATCTGAAAGGGGATGAGCCCGAGGGCGTCGAAGCTCGGCGGCTCGACGATCGGCATGTCGTTCGTCGTGCAGATCGTCGGGCAGGCGAGGTTGGAGCCCGCGCTCCAGCCGACGTATGGGACGCCTTCGTTGACGCGCGCCCGGATGCGGGCGAGGAGGCCGCGCTGGGCCGTCTCGCGCAGGAGGTGAAACGTGTTCCCCCCGCCGACGGCGATCGCGTCGGCCTCGTCCACGGCCCGCGCCGCGTCGTCGGCTTCGTGGATCGGGTCGACGGCATAGCCCGCCGGTTCGAACGCGGCGCTGACGTTCGCGGCGTAGTCGTCGTACGAGATCCGCACGCCCGCGTAGGGCACGAACAGCACGCGCTTCCGCTCGGAGCCGAGGAAATCGCGGAGCGTGTCGGTGGCGTGTTCGAGGTAGCCCTGCCCGGCGTTACGCGAGTTGCTGAGCAGGAGAAGACGACGGTGCGGGCTGGACGAGTAGACGGTCACGGGACAGAGGGATCGGAGGTCGGGATGCGAACGGTAAAGCTACGGCACGCCTCCCCGTGGAACCCGTAGAGACGCAGCACGCTGCGTCTTCCGCAGGATGCCGCCGCGCTGGCCCGACGGTAGCGACGCAACATGTTGCGTCGCTACGGCGAGGTGCTTGCCGTCACCGCGCAGGCTTCGTCGCGTTCTGCTGCCCGACGCCCGGCAGCGTGCGGAACCGGACGGGCCGGCGCGGGGCGAGGCCCGCCGCCCGCTGCCAGGCGGCCAGCTCCTCGAACGTCCGCGTGCCCGCCGCGCTCGTGAGCGCGAAGTAGAGGTCGGCGAGCGCGCCGAGTTGGCCGGCGGCCTCGGGCTCGGCGGAGCGCATCACCTCTTGGATGACGAGCACGCCGCCCGGCCGCAGTGCATCGGCGAACCGCTGGACGAGCGCCCGCCCCGTCGCGTCGTCGAAGTGGTGGATGAACTGGCCGACGAAGACGACGTCGTACGCCTCGGCGCCGAGGTCGTCGTGGAGGGCGTCGCCGGCGCGGTGGCTGACGCGGGGAGCGTCGGCTTCGGCGAGGAGCGAGGCGGACGCGGCGACGGCGTCGGGCAGGTCGAGCACGACGGCGCGGAGGGCGGGATACCGTTCGCAGAAGCCGACGGAGAACGCGCCGTGCGCGCCGCCCACGTCGAGGAGGGCGCGGGCGCCGTCGGGCACGGGCGCGCGGCGGATGGTCTCGGGCACGGCGAGTCGGGCGAGCGCTCGCATCCCACGCTGGTAGAGGTCCCACTCCGAGGTCGTCATCGCCGCGTGAAAATCGAGCGGCTCGCCGCGCGCCACGAAGTCGTCGAGTCGGGCGATCCAGTCCCACTCGAGCCGGCGGAAGCGGATGCTGTCGCAGAGGGAATGCGGGCTCGCTTCGAGCAGCCACTTCCGGGCGGACAGCGTGAGCGCGTAGCCGCCGGGTCGCCGGAGGTAGCCCGCGCCGACGAGTGCGTCCAAGAGCGTCGCCGTCGCGCCGGGGTGCGTGCCACAGACGGCGGCCACGGCCTCGGCCGAGCGCGGTCCGTCGGCGAGGGCTTCGAAGACGCCGCGCTCCGTCGCCACCATCAGGGCGCGGGCGAGGAGCAGCGTCGGGTGCGTGTGGAGGAACGGCGTCGGCACGAGGCCGAGCCGGAGCGCGGCCCGCTCGGCGAGGCTGTCGGGGAGGAGGCCGAGGCGCACGCCGCTACCGCGTCAGGGTGAGCATCCGCGACACCGTCCCCGATGCCGTCTCGACGCGGACGACATAGCTCCCGCTCGCGAGCCCGCGCGTCGACAGCGCGAGCGTATGCTCGCCGGCCGCCCGCCGGCCGTCGACGAGTGTCTCGACGAGCCGGCCCCGCGCGTCGAACACACGCACGAGCACGTCGCTCGGCGTGGCCACCGCGAACCGCACCGTCGCCGATTCGTGCGTGGGATTGGGGAAGAGCGCGACGGAGAAATCGGCGGCGGGCGTGGCCTCGGCGTTCGTCGTCGCGCCGGGGTTCTCGTAGAAATAGAGCCGGTCGTCGCCCTCGTCGATCCCGGTCACGTCGAGGTCGCCGTCGTTGTCGCGGTCGTGGAAGACGGCGCACGAGCCGTTGCCGGAGACGGAGAACGCGACGGGGTCGGCGAAGGCGCCCGCGCCGTGGTTCTCGTAGAGGTGGAAGTTGCGGCTCGAATAGTTGCTCGCGAGCATGTCGAGGTCGCCGTCGCCGTCGAGGTCGCCGAGGTCGATGGCGACGCTGAGGCGGCCGAAGGGGTAGAGTACGGGCTCGCTGAGCCCGCCCGCGCCGTCGCCGAAGGTGACCGAAACGTTGTCGGAGAACGAGCCCGCCGCCACCACGTCTACGGCCCCGTCGCCGTCGATATCTCCGGCCGCGAGCATCCACGGCGACGTCTCGGCCTCGACCGTCGCGGCGACGGCGAGCCCGCCCGCCCCGTCGCCGAGGAGGAGCACGATCTCGCCGCTGTTGACCGCGCCGACGAAGAGGTCGGTGATGCCGTCGCCGTTCGCGTCAGCGGCGGCGCAGGCCGTCTCGCCGTCCGCGCCCGTCTCGATCACCGTCGGCGGCCGGAACGTCCCATCGCCGAGGCCGCGCAGGAGCGTCACGTTCGAGGCCGACCGGTTCGCCGTGGCGATATCGTCGTGGCCGTCGCCGTCGAGGTCGAGCACGCAGACGCCGCGGACGGAGTTGCCCGCGCGGTAGCTCGCCGCGTCGAGGAAGCCGCCGTCGCCGTCGCCGAGCATCACACTCACGCGGTCGTTCCCGATGTTGCCGACGGCGATATCGACGAGCCCGTCCTCGTTGAAGTCGCCGCCCTCGTTCGTGCTCGGGACGGAGCCGTTGGGGAGCGCGTGGACGACAAACGTGTCGTACTGCCCGGCCCCGTCGTTCAGGAACACGCGGAGGTCGTTCGCGGCCTCGTTCGGGATCGCGAGGTCGCTCCAGCCGTCGTCGTTGAGGTCGCCCGCGTAAGCGCCGTAGGAGATGATCGATCCCTCGCCCGGCCGCCGCGTCGACATCTGCCCCACTTCGGTGATGGCGAGCGAGGCGGGCGCGGCGCTCGCCCAGAATCCCCACGCGAAGCCCGTCGCGAGCGCCGCGCCGTCGCCGTCCCGGATCCCCCGCGAGAGCGCGACCGTCACCGCTTCGCCTGCGAAGAACGGCGCGTCGGGCACGAAGCGGAGCGTCGCGCCGTCCACCGAGAGCGTCCCCGCCGCCGGGCCCGACCACCGCCCGAACACCCGCACCGTCGCCGCCGTCACCGTCGCCGGATCGAGCGTCCGGTCGAACACGACCTCGACTGGCGCCGAGCGGTCCGCCGCGATGGCATGCGCCGCCGGTGAGGCGGATACGACGACGGGCTGCGCCGACGCGGCGAGCGGGGCGAGACAGAGCGCGAGCGCGAGCGCGAGCGTGGAGCGGAGCATCGGATCGGGGGGTAGGGGAGAAGGAACGCTACCGGGCTTGGCCGGACGGCATGATGAGCACTTCGCTCACGTCCACGTGCGGGGGCGCTTCGAGGGTGTGGAGGATCGAGCGGGCGATGTCGTCGGCTTCGAGGAACTGGACGCCGTCGAACAGGCCGGCCGTGTCCCGCATCAGCTCCTCGTCCGTGATGCCCTGGCCCAACTCCGTGGCAACGGCGCCCGGCTCGATGCAGGTGACGCGGATGCCGAACGTCGGCGTCAGTTCCTGTCGCATCCCCTCGGAGATCGCGCGGACGGCGAACTTCGTCCCACAGTACACCGCGCCGCCGGGGAACAGGCTCCGCCCCGCCACCGACGAGACGTTGACGACGAACCCGCTCCGCTGCGCCATCATCGTTGGCAGCACGGCGGCGATGCCGTGTAGCACCCCGTTCACGTTGACGTCGACCATCTTCAGCCACTCGTCGACGTGCATGTTCTTGAGGTACGAGAGCGGCATCACGCCCGCGTTGTTGACGAGCACGTCGATGGCACCGAACGCCTCCTTCGCGCGGTCGGCGAGGCGCTGGACGGCGGCGCGGTCGGTCACATCGGTGGCGACGACGAGGGCGCGGCCCCCGTCGGCTTCGATCTCGTCGCGGAGGGCGTGGAGGCGGTCCTCGCGGCGGGCGGCGAGGGCGACGGACGCCCCGGCGCGGGCGAGGGCGCGGGCCGTGGCGGCACCGATGCCACTGGAGGCTCCGGTGACGATAGCGGCTTTTCCTTCGAGGGCGGACATGGGAGAGCGGGAAGAGGGGACGGGAGGCACCGCGAAGGTACGGTGCCGGCGACCTCACCACCCTCCTCTTCCGCCCATCTAGCAGGCTGGACTATTAGATGCCGAACTACTTGATAAACCGGATCGTGGCCGGGTAGCGGTACATCTCGCCGTCCCGCGCTTTCATCGCGGCGATAATCGGGAAGACCACCATCGCGATCGCCACGATCCCGAGCAGCACGAAGCCGATGAGGAAGACGATCAGCACGGCCGAGACGATCGCCGCGAGGAACATCGAGAGCTGGAAGTTGACCGCCTCCTTGCCATGCTCGTCGATGAACGGGTCCTCGTCGCGCTTGAGGAACCACACGACGAGCGGGCCGAGGAGGAAGCCGATCCCGTTGCCGAGGAGCCCGACGAGGGCGCTGAGGTGGAGGAGCGAGGCCGTTTTGCAGGCTTCGTCGGAGAGGGCCGGGTGGAGCGTGTCGTTCATGGCTGCGTGGGTGAGGTGAACAGGTACGGGCGTCTACGGGAGGACGGGCGTAGAGTTTAGCGTGGCCTCGAATTGTGCGAGGTGCGTATCATGTGCCACCTACTCTCCCTTCCCCATCAAGCAGAGGCAGTTCTCATGGCACAGACCGTGTATCACGTCGTCCCGAGCGGCGACGAGTGGGCCGTCAAGAAGCAGGGCTCCGAGCAGGCGTCGCGCGTGGCGGGCACGCAGAAAGAAGCCGTCCAGTACGCCGAGACGTTCGCGCGGAAGCAGGCGCCGAGCCGCGTCGTGATCCACGGCGAGGACGGGCAGATCGAGGCGCAGCACTCGTTCGACAAGGGGACGGCGCCGGAGAGCCACTGGCTGACCGTCGTGACCTCGCCGCCCGTGCTCACCGGGCTCGCCCTCGCGCTCGGTGTCACCGGCGTCGTGTGGTTCCTCAAGAGCCGCGACTGACGGCGGCACCGGTCCGGGCCGGGGCGGTCAGGCCGCGCCGGGCAGCACGGCCGCGTCCGCCTCGGCCTGCTCGATCATCGCCTCGGCGAGCTCGTCGCCGAGGTAGCGATCGATCACCCAGTGCGCCGCATAAATCAGCGGCGTGATGGCGACGGCGATGACGAGCTTGTACGAGTAGTTGAAGAGCGTGATCGCGACGATCTCGCCGAGCGCGAGCTGGCCGGCGAAGGCGACCGTCAGCACGATCGCCGTGTCGAGGAACTGCGAGCCGAAGGTGGAGCCCGTCGCGCGGAGCCAGAGGTGGCGGCCCTGCGTCAGCCGCCGCAGCCAGTGGAAGAGCGTGATGTCGGCGAGCTGCCCGACGAGGTAGGCCACGAGGCTGCCGAGGATGATCCGCCCCGTTGCGCCGAAGACGAGGTCGAACGCCTCGGCGGGTACGGGCGAGATGCCCGCCGTGGGGACCGCCATCGCCGCCTGCAAGAGCGCGAACTCGAACACGATCATCGCCATCCCGACGAACGTGACGAAGCGGATGCCCGCCTTGCCGTAGTACTCGTTGAGCAGGTCCGTCACGATGAACGTGACCGGGAAGGCGATGACGCCCGCCGTCATGATGACGGATGTGAACTCGAGGCCGAGGATGGTGATGGGGACGGGGAGGGCGAACGCGGTGAAGAACTTGCTCGCCGTCGCCTCGGCGATCACGAGCGCCGTGATGAAGATGGCGGCGCAGACGACGTAGAGCTTCTGCGGGCGGGAGAGGACGTAGGGCTGGCGGATCATCCGGGCGAGGTCAGGGCGAATCGCCCGAATCTACAGCGTGGCTCGCTACGGCGCGACGGCCGGATCGCAGTTGTCGCGGCGGCGCGAGTCGGCGGTGTGGATGATCACCCAGTCCCCATGGAGCCGGGCGAGCTGGAAGGCGTTGACGCCGCAGTGGCTGAACGTGTCGCCGAGGTAGAACCCGTAGGGCACCCACACCGTCGCGAGGTCGCCGTCGATGCGGATCTCGGGCTCGCCGAGCCGCTCGTCGTACACCTCGTCGTGCGGCTGCGCGACGCCAGTCATGAACTGGTCGATGGGCGTCTCGCGGACGGTCACGGTGCCCTCGCGGTCGAGTCCGACGGAGAGGAGGGTAGAACCGTCGTGGAAGGCGGACCGCATCATGGTCGTATCGGCGGCGCGCATACCGTCGAAGAGGCGGTGGATCGGGGCCATGACGGCCGCCGCCTCCGGCGTCTGCGCGTGCGCAGCGGTGGGGAGGAGGGCGAGCGCGAGGGCGGGGAGGAGCAAGCGGCGAAGCATCGGCGGCGAGAGAGGAGGGAGGAGAGGACGCCCGAAGGTAGTGCGGGAGGCGGAGCCCCGAATCGCGATGCTGCCGGGCGGCTCTTCGGTGCGATGAAGGGCTCCGATCTTGCGACGAACGTCAGGTCGAGGGCGGAGAACCCGAGGGTGGGGACGGGGGTAGCCTCCTCCGTCGTCTGCCCGCCTCCGGGTGCGGGGCGCCGTCGCGGTCCTTTCGCATCGCGGGAGGCTATGCGGCGTATGTATACTTCGAGCGCGCCACCGCCGATAATCCTCCCCCGAGCCGCCGCCCACCACGCCCGCTCATGGCCGCCGTGCCACCGCCCAGACCGTCCAACAAGCGCGACATCCTCCAAGCTGTCTACGAGGACAACCTGCGTGTGGCGGACCCGGTGACCAAACCCCGATCGCGCCCGATCAGGCGCCCACAAGCGCTAGAGGCGCCGCCGCCGCCGACCGTTTCGCGGCGGTACGCCTCGGCCATCGTCGGCCTCGCCGTACTCGGCGTGGTGCTCGTGGGTGTCATCGTGCAGGGGCTGCAGGCCGGCGCGGCACCCGACAGCGGCCAGGCAGCGGAGAGGAGGATGGGGCAGTACGGCCCCGTGATGGGGCCGGCGATGGACCCCGCGACGAACGCGCGCTTCTCCGTGGAGCACCCCGAGGACCTCGCCCTCGCCGACATCTTCAACCTCCAGGTCAACACCATCGTCATCGACCCCGGCCACGGCGGGCGCGACCCCGGCACGCTCGGCGCGACGGGCATGCGTGAGAAAGACATCACGCTCGACGTGGCCCTCCGCCTCCGCGACCGGCTCCGGCGGCGCGAGGGCTATCGCATCCTCCTGACGCGTGAGGCCGACGAGGCCGTCGCGCTCGGCGACCGCGTCGCCTACGCGAACGAGCACGAGGCTGACCTCTTCGTCTCGCTCCACGTCAACTGGATTCCCGACAAGCGCGTCGCCCCGCTCGAAACGTACTACTTTGGGCTTCAAACCGACGACGCGACGCTCCAGCTCGCGCACGGTGAGAACGCCGCCGCCGACTACTCCGTGGCCGAGTTTAACATGATGCTGCAGCGTGCCGGGAATACGGTTAAATTCCAGGAGTCGAAGGAGCTGGCCGGCGCGGTCCAGCACAGCCTCGTGCGGAGCGTGGGCGAGACGAACGCCGCGGCGAGCGACTGGGGCGTCAAAGCCGGGCCGTTCGTCGTCCTCCTCGGCGTGGAGGCGCCCGCGATCCTCGCCGAGATGGCGGCGATCAGCAACCCCGACGAGGAGGCGCGCCTCGGCACCGCCGCGCACCGCGAGGCCCTCGCCCAATCCCTCGAAGAGGGCATTATCGCGTACCTTCAGCAACGCCAGCTCACCCCTACCCCGACCGTTACCCCCCATGGCTCAGAAGAAAACTAAGGCTTCCAGCAAGGCCGACATCCTCCACATCGGCATCGACCTCGGCACGTCGCGGAGCGCGATCGTCGCCTCCAACGGGAAGCGGACGTGGGTCGAGAGCTACGTCGCGTGGCCGAAGGACTTCGTGGCCAAGAAGATGCTCGGCGAGGACATCCTCTTCGGCGAGAAGGCCCTCGAAAACCGGATGTCGGTCACGCTCGTGCGCCCGCTCGAAAATGGCGTCATCCGTGACGGCACAGCCCGCGACGAGGAGGCCGTGCGCGAGCTGATCCACCACCTCATCGAGGAGGTGAAGCCCGAGGAGGGCCAGCGCATCCAGGCCGCCGTCGGCGTCCCCGCCGAGGCGCTCAAGGTGAACAAGCTCGCCATCCGCGACGCCGTGCGCGAGTACGCCGACGCCCTCATGGTCGTCTCCGAGCCGTTCTCCGTCGCCTACGGGCTCGACGCGCTCACGAACGCGATGGTGATCGACATCGGCGCCGGCACCGTCGACTTCTGCGTGATGCACGGCACGATGCCGACCGAGGAGGACCAGCGCACGCTGACGCTCGCCGGCGACTACGTCGACCGCCACCTCAAGGGGCTCCTCGAAGAGCGCCACCCCGAGGCGCGGTTCTCCGAGACCGCCGTGCGGCACTTCAAAGAGCAGCACGGCTACGTCGGCACCGCCAACGGCAAGCTCCCGATGAAGGCGTCCGTCGGCGGCAAGATGACGGACATCGACGTAGCGAAGGAGTTGAAGGAGGCGTGCGAGAGCATCGTCCCGGCCATCACCGAGACGGCCATCGACCTCATCGCGCGATACGACCCGGACTTCCAAGAGCTAGTCAAAAAGAACATCTACGTCGCCGGCGGCGGGAGCCAAATCAAGGGCATCGCCGAGGCCATCGAAGACGCGCTCAAGGAGTACGGCCCCTGCCGCGTCCGCGTCGTCGACGACCCGCTCTTCGCCGGGGCTGAGGGTGCCCTCGCGCTCGCCCAAGACATGCCTGATGAGTTCTGGGAAGACATGTAAGGAGGCTGTTTCGACCTCGGGTGCAACACTGACGGACCAGTTCGCACCGCTTGCAGTCCCCGATGGTGATTCCCAAACAGCTTCTGAGCGCTACACGCGATTGAGGGCGGGTTACAGCGTAGGGTTCGTTGCTCCTGAGGCCGCGAACTACCAGTCCGATACGCTTTGTTGCGTGATTGATGCGTGTATCAATAGCTAAATAACTATGGCTTCGTTGGTAAAGAATATTGCTGCATTAGCCCCCCAGAGCGTTCGGGCGTTCATGAAACGTAGCCTGTTCCGAATTCGGAATCGAAATTTTAGCCCCTATGTGACTGAGTTCGAGCGATTCGGTCATCGCTTTAAGTTCTTTTTGGGTGATCGTGTTGGAGAGATGTGGTTTGAATGGGGGGGGGACACGGGGGAGATCGCTTTCCTGTGGGAGCATATGGTCGAGCCTGGAGATGTCATCTTCGAATGTGGCGCACACCATGGTGAACTCACTGTCTTATTCGCCCATCGCGTAGGGCAAGAGGGGAAGGTGGTCGCGTTCGAGCCCGTCCCGCGCAACGTGGAGATCTTGGAGCGTCAAGTAGAACTGAACGGTTTCGAAAACGTGCAGATAGTGCCAGCGGCTGTAGGCCAGGAGCCGGGACAGGTACGTATTACGGACGAGTCGAATGCGCAGGTCAGCCCGAAAGGGCCAGGGATTGACGTACCGGTGGTGCGTCTGGACGATTACCTCCATCTTAAGCCTACGCTACTGAAGATCGACGTGGAGGGGTTCGAAGCAACCCTACTCAAAGGAGCGCAGCAGGTATTAGCGACAAAGCCGAAGATCTCTCTAGAAATACACACCTCTTCTCTGAGTAGGTATGGGACTAGCGCAGAGGAGATCCTCGAGTTGGTAGGGTGGGAGTCGTACGAATGGTGGAGGCAATTCCCTGGGGAAGATGAAGTGCTACCCTGGGACAGGGAGCCGGTCGATCGTACGATTCATATTTTTGGAAAGCCGATAGGATAGGAAGGAGGGAACTGTGGGGGCTGAGGCTACCCATGCCCTACGAGTTCTGAGAGACTGTTTGGGGAAGCTAGGCGATGCGTCGAACCATCAACCGAATCGCACTGAGTTGGACCAACGCTTCGCTGACGGCGGGTAGCCGCTCGTAGTCCTTCGAGAGCCGGCGGTACCCGCCGAACCACGCGAACGTTCGCTCGACGACCCACCGCTTCTTCAGCACGACGAACCCCCGCTGCCCCGGCTCCCGCTCGACCACCTGCCACAGCCACCCGAACACGCGCCAGATCAAGCCCGCAGGCGTGTAGCGGTAGCCCGCGTCGGCGAAGACGACTTCCAGCCGAGGGACCTCCCCCTGCACTCGGTCGAGCAACTGCGGCGCGCGCTGGCTGTCGTTGAGGTCGGCCCGGTGAACCAGCACGGCCAGCAGCAGCCCGAGCGTATCGACCAGAATATGGCGCTTCCGGCCGGTGACGAGCTTGCCCCCGTCGAAGCCACGCTCGCCGCCGACGTGGCTCGTCTTGACCGACTGCGAGTCGATGATGGCCGCCGACGGGCTTGGTGCGCGACCGAGGCGGATGCGCACGAGGCGGCGGAGCCGGTGGACGAGCGCCCTCAGGAGCCCCCGTGCCATCCACCGTCGGAAGACGTAGTAGACGCTCTGCCAAGGCGGGTAGGCGCCGGGGAGGTAGCGCCACTGGCAGCCGGTCTTGGCGAGGTAGAGCAGGGCGTCGAGGATGCGGCGAGGGGGGTGCTTGATGGAGCGATGACCTGCGAGCAGCGGAGCGATAACTTCCCACTGGGCGTCCGTCAGGTCGGAGCCGTAGCGTTGCGAGCGCATGGGTCCGGGCGTCTGGTGAGCGAATCAGGGCTCTTCCAGACGCCGACGGGCGCCCATAGGCTTCCACTGAGCCGTTCCCCAAACAGTCTCTGAGAGGACACGTGAAGCGTGATGCGTGAGGGTGCCGGCAACACACGTTCTGGGCATCACGCTTTCAGTTCGACCCACGTAATCCGGCGAGGACGCCGTCAATACGGGCGTGCTGGGCCTGCGGGGACAGGGCGCGGGCCTTCTCGTACATCTCCGTCGCCTCGGCCGTTTCGCCCTGCGCGGCGAGCGCTTCGCCGAGGCTGTCCCACACGTTCCACGAGTCGGGGTGATCGGCGACGTTCTTGCGGAAGACGGCGAGGGCTTCGGCCATCTCGCCCGCGCCCATGAGCTGGTAGCCGTACGTGTTCATCTCGGCTTCCGTAGCGAGCGCCATCGCGTCGGCGCGCGTCGAGGTCGCGTCACGCTCGTTGCCGAGTTTGGCGTGGATCGCCGCGAGCGTCATCGTGTTCGTGAACGTGCGGTTGATCGAAACGGACTGCTCGGCCCAGCCGCGCGCGTCGCCGAGCCGGAGGTCGTTGGCGAGGGCCCACGCGGCGATCTGGTTCCAGCCCTGCCACGAGAAGCGCGGCAGGCTCCGCATCTCCCGCTCCATGTTCGCGAGGACGACGCTCGGCGTATCGACAGAGATCGGGATCGGGACCTCCATCTCCTCCCACGCGAGGACGAGGGTCGCCGCCTCGTTCGTTGGATCGTCGAAGCGGAAGCTCAGCGACTCTTCCATCGGCGCGGCGCGCGGCGTGACGGAGAAGCGGGCGACGTCCTCCGAGGGGTCGTAGCTGAAGCTGCCCCACGCATCGGCCATCGAGCTGAGCGCGACGGTCCACGGACCCTGAGCCGCCGGGATCACGTGGAGGCCGTACGTCCCGGCTGGCACGTCGGCGCCGCCGATCATCGCGGGCGAGGAGAGCGTGAGCGTCGTGTTCTCGTTGGCACCCGCGCGCCAGACCTGGCCGTAGGGGACGAGCCCGCCCCAGATGGCGCGGCCGTTCACGGCGGGCCGGTGGTAGTCGACGGTGACGTCGGTGAGGCCGATCCGCTGGCTGACGGTCGCGTGCGGGCTCGCACGGGGGACGGTGAGGTTTTGCTGGGCGGCGACCGGGCTCGCGAGGAGGACGAGCAGCGCGGCGGTGGGGAGGTGGCGGAGGCGCATGGCGGTAGCGTTCGTATTACAAAGAAGTTGTACCCGAACATTACGACGCGCGCGAGGGAGGGATGCGAAGGGCACGCCGCTCTGCCTCACGCCCCGGCCGCCCCGTGTCACCGAGCAGCGCCGACCCGGCCCGCGTACGTCCGATTCAATTCTTACCTGTTGCGCCCCCCCCCTGCAGACGGCCACCCGCCACTTCCATAATCGCATAGCCCTCATTATGGGAGAGCGCTTCTCAACCGAGCAGTCGGTCCCAGAGGCCGGTCTCGCGCTGCGCTTCCTCGTCCGCCTCGGCCGCGACGCGCTCGACGGCATCGGCCGGGATCAACCCGACTTCGGCGGCGTGGCGGGCGGCATCCACGCTGTGCTCGGTGGCGCACATCGGCACGCCGAGGCCCGCTAGCTCGTCGGCGATCTGCTGCACTTTCCGGTCGCGGTCGCGGTCGCTCACGTCGCGGATGTAAACGGCGCGTAGGCGGCCCGGCCGTTCGTGCGCGAGGCGGAGGTAGATCTCGGCGTCCTCCTGCCCGCTGTCGCCGACGAGCACGAAGCCGAGGTCGGGGTAGGCATCGAGGAGCGTGCGGAGGTAGTCGAGCTTGTGGCTGCGGTGGCCGCCTTTGATGAACTTGTCTTCGTCGATGCCGAAGTCCTTGAGGAAGATCGGCCCCTCGGGGATGTCGCGGTGGCGGAGGAAGCCGTGGAACTGCCCGAAGAGGTTCCACGGGCTGCTCGACACGTAGAAGAACGGGTTGCCGCCGCCGCCGTCCGGCCCGCCCCGGAGCGCGCGGTAGAACGCGCCGACGCCGGGGAAGGGGAGCCGCGAGGTCGCGTTGTTGAGGAGCACGGCGCGGGCGTACGACAGCTTGTTCGTCGCCCCCGTCTTCACGATCGTGTCGTCGAGGTCGCTGACGACGGCGAAGTCGGCATCGGTCGGGGGGAGGAGGATGCGGCCCGTCGCGCGTGCCCCGGCGGGGTCGTCGGGCTCGGGGGCGGCGAGGTCGAGCGTCACCTCGTGCCACGGGCGAGCCGGAGCGTCGGGGGCGAAGTTGAACGTGAAGTAGCCGTCGCCGTCGGTCTCGGCCTCCATCGTCCGGTCCCCGTCGGTGAGGCGGACCGTCGCGCCCGGCACTTCGTCGCTCTCGACGCGGCGGAGCGTGCGGCGGACGTTCGTCCACACGCTATCCGAGGGCCCGGTCTCGATCCGCTTGTCGTCGAGGACGCGGCCCGTGAGGCGGACCTCGTCGGGCGTGCCGTAGCCGAGGTAGGGGCGGACGCGGAGGTCCCGCCAGAGGCCGTACTTCCACTTGAGCCCGAGCTTGGCGCGGTCGAGCGTCTCTTCGATAGGGGTGAGGAGGCGGGCGAGGAGATGAGGCATCGGACGAGGGAAGGGCAAAAAAAGAGGCGCAGCCCCCGAGCGTTGCGGGGACTGCGCCGGACGGTCGGGGTGCGCTAGATAAGCGCGTCCCCCGCGTCAGGATCCGAGCTAGCGGGAGACGGGCCGCGCGACGACGTGCGCCATCCGCTGCCGGCGGTTGACGGTGAGGTCGCCGTCGTCGAACGTCGTCACCATCACGCGCGGGAGCTGGTAGCTCTCCGACATGCTGAGGACGTGGACGCGGTCGCCGTCGCTGACGATCTGCATCGGCCGGCCCGGCACCGTGAGGTCGCGGAGGTGCTCGCGCGTGCTCAGGGCGTAGAGGTCGAGCACGTCGCCGCTGTAGTTCCCCCGAACCGCGAGCATCCGGTCGGTGTCCGGGAGGAAGCCGACGTCGCGGGTGGAGAACTCGAACCGCTCGACGTACTCCATGTCCTCGCTCTCGTTCGACGACGTGGTGTAGATCCCGCCCTGCGCGGAAACCAGCGCCCGGCCGTCGGGGAAGAGGTGGAGCGGCGGCTCCGGGTACGCGCTGTTGTTGGAGCCCCGCGCGCGGAAGTCCGCGAAGGTCCCTGTGGCTGCGTTGAACGACGCCGACATGAGCTGGCTGCCGAACGACCCGTAGACCCGGCCGTTGCGTTCGTTGAAGACGAGCCCGATGGGGGTGTCGTAGTAGGGGAAGTAGTCGTCCTCATTCGCTACGACGCCGGAGATCGCATCAATGGCGTATATCTTCCGGTCGTACGAATCGGCCCGGCCCATCGCGAGGACGTAGCCCTCGGCGTAGCCCAGCGCCCGGATCTCGAGGTCGTAGGTCCCGAGCCGCCGCCGCTCGCCGGTGGCGAGGTCCCACGCGTCGAGGCGCCCGCTCCCGTAGCCGACGAAGGCGGTCTCAGCCGTGGCGTAGACCGCGGTGGGATCGCTCGACAGCTCGAACGGGCCGGCCATCGAGGCGTCGGGGCGGACGACGTGGAGCTCGTTCGTCTGGTAATCGCGGAGGACGAACACGTCAGCGCTGGAGGACTCGGACGTCAACGAGCCGGTCACGTCGATGCCGTTGACGAACGCGGTGTTCGGCGGGACGCGCGTCGGGAGCGGCGTGATCCCCGTGACGATCTCCGTCTCGATGCCCTCGATGTTGCCCTCGACGACGGTGTAGAACGACGACGCCGTAGCGGGCACGTCGTCGAAGAGGAACACGGTCGGGGAGAGGCCCGCCTCGGGCGGCGCCTCGCTCGTGCCGAGCTCTACGTCCTCATCGAGCCAGATCGCCTGCGCCTCGGAGAGGCCGCTCGTGGGGCCGCAGCAGTCGTAGTTGAACGCCACGCTGAGCCGTTCGCGGTCGTACCACGCCGGCTGGGTGTTGAAGGCGAGCGGGAAGCGGTTCTTGTGGATGAACTCGTACGCGACGCCCTCGGCGCCGAGACCCTCGACGACGAGCTCGAAGAAGACATCGCTCGCCGTCGAGTAATAGTCGGCGAGGTAGACGAGGTTGGGGATGCGGAGGACGGCGCCGTTCTCCATCGCGAGACCGGCCAGCTCCTCGCGGCCGATCTCCCAGCCGAGGTTCGCCGCCGGGGTCCGGCCGTAGAGGAGGATGCGGCCGATCTGGCCCATCGTCACCTCGTCCCCGAAGTCGATCGTGAGGTCGACCGTGCGGGAGTACCCGGCGGTCGTGACCGCGTCGAGGTGGCTGTTGTGGACCTGCTTGTTGACGTAGCTCACGCCCTCGATGACGAGGGCGGGCATCTCCTCGGGCGGCCCGATGGGTTCGGGGCCGACGGGGTCGGAGTCGCCGCAGCCGGCGAGCATAACGAGAACGAGGAGCACGCCGAGGACGCGAAACGGAGTAGACATAACCGGATGGATAATGGAGGACTGCAACAGTGAGGAGCGCCCTGGCGCTCGTAAAGCAAAGCATTGCGGCGCAAAGTAAACGCGCGTTGCGAGCCCTCGAAACCACCACTGAAAATTAACTAACCCCTCGTCGCTCCCTCTCGGCTTCGCGTTCGCCGCGGGCAGCAGGCTGACTGGATCGTGGGGTTAGAGTGTGGGGCTAGAGTCGTTCCAACATATCGTCGATGCGGCCGTGCTGGTCGTTGGGGGCGAGGGCGCGCGCTTTCTCATACATCCGCTTCGCTTCGTCGGTCTCGCCCTGCGCCGCGAGCGCTTCGCCGAGGCTGTCGTAGACATTCCACGACTCGGGGAACGTCTGAACGTTGAAGCGGAAGATGGCGACGGCGAGGGCGGGCCGCTCGCTCTGGAGGTGGAGGTAGCCGTAGCCATTGATGGTCGGCTCGTCCATCAAGCCTGTGTCGAGGGTGGTGCGGAGGAGCGTCGCCACCTGCGCCGACGCGTCGCGCCCGGCGTCGAACGCGGCGGCGGCATCGGCCATCCCCGTCTCGAGGACGGTGATCTGCGTCTCCAGCCGCTGCTCGCGCGCGGCGTCGTAGGCCGTCGCCGCGGGGCGAGCCAGTTCGAGCGCGCGGTCGAGCGCATCCTCGGCCGGGACCTCGACATCGGGGGCGACGCCGACGCCCTCCCAGTTCGTGCCCGAGATCGGGTTGACGGCGCGGCCCACGGGGACGAACACGCCGAAGCGCTGGCCCGCGGGCATCAAGCCGCCAGGGTTCGCGCCGCCGCCCGTCGTCTCGCCGACGATCGTGGCGCGGCCGAGCTCCTTGAGGTTGTTGGCGAACTCCTCGGCACCGGAGAAGGTGTAGTCGCTCGTCAGCACGAAGAGCGGGAGGTCCGGGCGCGGCGTCCCGCCGATGTCGGTGTGGGTCCAGAACTCTTCGACATTCTCCGTGTCGCCCTCGCGCCAGTGCAGGCTGTTGAGGTGCGTCGGCGCATCGAAGAAGTAGGACGTGAGGTAGCGGATGCCGGACGGGCTGCCGCCGCCGTGCTGCCGCTCATCGATGATGAGCGCGTCCACGTTCGCGAGCAGGCGCAGCGCGGCGTCGTAGGCCTCGCGCACGTCCTCCTCCGGCGGGAAGAAGCGGAGGTCGAGGTAGCCGACGTTGCCGTCGAGGATCTCGACCGACTGGATGCCGAGATTGGCGGCGCGGTTGCGCTCGCGCTGCGACAGCCGCTCGCGGAGCGGGTCGGGCGGGCCGCCGGGTCCCTGCTGCGGCGCGCGGTGGCGGACGCGGAGGTGCTTGTCGCGGGTGACGTGCTGGAGATCCCGCGTGAGCACGGCGGCGAAGCTGTCGGGCTCGGTCACGCCGTCGTACGCCCCGGCCTCGATCCGCTCGCGGACGTACGCCCCGGCCTCGACCCCTTTGTCGGCGAAGACGTAGCGCTCGGCGAGGAGCGTCCCGATGCGGTCGGCGACCTCGGCGCGCTCCTCGGTGGTGACGGGGCCGGGCTGCGCGGCGGGCGGGGTGCAGAAAGCGAGCGAGACGAGGAGGGCGAGGAGCGTAGCGCGTGGGAGCATGGCGGTCGGCGTAGGGGAACGAGTACGGATACCTCGCCCTACGACGTGTCCATCACCGGGTTGCGACCGCACGTATCGCTCAATAGTCGTCCAGCACCACCGTGCCGACGACGGGGAGGTGGTCCGACGCCTGCCGGCTCGCCGCGCTCTCGTGCGCGTGCAGATCCTCGACGTGGACGCCGCGCGCGTACACCCGGTCGAGCGCGAGGACGGGGCGGACGCTCGGGTACGACGGCGGCCACGCCCGGTTGTGGTGCCGCTCGGCGAAGCCTTGCAGGTTGCGCGACGCCGGGTTCTTCCGCCACGCATTCATGTCGCCGAGGAGCACGGACGGCCCATCGTTGAAGTGCGGGTGATCGAGGAGGGCCTCGACCTGCCGCGTCCGCGTTCGGTCCACGATCGCGAGGTGCGTCGAGGCGACCGACAGCGGCGGGGTCCCGTCGGCGTCGGTGAGGCGGACGGCGAGGGCGGCGCGTCGCTCCAGCCGCCCGAATGAGAGGTCGATAGCCTCGGCGTGGGCGAGGGGCCAGCGCGAGAGGATCGCATTCCCGAGCGCGCCACGCTTGTGGATTCGGGTGACGACGAACGCGAGGTGGAAGCCGAGCCGCTGCGACGCCTCGCGCAGCGGGTCGCCGTTGTCCCACGGGCGGAGGACCTCCTGCAGCGCGATCACGTCGGCGTCGAGTTCACCGAGGACGGTGAGGACCGGCTCGGGCTCGTACTTCCGCCCGCCCCGGACGCCCGCCCAGCGGTGGACGTTGTACGTCGCCACGCGGAGCCGCGGGCCGAGCGACGGCGGGGCCTCGGCGCTCAGCGGCGAGGCGAGTTCGGCGAGGTACGGGGCGGGGCGGCTGGCGCGATTGCGGGGCATGGGGTGCAGAACGACGATCCCACCCGGCGGGTCCCGCCGCGCCGGACATTTGGAGGACCGAGCCGGCCGTGCGCCCCATCCTCTAACGTCCAGCGCAGCGCGCCGCCTCGCATCTCGCCGGGAGCGGGTCAGAGGCCGATGCCGCCGTCGTCCATGCCGCCGCCTTGTTGCCCTTGCTGCTGCGTCCGGCGGCGCTCGGCCGGCTTCCCGAAGGTCCACGTCAGCGTCGCGGAGAACGAGCGCTGCGCCGGGTCGCGGATGCCTAGCTCCGAGTACGCCTCGTTCTCCGACTCGAACTCGAAGCGCGTCGTGGAGAACGGATCGTTGAGGCGGAGGCTGAGCGAGAGCGCGTCGCCGAGGAACTTCTGCTGGAGCCCCAGCGACGTGAACCCGAAGCCCGACGAGCGCCCGTTCGCGATCGCGCGCGGCCCGCGGAAGAACCCGAAGAACTGGAGCGACGTGCTCGCTCGGAGCTGCGCCTGCAGGCTCGCCCGCGCCGACCACGACGTGACGCCGAAGTCCACGGTCGGGTCCACGGCGCCGCCGTCGGTCTCGGCGCGGAAGACGCTGCCCGAGACGAACCCGCGCACCGGCGTCTTCGGGATCGCCGCCGCGAGCGTGAGGTCCGCGCCGTAGGACTGCTCTGTGGCGAAGTTGTCGCTCGTGAAGAACGTCCGGCCGTCCTCGACGACGAAGCGGCGGGCGATGACATCCGTCGTGCGGCGGTAGAACGGCGTCAGCGTGACGAAGAACTTGTACTGGAGCGCGAGCTCGTACGAGTCCGTGTATTCCGGGCGCAGGCCGGGGTTGCCGCGCTGCGTGACGGTCACGTCTTCGGGGCTGCTGAAGGGCGAGAGGAACCACGTGCCGGGACGGTTGATGCGCCGGCTGTAGCTGCCCTTGACCGACGTGCCCGGCCCGACGTTGTAGATCGCGAACGCGCTCGGGAAAAGACTCGTGTAGTCGAAGTCGTTGGGCGTGCCCTCGCTGTCAATCGCGAACGAGCGGTCGGCGTATTCGGCGCGGAGGCCGGCCTGCACTTCGATCTTCGCGCCGATGGGCACGGCGGCCTGGAGGTAGGCGGCGTAGATCGAGCGGTCGTAGTCGAAGCCGTCGGTCGCGGTTTCGGCCAGCCCGTCGGCTCCGCCCGAGCCGAAGCGGACGTCGTTCTCGATCGTCTCCCACGTAGCCTTCGCGCCGGTTTCGAGGCGGATGTCTCCGAGCGGCTGCGTGTAATCGAGCTGGAGCCAGTTCTCCGTCCGGTCCGACTCGTCGAGGTAGCTCGACCGCTCGGCGGTCCCGTCGAAGGTGCCTTCGAACACCTGATCTTCGGTGTTCGTGTTGGCCGAAACGCGGGCTTCGGCGCGGAGCTCGTGCGTGCCGTCCTCGTTGAAGCGGCGCTGGAAGGAGAGCGTGCCGGTGGTGTTCGTCCCGTCGGAATCGGTATCGGAGAGGCGCTCGGCGAGGGTCTCGCGGCCGTCGTCGCGGAAGACCGAGGCAATCGACTGGAGGTTGTCGCCGCCGCCGTCGCGCACGGAGGCGTTCCCGCTGAGCGAGAGGACCGTGCGCTCGGCGAGCGTGTAATCGACCGTCGCGTTCGCGAAATGGCTGGCGAAGACGCGGTCGCCGGTCTGGATGTTGTCGAGCGTGAGGAGGTCGGACGTGGTGCCGAGGTAATCGCGCTCGGTCGAGCCGTCGAAGTCGAAGCGGTTGTAGAAGTAGCCGTAGGAGCCGTACGTGTCGAACTTGCCGCGCTGGTAGGCGAGGTTGAGGCCGAGGTTCGCCTCGGGCCGCGTGCCGCCGCCGGCCGTGACGCCGCCGGAGAGGCCGCGGTCCGGCGCGTCTTCCTTCAGCACGATGTTGATGATACCGCTCAGCCCGTCGGGCTCGTAGCGCGCCGACGGGTTCGGGATGACCTCGACGCGCTCGACGGCGTCGGCCCCGACCTGCTTGAGGTAGGCCGCGAGGAACTGGCCGCCGACGGGCACGGGCCGACCGTTGACGTGGATCGCCACGTTCCGGCCGCCGCGCAGCGAGATGTTGTCGTCCTGGTCCACCTCGACGGACGGCAGCGTTTTGAGCGTCTCGAGCACATTGTCGCCCGACGTGATCGGCTGGTCGCCGACGTTGTAGACCGTGCGGTCGGCGCGCTGCTCGATCAGATCGCGCTCGGCCTCGACGCTTACCCCTTCGAGCACCTCGGCCGACTCTTCGAGGCGGATCTCGCCGAGGTCGGTGGGTGGGCCGGGGCGGATGGACGCGGCGCGGTGCTCCGTGGTGTAGCCCACGACGCTGATGCGCACGTCGTAGTCGCCGGGGCGGAGGGGGGCGAGGTCGAAGCGCCCCTCGGGGTCGGCCGCGCCGCCCGTGACGAACGTCGTGTCGGGGAGCTGGTAGAGGGCGACGGTGGCGAGGGGGAGCGGGTCGCCGGTGGCGGCGTCGAGCACGCGGCCGGTGAGGCCGCCGCCGCGCGGGCCGGGCTGGGCGAGCGGCGCCGTGGCGACGAAGCAGAGGAGGGCGAGGAGCGGGACGAAGCGCATCGGGTAGGAGGCGAGCAGGGGAGAGCAGGAGCGGGTCGGGACTCCCGTTAGCATACGGTCCGACGTACGGCAGCCCGAGGGGAGGGTTGCGGGGATCGTGGCGCGTGTTGCGGACCCCCCTTCAGGAGTTGTCAACGCCGGGATCGTTGCTCCGACCTCGCCTCCGGTTCTACGAACGTGCTGCGTCAGCCCGGCGCCAGGTCATCACCGAAGTCGTGCCAGTCCGGGTTCTGCATCCTACATGCAGTTCAGGGCCAAGGATACACCGACGGTCTTAGCTACAGTGTCTTTGCAACAGATGATTGTGCCCTGGATTTTGATAAATGTTGCCCCGAGGACCGTTGACAAGGTGATGGTTTCTGAAGTCAGTATGTAAGTTCATGTCGTGAGAGCACAGTAGCCTAACATTGCTAACACGGGCTAAGGCAATCACGTGCGGGTCATCTGATACACATTGATTCATTTCCTCGACCACTTGGGTTTCACTGTCTACGCTGGCATCTGTGACTTGTATTGCTCTTCCTGCTTGGTCGAGAACACGCAGGGTAGAAGCGACCCTAGCGCTAACGACATATTCTCTCTTAAGACCCCCACCGTACACCAACTTTACGTCACAAGGGCCATTGCCGAACAGGCACTCTCTTAGATGTGAGAAATCGGGATCATTATCAGTGAAGAAAACACGATGGACGACATTGTTATCAATGATAATGCACATTATTCAGTTGGGCCGAGTTCTTCAGATGAACGGGTTAAGAGGTTCATTTCCTCCCTGAGGAAGAACTCGCGGTAATACGGAGGGGCGTTCACGATATTGCCGTTCCTATCTAAATCTATATTGTGGGCTCTTGCTCCAGATGAGTCTTTGTGCATGAAAATTATTTGTATAAGGTCAGGATCAATATTGCCTCGTGCTACTTCTTGGCGGACTCGGTCTATAATGTAATCACTATGAGTTTCTACAATTATCTCTCGGGTGCCGTCTGAAACCAATCTCGAAAAGAAAGAACCTAGAGCAGCTTGTGCCTTTGGATGAAGATGTACTTCAGGCTGTTGGAGGAGAAGTAGACGGCTATCTGCCGTGAGCACGCTTTGTACTACAATAGGCAGAGCTTGGCTTACACCGTATCCCACGTCAACTAGATTGCGATCATTTCCATCAATAGTCACTGTCAACTGAAAAGGGTCGCTAGCATGTTTTCCGAGTTTGTGAACCTTAAAGCCTTCAAACATTCCAGATTCCTCGCCGAAAGTATTGAGGGCTGATATTACCGCACGTTTTTCTTCCCAAGCACTACCTTGCGAAAACAAGCGAGAGAGTGTGAAGGGAATATGATCACCAGCGGGGCGATATTCTGCCTCTGCGTGTCCATAGATCCGCTCAGGTTTTGTTCGGATAGGCGCAATGGATAGGGCGCGCCCTGGCACGGAAAAATATCCTAGATCATATATTCTTTCGAAAATCCAACGATAGTCCGAGTCGTCACGCTTAGCTCTAATAATGTCCTCGTTGTCCCTAAATATGTGATAAGCTATTTCGTCAAGTCTAATCCTTCTTGCATCACCAAAAATACGAGGGAAATTGAAATCGGAACCTATTTCAACTTTCCCCTTTCGTACCGTTATGTGGCCCTCGAACACATTATCCTCTGAATCAAAGGCCTCAATCTGATACTGGACGTCATCATAATCAATGGTGAGCTTGCGGAAGTCAGGATTTCCTAGTTTTTCATTGTACGTAGCTACTACAGATATCGTGGTCCCTCTCTCTCCTCCCTCTTTGTAAAATCCAATACTGAAAGACTTAGCTGGCTCCTGCGTGTCCTCCAACACAGTAGCTATGGTGTCGTAGCCGCCTAGGTTAAAAGGCGGAGCATTGAATCGTGGCTGAAGTGGATAACTCTCATAATCGTACATCGCCGATATCATTGCTATCAGCGTTGACTTTCCTGAGCTATTCTCCCCCGTAACAAATGTTAACGGCTTGATTGGAATTCTATGTCTGCCTGAAAAAACGCGGACATTTTCAATTATAATTTCTGTATGACGTATTGGGACAGCGCTGTTGCCGGATGCCCTTCGAGAGAATAGCATAAGCGTTCATGGTGTTTGGATAGAGATATCACTAACCTAAGCATCTCCTTCTAGCGCCACCATCTTTCGGCCGAAGCGGCGGTACATCCCCTGCATCAGCTCCGGCGTCGGCTCGACCATGCCTTTCTGGGCGCGCAGGCGGACGGGCTGCGGGATCTCCCGCATTCGCTACTCCGCAGCGCCAGCCTGCTTCGCTTCCTTTGAGCGGTCCACAAACGTGTAGCCCTGTCGGCGGAGTTCGTCTTCGTGGCGCTTGATGTCGGCAAAGATGGCGTCGAGGTCGTAATTGAACGTGCGGGCGTGGGCGTCACGGACGGCGCGAATCTCGGCGACGATGGGGTCGTCCCACTGCTCGGAGTCGGGGAGGTCAGGAAGCATGGTCTCGTTAGAAAAGCTCAGCGGGGGTGCAGATCGTGGGGGTTACGTAGCCGTTTGAACGGCAGACCTGCTCGATCAGGTTTCGGAGCGTGGCGTTGGCGATGTGCTTGCAGTTCCAGGTGAGCAAATAGTCCATCCCGTTCGTCGCGGCGATCGCGACGTGGAGCGCATCTTCGGCCGCCTTTTCGGGCAGCGCTCCCTCGGCAAGGAAAGCTCCAGCGAGTCGCCCCGCCTCGTCAGTCACGGACAGCGAAGCGATGCCCTCCAGCACGGCCAGCCGCTCGCGGGCGGCCTCGGCATTCCCGGCCCCGGCCTCTCGGCGGACAGCGGCGGAGGCGAACATCTCAAAGTCCTCGCGCCGCCGCTCCCACCATTCCCGCGTGAGCTGCTGGTTCGCCAGCACGATCACGTCCCGCGCCGGGCGAGCAGTGAGGTAGCCCACGAACGAGGTTTCGAGATAGACGGTCGGCTTCACGCATCCCCCTCCAGCGCCACCATCTTCCGACCGAACAGCCGGTACATCCCCTGCATCAGCTCGGGCGTCGGCTCGACCATGCCTTTCTGCGCGCGGAGGCGGACGGGCTGCGGGATCTCCCGCGTCTCCACGTCGAACAGCAGTTGCACGGGGCCTTTGTTGCGCTGGCAGAGCGCGTAGAACTCGTCCATCGCCTCGGGGAGGGTGTCGTCAGCGTTGAGGCGGAGGATGATGCGCTTGACGTACTCCTCGCGCACCTTCCACATCGCGTCCACGGACTGCGCTTTGATCTTCACGCTGCCGCCGCGCACCTCGGCCTGCCCGCGCACCATCACCACCTCGTCCGTGCGGAGCATGTGGCTGTGCCGCTCGAACACGCTCGTGAATAGGACGACCTCGCCCTGCCCGGTCTGGTCCTCGAGCGTGAGGAACGCCATCGGCTTGCCGGCCTTCGTCGTGATCTGCTTGACTTCGGTGATGATGCCGCACACCTTGTGGTCGCGCTCGAGGTCGATGTCGTCGGGCCGCCCGAGGTAGGCGCTGACGAAGGCGTTGACCTCGGCCTCGTAGGCGTCGAGCGGGTGGCCGGAGACGTAGAACCCCATCAGCTCTTTCTCGTGGCGGAGCTGCTCGCCGCGCGTCCACGGCTCGACGTGCGGAAGCGACGGCTCGAAGTTGTCGACGCCGGGGTCGCTGCCGCCGAAGAGGGAGTTCTGGCCGAGCGCCTTGTTGACCTGGTGCTGCTGCCCGAAGCGGTAGGCGTCGTCGGAGGCCCCGGAGAGCTGCGCCCGGTGCGCCTCGCAGAAGTCGAACGCGCCCGCCCGCGTGAGCGCCTCCAGGGCCGTCTTGTTGACCGAGTGGAGGTCGACGCGCTTGCAGAAGTCGAAGAGCGACTCGTACGGCCCACGCTCGGCCCGCTCGTTCACGATCGCCTCGATCGCGCCCGCGCCGACGGTTTTGACGGCGTAGAGCCCGTAGCGCACGAACCGCTGCCCGTCCTCGACTTCGACGTTGAAGTGGTGCTCGGAGCGGTTGACGCAGGGGGGGAGGAGGTCGAGCCCCATCCGCCGCGCCTCGTCGAGCGCGACGGCGAGCTTCTTCGAGTCGCCCGCCTCGTTCGTCAGCACGGCGGCCATGAACTCGGCCGGGTAGTGTGCCTTCAGGTACGCGGTGTGATACGCCACCAAACTGTAGGCGGCACTGTGCGACTTGTTGAAGCCGTAGCCCGCGAACTTCGCCATCATGTCGAAGACCTCGTTCGCCGTCTTCTCGTCCACGTCCTTCTTCGTCGCGCCCTCGACGAAGATCACGCGCTGCGTATCCATCTCCTCCTGCTTCTTCTTGCCCATCGCGCGGCGCAGCAGGTCGGCGCCGCCGAGCGTGTAGCCGCCCATCACCTGCGCCATCTGCATCACCTGCTCCTGGTAGACCGGGATGCCGTAGGTCGGCTCCAGGATCTCGGCGAGCATCGGGTGCGGGTGCTCCACCTCTTCGCGGCCGTGCTTCCGGTCGATGTAGCTCGGGATGAGGTCCATCGGGCCCGGCCGGTAGAGCGCGTTCATTGCGATGAGGTCGTCGATGCCCGTCGGCTTCAGCTTCCGCATCCACTCGCGCATCCCCTCCGACTCAAACTGGAAAATGCCGACGGTGTCGCCTTTCTGGAAGAGTTTGTACGTCTTCTCGTCGTCGAGCGGCAGGCTGTCGAGGTCGATCTCGACGCCGTGGCCGGTCTTGATGAGGGCAAGGGCATCGTCGAGAACCGTCAGGGTTTTAAGCCCGAGGAAGTCCATCTTCAGCAGGCCGAACTCCTCGATCCACTTCCCGTCGTACTGCGTCACGACGGCGTCGCCCGCGCCGCCCTTGCCTTTCTGGATCGAGACGGGGACGTACTGCGACACGTCGCCGGGGGCGATGATCACGCCGGCGGCGTGGACGCCCGTGTGCCGCGCCGAGCCTTCGAGCACCGTCGCGTAGTGCATCAGCTTGCGGATCTGCGGGTCCGGCGACTTGTATAGCTCGGCGAACTCCTTGACGCTCGACTTCGCGTCTTCGAGCGACACCTTCACGCCGTCGGGCACGAGCTTCGAGATCCGGTCGGCCTCGGGGAGCGGGATGTCGAGCACGCGCGCCACGTCGCGGATGACCGACTTCGAGCCCATCGTCCCGAACGTCACGATCTGGCAGACCGACTCGCGGCCGTACTTCTGCACGACGTAGTCGATGACTTTGGCGCGGCCCCGGTCGTCGAAGTCGATGTCGATGTCCGGCATCGAGATGCGCTCGGGGTTGAGGAAGCGCTCGAAGAGGAGGTCGTACTGGAGCGGGTCGATGTTCGTGATGCCGAGGCAGTAGGCGACGCACGATCCGGCGGCGGAGCCTCGGCCCGGCCCGACGCTCACGCCGAGGTCGCGGGCGGCCGTCGTGAAGTCCTGCACGATGAGGAAGTAGCCGTCGAAGCCCATCTCGGAGATCACCTTCAGCTCGTAGTCGAGCCGTTCGCGGATGAGCTCGCTGATGCCCTCGCGCCCGTAGCGCACCTTCGCGCCTTCGTAGACGAGGTGGCGGAGGTAGGCGCCGGGCAGCTCGAACGCCTCGGGGAGCGGGAAGTGCGGCATCAGCAGCGTCCCCATCTGGAGGTCGAGCCTGCACTTGTCCGCGATCTCGCGCGTCGTGTCGAGCGCGCGGTCGACGACGAGCGCGTCGCCGACGGAGTCCGCGAACGCCGCCTGCATCTGCGGCGCCGACTTCAGGAAGAACTGGTCGTTCTCGAACCGCATCCGTGTCGGGTCGTTCAGCGCGCGGCCGGTCTGGAGGCAGAGGAGCACGTCCTGCGCCGCCGCGTCGTCCTGCTCGACGTAGTGCACGTCGTTCGTGGCGACGACCTTGACGCCGAACTGCTCGGCCCACCGGAGCAGTACGGCGTTGCACTTCCGCTGCTCGGGGATGCCGTGGTCCTGGATCTCGATGTAGTAGTCCTCGCCGAAGATGTCGAGGTACTCCTTGAACACCTTCAGCCCGGCGACCTCGCCTTTGTTCAGGATCGTCTGCAATACCTCGCCCTGGAGGCAGCACGTCGTCGCGACGAGCCCTTCGCTGTGGGCGCGCAGCGTGTCGCGGTCGATGCGCGGCTTGTAGTAGAACCCGTCGGTATAGCTCATCGACGAGAGCTTGATCAGGTTGCGGTAGCCGACTTCGTCTTTGGCGAGGAGGACCTGGTGGTAGCGCGTGCGGTCGTTGGTGTCGCCCATCCCGCTGGGCGTGACGTAGAACTCGCAGCCGATGATGGGCTGGACATTCGCCTGCTTCGCGTACGTGTAGAATTCGGGGACGCCGAAGAGATTGCCGTGGTCGGTGATGGCGAGCGCCGGGATCTCTAGCTCTGCCGCGCGGCCGACGAGCTTTTTGATGCGGGCGGCGCCGTCGAGGAGGGAATACTGGGTGTGGCAGTGGAGGTGGCAGAACTCGGGCATCCGGCGGATCGGGTGAGGGCGGGTGGGGCAGGGGTCCCGAAAGATGCAGGGAGACCGAGCCGACCACAAGGCGTGTGGATAACTCGCTACCCGGACTCCGCCCGCAAGGGCTTCCCTCTCCACACTGGTTCAGGCGTTTCTTTGTTCGATGTAAGGAAAGCGGCAGGGAACGACCGAACGTTTCCAGAAAAGATCATGCAGAGGATGGTTAGAAATTTTGAAGGGTGACCGATACCCCTCGGGAACGCCCATCCATGTCGGTCCAGACTGCTTCATGTCTCTCTCTGCTGAGCCCTCCTGCCGAGCGGCCCATTCCATGCTCGCTTCCGACGCCGCGGAGGGGCCGCGTAGCCACGTGTTGGGTTTCATCGGCTTTCGCGTGGGGCTGATACTGTATGCCGTGTTCGTCCCCGGTTTCTGGGTGTGGTACCGGCCCGACTTGATCGGGAGCATCGATCCACTCGCCTGGCGGCTCGGGCTGTCGGCGTGCGCCAGCCTCGTCCTCGCAGGGACCTACACGAGCCGGTGGGTCCGCCGCCGCATCGTCAGTCTGTTTACGGGGCTGCTCTACCTCCTGGCGGGGTGGTTCTTCCCCCTGCTTGCGCTTAACCGGCTCCACCACGACTACGTCATCGGCCTCCTCCTCATCGTGGTCTCGTCGGCTTTCGGGCTGGCGGTGATGGGGCGGTGGGAGCGGCGGGTGGAGCGGCTGCTCTGGTACCTCGGCTTCGTGTTCGCCGCGACCCTCGCGTCGGCTGTGCTCGTGCCGGACCCGCAGATCGAAGGGGCCCAGTTCGTGGCGACCGTGATCGTGATCATCGCGATGGCCTACCTCTGCGCCCGCGTGACGACGAGTGTTGAGGCGCAGCTCACCCACAGCGAGGCCGCCGCGCGCGCCAGCGACGAGCGCTTCCGGCGGGTGTTCGAGAACGTGCACGACGTGCTCTTCGAGGTCGACGACCGAGGGCGGCTGACCCTGCTGAGTCCGGCGTGGGTGCGCATTACCGGGTTCGGCGTGGAAGAGAGCCTCGGTCGCTCGTTCTTCGAGTTCATCTTCGAGGACGACAAGCACGAGACGTACGATCGGACGCAGGCGCTCTTTCATCGGGGCGAGGAGGTCTACGACGAGGTCGTCCGCGTCCGTACGGCGCAAGGCGAGGTCCGCTGGGTGGCCGTCCGCGCCCGTCTCACCTATGGTCCTGCCGGGGTGGCGAGCGGGGCAGCCGGCACGCTCGCCAACGTCACCGACAGCTTCCGAGTGCAGGCCGAACAGAAGGCGCGCGAGCGGGCCGAGGAACTCCTCCGGCTGAAGACGTCGTTCTTGAACAACATGAGCCACGAGCTGAGGACCCCGCTTACGGGCATCCTCGGCTTCGCCGAAGTGCTCGCGGAAGAGGTGACGGGGGAGCAGGCCGAGTTCGCCCAGCTCATTCAGACCAGCGCTACGCGTCTGCTCGGTACCGTCAACTCTGTTCTGGACCTCGCGCAACTGGAGGGATCCGGGCTCAGCCTCTCCCCGGAAACGTTGGACGTGGCCGCCGAGGTTAGCGAGGCTGTCCGACTGCTGTGCCCCCTCGCCGAGCAGAAAGGGATCGCTCTCAGCACGTGCGGAGCGGAGGCCACCCTCGCGGCGGACATGGACCCCCACGCCCTGCACCGGATCGTGACGAACCTGGTCGGCAACGCCATCAAGTTCACCGATCGCGGGAGCGTTGTCGTGCACGTCGAGTCGGTACTCGGGCGGGTTCTGGTGGTCGTGGAGGACACGGGGATTGGGATTCCTGAAGGAGTGGTACACCGGATGTTCGAGCCGTTCCGGCAGGCGTCAGAGGGGCTGGCACGGAAGCACGAGGGGAACGGACTCGGGCTCACGATCACGAAACAACTGGTAGAACTGATGGGGGGCGTGATCACCGTCGAGAGCGAGGTCGGCCTGGGCACTCGCTTTATCGTCGAACTCCCGGTGGCGGTGGGGCAGGGGGACGGAGCGGGGGGTGATCGGCTGCCGGAATCGGGATACATCAGCGCGACGGATCTGCAGGCGACCCATCTCGCGTAGGAAGGGGCACGCCCTCTCCGTCCGCCCGACCTGCCCTCGCATGACCTACGTCCTCTACCTCGACCGCTACCACCTCGGCGACCCGCTCTTCCTCACCGGCTTCGCCCGTGACGTGCAGCACCTCGGCGCGCCGTGCGTGCTCGTCCACGGCGCAGGGGAGGCGGCGGAGCGCGCGCTCGAAGCGCAGGGGCGATTCCCGACGTTCGACGGCGGCGTGCTCCGCGTCGAGTCGACCGAGGATCGGCGCATCGTGGCGCGGGCGGCGCGGGAGCTAAACCGGCAGATCGTCCACACGCTCAACGAGGCAGGCGTCGCGGCCGTGGGGATCGAAGCGTCGGGTCGCGGGCTCCTGCAGCGGGCCGAGGGCGGGATTCTCGCTAAAAAAGTGACGTGGCTGCGTGATCTCGTCGCGCAGGGCGCGGTGCCCGTCGTGACGGCTCTCCTTCCGGGTCCGAGCGGGGAGGCGGAGGAGGTAAACGGCGGGGCGGTGGCCGGGGCGCTCGCGCTCGCACTCACCGATTCGGGCATGCCGGCCGTCGCCACGTTCCTGACGAAAAACGGCCAGAACGGACTGTATTCGGGTGATCGGCGGATCGATGAGGCCGCGATGGACGCGGTAACGGAAGGGGTGGTGCCCGAACCAGAGGCGTTGCGCGATGGGCACGCGGCGGGGGCCGAGGTGACCATAACGAGCCGGTCGGGGTTGCGCTCGGCGCCGGTCCTGGCCACACGAATCCGCCCGGAGACGGCAAAGAAAACGCCTTAAATCACGCCGAGAGGGCGATTGCGGCTTGACACCTTGCCCTACGGGTGCTATCATTTTCGCGTCACTCACGTTTCTATGGGGCTTGCCGATGAACGGCTGGCCTCGCCTATCACCCCCATACGGAGGATTCAACTCATGGCCCGTTACGACGATCTCAAGGAATTTGTGGAGTCCATGGAACGCGACTTCAGCCAGTTCTACGAAAAAGGCAACAAAGCCGCTGGCACCCGCGTCCGCAAAGGGATGCAGGATCTGAAGAAGATGGCCCAGGACATCCGGGTCGAGATCCAGGACAAGAAGAGCGACATGTAGGCTTCGCCCGCTACAGTTCGTCGAGGGCCGCGCCGGCAGTGGCGTGGCCCTTCTTTTTTACCCCCGCGCTTCCACCGACTCCCGCTATGCCGCTCTTCGTCTTCCGCCGGCTCTTCGTTTTCCTCGGGCTCTCCGCCTTCCTGCTGGCTGCCGGCGCGCCGGCGAGCGCGCAGGATGAGGAGGAACCGCTAACTGTCGCCGAGGGGTGGCGCTCCAAGCTGACCGGCCAGCTCGCGTTCAACCAGGCCGCCTACAGCAACTGGCAGGAGGGCGGGCTCGACGCGCTCGCCTTCACCGTCGGCACGAACGGCCGGTTCGCCCGCCTCATGGGCCGGTTCAAGCAGACGCACGACGCCCGCCTCGCCTTCGGCCTCGTCAAGCAGGACACGCTCCAGTTCCGCAAGGCCGTCGACGTGATCCGCTACGCGTTCCAACTCCAGTACACCGGCACCGGCCACTTCCAGCCGACGTTCGCCACCGATATCCGGACGCAGTTCGCGGCGGGCTTCGACTACGACCCCGACCCGGAGGCCTACCCCACGCTCGCCGACCGCATCGTCCCCGGCGAGCGGCTGAAGGTGGCCGACTTCTTCGCCCCGGCGATCTGGACACAGACGGTGGGCATCACGTACGACCCCGACCGCTGGTACACGGCGCGGCTCGGCTTCGCCACGAAGGAGACGATTGTCCTCATCGACCGGCTGCGGCCGGTCTACGGCAACGCGCTCGACGAGACGGTCCGCGTGCAGGCCGGGCTGGAGTTCCTCGCCGAAGCCCAGAAGGAACTGTTCGAGAACGTCCTGCTCCAGTCGCGGTTGAGCCTGTTCCAGGCCTTCAACCAACTCGACAGCGCCGCGCCCGACCTCGTGTTCGAGAACATCCTCCAGCTCAAAGTCAACGACTGGCTGAACACGAACCTCGAACTCGTGTCGCTCTACGACAAGGACACGATCGACAAGATCCAGCTCAAAGAGGTGCTCTCGATCGGTGTCGCGATCCGGCTGCTGTAGGTCGTAATACGTGACACGTGATTCGTGAGACCAAGCCCCCATGCCGAGGTGAAGCCCACGCATCGCGCATCACGCAGCACAGCCCGACCGACGCTCCTCGTCGCCGGGGTGTACGCTCTGCTGTGTTTCGCGCTGTGGCCGGTGCCGCTGCTGGGCTTGCTCCACGTCGAGTCGAGTGCGGTCGTGGCGGGCGTCGGGTTCTTCGCGTCGGGGCTGGCGGCGCTCGCGCTGTTCCGGCGAGGGCACGGGCTGTGGGCGGCGCTTGGGCGGATGGAGGCGCTGCTCGTCGTACCGTGGGCCCTCCTCACGCTCTCGCTCCTGTGGCGGCCGAACTGCGGCTACGGCCAGGGCTCGCTCCTCTTCGTCGTCTTCGCGGTGCCGAGCGTGGCATTCGCCGTCGCGCTCGCGTTTGCGATTGATGCGACGCGAAGGACGTGGCAGCGGACCGCGTTCGTGGTGGTCGGGCTCGCCGTTGCCCTCGTGCCGGTGCTCTACGATCTCGGGCTGCACCCGCAGTTCTACACGTACAACCACGTCTGGGGCGGCGTGCTTGGCCCGATCTACGACGAGGAGCTGGCCGTGCGGCCGGGGCTGTTCTGGTTCCGCGGGCTCACGCTGCTATGGGTCACGGCGCTCGTGCTGCTCGGTCTGCGGGCGAAGGAAAGGCGGGCGGGGAGGGCGAGAATGGAAGGAGAGGAGAGGAGGGAGGGGGTGGAGGGAGAGGAGAGTAGGGCGAGGACGAGGAGGGATGACGCTGCCCCTTCCGCCCCCAAACCTCTAAACCCCCAAACCCCGACACTCACGTCGGCGCTGCTCGCCGTCGTCGTGCTCATCGGGACGGCGTACCTCTTCTCCGCGCGGCTCGGGTTCAACACGCCGGGCTGGCTGATCCGCGAGCAACTCGGCGGCCACCTCGCGACGGAGCGGTTCGATATCTACTACGACCCGACCTCGCTCTCGCCCGGCGAATTGCAGGTGATCGCTGACGCTCATGCCTATCGCTATCACGCGCTCCGCGAAGCGCTCGGCGTCGACGTGCCGGAGCGGATCGCGACGTACCTCTACCCCGACGCGGCGACGAAGGCGGCGCTCACCGGGGCCGGGCTGACGAGCGTGGCGCCGGTGTGGCTGCCGCGCCCGCAGATGCACCTGCTCACGGCCCGCTTCGACGATACGTTCGCGCACGAGCTCGTCCATGTCTTCTCGCGCGAGTTCGGGCTGCCGGTGCTCCGCGCATCGCTGGCCGTCGGGCTCGTGGAGGGGTTGGCCGTGGCGCTCGAACCGCCGGAGGGGCTGCCGGGGCCGGACGAACGCGTCGCGGCGGCGGCGCGGTACCGGGACGCGGCGGGCACGCTCGTCGGGCCGCTCGGCGAGGCCGTAGCGTCGCGCCTCTCACCGCTCGGGTTCTGGACGGGGCGTGGTGCCGTCTCGTACACCACGGCCGGCTCGTTCGTCCGCTACCTCTACGCCACGCGCGGGGCCGAGCCGCTGCGCGCCGTCTACGCCACGGGCGACTTCGAGCGGGCGTACGGCGTGCCGCTCGACACGCTCGCGGCGGAGTGGGAGGCGGCCGTGATGGCCGCGCCGCCGGATGCCGAAGCCGAGGCGCTCGTCGCCCGCGTGTTCACGCGCCCGTCGCTCTTCGAGCGGCGCTGCCCGCACTACGTGGAGCCGTGGAAGCGGGCGTACCGGGCCGGGCTCGCCGCCTTCGCCGCCGGGGAGCCCGACGAGGCGGCAGTCCACTTCGAGGCCGCCCTCGCCGACGCCCCGGCGCAGCCCGCCGTCCTCTCGACGTGGGGATGGCTCGCACTCGCGCGGGGCGAGACGCAGCCCGTCATCGAGCGGCTGCACGCGGCGATCACGGAGGCCGACACGACGGGCGGAGCGTCCGCCGACGCGGCGCTGTGGGGACGGCTCGGCGACGCATTCGCGCTCGAGGGCCGACGAGCGGAGGCGGACTCCGCCTATGCACAGGCGCTCACAGCGACGCCGCCGTACCAGCGGTCGGCGCGGGCCCTCCTCCAAACTCGTGCACGGCTCGACGCGGAGGCGCTGGGCGTTCTCCTCGGGACGGAGCCCGCGGCGGAGCGGGCAGAGCGATTGGCGGAGCGAAACGATCCGGCTGCTCACCTGCTGGCGGCGCGGCTGTGGGCGGAGGCCGGCGACTACGGCGCGGCGCGGGCCGCACTGGAAGCCGTGCCACCCCGCGCGGTGCCCGAAGCGGAGGCCGAGCGGTGGGTGTGGCTCGCACAGTACGCCCACCTCCTCGGCGACCGGCGCGACGCGATCGCGTTCGCTGCCCGCGCTGCCGAGGCGTATGACGCGCAGGGTGCGGTGCACGCCGCCGCGCAGCAGCGCGACCGCGCCGACGCGCTGCGGTGGATCGTGCAGCGTGAAGATCCGGTGCTCGGGCTGCGCTGAGGCCGACAGGCAGACTACGGCCGTCCGCGCGGGCGTTTCCCCGATTCCTGACCGCCGCGCGAAGCGGGTCCGAAAGGGCTTGCCTTCCGAAGCCTGGCGCGGCATATTCCGGGGCCGCGTTCGCCCGTCCCGCTCTCGTTATCCCACGCCGATGCCCCTGCTCTCCGCGCTCCGCCAGCCCGCCCTCCTCGCGCTCGCCCTCCTGAGCGCGCTCGCGGGCTGCGCCACCACCGAAGAGGGGACGCGGAGCGACGAGCCGTACGACGTGCCCGCGACGCCCGGCCTCACGCTCAGCCGCCCGGCCGACTTCGTCCGCACGATCCAGCTCTACCGGACCGGCGACGAGGGCTCGCTCCCGATCCTCCCCCTCAGCTCCGGCCAGACGCTCACGCTCGAGTTCGACCTGCTGGCCGACTTCGGTGAGCCGTTCTCCGTCTACTTCTACCACGCCGACCGGCAGTGGCAGCGCGACCTGCTACCCGTCGAGTTCCTCAAGACGTTCCAGAGCGACGACATCCTCGACTACGAGCCGTCGCTCGCCACCGAAGTCCGCTACAGCCACTACGAGTACGAATTCCCCAACCAGAACATCCAGTTCCTCCGCAGCGGCAACTACATCCTCCGCGTGACGGACCCCGGCGACGAGCGGGCCGTCCTCTTCGAACAGGCGTTCTTCGTCACCGAGCAGGCCGCCGAGGTCGATTTTACGGTGCGGAGCGGGCTCGGCTCAGCGACGTACTTCCAGCCCATCGCCCGGCTCCGCCCGCCCGACGCCTTCGACAGCCCCGTCTACGACTACAACGTCTGCTTCGTCCGCAACGGCCGCATCGCCGTGCCCCGCTGCGCGGCCGACCCCACGCTCGTCGGCGGCTCCCTCTTCGAGTTCCTCCTCCCGCGTGAGACGGCGTTCACGCTCGAAGGGCCGCTCTACGAACTCGACCTCTCGTACCTCCAGCCCGGCCCGCAGGTTGTCGACGTCAGCCTCGACACGTCGCCGTACGCCGTCACGCTCGACCTCGACTACGCCCGCTTCGGCGGCGACCTCTTCGACCGCGACCTCACGGGGCGGACGCTCGTCTCGACCGTCGTGCAGGACGCGCCCGGCCCGGCCGACATCGGCGCGGAGTACGTGCAAGCGCTCTTCCGCTTCGTGCCGCAGAACGAGCAGCCGGCGGCCGGCCCGGTCGTCCTCACCGGCAGCTTCAACGATTGGGCGGTGGACCCAGCGTACGAACTGCTGTGGAACGCTGCCGAGGGTCGTTACGAGGCCGAGGTCCTCATCAAGCAGGGCCGCTACGTCTACCAGTATTACGTCGACGACCCGGCCGAGCGCGAGCGGATCCGCCGCTCCGCCGGGCTCGGGCAGCCGAACCTCTACACGGCGTTCGTCTACCTCTACGACCCCTCGTACAACACGGACCGCCTCCTCGCCGTCACGAATATCCTCGGGCAGTGAGGGAAAGGAGGGAAAGGCAAGCAAAACCGTCGAAGGTAGGCAGGCCGTCGCGCTCCCTTCCACTCTCCACCCCCTCCACTCTCTCCACCCCTTCCCCGCGTCCCGCACCGTTCTCGGACCGCTTGGCAACAGACCTGCAACGGCGCTCGCACCTGCTTCGTCGCGCGTTCGTAGTCTCCGCTCCTTCCTCCCATTCCGCACCCGCCTCCCGCTCATGGTATCGCTTCGCTTCGTACTGCTCCTCGCCCTCGCCTTCGGCACCGCCTTCGTCGGCTGCTCGGGGGCGTCCCAAGTCACCGCGTCTGACGCTGAGGAAGAGGAAGAGGACGACAAGGACTTCAAGCCCTATGACGAGGTCGTCACCGACTCGACCGGGACCGACACCGGGCTCTTCACGATCCACGTCCTCGACGAGGGCGAGAAGCTCCTCTTCGAGATCCCCGACAGCCTGATGCGCCGCGAGATGCTGCTCGTCTCGCGTATCGCGCGGACGGCAGACAACATCGGCTACGGTGGGGAGGAGGCGAACACGCAGACCGTCCGCTGGGAGCGGAAGGGGAAGAACGTCCTCCTCCGCACCGTCGCCTACGAGAACGTCGCCGCCGACTCGCTGCCCATCGCCGAGGCCGTGCGGAATTCGAACTTCGAGCCCGTCGTCGCCAGCTTCGCGATCGAGGCGCTGAACGAGGACTCGACGGCCGTCGTGATCGACGTGACGAAGCTCTACACGACGGACGTGGCGCCGCTCGGGCTGCCGAAGGGGCGGCGCGAGGCGTACAAGGTGAGCCGGCTCGACGACGACCGGAGCTTCCTCGAACGCGCCGCGAGCTACCCCGAGAACATCGAGGTCCGCAGCGTGCTGACCTACAGCGCGGCCGAGCCGCCGTCGCAGGGCAGCACGGGCACGATCTCGCTCGAGATGGCGCACTCGATGGTGCTCCTGCCCGCCGTCCCGATGCAGCCGCGGCTCTTCGACCAGCGCGTCGGCTTCTTCGACCTCCGGCAGACCGACTACGGGCAGGAAGCACAGCGCGCCGAGCAGCGCCGCTACATCCTCCGCTGGCGGCTCGAACCGTCCGATCCCGAGGCCTATGCGCGCGGCGAACTTGTCGAGCCCGTCGAGCCCATCGTCTACTACATCGACCCGGCGACGCCGGAGAAGTGGCGGCCGTACCTCAAGCAGGGCGTCGAGGACTGGCAGCCGGCGTTCGAGGCGGCCGGCTTCAAAAACGCCATCCTCGCCAAAGACCCGCCGACGCCGGAGGAGGACCCCGAGTTCAACCCGGAAGACGCGCGCTACTCCGTCATCCGCTACTTCGCGTCGCCGGTGCAGAACGCCTACGGTCCGAACGTGCACGACCCGCGCAGCGGCGAGATCCTCGAGTCCGACATCGGCTGGTTCCACAACATCATGAACCTGCTGCGGAACTGGTACTTCGTGCAGACCGCCGCCTCGAACCCGAACGCGCAGAAGGTGGAGTTCAGTGACACCGAGATGGGCGAGCTGATCCGCTTCGTCTCCGCCCACGAGGTCGGCCATACGATCGGGCTCCACCACAACTTCTACTCGTCGAGCGCGGTCCCCGTCGATTCCCTCCGCTCGCCGACCTACACCGCGAAGCACGGCACGGCGCCGTCGATCATGGACTACGCCCGCTTCAACTACATCGCGCAGCCCGGCGACGGCGTGACGCGGTTCACCCCGGACATCGGGGAGTACGACATCCACGCGATCGAGTGGGGCTACCGCCGCTTCCCCGGCGTCGACGACCCCGACGCCGAGCGGGCGCTCCTCAACGAGATGGCGCAGCGCGCGAACGACGATCCGCGTCTGCGCTACGTCTTCCAGGCCGCCGTCGCCACCGACCCGCGCGCGCAGAACGAAGACCTCGGCGACGACGCCGTGCTCGCCGGCGAGTACGGCCTCGCCAACCTCCGCCGCATCGCCGACCGCCTCGTGACGTGGACGAGCGAGGAGGGCGAGGACTACGCGAACCTCGACGAGCTCTACGGCCAGGTCGTCGGGCAGTGGGTCCGCTACATGAACCACGCCGGGAGCAACGTCGGCGGCGTGTTCATCGACTACAAGACGGCCGACGAGGAGGGCGTGGTCTACGAGCCGGTCCCGGCCGACCGCCAGCGCCGCGCGCTCCAGTTCGTCCTCGAGAACGGGCTCGCGCGGCCCGAGTGGCTGCTCGACACCGACATCCTCCGGCGGATCGAGGCGGCCGGCGCGCTCGACCGCGTCCGCTCGGCGCAGGTCAGCATCCTGAACCGGCTGGTCGACCCGAGCCGGATCGCCCGCCTGCTCGAAGCCGAGGCCATCGATGGCGGCGAGGACGTGTACACGGCGGCGGCGATGCTCGGCGACGTGCGGCAGGGCGTGTGGGCCGAGCTCGACGCGGGCGCGCCCGTCGACCCGCTCCGCCGCAACCTCCAACGCGGCTACATCGAGCGGCTCCAGTACCTCATGGAGGAGGAGCCGGAGGTGCCCGACGGCGAGTTCATCCGCTACTACGTCGGCATCACGCCCGTCGACGTGAGCCAGTCCGACATCCGCCCGCTCGTACGCGGCGAACTGCAGGACCTCGACGGGGAGATCGCCGCCGCATTGCGGAGCCGCGGCGTCTCGGGCGACCGCGCCACGCGGCTGCACCTCGAAGACGCCCGCGCCCGCATCGAAGACATCCTCGACGGGAAGGAGGACTGAGGTCTGGACGTGTGGGAGTGTGGACGTGGGAGAAGAAATCACGTCCACGCTCCCGTACTCCCACACCCCCATACCCAAAACTCGGAACGCACGGCGCGGTCGGCCATACCAGCCCGATGACACGCCGCACGCCTCCCATCCTCCTCCTCGTCGGGACCCAGACGGGCAACTCCGAGCGGGTCGCCGACGAGGTGGCCGACGCGCTCGCCGACGCGGGGCATACGTCGCTTATCGTCGACATGGCCGACGCCGTGCCGGAGATGCTGGCGGAGGCCGACCGCCTCATCGCCGTGCTCTGCACGTGGAGTGAGGGGACGTTCCCCGACAACGCCGTCGAGTTCTTCGAGTCGCTCGTCGCCGTGGCCCCCGACCTCTCCGGGGTGTCGTACGGCATCATCGGCCTCGGCGACCATCTCTACGACCCGTACTTCCAGACGGCGGCGTACCGCCTCGCCGATCAGCTCGACGCGTTCGGGGCTCGCCGCGCGCTCGACCATTTCGAGATCGACAAAGGGCCGTCTCCCGCCGACTTCGAGGGGGCGCAGGCGTGGGCGCTCCGGTGCGTCGAGGCCTTCGAAGCGGACCGGGCGGGCGCGGCGTGAGGCGACGGCCGGGGGTAGGGGAAGTCCCCAAATCCGGCGATTATGGAACACTGAGGACCGGGTTTGGTGTTCGATAGGGTGATGGCGGCCCATCCCTATCGTCGTCCTCGTGTGCGCCGCGCTGTGCTCGGCCTCGCTCATTTCTGTTCTTCTGCTCGCTCTTCTCCCTTCTGCTCGTCATGCGCACTCCACTCCGCTCCTTCTTCTTCCCCCTCATTCTTTTCGCTGCCGTGGTCTTTGCAGGCTGCTCCGCGCCCGGCACGGAACTCGCCCCCGCGCCCGCCGCCGACGAGGCCGCCAGCATGATGGACGCGGCCGTCGACCGGGTGGAGGGCGTCCGCATGGTGGTGCAGTCGCAGGCGTGGCCCGGCATGGCCGAGGTCAAGCGCGAAATAACCCCGCTTCGCGTCGTGATCGAGAACAACAGTCAGATCCCGGTCCGCCTCCGCTACGACGAGTTCACGCTCGTCGGCCCGCAGGGGCAGCGCTACGCCGCGCTCCCGCCGTACGGCGTTGAGGGCAGCGTCGAAGAGCCTGCGCTCGTCGACGGCTACGCCCCCGTCACTGCGCCGGCGTTCGAGTACCGCAACTTCCGCGTCGCGCCGTACTACGCCTCCGCCTACCCGACGATCAGCCCCTACGCCGACCCGTTCTACTACGACCCGTACTACTACGAACGCTACGCCACCGCGTGGCAGTCCATCGAATTGCCGACCGAGGAGATGGTCGCGGAGGTGCTGCCCGAAGGTGTGCTCGACCCCGGTGGCCGCGTCGAGGGGTTCCTCTACTTCCAGCGCGTCGACGCGGACCTCCCCCGCGTCCGCTTCCGCGCCGACCTCGTCAGCGCGAATGACGGCGACGTATTCGGCGAGATCTCCATCCCGTTCGTCGTCAACAACGAGTAGCGATCCCCGGCCCCCAAGCGCGTCCGACCCGATGCGGGCTCGGTTGGTCGACAGCGACGAGCACGTCCTGTAGGTTCCTCCTTATGCGACTCACCGAGATCGACGTGACCGACCTCCGCTTTCGGACCGATGACGAAGTCCGCTCCGAGATCCGCCACGCCTGCGCCTCGAACGCCGACCTCGCGCAGTTCCACGACCTCGGGACCAGCGAGGAGGGGCGGCCGATCTACGGCGTCACGCTCGGCCACGGGCCGCAGACGGTCACGCTCATGGCCGGCGCCCACGCCGACGAGCCCGTCGGCCCGGAGACGCTGCGGGTGTTCATCCTCGAGAGCCTCGCGAACCGCGACTGGCTCGCCGAGGGCGACGGCTTCGCCGACCTCTTCGACCGCTTCACGTTCCGCATCATGCCCCACGTCAACCCCGACGGCGAGGCCCGGAATCAGCCGTGGATCGGCGCGTGGCCCGATGTCGAGGCGTACCTCCGGCACCGCGTCCGCGAGCAGCCCGGCCGCGACATCGAGTTCGGCTACCCGGTGATGCGCGTGGAGAACCGTCTCGCCGCGCGCTACCTCTTCGACTACACCCCGCTCGCGCTCCACATGAGCCTGCACGGGATGGGCTTCTCCGAGGGCGGCCTCCTCCTCATCGAGCGGCAGTGGGTTGAAGGCACGGAGGCCCTCCGCACGGCGTTCGTCGAGGCGGTCCGCGACGCCGGACTCCGCCTCCACGACCACGACCGCGGCGGCGAGAAGGGGTTCGACTACATCGACCCCGGCTTCTGCACGACGCCGGAGGGGAAGGCTATGCGCTTCCACTTCCACGAGCGCGGCGACGCCGGGATGGCGGCGAAGTTCTTCTCGTCCTCGATGGAGCTCGCGCGGCTCGCCGGGTACGACGCCGCGCGCCAGCGCTACCCGCTCTGCCTCGTCACCGAGTTGCCGCTCTTCGTCATCGAACGGGCGTACCGCCGCGAGCCGGGGCTCCCGACGGCGTACCTCGCCCTCCGCGACGAGATGGCGGATCTCCAACTCCGCATCCAGCGCGGGGAGTCCATCCGGGAGCACCTCGCCCCGTACCAGCTCCGCCCGCTCGACCTCGGCACTGCCGTCCGTCTCCAGCTCCGCTGCATCGAACTCGGGCTCGAACAAGTGGCCGAGGCGTAGCGGCCTAGCCGAAGAGGAGGCGGACGGCCCACACGGCGACGAGCATCGCGGCGAAGTCGGCGACGAGCCCGGTCGGCACGGCGTGGCGCGTTTTCTTGATGTTCACCGCGCCGAAGTACACCGCGATCACGTAGAACGTCGTCTCCGTCGAGCCGAACATCGTGGCGGCCATCTTGACGAGGATCGAGTCCTCGCCGTACTGCGCGATCATGTCAACGACGATGCCGGCCGAGCCGGAGCCGGTGAGCGGGCGGACAATCGCCATCGGCAGCACCTCGGCCGGGAAGCCGATGAGCCCGAGTGCGGGGCGGAGGAGCGTGATGAGGAAGTCCATCGCCCCGCTCGCCCGGAACATCCCGATCGCGAAGAGGATGGCGACGAGGTACGGGATGATGCGGACGGCGACCTGGAATCCCTCCTTCGCGCCCTCGACGAAGCTCTCGTAGACGGGGACTTTCTTGTAGAGGCCGTACAGCGGGAAGCCGACGATGATGGCCGGGAGGACGAAGTAAGAGAGGAGGCTGACGATGTCGCGGAGCGTTTCCATCGGATCGGGAGTCGAAGAGGCGGGAAATCGAAGAGACGAAGAGGAGGCGCGTCAGGAAGTGGGGGGTGGCTCCGGCGGCGCATCGTCTTCTCGGTGCATCGGGTCCCCGGCTGCGGCGAGCCGGTGTGGGTTCGAGGCCCGCGACTTCGGCAGGCGGGCGAACAGCTTGGCGGCGATGATGGCGACGGCGAGCGAGACGCCCGTCGTGATCCAGATCGCGAAGATGAGCTGGTTGATCTGGAGCCCCATGAGGGCGAGGAGGAGGACGGGCGGGACGAGCTGCACGCTCGCCGTGTTGATGGCGAGGAGCATCACCATCGAGTCCGTCGCCGTGTCCTCGGTGGGGTTGAGCTCCTGCAATTCCTCCATCGCTTTGATCCCGAACGGCGTGGCGGCATTCCCGAGCCCGAACACGTTCGCCGCCATGTTGAGCGCGATCATCCCGAAGGCGGGGTGGTCGGCGGGGATGTCGGGGAAGAGCGGGCGGAGGACGGGCCGGACGAGCTTGACGAGCGAATAGATGATGCCCGAGTCCTCGGCAATCTGCAGCAGGCCGAGGAAGAGCGCGAGCACGCCGATGAGGCTCAGCGCGATGCTCGCCGCCGTCTCGGCGAAGTCGAGCGCGGCCCCGGCGATCGCGTTCATCTTCACGAAGCGGACGCGGGGGAAGTCGAGCGCGACGGGGACGGCCGCGACGCCCGGCGCGGCTGGGAGCGCGCCGACGAGCGTGCCCTGCAGCTGCTCGTCGCGCGAGTTCGTGAAGTCGCGGATCGTAGCGAGCGGCTCGGGCAGGTTCGACCCCTCGGCGAAGCGGACTTGCAGGCCTTCACGCGTGCGGATCAGCATGGCGTCGTAGGCGGAGTCCGGCCGGGCGTCGGTGTCATAAAACGCGCCGTACGCCGTCGGATCGACGCGGACGGCGATGGGGGTGCGGCGGGCGCCGGGGTCGTAGCCCTCGGGGAAAACGAGCGCGACGGGGAGGTCGGCGTCGTTGCGGAAGGTGTCGCGGGTGAGGTCGCGGACGTCGTAGAAGAGGGCGAAGACGAGGCTGAAGACGATCAGCCCGGCCCAGATGTAATTGAGCATCGGCAGAGAGGCGGGAAGAGAGGAAAGCGAGGGGTAGGTACGGAGGATCGCACGATGCGCGCAAGCCGCCGCCGAATTATGCCGCCGCCGTATCTTCCCGCCTCACCCTCAACCTCGACCCATGAAAGCGCTCATTCTCCTCGGCTTGCTCACCGGTTTCGCCGCCCCCCTCGCCGCACAGACCTATTCCGGCACCCTCGAACCCGGTGACGCCACGCGCGACTTCGGCGAGCTCTACGACGCCTACAGCTTCGAGGCGAAGAACGGGCAGCAGGTGACCGTCCGCATGGAAGGCGACCCGAACCTCGACAGCTACCTCATCGTCCGCTCGCCCTCGGGCACGGAGTGGAATAACGACGACTTCGAGGGCTCGAACATCTCGCAGGTCTCGATCATCGCGAGCGAGCCGGGGACGTGGAACGTGTGGGCCTCGGCGTACAACAGCGAGCAGCGCGGGCCGTACACCCTCGTCATCACGCCCGGCGGCATCGCCGAGGTGACGACCGTCTCCGGCCGCCTCGACCCGAGTGATCGGCAGACGATCAAGGGCGAGTACTACGATACCCTCCCCATCGATGCGCCCGCGCGCGGCACCTTCGCCGTTGAGCTCGTCAGCTACGGCTTCGACGGGTTCCTCCGGGTGAGCGCGCCGAGCGGCCAGCAGTGGCGCAACGACGACGCCGGTTCCACGACGCTCTCGCGCGTCGAGAACCTCGTCGGCGCCTCTGGAAACTGGACCGTGGATGTGACGACGGTCGGCCCCGGACAAGTGGGCGCCTACGACCTCCGCGTGATCGTCTTCCCCGAGAAATAAGGCAGGGGGTTGGTTACGGCACGTCGCCCGAGGGCGGCGGGCCGGCCGGGACCTCCTCGGACTCGACGGCGGGCGCGTCGGGCGTGGCCTTGCCCTCCTGCGTGCGGAAGTAGCCGTGGACCTTGCTCGCGAGGCTCGGACCGACGACCTCGGCGAGGGTCTCTTCGGTCGCGGCTTCGATGCGCTTGACGGAGCCGAGCGTCGTCAGCAGCTTCTTGACGGTCTTCGCGCCGACGCCGGGGATGTCCATCAGCTCGGAATGGAGGGTCGTCTTCGTGCGTTGCTTGCGCTGCGCCGTGATGGCAAAGCGGTGCGCCTCGTCGCGGACGCGCTGCAACAGCCGCAGCGCCGACGACGTGCGGGGGATCATCACGCTCTGGCTGTCGCCGGGGAAGAACACCTCTTCGAGCCGCTTCGCGAGGCCGACGACGGGAAACTTGCCGTACACGTCCACGCCCCGCAGCGACTCGACGGCCGACGAGAGCTGCCCCTTCCCGCCGTCGATCACGACGAGGTCGGGCCACGGGCCGTTCTCTTCGAGCGTCCGCCGGTAGCGCCGATGGAGGACTTCGCGCATCGACTGGAAGTCGTCCGGCTTGCCGCTCTCGACGGTGCGGATCTTGAACGTCCGGTACTCCGACTTTTTCGGCTTGCCGTCCTCGAACACGACGCACGACGCGACGGTGCCGGTCCCGCCGAGGTGCGAGATGTCGAAGCACTCGATCCGGCGCGGCGGGTGCTTCAGCCTCAGGTCGCGCTGGAGTGACTTCACGGACTTCGGGATGTAGTCCTCGTCGGCCTTCGCCTTCTGCAGCTTCCACTCGCCGACGAGCAGCTTCGCGTTCGCCTCGACCATCCGCAGCAGACTCGCCTTGTCACCGCGCTCGGGCACGCGGAGGTCGACGATCCGCCCGCGGCCCTCGCGGAGAACGGCTTCGAGCGGGGCGGGCGTCTCGGGCGCGTGGCTCAGCAGCACTTCGTCGGGGAAGAATGTCGCCTCGGTGTAGTGGTCTTCGAGCAGCCGCTGCATCAGCTCGCTTTCCTCGACGCCTTCGACGGGCCGGATGACCTTGTGGCGGCGGCCGAGAATCTTCCCCTCACGCATCACGAAGAGCACGCCGATCGCCACGTCCGCCTCGCGGTCCACGTGGAGGGCGAAGAGGTCGCGGTCGGCCCCGTCCTCGGCGACGACCTTCTGCTTCTGCGCGTAGACTTCGAGCGCCCTCGCGCGGTCGCGGTACTCGGCGGCCTGCTCGTACTCCTTCTCGGCGGCGAGCCGCTGCATCTCGTCTTTCAGCAGGGCGATGAGCTCCTTCGTCTTCCCGTTGAGCAGCTTCTCGATCTGCTGGATCTTGCTGTTGTAGTGCGCCTCGGACTCGTAGCCGACGCACGGCGCGGCGCAGCGCTGGATGTGGTAGTCGAGGCACGGTTCGAACTTGCCGGCCTGGATATTCCCTTCGGAGAGGTAGAGCGAGCAGCTTCGAAGCTTGAAGAGGTCCTTGATCGTCTTCAGCGCGAGCTTCATGTTCTTCACGTCGGTGTACGGCCCGAAGTACTTGGAGCCGTCTTTCTTGACGCGGCGCGTGGGGAAGACGCGCGGGAAGCGCTCGTTCTTGATGCAGATGTAGGGGTAGGTCTTGTCGTCCTTGAGGAGGATGTTGTAGCGCGGCTTGAGGCGCTTGATGAGGTTGTTCTCGAGGATCAGCGCCTCGGCCTCGGTGTCGGTGACGATGATCTCGACGTCCTCGACTTTGGAGACGAGGATGCGCAGCCGCCGGTCCTTCGGCCGCGACTCCTGGAAGTACGACCGCACGCGGTTGCGGAGGTTCTTCGCCTTGCCGACGTAGAGCACGGTGCCCTCGGCGTCTTTGTGCTGGTAGACGCCGGGCGAGGTGGGGAGGTGGGCGAGCTTGTCGGCGAGCGCGTCGTTCATCGGGCGAGGCAGGCGAAAACGGCAAAGCTAGCGAGCGGGGGTGACACCCCGTTGCCGTACCCGCCGCGCGCTCCGAACGTTTCCGACGAACGTTCTGCCATCCGTAGAGACGTCCCGCCGGGGCATCTCTACCGTGGGGCCGACCGCCCCCCCGCTGGGGTCACAGTAGAGACGCAGCATGCTGCGTCTCTACGCCGTCGTCACCGCTCCAGCAAAAAGGCCGTCATCAGCTCCGCGAAGCGCTCGGGGTCGACGCCCTGGATCGGGTGGTCGAGGCCGGGGTGGACGGCGAGGCGGGCGTCGGGCAGCGTCTGCCAGAGGTTGAGCGCGTGCTCGATGCGGAAGTAGCGGTCCTGGTCGCCCGTAGAGATGAGGGTCGGCGCGGTGACTTGTGCTAGCTCCTCGTTCGGGAAGCGACGGTCGGGGAGGGCGTCGGTGAAGGCGATCATCCGCCGCGTCAGCCCGCGCCACCGGTCGGCGCCGTGCGTGGCGCTCAGCCGCTCGGCCCAGCGCGGCGCGACGCCCTCCATCGTCTCCGGGTCCATCCCGACGGTCATCACGGTGACCTCGTCGGCGTCCCACTGCACATTGACGCCGTGCACGGCGAGGCGGTCGATGCGCTCCGGGTGCGTGCGGGCGACGTAGAGCGCGACGGCGCCGCCCATCGAGAACCCGAACACGTGGGCGCGCGCGATACCGAGGTGGTCGAGCACGTCGGGGATGCTCTCGGCGAAGAAGTCCATCGTCAGCAGTTCTTCTTCAGCGAAGTCGTCCGACGCACCATGCGCGGCAAAGTCTAGGGCGATCGTCTTAAAGTGTTGCTGGAGGTGGGGGAGGAGCCGCCGCGTCTCCAATTCCGTCGAGCCGAGCGCGCCGTGGAGCACGATGAGTGGCGGCGCGTCCTCCGGCCCACCGAGGAAATACGCGATCCGCCCGCCGCGGAACGGCGCGAACTGCGGCTCCAGCGGCTCGGGCGCGCGCTGGCAGAACTCGACGAGCACGCCGCCGGTCGATTTCGGATGGACGAAGAAGATCAGCTTCTCGTCGGCGCCGCGTTTCGGCTCATCGTTCAGCAGGCGGAAGCCGGCGTCGCGGAGCCGCTGCATCTCGGCGTGGATGTCCCGGACCTCGAAGGCGACGTGGTGCAGCCCCTCGCCCCGCTTCTCGACGAACCCTGCGATCGGTGAGTCGTCCCGCGTCGCTTCGAGGAGCTCGAGCTTCGCCCCGCCCGCGTCGAAGAACACGGTGCTAACGCCCTCGCGCTCGACGGTCTGGCGCTGGTACGGACGGTAGCCGAAGAGGCGTTCGTAGAGGTCGGTGATGGCGTCGGCGTCACGGACGGCGATGCCGAGGTGTTCGATGCGGGGGCGGGACATGGGACGGGGTGCTGAGCGAGCGGGGGATATGCGAAGGGCGCAGCATCGCCGCGCCCTCGCCATCGTGGGATGAGCCGGACGGGCTACGAGTTCGGGAAGAGCGACTGGAAGCGGTCGAGCATTTGCTGGGCTTCGGTGCGGATCTGTTCGGCCTCGGCGTCGTCGAGCGCGTTGGCGCTTACGATCTCATCGAGGAACGCGTCCCGTTCGAGCCCGCGAAGCTGGGCGAGCGACCAGTAATCGTCGGCGCGCTCCATCGCCGCGTCGAGGGCATCGGGATCGTCCTCGCGCTCCAGGAGGGGCTGGGCGAAGAGGGCGCGGGCCTCCATCTCGCTGAGGCGATCCGGGCCGTAGGTCCGCTCCGTGGCGAACTCGGCGACGGGCTGCGCGAACGCCGGGTGCGCGAGGAGCACGTCGAAATCGAGTGTGTCGACGTCGATGTCTTCGGCGAGCGCGATGTCCTCGGGCGTGAGCATGTCCCAGTGCGACTCGACGGTGTCGAGGAGGGCGTCGAGGTCGGCCTCGTCTTCGGGCGTGGCAGCGGGGCCGAGGAGGAAGGCGGCGAGGGCGTCGTGGCGCGCGGCGCGCTCCCGCTGGGGGAGCGAGAAGTACGCCCACAGCAGCCGGGCCGCCTCCATCACCGCGACGGTCGTTTCGTCGGCTTCGTCGGGCCGCGCGTGGAGTTCGAAGGCTGCCGCCGCGTCGAGGTCGTACAGCTCGAAGAGGGGGTCGGCGAAGAGGGCGAGCGACTCGAAGCGGACGCCGGTCTCGTTGTCGACGAGGGCCTGCACTTTGCGCTGGTGCTGGGCGAGGAGGAGGTGCGCGTCGGTCAGCGCGGAGGCCCCGTCGCCGCCCGTCGTGGGAGCGAAGGCGGGGTGGGCCGGGTCGTGGGAATGGGAGGGCATAGCGGGGTGGAGCAGCAGGTTAGAATGGAACGCGATACTCCCGTTCGCTGGGGGTGAGTTCCCGCGCTGCATGCTGTGCAGCGGGATCGGACGCGAACTTCATCCCGGCCCGCTCGCCGCTGTCGCGAGGTTTCGTTCGCTCGGATGTGGCGCCGGTGCGCTACTTTAGGAATCCCTTCTCCTCTCTCACGCCCCGGCGCTGGCCTCCGTCTGCATGTCGATTTCTACGTCCGATTTCCTCCGCCGCACCCTCATCGTCCTCGGGATCGGCGCGCTGGCGGTGGTGCTCTACGACGTGCTGCACGCCGTCTTCGGCGTCCTGCTGATCCTGTTCGGCGGCGTGCTGCTCGCGGTGCTGATCGACGGGCTGGCCCGGCTGCTCAGCCGTCACACGCCGCTATCGCGCGGCGTGTCGGTCGCCCTCGTGCTCTTCGTAGCGACGGGGCTGATCGCCGCGGCGGTCTGGTTCCTGGGCCCACGGATCGCGGCGCAGGGCGGGGAGCTGGCCGAGCGGCTGCCCGAGACGATGACGGCGGTGGAGGCCTGGCTGCGGCAGTTCGGCTGGGGCACGGCCGTCGCCGAGCAGATGCCCGACTCGGCGCGCGAGGCGATGCCGGAGAGCGCTCCGATCGGGGCGGTCACGACGGCGTTCTCGACCGTCTTCGGCGCGCTGGCGAACGTGCTCATCATCCTCTTCGTCGGGATCTACCTCGCCGTCGAGCCGTCGCTCTACGTCTCCGGCGTCGTGCGGCTCGTGCCGAAGCCGCACCGCCCGCGCGCCGAGGAAGTGATCGCGGCGATCGGGTCGGGCCTGCGCCGCTGGCTGCTCGGGCGGATCGCGTCGATGACCGTCGTGGGCGTGCTGACGGCGGTGGGGCTGCTACTCTTCGGGATCCCGCTCGCGCTCACGCTCGGGCTGCTCGCGGCGCTCCTCTCGTTCGTGCCGTACATCGGGCCGATCCTCGCGCTCGTGCCCGCGCTCGCCGTCGCGCTCGGCGAGGGGTCGCAGACGGTCGTGACAGTGCTGGCGATTTACCTCGCCGTGCAGTTCGCCGAGAGCTACCTCATCACGCCGCTCATCCAGAAGCGCGCCGTGTCGATGCCGCCGGCCCTGCTCATCGCTTCGCAGGTGGTCCTCGGCGTGCTCGCCGGCGCCGTCGGCGTGGCCGTGGCGACGCCGCTCGTGGTCGTCGCCGTCATCGCCATCGAGATGCTCTACGTCGAGGACGTGCTCGGCGACGACGTGGAGGTGATGGGCGGCGGCGAGGGCTGAGGTGTGGAGGTGTGGAGGTGTGGAGGTGTGGAGGTGTGGAGGTGTGGAGGTGTGGAGGTGTGGAGGTGTGGAGGTGTGGACGGAAGCTTGGAAAGGTATCGAGGACGGATATTTTCACGGACCACGGACCACGGACCACGGACCACGGACCACGGACCAACTACACCATCCCCGAGCGCTTGCGCAGCACCCACTCCGCCGCGAGGAGGGTGATGACGACGGCAAGCAGCCACGCGATCTCCCACAGCTCGGTCTCGTGCTCCTGCTCGACGACGCGCGGCCCGAAGCCGCCGGCCTCCAGCCGTGCCGGGAGCGAGGGGACCTCGGCCGGATCGATGACCGTGCCGCCGGAGCGGCGGGCGATCTGCCGCATCAGCCCGGCGTCGGCCTGCGTGTCGCGGAACTCGAGGGCGAGTGCGCCGACGGCGAACGCGCCCCGGTCCTCGCCCAGCGCCGCGCCCTCGCGCTCGGCCGACGCGGTGAACGTGTAGTCGCCCTCGGGCAGCGTCCCGGCGTCGAGCACGTACCGGCCGCCGCCGACGGTCCGCATCGTGAACGGCGACGTATCCCCGTCGGACGCCGTCACGCGGACCTGCACTGACGCATCGGGAATCGGCGTGAGGCTCTCGTCGTAGACCTGCCCGGTGAACTGCACGGCCTCGCCCTCGCCGAAGAGCGGCTGCACGGGGCGCACGCGCACGGGCCGGTCGTCCTCCCGCGTCGTCAGCCAGCGGAGGAGGTTGTCGACGAGGCCGGGGTAGAAATCCTCGACGGATTCGAGGTCGGCGGGGAGGTTGAGCCAGCGCCACGTGCCAGCGGCGAGGAGCGCGGCGGACCGGCTCCGGCCGCGCTGCCGGACGAGGAGGAGCGGGTCGTCGAAAGCGATGCCGCGCACGCGCGTCGTGGCGAGCACGCGGGCGTCGGGCGAGGCGACCCAGCGGCTGTCGCTCGTGGCGACGGGCGGGAGCCGGTCGAGCGTGCTCGGCGGGGCCGTCGGCACGGCGAGGACGGGGTGGAGCGCGCCGGCCGGCGTGGGCACGAGCGCGGCCTCGGTGAACGTCGTCCGCACGACTTCCGGTGTCGCCGGCAGCACGTCGCCGAAGGCAGCGCGGAGCGCGGGCAAGTCGGTCTGCTGCGTGAGGACGAAGAGGAGCGGGAGCCCGTCGTTCGCGGCCTGCACGACGCGCTGTGTGGCGGCGCGGTCGGCGGCGCGGCCGGGGAAGCCCGCGAGCACGACGGCGTCGAACCCGTCGAGCGAGGCGGGGAGGGCGCCTTCGTAAAACGACCCCGGCCCACGCTGCGTGAACGGGACGAGGTCGAGGTTCGGGTCCGTCTCCAGCACCTGCCGCAGCGCCGAGAGGTCGGGGCCGGGCGCGGCGGCGAGGAGGAGCACGCGCCGCTTGTTCGAGAGCACGCGCACGGCGACGGACTCGGTGTTGTTGCCGTACGTCACCTCGCCATCGAACCGCGTCACGGCGACGGTGTAGCGGTGCAGCCCTTCCGTTTCAGGCGTGAATGAGAGGTCGACCGTCGCCTCGACGCCGCCCTCGGGAAGCGTGACGGTCTCCGTCGCGAGCCGCCGGTCGCGCTCGAAGAGCGACACCGTCGCCCGCTCGCCCTCGAACCCGTCGGCGCGGACGGCGACCTGCACGGGCAGCTCGACGCCCGCGTACGCGAGCTCGTTCGTCGCCACGCGCGCCACGAGCACGTCCCGCTGCCGCGTCGTGTCGCCGACGACGGCGGTGTAAATCGGCACGTCGTAGCGCTCGGCGAGGTAGATCGGGTTGCGGCCGGTGTTGTAGCGGCCGTCGGAGATGAGGAGGACGCCGCCCAGGTTCAGCCCGTCGAGGTCGGCCTCGACGCGCTGGAGCGCCCCGGCGATGTCGGTCCGCACGCCCTCGAACGCGAGCGAATCGCCAGCCGAGATCGGAGCGGTCTCGCTGTCGAAGGCGTAGATCCGCGTCTCGCCGTCCACATCCGGGAGTCGGCGGAGCACGTCGCGGGCCGAGGCCGCCCCGTCACCCGTGCCATCCTCCCGCCCGAGGCTCTGGCTGGCATCGACGAGCACGGCGAAGACGGGGGGCTCCTCGGTCGCCTCGGTCCGGCGCAGCACGGGCTCGAAGAGGAGGAGGAGTACGAGGAAGAGCGAGGCGAAGCGGAGCGCCGAGAGCGCGAGCCGGCGGCCCGTCGGGACGCGGGGCACGCTGCGGCCGTAGGTCCACCACGTCAGCCCGGCCGCGGCGGCGAGGCAGAGGACGAGGAGGAGGGGGGAAGCGCCGAGCGTGAGGTCCATGCGGGGGGAAGAAAGGAAGGGGAAAAGAGGGAAAGGGGGAAGGATTGCTTGGCGGTGACGGCTGAAATCTTCCGCTCTTCCTTTCCTCTACTCTTCCGTTCTTACTGTACGACGATCCGGCCGCCCGTGTCGAGGTCGTCGCCGGTGAAGCGGTAGAAGTAGACGCCGGTGCGGAGCGGCGGGAGCATGAGCGAAACCGGGCTGAGGCGGGGCGGCCCTTCGTAGAGCACGGCGACGCGGCGGCCCAGCACGTCGTAGAGTCGGAGCGTCACCCGCTGCCCGAAGTCGGAGCTGGTGAGGCGCATCGTCACGGTTTGGCGGTCGCGGCGGAGGAGGGTGGGGTAGAGGACGGCGTCGGTGGGCTGCGGCGTGCCCGGGTCGTCGGTGGCGAGGGCAATCGCCTGCTGCACGGCCGCCGCGGCATTAACGACGCCCCAGCCGCGTTCATTGTCCGGCGCAGCCGACTGGCTCGCCGTGGCGCGGAGCATGTCGCGGACAGCGATGGGCGTCAGCGTCGGGTTGGCTTGCAGCATCTGCGCGACGACGCCCGTCACGGCCGGCGCGGAGAACGACGTGCCGTTGCCCATGCTGTATCCGCCATCCGAGCGTGCGATCACGACGCTGACGCCGAGGGCCATCACGTCGGGTTTCGTGCGCCCGTCCACCGTTGGGCCAATCGACGAGAAGCTAGCCTTCGTCGAATCGACGCGCATGGCGCCGGCGACGATCACGGAGTCGGCATCGGCGGGGGCGGTGATGTAGAGCCAGTCGCTGCTACCCTCGTTGCCCGCGCTCGTCACCACGGCGATGCCGAATGCGGCGGCGAGGTCGGCTGCCCGCGTGACGAGCGTCGTGTTGCCGTCCATGTCGTCGTACGTGAAGTCACCCTCGCCCGCGTCGAAGACCGAGTAGCCAAGCGAGACGTTGACGACGTCGGCGCCGTTGGCCTCCATCCACTCCATGCCGGCGACGAAGAAGTCCTCCTCCTGGTGCGTCTCGGACGGGGCGTACTCCGTCGTCGCCGCGAGCACGGCGGCGTCGAAGCCCGGCCCGACGAGGTCGCCCTCGTCGAAGCCGACGGCGACGGAGGCAACGGAGAGGCCGTGGGTGTTGCTCTGCTCCTGCCCCGTGAAGTTCTCGTATCCGAGGAGGTCGACGTGGGCGAGCGCGGGGTGCGCGAAGTCGAACGTCGTGTCGAGGAAGCCGACGATGACGCCCTCGCCGGTGAACCCGTCCTCGATGGGGAGCCGCGCGTTGATGAGGTCGAGCTGGAGCTGGGACGGGCCGTAGTCGATGACGACGGGCGAGACGGGCTCGGGCGTCGGCGCCACGGTTCGCTCCGTGGCGAGCCGGGCGACGGGCTGGAGCCCGCGCACGAACGGGAGGGCGCGGATGGCCTCGGCCTGCTCCGGCGTGAGGACCGCACTGACGGCGTTGAACCACCGGCTCTCGACAACCGGTTCGACGCCCATCGCCCGCAGCGCATCCACGTACGACGCGGCGACGGGCACGTCGAGTCCGGCCGGCCGCGCCGGGTTGCCGCGAAGGTGGCGGCGCTCGGCGGTGCGCGGAGCGAGGGCGATGCGGAGGGCCGTCCCGCGCGCAGCGTCCGCCGGCTTATCGGCGAAGAAGACCCAGTATTTGACGGGGTATTTGACGGGGGGCGCAGCCGGTTGCGCGACCGCGTGCGCGGCGCTCAGCAGGACGACGGCGAGGAGGGCGACCAGGCGCAGCAGCATCGGAGGAGGGGCGACGTGGGACGGATCGGCAGTATACGCTCGCCGGCGCCCGGCTCGATGCCCCCGCCGTCCCGCGTTCGTCAGAGCAGCGGGATGACGAGGAACGCCATGTAGCTGAAGAATGCGAGCAGCAGCACGATGCCGTGGACCCGGTTCAGCCGGTGCCCGAACCACGCCATCAGCATCAGCAGCCCGAACCCGATCATCACCGGGAAGTGGATGACCAAGGCCTCTGCCTCAACGCGCAGCGGGTTCACGAGCGCCACGAGCCCGACGACGAACAGCACGTTGAGCAGGTTCGAGCCGATCACGTTCCCGACCGAGAGGTCGGTCTCGTTGCGGAACACGCCGACGAGCGAGGCCGCAAGCTCCGGCAGGCTCGTCCCCACCGCAACGACCGTGAGGCCCACGATGACGGGGTCGATCTGGAAGAACTCCGCGATTGCGACGGCCGACGTAACCATGAGGTGGGCGCCGAGCGCGAGCGCGCCGATCCCGCCGACGAGGAGGAGCGTCTTCTTCCACGTCGGCATCACGAGGTCGGGCGAGGCGATGACCTCGTCGGGCCCGACGCCGCGGCGGCGCACGTCGCGCACGAGGTAGCCGAGGAAGCCGACGAGCCCGAGGATGAGGATCACCCCGTCGACGCGGCCGATCACGCCGTCGAGCGCGAGGAGGTAGAACGCGATCATCACGCCCATCATGATCGGGTACTCCCGCTTCAGCGTCGTCGGCGCCACGGCGAGGGGGACGAGCACGGCGCTCGTGCCGAGGATGAGCCCGACGTTCGCGATGTTCGAGCCGATGATGTTGCCGAGCGCGAGGCCGTCGTTCCCGAGGAGGGCCGCGATGAAGTTCGTCATGAACTCCGGGAGGCTCGTGCCCAGCGCCACCACCGTCAGGCCGACGACGAGCGGGGGGATCCCGAGGCCCACGGCCATGCTGGAGGCGCCTTTGATGAGCCACTCCGCCCCGAAGTACAGCACGACGAGACCCAGCAAGAGCACGCCGACATGAACGAGCATAGGGAGAGGGGAGCGGAGAGTGGAGTGGTGGGAGGAGGGGGACGCTCATACGGGCGTCGGGCCCTCCTGTTCACAGCCGCAGCGAGTCGCCGCTAAAAAACTGAGGGAGGAGCGCGCCGGCGGTCGTTTCCTCGGGTGCGGCGTCGCCGCGGTCCATCACGATCGGGACGTCGGCGGCGTATTCGGCGAGGAGCTGGCGGCACGCGCCGCAGGGCGTCCCGCGCGGGTCGGCCGGGCACGAGAGGTAGATCCGCTGGATGGGGCCGGCCCCGTACGCCGCCGCCGCGGCGAGCGCGGACCGCTCGGCGCACAGCCCCCGCGTCCAGTCCGCGTGCTCGACGTTGCAGCCGGGCACGACCTGCCCCGACGCCGTCACGAGCACGCACCCGACGCGGAACCCCGATTCGGGCACGTGGGCCCGCTCGGCCACGGCCCGCGCCATCCGGACGCCCGCCTCGTCCGACTCCGGCGCGTCGCCCGAGAGCTCCAGCCGCGCGCCGACCTCGGGCAGAGGTTCGGCCCCGAACGCGAGGACATCTGGCTCCTCGGCCGAGACCACGAAGCCGAGGGCGTCGGCGAGCCACGCCGCCTCGCCAGGGAGGAACGGGGTGCTGAGGGCGACGGCGCGGACATCGTGCCGGCCAGCGGAGAAGGCGGTCACCAGCCCTCCGACCAGGGCCGGGATCGACAGCGGGTACGACGCGCTCTCTACGCGTACGCCGGGGGCCCACCGGCCGTCGGAGAGGAGAAGTGCGGCGCCCGAGGAGCGGCCGGAGTACGGGGCGCGGGCTCGGGGGGCAGCCTCGCGGGCTCGACCGCGGAGGGCGTCGAGGATGGGGGAAGAAGGGGGGCTATCCATGCCCGATGAAGATAACGCCGGGGGACCGGAGGAAAACGGGTTGCGCCGGCTCCGCCGAGCGGAGTAGGTTGCGCGACTGAACCCGGCGATAGGCCGGGCGTGCGCGCTGCCGGGATGGTGAAATGGTAAACACAGCAGACTTAAAATCTGCCGCTCCGTACGGAGCTTGCGGGTTCGAGCCCCGCTCCCGGCACTACCTCTTCCGGAACCCTGAGTAAAGCAGGCGTCCTGCCCAGCCGTGGCGGATCCCCAAGTTTAGATGCCGCCCTGGCCGCCCCGTTTTTCCCCTTCAAGCTGCTCCTCCAGGAGCTTCTTCTTTTTGTAGCTCAGCCAGTACATCACGTCGACGCCGAGGTGCTGTCGCCAGGCTTCGACCACCTCCGGATCGCGCGTGAGAACGCCCTCGCGTGTAGCACCGGGTGGCGGTGGAGTCAGCGTGACGAGCCGGTCGTAGACCCGACCCCGCTCCCGTTCCTCCGCACGCCAGAGGAGTTCCCAGAGCGTGAGTGCGTCGGCGGGGCGGGCCTCGGCGAGCACGTCCGTGAGGGCCTCGGCTCCTCCGCCCTCGAAGTCGAAGCGCCGCAGGGCATCCCGGAGCGTAGAGGACGAGGCCGCCGAGAACGGAGTCCCCGGGATGCGGCCGGGCCGGGCCCTGACCATCCAGCCGGCCGGGACGATGACCTCGCGCGTCGCCCGTGAGAAGCCGACATAGCCGGAGAGCACGTGGAGCAGGCTGCTCCCGCTGCTGTCCACCTCCAGGGTGTACTCGCAGCCCAGGTCCACCGCGAGCCCCGCGGGGGTTTCGACGAAGAACTGCCGGGGCGGAGCCCAGATGCGCGCGTGGATACGGCCCTGCGCCAGGTTCAGGCGGTGAGCCGGGGCCTCCGCCTCCCGGAGTTGAAGGCGTGTGCCCGGGGCCAGCTCTACGTTCCCGATCCGGCCCACCTGGAGCCGGGCGCGGGAGGCCGCGTCGGTTTCGAGCCATTCGCCAACCCGTAACGCTCCGGTCTCCGTCAGCGCCGTTTCCCCGATGCGAGGTGTCCCTACCAACGGGGTGACGTCCCAAGCCGGGCGTGAAAAGCTGCCGCGCCACCAGAGCGCGCTGAGTCCGACGAGTGCCACCACGACCGCAGCGACGCCGAGCCGCCGCCACGCCGCCGCGCCGCGTTTCGCTGCGCGATCCGGGCCCCTTCGGCTGCGATCGGGCGAGGCGATCTGTGCTTCGATGCCGTTCCAGAGGTCGCGAGAGGGCGCGACGCTCCGGGGCAGCGCGTGGAGTGCGGTCACGAGGGCGTGCAGCCGCTCGAACTCGGCGCGGCAGGCCGGGCAGTCCGAAAGGTGCTGCTCTACCGTGTTGTATTGGACGGCCGGCAACGTACCGTCGAGGTAGTCGCTCAGGAGGTGGTCGACGTGGGAGGGTGCGCTCATCGTGTTATCTCCACCCGGCGAGGGTTGCTTTCAGGAGCGTTCGGGCCCGGTGCAGGTGGGCCTTCGAGGTCCCCGGCGCGATCCCCATCATCGCGCCGATCTCCGCGTGCTTGTAGCCTTCGATGTCGTGGAGCACCAACACGGCGCGGGCTCGCTCGGGAAGCGCGGCGATGCTCTTTTCGAGGTCCATCCGGGCTTCTGGCCCCGGGGGTGTAGGAGGGTCATCGTACGGGGCTAGGTCGTCCGTGCTGCGGACGCGGGCTTCGCGCCGTCGCGCCGAGCGTTGGGCCCCGAGGACCACGTTGACAGCGAGGCGGTGGAGCCACGTGGAGAAGGCGCTCTCCTCGCGGAAGCTGTCGAGGTGGCGCCAGGCGCGGACGAAGGTGTCTTGCGTGAGGGTTTCGGCCTCCTGTGCGTTGGCCGCCATCCGTATGCACACCGCATAGACGTGGCCCACCTCCTGACGGTAGAGACGCTCGAACGCAGCCGGATCCCCCGCCTGGGCACGGCGGACGAGCACGATCACCTCCTCCGATGTCTCCAGGCGTTCCTCCAATAGCATCTCCACCGAATGCGGGTGCGCGAGTACGGACGCAGTCTACGAGTTGGATGCCGGTGGCTCCGGTATGGTTTAGAAGGCCTAACAAAACCCAACAACGCTGTCATTGCGAGGAGCGCAGGGACTCGTCCCGTAGCGACGCGGCAATCTCCCTCGGTCTGCTGGAAATCGGGAGATTGTCGCGCTCCTTTCAGTCGCTCGCAACGACGGCATGGGGTTTTGTTAGGGCCTCTTAGTGGGGGGCGGAATAGCCCCAGACTAAACCCTCGGCCCCCGTCCGGCATCCTACTGGTAACCCTCTCTACCAGACGTGACGGCGGCCTTATGAAACCCCTCTCTCTCCTGTTGCTCGGCCTCGTTGCGCTTGGCTCCCCCGCCTGTGCCCAGCAGGTGCGCCCCGATCTGTACGACTGTGAAGGCTGCGAAGCCATCTACGAGCATTCCTTCGACGACCTCGACTGGGAAACTACGGTCCCGTCCGAGACCGAAGCCGGCGAGCCGCTCCTCCTCAGCGGTACCGTCTACCGAAGGGGTGGCACGACGCCCGCGCCCGGCGTCGTCGTGTACGCCTACCACACGAATGCGGAGGGCGTCTACCCCACGCGGGGCGGCGAGACGGGTTGGGCCCGACGTCACGGTTACCTGCGCGGCTGGGTGAAGACCGATGGCCGGGGCCGCTACCTCTTCCGCACCATCCGGCCGGCTCCGTATCCGGGCCGGCACGCCCCGGCGCATATCCACTTGACGGTGAAGGAGCCGGACCACCCGGAGTACTGGATCGAGGAGGTGGTGTTCACGGATGACCCGTTCGTAACGTCCGCGTATCGCGGCGAGCAGGAGGGGCGGGGCGGCTCCGGGATCGTCGATCTCACCCGCGATGAGGAGGGGAGCTGGCATGGCGTGCGCGACATCGTCCTGGAACGCCATTCTGAGGACCGATGAAACGCCTCCTGCTCATTTCGCTCATCGCTGTCGTGCTCCTCTTCACGGGGTGCCGACAAGGAGATGGGGCGACGCCGCTGACGAGTAATGTGATCGTCCCGGCGAACCTCGTGAAAGGGGACACCTTCTACGTGGACACCTCCCGCTCCCTCGTCCGGTGGAAGGGCACGAAGTTCTGGGGGCTGAGCAAGCACGAGGGGCTCGTCCGCATCGCCTCAGGGGAGCTGTACGTCCTGGGCCGGGAGATCACAGGCGGCTCGTTCCTCATCGACATGCGCTCGATCGAGGTAACCGACATCCCCGAGAGCGATCCGGTCCCGCGACGGAGGCTGCGCGACCACTTGATGAGCGAGGACTTCTTCTCGGTAGCGGCCTACCCCACCGCTCGTTTCGTGCTCGGCGACGTGACACGGCGGCAGGGACACGCGTATGCCGTCACCGGCGATCTGACCCTGCGCGGTCGCACGCATCCGATCACATTCGAGGCCGCGATCCCCGTGCTTTCCCGCCACGCGCTGGAAGCGGCCGCGACGTTCAGCATCGATCGCCAGCGCTGGGGCGTCGCCTACCGGGGCTCTCGTCTCACCAACGACATCGTAGACGACGAGATCTACCTCGACCTGCTGCTGGTCGCAGAGCCGGCGGAGTAGCACCCGCCCCGTAGCGAACACCCGTCGGAGCAGGCCGACGCCGTCGGGACCTCGAAAAGGGAGCTAGACGTCCCCGGTCTGCGTGGAGTCGGCCGCGCCCGGTGCGATGAGGTCGTCGATCATAGCGAGCAGCTTGTTCCGCGTGAGCGCGCCGTATTCGGTCTGCGTGATCCGGCCGTTGCGGTCGATGACGATCGTCGTCGGGAGGACGGGGACGCCGCCGTAGCGCGCCGACACGTTGAAGGCGGGGTCGGGGAGGAGGGGGTAGGTCACGCCGAGCTGGTCGGCGAAGGGGCGGATCTCGTCGGCGCCGCCCGTGTCCTGCGAGATCCCGACGATCTGCAGGCCCTCGTCGCCCAGCTCTTGCTGGAGGGCTTCGAGCGTCGGCATCTCGGCGAGGCACGGCAGGCACCACGTCGCCCAGAAGTTCAGCACGACGACCTCACCCCGGTGCTCGGAGAGCGTGAATGAGCTCCCGTCGAGCGCGGTCAGGGTGAAGTCGGGCGCGAGGTCGGAGTCGGCTTCGGCGTCGACGGCCGGAGCAGCCCCGGGTGGGGGAGGCGTTTCGGACTGGCAACCGGCGAAGGCGAGCGCGACGACGAGGGCGAGCAGGCTACGAAAGCGGTGCATCGGCATCAGGCCTCGGCGCGGATCTGGGCCGCGGCGTCGCGGAGGGCGTCGGTGGAGATGGCGCGGTGGCTTGCGTCATAGACGGCCTCGCCGTCTTTGATCAGGATGGCCTGCGGCGTCTCGTGGCGCACGCCGAGCGTCTCGGCGATGTGGTTCGAGAGGTCGCGGGCGTACTGCACGACGATGACGTAGAGCGGCGGGTCGTCCGGCCCTTCGAGCCCGACGAACTCGCGCTGGCCGCGCGCCGAGATCGGGCAGGCGATAGAGTGCTTGAGGAGGGCAACGGGCTGCTGCTTCGACGCCTCCAACAGGGCGTCGAAATCGGAGCGATCTTGGAGTTCTTGAACCTGGGCCATGACGGAACTTGGTGGGAAGGGGATCGGATAGAAAGGGGCATTCCAACCCGCCGAGCCGCCCGCAGGTTGCAACCGGCCCGGCCGGGCTCCGCGCCCGGCCCTCACCCTCTCGCTTTTCCCTCGCCCATGAGCACCGCCACCCTCCCCACGACCGGCGCCGAAGACGTCCGCTGGAACCTCGCCGATCTCTACGCCGACACCGACGCGCTCGACGCCGACCTCGCCTCGGCCGATGCCGACGCCGCGCGCTTCGCCGACGCATACCGGGGACGGCTCGCCGATCTCCGCCCGTCGGCGTTCGCCGACGCGCTCGACGCGCTGGAGTCGATCCACGACCGGCTCGGCCGGGCCTATACGTATGCCTACCTCCACTGGTCGACGAACACGGAGGACGCCGAGCGGGGCGCGCTCCTCCAGCGCGTGCGCGAGGCGTACACGCAGTCGAGCCAGAAGCTCATCTTCTTCGACGTCGAGTGGGCGCGGATGGACGACGACCGCGCCACCGCCTTTCTCGACGCCGACGCCCTCGCGTCGCACCGGCACCACCTCGAACTCCAGCGCCTCCGCCGCGAGCACGTCCTCAGCGAAGGCGAGGAGCGCGTGCTCTCCGAGAAAGCCATCACGGGCAACGCCGCGTGGAACCGGTTCTTCGACGAGACCCTCGGCGCCGCACGCTTCGAACTGCGCGGCGAGACGCTCCCCGAGCAGACCGTGCTCTCGAAGCTCCACGACCCCGACCGCAGCCTCCGCCGCGACGCCGCGCTCTCGCTCACCGAGGGGCTGGGTAAACTCGCGCGCCCGCTCACCTTCGTCTTCAACACCGTCCTCGCCGACAAGGCCTCGACGGACCGGCTCCGCCACTACCCGCACTGGCTCGCCTCGCGCAACCTCGACAACGAGATCGCCGACGCCTCGGTGCAGGCGCTCGTCGACGCCGTCACCGACCGCTACGACCTCTCGGAGCGCTACTACCGGCTCAAGCGGAGCCTGCTCGGACTCGACGAGATGATGGACTACGACCGCTACGCGCCCATCGGCGAGGTCGAGCGGCACTTCGACTGGGACGAGGCGCGCGACACCGTGCTCGACGCGTACACCGCGTTCCACCCGACGATGGGCGAGGTCACCGAGCAGTTCTTCGACGGTCGGTGGATCGACGCGCCCGTCGCCGAGGGCAAGCGGGGCGGGGCGTTCAGCCACGGCGCCGTGCCGAGCGCGCACCCGTACATCCTGATGAACTTCACCGGGCGCGTCCGCGACGTGCAGACGCTCGCCCACGAGCTCGGCCACGGCGTCCACCAGTTCCTCGCCCGCGAGCAGGGCGTCTTCCACGCCGACACGCCGCTGACCACGGCCGAGACGGCGTCGGTCTTCGGCGAGATGCTCGTCTTCCACCGCCTCCTCGACCGCGAGACGGACCCCAAAGCGCGCCTCGCCATGCTCGTCCAAAAGATCGACGATTCGATGGCGACGGTCTTCCGGCAGGTCACGATGAACCGGTTCGAGCACGCCGTCCACACGATCCGCCGCGACGAGGGCGAGCTGACGACGGAGCGCTTCGGCGACGTGTGGATGGAGACGCAGGGGCGGATGTACGGCGACGCCGTCACGCTCGGCGAGCACTACCGGCGGTGGTGGAGCTACATCCCGCACTTCGTCCACACGCCGGGCTACGTCTACGCCTACGCCTTCGGCGAACTCCTCGTGCTCGCCCTCTACGCGCGCTACCGCGACGGGCAGGACGGCTTCACCGACGCCTACCTCGACCTCCTCCGCGCGGGCGGATCGGACTGGCCGCACGTCCTCGTCGGCAAGCTCGGCATCGACCTGCAGGACCCGGCGTTCTGGCAGCAGGGGCTCGGCGCGATCGAAGCCCTGATCGCCGAGGCGGAAGCGGCGGCTCGGCAGGCGTAGCCCGCTAGCAACGCAGCAGTTAACCTGATGAGGTGGCGCCGAGCCGCAGACTCCGCGAGGGGCTTGCGGCTCGGCGCGTTCTGCCCTATGCTACGGCTCGCCTTCTCTCTTCACCCCGAGGCCGTTATCCTCCCGCCCTTGTCCGACTCCGAGCCGACGCCCCCACCCGCACCCCTCGCCGACCGCGCCGCATTCTGGGACGCCCGCTTCGGGAGCGAAGTCTACACCTACGGCGTCCGGCCGAACGCGTTCGTCGCGCAGGAGGCACACCGCTTCCCAGCAGGGAGCGCGCTCGTGGACCTCGGCACGGGGGAGGGCCGCAACGCGGTCTTCCTCGCCGAGCAGGGCCACCACGTCACGGCGCTCGACTACGCCGAGACCGGGCTGGAAAAGGCGCGAACGCTCGCCCGCGACCGCGGCGTGGAGGTCGAGACGGCGCAAGCCGACCTCGCTTTCTGGACGCCGGCGCGTCAATGGGACGGGGCGGTCTGCACCTTCGTCCACATGCGGCTCGGCGAGCGCGTCCGGTTCTACACCGCGATGCAGGCCGCGCTCAAGCCCGGCGCGCTCCTCGTCGCCGAGTGGTTCCGGCCGGAGCAGCGGAAGGACGGCTACACCTCCGGCGGCCCGCCGACGCTCGACCTCCTGGTGAAGCCGCGGGAGTTGGAGCAGCATTTCGTGTGGGGCGACATCCTCCTCTGCGAGCCCGCCGAGCCGACGCTCAACGAGGGCCCGTTCCACCAGGGCCCCGCCGCGACCGTCCGCCTCATCTTCCGCAAAGGCCACATCTGATCGTCGTGCTCCGACTGCTCCTCGGCCTCGTGCTCCTGGCTCCGACCGCGGCGTCGGCGCAGATCATGTCCGCCGTGACCGGGCTCTTCGACTCGGTCAACAGCATCGCCTTCTCCGTCAGCGGCGGGCAGATCGTCGGCGATACCGAGTTGGACGCCGATTGCCTCGGCGGGGGCGTCTGCGCGATGGGGATCGAAGTCCTCCTCGACCTGCCCTCGCCCGAAGGTATCGTGCTCGAACTCGGCCTCGGCACGCGGTTCTTGCGCGGGTTCGGAGCGACGGAGCCGACGCTCGACCTGCGCGGCTCCGTCCGCACGCTCCCCGAGGTCTCGGTGTACGTCACGCGGCCGGAGGTGATGGGGCGCCGCGTGGTGCAGCCGTATGCCGGGCTCAACTTCGGTTTTGCTCAGCTCTGGAACATGCGCGGCTACGACGCCGAGGGGACGCAGTACGAGGTGGACAGCGAGGCGTTCGAAGTCGGCGCGACCGTGGGGGCCTTTCTGGACGTGGCAGTGCTCAGCGGCCTGTTCGTCGAGGCGACGTACCGCCACCGCCGCTTCGACAGCCTCGACTGGTCGATCCCCGGCGCGCCGGTTCTTCCACCGGGGTGGCCGCGCGAGCTCAACGTCAGCACCGCGCTCGTCACCGTCGGCTGGCAGTTCCGGCTGACGGAATAGCGGCTCAGCCTCCCGCGAGCGCCGCGAGCATCCACGCGCAGCCGAGCGCGGCGTAGATCCTAAGGACGTAGTCCGCGACATAGATCCGCAACGGATGCTACTGCAAGTCTGGGTGCGTCTGCGTCCAGTTTGTTGAGGGTGGCTTCTCTTCCAGCGGAAAGAACTGGAAGGTTTCATCTCTATCCCTGGGAGGTCCAGAGCCTCGAAGGATAGAGCTCGTGATCTTGAATGTAGAGTCGCTCAGGATTACGCCCTTGTCAACGAGCGGGCGGTGCTCTCCGCTGCCACCGTAGTTCAAGTGCGTGATTACGTGGATCTCAATGCTGTCCCCCACTACGGCGAACACACCCCAGGCTGGGTTTCGCCGATTTCGCTCACCTGTTATGCATCGTAGATTCTCTCGGAAGCGGCGATGCTGCGCCTGGAACGAGTGGTCCTCATGCTTAGCCTCGTCCCGTCCGCAAGGGTTTCCACCAACGACGAATGCAGCGGCCGTGCCGTCCTCCCAGAGCATAAGGGTGGATAGAACGTTGGCACCATGGGAGATCCACTCGCGAGCATAATACCCTTGCAACTTCAGCTGGCCCTCATCGACATATTGAGACTCGGGAGGATCCCAGAACTCGCTGCGTAGAACTGAGCACCCGGCGATGCTTAATGTGTACCAAGCGATAGCGAGGGCCAGGATACTGCCAGGCGAGGTGTGTGGAAAGAGCTTGGACATGTTGGTAGATCGAGAGGGTATTCTTCGACGCGAGGCTCAAGTCGTAGATCCTCAGCAACCCATCACCCTCCCGCGAGGGCCGCGAGCATCCACGCGCAGCCGAGCGCGGCGTAGATCCCGAGGACGTAGCCAGCGACGGCCATGAGCAGCCCGACCGGCGCCATCGCCGGGTGGTAGACGCCCGCCACGATCGGCGCGCTCGCTGCGCCGCCCACGTTCGCCATCGACCCCGTGGCGACGAAGAAGAGCGGGGCTTTGAACAGCTTCGCCGCGCCGAAGAGGAGGGCGATGTGGATCGAGAGCCACACGACGCCCGTCAGCAGGTACAGCGGCGCGTCGAGCACGGCCGCGAGGTTGCCCTGCGCGCCGATCGACGTGAGCAGGAGGTAGAGGGCGACGTAGCCGATCCGGCTCGCCCCGTCGATCTCCAGCTTTCGCATCGGCGTGAACGAGAGGACGAGCCCGGCCGTCACGGCAATGAGAACCGCCCACGTCCCCGATGAAATGATTGTTGGATCGCCGATAGGAGGGAATAATCTCGTTGTGCTGAGGTATCGCGACAGCACCGCCGCGCCGAAGCCGAGCCCGATGATGATGGCCCCGCTGCCGATCGTGATCGGGCGGCGCGTCTGGTCGATCTGCCGGAGCGTCTCGTCCACCCGATCCATCGCCGACGTGTCGGCGCCCACCCAGTCGTTGAACCGCTTCTGGTAGCCGGAGAGGAAGAGCAGGATCGCCATCCACCCGTAGCCCACGACGGTGTCGACGACGATGATCGGCCCGAGGTCGCGGAGCCCGACGCTCTCCTGAATCGCGACCATGTTCGCCGTCCCGCCGATCCAACTCCCCGAGAGCGCCGCGAGCCCCTTCCATGCGTCGGGATCGCCGATGAACTGGCCCACGAGCAGGAACGCGATCGGCCCGCCGATGACGATGCCGAGCGTGCCGACGAGCAGCATGATGAGTGCGAGCCGCCCGAGGCTGAGGATCGCCCGGAGGTCGATCGTCAGCATGAGCAGGAAGAGGGCGAGGGGGAGGAGCACGTAGCTGAACCACTGGTACGCCTCGTTGACGTACTCCGGCGTCGTCTCCGTCGCGGGCATGTACGGCGGCGTCACGCCGAACGTGCTGAGGAGCATCGGCACGAAGTACGCCCACAGCACGGGCGGGATGATCGTGAACAGCTTCTCCAGCGCCTGCACGCGGGCGAGCGCGAACACGCCGGCGAGGACGGCGGCGAGGAGCGCGGCGACGTGCGTGGGGTCGGTGACGAGGGCGTCGGGCATGGCGGCGGCGGTCGGGTAGGGAGGGAAGCGGTGCAAAAGCTACTTCGCAGGCGGAGAAGATGGCGTGAGGCGCAACCGGGACAGCGTGCGCTTCGAAATAGCGGGCGTGGCACGTACGTTGTAAACGAGGCAGGGCGAGCTGCCGCGCGATGCTGTGGGGGTACGGACTACAGCCCGCTGCGCCACTCCTGCACAGGGGCGCGCACACCGTGCCCACTTGACCTTACGCTATAGAATCGCCGATCTTTCGACGCCTCTTCACCACGCCGCGCAGGCGCATGGCTATGCTTGGGGCACCGAAAAACCATCGCTGGGCCACGACGACCGCATGACCTTCCACGCCTTCGGACTCAACCACGAAACCGCGCCCGTCGCGGTGCGCGAGGCGTTCGCGCTCGACGAGGCCGCGCAGCGCCGGCTCTACGGGTTGCTCCGGCTTTCCGCGTCGGCCGAGGTGATCCTGCTATCGACGTGCAACCGGACGGAGGTCTACCTCTTCGGCGGCGACACGGACGTCGCCGCGGTGCAGGCCACGCTGAGCGCGACCGCAGGCACGCCGTGGCCCATCGAGCACGCCTTCGCACTCACCGACGAAGCCGCCGTCCTCCACGTCCTCCACGTCACGTCCGGCCTCCGCTCCCAGGTGCTTGGCGACGAGCAGATCCTCGCGCAGATGAAGGGCGCGTACCGCGTCGCCGTCGACGCGGAGCAGGTCGGGGCCGTGCTGCACCGGCTGATGCACACGGCCTTCCGCACGGCCAAGCGCGTCCGCACCGAGACCGCGCTATCCGAAGGGGCCGCGTCGATCTCCGGCCTCGCCGTGCGTGCCGCCCGGCTCCACTTCGAGAAGCATGGGACGAGCCTCGCCGGCCGCCGCGTGCTCCTGCTCGGGACGGGCGAGATGGGCCTCGTCGCACTCAAGACGCTCGCGGGCGAGGGGGCCGTGCTGACCGTCTCGAACCGCTCGCGCCCCCGTGCCGAGGCCGCCGCCGCCAGTTTGCCCCGCGCCTGCGCGGTACGCGATTGGGCGGACCGCCATGCCGCCGTCGCCGACGCCGACCTCGTGCTCGTCGCCTCGGGCGCGCCCGAGCCGGTGCTCTTGGCAAACGACCTGCCCGAGCGGTCCGACACCGCCCCCTGCCTCGTCATCGACGTGGCGATGCCGCGCAACGTCGAGCCCGCCGTGCGCGAGAAGGACGGCTACACCCTCCTCGACCTCGACCTCCTCGGCCTGTGGCGCACGCAGACGACCGAAGCGCGCCGCTCCGCCGCTCCCGAGGCCGAGGCGATCTGCGCGGAAGGGCTGGGCGAGTTCGTCGCGTGGGTGTTCAACCACGAGGCGCTCCAGCCCGCGATCCACGCCTTGCGCGAGACGTTCGAGGCCATCCGCACGCAGGAGATCGAGCGCCACGCCCACCGCTTTCAGAGCGCGGACCGCGACGACCTCGACCGGCTGACGCGCTCGATCATGCAGAAGCTGCTCGCCGTCCCCGTCGTCCGGCTCAAGAACACGGATTCGGAGAGCCTCGACTTCGTCCGCGGCGTTCGCTTCCTCAGCCACGCCTTCTCGCGGCCCGGCTGCGAAGACGCCTCGCCCGAGGAACGCGCGGCCGTCCCCGAGTCCGCCGCCGATGCGCCCGACGCCGAGTCCGCATGCCCGTTCGGCCACACGGAGCCCGAGGCAGCGGAGCCCGAAGACGCGGAGGCGGATCGTGAAGCTCGGAACGCGCGCCAGTAAGCTCGCCCTCTGGCAGGCCCACCACGTCGCCGACCGGCTGCGCCACGCCGGCCACGCCGTCGAGGTCGTCACGTTCTCGACGAAGGGCGACCGCATCCTCGACACGCCGCTCTCCGAGATCGGCGACAAGGGCCTCTTCACGCAGGAACTCGACCGCGCGCTGCTCGACGGCTCGATCTCGCTCGCCGTCCACTCGCTCAAAGACCTCCCGACGACGCTGCCGCCGGGGCTCGGGCTCGCCGCCGTCACGGAGCGCGAGGAGCCGTGGGACGCGTTCGTCGCCCACCCCGACTTCAGCGGCGCGCTCGCCGATCTGCCCGAGGGCGCCGTGCTCGCCACGTCGTCGCTCCGGCGGCAGGCACAGCTCAAAGCGTGGCGGCCCGACCTCCGCATCGTATCCGTCCGCGGGAATGTGCCGACGCGCATCGCCAAGCTCGACGCGAGCGACTGGCACGGGGCGATCCTCGCCGCCGCCGGGCTGATTCGGCTCGACCTCGACGCCCGCATCCGCGAGCGGATCGACCCCGCGATCATGCTGCCCGCCGTCAGCCAGGGCGCGCTCGGGATCGTCTGCGCCGAATCGGACACGCAGACATCCGACGTTCTCCGCGCCGTCCTCGCCGACGCGGACACGACGTCCGCCGTCACCGCCGAGCGGGCGCTCCTCCGCCGGCTCGAAGGCGGCTGCCAAGTGCCCGTCGCCGCGTGGGCGCGGATCGACGACGGCGTGCTCCACCTCGACGGGGCCGTGGCCTCGCTCGACGGGTCGCGCCACGTTCGCGCCGTGTCGAGCGGTTCGCCGGCCGAGGCCGAAATGCTCGGCGTCGCGCTCGCCGAAACGCTGCTCGACCGGGGCGCCGGGGACATCCTCCGCGCGATCCGCGCCGCCGCTGCGCCCGACGTGCGGCTGACCTGACGCCGCCGTGGCCGACCGTCCGCTCGTCCTCTTGCTCCGCGACGCCCGCGCGCCCGATCCGTACGTCGCCGCGCTCGACGCGGTCGGGTTCGCCGCCCGCTGCGTGCCCGTGCTCCGCTTCGAGCCCGTAGAACCCGATGCGCTCGCCGAGACGATGGCGCGTGCCGACGCCTTCGCCGGTCTGATCCTCACGAGTCCGCGCGCCGCCGATGCGCTGCGCGGCCTCGACCTCTCCGCGTGGCAGTCGAAGACCACGTTCGTCGTCGGGCCGGCGACGGCCGAAGCGGCGCGGGCGCTCGGGCTGCGCCCAGAGGGGGAGGAGGCGGGGCAGGCCGACGATCTCGCCGACCGCATCGCCGCGCGGCGCTTCGAAGCGCCGCTCCTGTTTCTCTGCGGGGATCGACGGCGCGACGCGTTGCCGGACCGGCTCCGCGCCACCGGGATCGCCGTCGAAGAGCGCGTCGTGTACCGCACGCTCCTCGACGCATCGGCGCTCCGAGAGCCGACCGGCAGGCCGCCGGATTGGGTCGTATTCTTCAGCCCGTCCGGTGTCGAAGCGGCTCAGGAGGTAGTAGCCGCGTCGTGGAACCGGGCTCGAAAAGCAGCCATTGGACCCACGACCGCCGACGCCCTCCGCGCCGTCGGGTTCGCCCCCGCCACCGTCGCCGACGCGCCCGCGCCAGAGGCGCTCGCCGCCGCACTTTCTTTCGCCCACCGTACGTCCGATGCCTGACCCCACGCTCTCCGCCGCGCCTGCTGCTGAACACCCACCGCTCAAAAACGACCTCTTCCTCCGCGCCGCGCGCCGCGAGCCGACCGAGCGCGTGCCGGTGTGGATGATGCGGCAGGCCGGCCGCTACCTCCCCGAGTACCACGAGGTCCGCGCCGAGCACGATTTCTTCGAGCTATGCCGCACGCCCGAGCTCGCCTGCGAGGTCACGATCCAACCCCTCCGCCGCTTCCCCCTCGACGCCGCCATCATCTTCTCCGACATCCTCGTCGTGCCGCAGGCGCTCGGGCTCGAGGTGAAGATGCTCGAAGGCAAAGGGCCGCACTTCCCCGCACCGCTCACCGGTCCCGGCGATCTCGACCGGCTCGCAACGCCGGACGTGCAGCGCGACCTCGGCTACGTCTACGAGGCTGTGGCGCTGACGCGCCGCGTGCTCGGCGGGCGGGCGCCGCTCATCGGGTTCAGCGGGGCGCCGTGGACGCTCATGGCGTACATGATCGAGGGCGGCGGGAGCAAGACGTTTTCCGAGAGTAAGGCGTGGCTCTTCCGCCACCCCGAGGCGAGCCACGAACTGTTGCAGGCCGTCACCGACGTCGTCGTGGACCACCTCGCGGCGCAGGCTGATGCTGGGGCGCAGGCGCTGCAGGTGTTCGATTCGTGGGCCGGCATCCTCACCCCGCAGCACTTCGCCGCCTTCGCGCTCCCGTACCTCACGCAGATCGCCAAGCGCCTCAAAGCTTCTCACCCCGACGTGCCGCTCATCGTCTTCGCCCGCGGCGCGCACTACGCCCTCGACGCCCTCGCCGCGACCGACTACGACGTGATCGGGCTCGATTGGACGATCATCCCGCAGGCCGCCCGCGCGATCGTCGGCGACCGCGCTGCGCTCCAGGGCAACCTCGATCCGTGCGCGCTCTACGGCTCGCCCGCGTCGATCCGCACCGCCGTCGCGCAGATGCTTGCCGGGTTCGGGACCGAGGGCTACATCGCCAACCTCGGCCACGGCATGCACCCCGACCACGACCCCGACCACGCTGGCGCCTTCGTCGAGGCCGTGCAGGAGGTCTCCGCGCAGATGAACGCCGCCCCCACACGCTGACCGCTATGCTCGATGACCACCGCCGCGCCGACCGTCTCCGACAGGAGCCTCGCACCGACCGCTCGATGGGAGAGCGGATGCAGCGGTTCGTCGAGGCGTTGCAGAAGCGGATCTGCACGGCGTTCGAGCGGCTCGACGGGGCGGCGACGTTCGGGGAGGACCCGTGGGAGCGGCCGGGCGGTGGGGGCGGACTAACCCGCGTGATCAGCGGCGGCGATGTGTGGGAGAAAGGAGGTGTTAGCACCTCTGCCGTCCACGGCCAACTGCCCGAGCGGATGGCGCACGCATTCGGGGTCGACTCCAGCCCGTTCTTCGCCACGGGCCTCTCGCTCGTGATGCACCCGCGCAACCCGTACGTCCCCGCCGTCCACGCCAACTTCCGCTACTTCGCCCTCGGCCCCGACCTCCACGCCCCGCTCGACCACTGGTTCGGCGGCGGCGCTGACCTCACCCCGTACTACCCTGAGCGCGCCGACGCCGAGCACTTTCACACCGTCTGGAAACAAGTTTGCGACGCCCACGACGTGGCGGACTACGCTGCATTCAAGCGGCAGTGCGACGAGTACTTCTACCTCCCGCACCGCGACGAGGCGCGCGGCGTCGGCGGCATCTTCTTCGACTACCTCCGCGAGGACCCCGAGGGCGTGTTCCTCTTCGTCCGGCAGGCTTCGCGGGCCTTTCTGTCATCGTATGTGCCCCTCGTCGAGCGGCACAAAGCGCGGCCGTTCGGGGAACGCGAGCGGGAATATCAGGCGTTTCGGCGGGGCCGCTACGCCGAGTTCAACCTCGCCTTCGACCGGGGGACGAAGTTCGGGTTGGAGACGGGTGGGCGGACGGAGAGCATCCTCATGAGCCTGCCGCCGCACGTTCGGTGGGGCTACGACTGGCAGCCGGAACCCGGCACGTCCGAGGCTGAAGCACAGTCGTTCTTTCAGCCGCACAACTGGCTTGGCATCAAGCCGGCGACGGAACGGGGTGAATAGGGCGAGAAGCGCGGCGGGATAACACCGTTAAGCGCTAAAGACTTCGGGACAACTCACCGAAACTTCGAGCCCCGATAGGAACGGGGAGCGGGACCATGTGCTTAATTGGATCCGAGGTGGCAAACACAGACCGCACATAAGGGGCGCAACCGTTACGGCCGATGAATGCACGCGAGTTTCTGAAGGTTTATAAGTACGACGATCGGCTGATCACGGGTGCCTACTACCCGCAGGAGCCCGTCTCCGTCGAGCCCGGCGACCGCGTCGGCGTGGTGATGATGAACCTCGGTGGGCCGATGGCAGAGGAGGACGTGGAGCCGTTCCTCTACAACCTCTTCATGGACCCGGCCATCATCGACATCCCCCTGCCAAAGGGGCCGCGGCACTGGCTCAGCAAGTTCATCGCCAGCAAGCGCTCGAAGACGGTCGGTGAGGATTACAAGCTGATCGGTGGGAACTCGCCCATCAACCGGCTCACGCGCGAGCAGGCCGAGGCGCTCGAAAAGCGGCTCAACGCCCGCTTCGGCCCCGCCACCGGCGCGACGTTCCGCACCTACGTTGCTATGCGGTTCTGGAAGCCCTTCAGCGAGGACTGTGCGCGGCAGATGAAGGAGGACGGCATCGACAAAGTGGTCCTCCTCCCGCTCTATCCGCAGTATTCCAAGACCACGACGGGCTCGTCGCTCGTCTACTGGAAAGCGCTCGAAGAGGCCGGCGAGATCCCCACGTGGCCGACCTCGCTCGTCTTTGAGTACGCTGCGCACCCGCTCTACGTGCAGTCCATCTCCGAGCGGATCGACGAGGGGCTCCAGCGTTTCCCCCGCACGATCCGTGACAAGGTGCATCTCCTGTTCTCCGCGCACGGCACGCCCGTCAAAGAGATGAAGACCCGGCGCGACCCCTACTGCTGCCTCGTGCACTCGACGGTGCAGCAGGTCATGGACGCACGGGCGGAGAAGGAGGACCGGCCGTTCCACGTCGCGTTCCAGAGCAAGGTCGGCCCCGCCGAGTGGCTCACGCCGAGCACGCCCGACAAGCTGAAGGAACTGGGCGAGGGCGAGACGAACGCCGTGCTCGTGATCCCCGTCGCGTTCGTGACGGACCACGTCGAGACGGCCTTCGAACTCGACATCGAGGTGCGCGAGGAGGCTGAGCACTTTGGGATCGAGCACTACGAGGTGACGAGCGGGCTGAACTGCCATCCGCTCTTCATCGAAGCCCTCGCCGAAGCCGTCGCCGCCCAAGTCACTGCGACGCAGGCCATCGAGGGGGACGGCGCCGCGACGATGCTGCCGCAGCCGATCCCTATGCTCCCGCGCCACAAAGCGAAGGCGCGCACCGTCCGCTGTCATCAGTGCCTCCTCGTCACCGAAGCGCACTGCTGGACGAAGCAGGCCGCGACGGCGACCCCGGACGAGGTCCGCGTCAGCCAGAAGAACGACCCGGCGGCATGAGTCAGACCGAACGGACGGACACACAGACTGTGGCCTCGCCGTCGGTCCACCTCCTGCGAACGCTCGCGGCCGTGCCCGTCGAGAGCCGCGTGCTCGACCTCGGCTGCGGCTCCGGCCACCACGCCGAGCCCCTCGCCCGACTCGGCTTCGACCTCTTCGCCTGTGATGCGGACGAGGCCGCCGTCGCCCTCGCCCGTGACCGCGTCGCCGAGGTGGTGGGGGAGGCGGCGGCACGACGTGTTACGCCCGCTCGCCCCGCCGCCCTCGGGTACCCCGACGACTTCTTCGATTGGGTCGTCGCCCACGGTACGTACGACACGGCCGAGTCGGCGGCCGAACTGAAGGATATGCTCGGCGAGACGCGGCGCGTGCTGAAGAACGGTGGCTGGGTATTCGTCGCTTTCCGCCGCGCGCTTGCCGGCCCCGATCTCACGCCGGAGACCCTCACAAAACTCTTCGCCGAGGCCGGCCTCGCCCTCGCCGAAGACCCCGCTGACGACCACGACGGCGAGCCCGTTCTCCGCGCCATCTTCCGCAAGGTGGACGCGACTACGGCGGTTTGAGGTTTGGGGTCGGGAGGAAGAACCTCCAACTCAAAACCTATCCCAAGCGCAAGTGCAAGCGAGCCGAGTTATGGGCGTGGGACGGCTTTCTGAATGAGGGCGATGAGCATTCGGCGCGTGCTGGCTGCAGCGACGCAAAGCGGTTCGTATCGTTCCGGCTTCAGCAGTCCGAGGTCGCGTGCCAGCAGGAGTTGGTCGTCCACCTCGTTGGCAGAACCGAGGGCGATCTGAAAAAATCGTGCGAGGTCGGGGCCGCTCTGCCTTCCGCATCCTTCGGCGATGTTCGAGGGAACCGATACAGCGGCTCGGCGAATCTGACTTACGAGTCCGTACCGCTCCGCCTTAGGAAAGGAAGCCGTAGCACCGTACACGTCGAGCACGAGCTGGTGCGCATGCTGCCAGACGCGAAGCCGTCGGTAATCCTGCATGGTAGGTGGCGTTAGAGGAACAAAGACATTGCCTTCGTAGACCCCGAGCACATCGCCGTCGTAACCCCATGACCCCGAACCCCGAACCCCGAACCCACGACCTGCGGCGCAGCCGCTCCCTCTTCGCCGAAGCCCAGCGCGTCATCCCCGGCGGTGTGAACTCGCCCGTCCGCGCGTTCAAAAGCGTCGGCGGGACGCCGGTGTTTTTTGATCGCGCCCAGGGGGCCTACCTCCACGACGCCGACGGGAATCAGTACGTGGACTACGTCGGGAGCTGGGGGCCGATGCTGTTCGGTCACGCCCACCCGGACGTCGTGCGCGCCGTGCAGGAGGCCGCCGTCCGCTCGACCTCGTTCGGGGCGCCGACGGAGATCGAAGTCCGTCTCGCCGAGCTCGTCGTCGAGCTCGTGCCGAGCGTGGAGAAGGTGCGCTTCGTCAACTCCGGGACGGAGGCGACGATGAGTGCCGTCCGCCTCGCACGGGGCTTCACCGGCCGCGACAAGTTCGTGAAGTTCGAGGGCCACTACCACGGCCACGGCGACTTCTTCCTCATCGCCGCTGGCTCCGGCGCGATGACGTTTGGCGAGCCGAACTCGCCCGGCGTCACGGCCGGGAACGCGCGCGACACGCTCCTCGCCCGCTTCAACGACCTCGACAGCGTGCGCACCGTCATCGAGGCCAACCGAGGCGAGGTCGCCTGCGTCATCGTCGAACCGATCGCGGGGAATATGGGCTGCGTGCCGCCCGCGCCAGGCTTCCTCGAAGGGCTCCGCGCGCTGTGCGACGCCCACGGCATCGTCCTCATCTTCGACGAGGTGATGACCGGCTTCCGCGTCGCGCCAGGCGGAGCGCAGGAGCGCTACGGCGTCACGCCCGACCTCACGACGCTCGGCAAGATCATCGGCGGCGGGCTGCCCGTTGGGGCGTACGGCGGACGCGCCGACCTCATGGACTACGTCTCGCCGAGCGGCCCGGTGTATCAGGCCGGCACGCTCTCCGGCAACCCCCTCGCGATGAACGCGGGCTACGCCGTGCTCCGCCGCATCGCTGACGATCCCGGCGTCTACGACCGGCTCGAACGCTACTGCCAGGTGTTGGAGGAGGGCACGCGGCGCACGCTTACCTACCTCGGTCTCGACCTCTACCTCACCCGCGTCGGCTCGATGGGCGGGCTGTTCTTCACCGAAGGGCCGGTGACCGACTTCGACTCGGCGCAGGCCTGCGACACGGCGCGCTACGGCCGCTACTTCCACGCGATGCTCGAGGAGGGTGTCTACCTCGCCCCGAGCCAGTTCGAGGCCTACTTCGTCTCCGCCGCCCACGGTGCCGATGAACTCGCCCTCACGCTCAACGCCCAGCGCCGCGCCTTCGAGAAGGCCTTCGATCCCGACTGGACCCCGGTCGCTACCGTCCCCGCCGACGCGCCTGTGGACGAGCAGGAGGGGATGGAAAGGGTAAAGGGTAAAGGGTAAAGGCTCAGTACACGACAGAACCTCGAACTTGTCATCCCGAGCGCAGTCCAGGGATCTCTCACGTCGCAGCCTATCACAAGGGGGGAGATCTCTCCGCTCGCTACGCTCGGTCGAGATGACAATCTACTTTTTGTCGTGCACCGAGGGGCAAAGAGTAAAGGGTGGCGTAACCGGCAGCAGCAGACTCTTCCGGGTTGCTTCCCTTTTACCCCTCACCCTTTACCCTTTCGAAAACCGTTTGCTCTGGCGGTAGGGGAAGATGTCGACGAGCTCTTCGGTCTGCTGCCGAGCCTGCATCCGGCGCCAGAAAGCCGGGTCGAGGAGGTCGCCGTGGTGCTCGTGGAAGACGGCGTTGAGCTCTTTGGTGAGCCCGAGGAACTTGCCGATCTCGGCGGGAAAGACGTCGTTCGGGGCGACGTAGAACCACGCGTCGGCGCTCATCATCTCGAACTCGTCGCGGGGTTTCGGGAGCGTGCGGAAGTTGAACTCCGAGAGCAGGCCGAGCTCGTCGTAGTCGTAGAAGATCACGCGGCCGTGCCGCGTGACGCCGAAGTTCTTGACGAGCATGTCGCCGGGGAAGATGTCGGCGGCGGCGAGGTCGCGGATCGCGTCGCCGCAGTCGATCACGGCGTCCTCGGCCTCGTCGCGGTCCACGTCGCCGAGGTAGAGGTTGAGCGGGGTCACGCGGCGCTCGGTGTAGAGGTGGTCGATCACCACGCTGTCGCCGTCGAGGTGGATCGTCTGGGCGGCGACCTTCAGTAGCTCCTCCAGGACCTCGGGCACGAAGCGGTCGCGGGGGAACTCGAGGTGCTCGTACGACTGCACGTCAGCGAGGCGGCCGACGCGGTCGTGGAGCATCACGAAGCGGTACTTCTTCATGACCTCGTCGCGCGTCGTCTGCTTCGGCGGGTCGAACCGGTCCTTGATGACTTTGAAGACGATGTCGTAGCCGGGCAGCGTGAAGACGGTCATCACCATGCCCTTCGTGCCGCGCGCGAACTCGAAGCGCTCGTCGGTCCGGGCGAGGAAGGCGCAGAGGTCGCGGTAGAGCTCGGTCTTGCCGTGCTTCGTGAATCCGAGCGAGATGTAGAGCTCGGCGATGCGCTTGAGCGGCATCAGCGTTTTGAGGAAGCGGACGAGCGCCCACGGCTCCGGCGCGAGGACGTGGAAGTACGAGCGCGTGAACGAGAACACCATCGACGTGGCGTTCGGCGTCAGCAGCACCGTATCGACGTGAATGCCGCCCTCGTCTCCGTGGAGGACGGGGAGCACGAGCGGGATCACGGCCTCGTCCGAGCGGATCCGCCCGATGAGGTACGCCCCTTTGTTGCGGTAGAACACCGGCTCCAGCATCTCGACGCGGTCGATCTCGCCCGTCCCAGACTTCGCGACGCACGCGTCGACCTCCTCCGCCACGAGCGCCGCGTCACGCTCCAGATCGTCGAACGGCACGCCGAGGTCGTAGGAGCGGAGGATCGAGCCGATGAGGGCGGCTGTGGTGCCGGCGGGCGGCACGGTGCGGAAGCGCGGCGCGGCCTCCATCGACTCCGGCGCCGTCAGTCCGTCGGCCACGAACTCGATGTGCGGGTCCACGCCGACGGTCGAGAAGACGCGGCGCGTGATGGAGTTGTAAAACGTCTCGGCGAGCTCGACGTTGGGTCGCCCGCTGCGGAGACTGGCGTAGGCATCGCGGGCGGCGGCCCAGCGGTCGCGGTCCTCAATGGCGGTGCCGAAGAGGGTGCGGACGTGGCGGAGCGCTTGCTGGACGTGCTTCTCGTAGAGGGCGAGGCGCTCGCGGTCGTCCTCGGCCCCGTCGCGCCACGCCTGTGTGGCGAAGCGCTCCGCGGCCCGGGCGGTGATCGACTGGAACTGGGTGTGGTAGGCGTCGAAGCCGTCGCTGATGCGCGTGGCGGCAGCGACGGCGGGGGAGGGGTCGGTCACGGAAGGCGAGGGGGTGGGGCGTGGGGAAGCCGCGTGGCGCAGCGGCGGCAGAAGACGGCGTCAGGCTCGTGCTCGGCGAGGCCGCAGGTGGGGCAGTCGTTCGCGTCGACGGTGTACCGGGCGCGCGCCAACTCCGACGTCACGATCCCCGTCGGGACGGCGATGATCGCATAGCCCATGATCATGATGAATGCGGCGACGAACTGGCCGAGGTTCGTCCCCGGCGAGATGTCGCCGTAGCCGACCGTCGTGAGCGTGACGATCGACCAGTAGATCGAGCGCGGGATGTTGTCGAACCCATTCTGCCCGCCTTCGATGACGTACATCAGCGAGCCGAAGATGACGTCGAGCGTGACGACGGCGAGGAGGAAGACGGCGATCTTGCGGCGGCTGGCCCAGAGCGCCTGCCCCAGCACGTTCGCCTCGGAGAGGTACTGGACGAGCTTGAGGATGCGGAAGACGCGGAGGAAGCGGAGCATCCGGATCACCGTGAAGAACTGCGCCCCCGGCACGAACACGCTGAGGTAGGTCGGCAGGATCGCCAGCAGGTCGATCACGCCGAAGAAGCTCCGGGCGTAGCGGCTCGGGCGGCGCACGCAGACGAGCCGGAGGACGTATTCCACGGTGAAGAGCACGGTGAACGCCCACTCGGCGGCGCGGAGCTCGGCGCCGTACTCCTGCCGGATCGACCCGACGCTGTCGAGCATCACGGCGACGACGGAGAGTCCAATGACAACGATGAGCGCGAGGTCGAAGTACCGTCCCGTCTGCGTGTCGTGCCCGAAGATGACGTCGTAGAGCCTCGCTTGCCAGCGCGTGCGCGTGCTCGGCTCGATCTTCGTCGGTACGGCTTTCGGGGGGAGGGGGCAGTCGGAGTCCATGCAGCGCGGCGGGGCGAGGAGGTGACGGGGGGAAAGATAGCAGAGCGCTCGGGACCAAGTTTGCATCGTGGAGTCGCGCACGCCGAAGAGATTTTTCGCGAGTGGTCGAGGGGCGAACGCACGGAGATACATTGCTGCCTACTACCGTAGGGCCCCTCCCGCCGCCGTGGCTACCGCCGCGATTCCAGCTGGTACGAACTAAAACGGGCTCTCGCTCGCCGACACTTCTCATGAGTAGGCCTCGTTCTACCCCTCTGGTCTGGGCGACCGTGGTGGCCCTGATCTTCGCGCTCGGGATTCTGGACGTCGTGACGGGCACGGAACTGGGCCTCTTCGTCTTCTACTTCGCGCCTGTGATGATCGCAGGCTGGTGGCTGGGGCTGCCGTCTTCGATCGTGACCGCCATTCTCGCGGCCCTCGCTTGGTTCGCAGCGGACGCCCTCGCTGGGAACGTCTATTCCCACTTGGCCCTCGGAGTCTGGAACACCGGGGTGCGCCTCGTCTCCTTCCTCATCATCGGTTTTTTTACCGCGCGGTTTGCCGCTCTGCTCGCCACCGAGCGCCGAACCTCGGCGGATCTCGCGAAAGCGCTCGCCGAGGTGGACGTGCTTCGGGGGTTGCTCCCGATCTGTGCGTGGTGCAAGCAGATCCGAGACGAGAACGGAGCGTGGCAGCAGGTCGAGACTTATATCGCCCGGCATAGCGACGTGGAGTTCACCCACGGGATGTGCGATGACTGCGCCGCCCGGGTCCTTCGCGAAGCCGAGGCCTCCTGATCCCCCGACGGCCGGTCTCGGGTAGCGCCCCTCGCTGTCAGTGGCTACGTCGTCGCCCACGCGCGAGGTACCCGGGAGAGACGAGAGGGAATGAGTTCCAGCCTTGCAGTTGTGTTTGTGATACTTAAGTCTATATTGATAGCGGCTTGAGGTCATATTGTTGACATGAGTAGGGAGGTCCTGCAATGGCGATCACACGGAAGCATCTCAGCATGATGACGCTAGCGATCGGGGGGCTTGCTGCGGCCCTCCTCTTCGGGAGTTGTAGCGGGACCGCTCCCGTGCCGCCGCCCCCTCGGCCCAATCTTGCCTGGTCGATGCCGAAGACCTACGTCCCCACGCCCGACGCGACGATCGCGGTAGCGTTCGGCATCAACGGCCTCGTGGATGAGTTGCCGTCCGGCGCTCTCCCCATCACGGTCACGAAGACCGTCGTCAACACGGGGGCCGCGGCCATTGCCGCGGGGTACGAGATCGAGGAGACCGTGCGGCTGATGCGGTTCTTCGCGGTGGCGGGGCAAGCCGGCTACGTCCCGGCCGACACCGTCTTCTCCTGCACGCAGCTCGGCCCCGCGCTCGCGCCGGGCGATTCGGCGGCGGTCACGTTCGTGCTCGGCGGCCCGGGCTGCCCCCTCGACCCCGCCTTCACCTTCGCCGTGCTGCCGTGCGGGGTTTACCAGGAGACGCTCGCCCTCGACCGGCCGATGGCGGTGAGCGAGACGGTGGAGTCCGACAACGACGCGGTGCATTATTTCTACATCCCGAGCCCGGTCCTGACCATCAACATCAACACGACGCGCAACCCGAACACGGCGCCCAACACGTTTGTCGTCGGGCAGACGGTCAAGATCCGAGGGTTCGATCCGCCTCCGGTCGTCACGACGCACACGTTCGCGACGAGCATCGTGGGGCCGCCGGGCAGCACGTACCTCCTGAACGGGCGGTCGCCCCGCACGGGGGCGTCGGGGACGAGTTGCGTCCTCGCGCCGACGATGCCGATCCTCGGCGCGCCGCCGGGGGCGGGGATCCCCGGGCCGCAGGCGGTGACCTACACGTGCACGATCCCGAACCCGGCCTTCCTCGGCCCCGTGTGCAACAGCTTCCTCGGCAACGTGCAGGTGTTCGAGGAGAGCCTCAACACGAAGCTCACGGCGATTTCCGCCGACGGCTGCATCATCCGACAGAAGAGCGGGCTCGTGAGCGTGATCTTCGAGTGCAACCCCTGAGCGAGGCTCGGCTGCCCCGGTGACATTTCGGCGCGGCTTCACCGTTCGGCGGGCGGCGGGCTTGGACGCGGGCCGCCGCCCGCGCTATCTTGCACGCCCTCCCACGAGGAGCCTCGGTGCGGTAGCTCAGCTGGTTAGAGCGTCGGATTCATAACCCGGAGGTCGAGAGTTCAAGTCTCTCCCGCGCCACACCGTTCAGCCCCTCCGCCCGCCGCGGAGGGGCTTTTTTTATCGGGTACCGGAGCACACGCTATGGGCTGGAACGGAGTCATCGATCAGGGCCGCGCCGTCGAGACGCTGCGGCGGGCGCTCGCGAGCGGGCGCGTTGCCCACGCCTACCTCTTCCACGGGCCCGACGGCGTCGGCAAGCGGGCCGCGGCGCTCGCGTTCGCACAGGCGCTGGAGTGCCAGCGGCGCGGCCCCGGCGAGGCCGATCCGTGTGGGACGTGCCCGGCCTGTCAGAAGGTGGCGAAGATGCTCCACCCCGATGTCCACCTCTACCTCCCGCAGCCCAACGACGCCGGCACCGACGACATCGCCGTGCGCTTCCAGCGCCTCGGGCAGAACCCCTATGCCGAGGTTGACTTCCGCCGCCGCCCGACGCTCGACGACCCGACGAAGACCTCGACGAAGCAGGTGATCTACAACGTGGACCGCGTCCGCGAGATCACGCGGGCGCTCCGCTACAGCCCGGCTGAGGGCCGGCACAAAGTGGCCATCCTCACCGACGCCGACGCGATGAACGAGGCCTCGGCGAACGCCTTTCTGAAGGGGTTGGAAGAGCCGACCGACCACACGGTCATCATCCTCACCGCGAGCCGGCCCGACCGGCTGCTCCCCACGATCCTCTCGCGTTGCCAGCGCCTCCGCTTCGACACGCTTCCCGCCGAGGTGATCGAGCGCGCCCTCGTCGAGCGCGCCAGCCTCGACCCCGAGCACGCCGCGCTCCTCGCCCGGATGGCCGATGGATCGTATACGCGAGCGCTCGTGCTCTCGGAAAGCGAGGAACTGGCCCGGCAGCGCGCCCACGTCCTCGCCTTCTTCCGCGCCGCCTTCTCCGGCTCCGGCGACGCCGTGGACGACCTCGTCGCCGACCTCGCGGGGCTCGGGCGCGAGGGTCTCAAAGGTGTGCTCGGCCTCATGCTCGGCTGGGTCCGCGACCTCGTCCTCGCCCGCCACGCCGGGGCCGAGGCGGCGCTCGTCAACGTCGACCAGCGCGCCGCCGTCCACCGCTTCGTCCAGAACCTCCCGGCAGCGCGGCTCGACGCCCTCGCAGACTTGGTGGAGCACGCCCACGAACTCGTCGAGCGCAACGCGAACGCGACGCTCGTGCTCACCGTGCTCGCCGACGCGATGCGGGCGGCGATGCGCGGGCAAGCGCGGCACCGGCTCTTCGCCCCGCTCGCCGAGCCTGCCGAGACGCGATAGGAGGCCGGGAGAGACTGAGAAACGTCGTCCGGGATGGGACGTACTGCACTCGCTTCCGCTCCCGTCTCTCCTGTCCGCCATGCCCTACTCCGCCGAGATCAGCCGCACGTCGCCGGCCGCCGTCCTCTTTCTGCTCGACCAGTCGGCCTCGATGCGGGACCCGTTCGGCGGGGCCGAGGAGCTAGGCGACGCCGCGCCGAGCAAGGCCCGCGTCCTCGCCGACACGGTCAACCGGCTGATCCAGAACCTCATCCTCCGCTGCGCGAAGGAGGACGGCGTCCGCGACTACTTCTCCGTCGGCGTCGTCGGCTACGGCGAGCGCGTGCAGCCCCTCGTCCGGCTCACCGACGAGATGCTGGAGGAGGAGGGCGAGGTCGCCGTCGCGCCCGGCGTCGCCGAGCTCGTCCCGGTCTCGGCCCTCGCCGAGCGCCCGCTCCGGCTCGAAGAGCGGCTCAAGCGCGTGCCCGACGGGAGTGGCGGCGTCACCGAGCAGCGCGCCCGCGTGCCGGTCTGGTTCGATCCCGAAGCCCGCAACGGCACGCCGATGTGCCAGGCGCTCGACTACGCGACGCAACTCGTCCGCCGGTGGGTGAACCTCCACCCGCGCTCGTTCCCGCCCATCGTCATTAATGTGACCGACGGCGAAGCGACCGACGGCGACCCGCTCCGCTTTGCCCAAACCCTCCGCGAGTACGGCACCGACGACGGCGAGACGCTGCTGCTCAACGTCCACCTCTCGTCCTCGACGGAGCCCGCCGTCGAACTGCCGGGCACGATCGAGGGGCTGCCGGACGAGCACGCGCGGCAGCTTTTTCAGATGTCGAGTACGCTCCCGTTCTCGATGCGCGCCGCCGCCGAGGCCGAGGGCTACGCCGTCGGGCTCGACACGCGCGGGTTCATCTTCAACGCCGACCCCGTCGCGCTCATCCGCTTCCTCGAAATCGGCACGCGCCCGAGCACGCTGCGCTGAGCCGATCCTTCCCGCCTTTCCCCGCCCCCATGCTCGCTTTCCTCTCCGACGCCCGCACCCACTCGCTGCCGAAGCACGGCCACACGGCGGAGGAGTACGAGGACGCCACGGCCCCGCCTTCCCGAGCCCCGGACGGGACCGTGCGCGCCGCGCTCGCCGACGGCGCGACGGAGTCTGCGTTCGCCGGGGCGTGGGCGCGGACGCTCGTCGAGGAGTTCATCGGCGCGGACACGTCGGTGCCCGAGACGTTCGCCGAATCGATCCACCGGACGCGCCGCGTCTTCGGCGGGCGCATCGCCGAGCACGCGACGGCGCTGCCGTGGTACGCCGCCGCAAAAGCGGAGGAGGGGGCGTTCGCCGCGTTCCTCGGCCTCGTCCTCTATCCCAACGGTGCATGGCGAGCCGTCGCCGTCGGCGACTGCTGCCTCTTCCACCTCCGCGACGGGGAGCGCCTGCTGACGTGGCCCCTCGACGATCCCGACGACTTCGGCAACCGGCCTGACCTCCTCGGCAGCCGCCTCGACGTGGCGCAGCCGGCCGCCGAAACGACCTCGGCCCAGTGGTCGCCCGGCGATCGCGTCCTCCTCGCCTCCGACGCCCTCGCCGCGTACCTCCTCGCGCACGACCCCGCCGCCGCGTCCGGCCTCGACACGGCGGAGTTCGAAGCGTTCGTCGCCGCTGCTCGCGCCGACGGGATGCGCAACGACGACGTGACGCTCGTCGACCTCGTCTTCCGCCCGTAGCCGCCGCCCGACCCGTGAGCAGGGACCCACACTCGGGGAGCGCGTTCCCCACGCCGAGCGACTACCAGGAGGCGCTCCAGTTTCCGGCGACGGCGTTCGCTGACCCCGTCCTCGCGGCCGGGACGCCCCGCACGAACGCGCTCGGCTTGCCGCAGCCGATTACGGGCGCGTTCGCCGCCGTCTTTCCGATGGAGACCGAAGCCGGCCGCTTCGCCGTGCGCTGCTTCCTCACGCACGTTGCGGACCAGCAGGCGAGGTACCGCGCCGTCGCCCGCCATCTCGCCGAGGCCGACGTGCCCGGCACCGTCACGTTCGACTACCAGCCGGAGGGCGTCCGCGTCGCGGGCCAACCGTATCCGATCCTGAAGATGGCGTGGGCGGATGGGGAGGGGCTCGCCGCCTTCACCGAGCGCCACCTCGGCGATAGCGAGACACTCCGCGCCCTCGCCGCTGCGTGGCGCGCGCTCCTCGCCGACACCGAAGCCGCCGGCATCGCCCACGGCGATCTCCAGCACGGCAACGTCCTCGTCCGCACTGACGATGGGGCGATGCGGCTCACGCTCGTAGACTACGACACCCTCTTCGTCCCTTCCCTCGCGGGGCGGACGAGCGCCGAGGTCGGCCACCGCAACTACCAGCACCCCGACCGCACCGAGACCGACTTCGACGCGGGACTCGACCACTTCGCCGGGCTCGTCGTGTATACCGCGCTGCGGGCGCTCGACGCGCAGCCGGACCTGTGGCCGCGCTTCAGCACGGGCGAGAACATGTTGTTCCAGGCCGGCGATTTCTACGACCCGGCCGCGTCGCCGCTCTTCGCCGCGCTGCGCGAGATCGACGGCATCGGCCCGCTCGTGGAGGCGCTGGAGCGGGCGTGCTACCTCGAACCCGGCGCGGTGCCGTCGCTGGAGGAGGTGCTGGGGGGGGCGACGCTGCCGGAGCGGAGCGGCCCGAAGCGGCGACGGGCGAACGGCGAGCGACCCGCACGCCGCAGCCGGTTCGAGGCGTCGTTTCTGCCGACCGTAATAGCCGTCGCCATCCTGTTGATTGCAGTCGCGGCGGTGGGGAGGGGATGGGCAACGCTAGTGTTGGCCGTTATTGCAATGGGGGTGCTAGGGTGGCAGGTGTACCGCGGCTACCGCCGGCAGTCGCCCGTGCGGCGGCAGCGGCGGATGGCGCGCGAGGCAGCCGTGCTGGGGCAGTGGATCGCCGACCTCGAGGATACCCGGCGCGAACTCGACCGCGAGCGCCGCGACTTCCTCGCCGGGCTCGACACGTTTCGCGCCGACCGACTGGCCGAGCTCCGCGACGCCGTGCTCGACCGGCACCTCCGCCACCACTTCATCGGCGAGCTCGACGAGGTCGAGGGGGTGGGGCACCGGGCCGTCGTCCGGCTCAAAGCCGTCGGCATCCGCACGGCGTTCCACGCGACAGCGGATCGCGTGGCGGAGGCGAAGGGGCTCACATCCGAGACTCGCAGGCTCGTCGCCGCGTGGCGGGCAGCGCTCGTGGCGGAGGTCGCCGACGCCGTGCCCGAATCGCTGTCGCCGGCCGAGGAACAGCGGCTGAACCGGCAGGTCGAGCGCCGCCTCGCGAGCCTCGACGCTGAGGCGGCCCGCGTCGCCGCGAAGGCCGAGGTGCAGCGGGGCGAACTCGCGCACGTCCACGAACAGCAGCGCGCGACGCCGCGCCTCACGCCGGGGCGCTACGTCCTCTTCCTGCTTCGCCTCCGCCCGCTGCCCCGTGCACAGTCGGTCGCTTCGTCCGCACCCATCCTCCAACGCCCGCAGCAGCCCGCGCCCGTAGCGCCGCCCGCACCCGAACGGCCCGAGGCAGTGTGGTGGGAGGAGGTCTAACCCGTGGCCGTCTCCGTCTAAACTGCACGGACCCCGCGGATGGATCGGTCGTTAGAGGGACCGCTTCGACGAACGGCCCCTCCTCTCCCTGCCCCTCGCTCCCCATGCTCCAGACTCAGATCGCGCAGATCGGCCGTGAGGCCGGGGCCGAGACGATTGCCGTGGCGCTCCACGACTACGACGGCGAGACGGCGTGGAGCCTGCGCGGCGACCGCCCCTTCCACGCCGCGAGCACGATGAAAGTGGCGGTCCTCTTCGCCCTCTTCGATGCGTTCGAGCGGGGCACGTTGCCCGCTTCCGCCGTGCTCCACGTCCGCAACCGCTTCCTCAGCGCTGCGGATGGCGCGCCGTACCGCGTCGCCACCGACCGCGACGCGAACGCGGATGTGCACGCGGCGATTGGTCGTCTGATGCCGGTGCGCGAGCTCGCCCGCCACATGATCACGACCTCGTCTAACCTCGCGACGAATCTGCTCGTGGACCTCATTGGTGTCGAGCCGATACGAACGGCGCTGGCAGAACACGGGGTCGAAGGGATCGACGTGGTGCGCGGGGTAGAGGACGAGACGGCGTGGGAGGCTGGGCTCAACAACACGGTCACGGCGAACGGGCTCGTTGCGCTCTTCCGGGCGATCCACGAGGCAACGATCTCCGACGACGCGACGGAAGGGATGAAGGAGATCCTCTTCGCGCAGCAGTTCACGAGCGGCATTCCCAACGGTCTGCCCGATGACGCGAAGGTCGCCCACAAGACAGGCGAGATTTCGACGGTCACGCACGACGCCGGCCTCGTCTTCCTCCCTGACCGTGCCCCGTACGCTCTCGCGATCCTGACCGAGTGGGACCCCGAGACCGCGCCATCCGCCGACGCCCGCCGCGCGACACTCGCCGACATCTCGCGCGCCGTCTACGACTACGTCACCGCCGAGGAGGTGCCCCATGACTGACGTGCAACACCTCGGTCTCAAGCTCGTCGACGGCCTCGACCTTAGCGAACCGCTGCGCGCCGTGCTCCGGCCGGACGAGGTACTCGTCGACGCACAGGGCCGCACCCGCCGTCTGCCGCGTTTTTTCTACGAAGTCGGCTCGCGCGAGAAGGCGCACGAACTCGAACTCGCGCCGGGCTTCCACCTCATCGAGTTGATCCGGACGGACGTGCGCGAGGCGGCCGTGCTGCACGGGTACCCGCGCTACGTGCCGTGCGCGATCACGGGCCTCGCCGCCCACCTCGCCGTCTTTCGCGAGCACGTCGGGACATACGTCCACATCGCGGCGAATGGCGGATACCGTTCGCCCGCGCACGCCCTCACCGACGGCGCCTCGCCTCACTGCTGGGGCACGGCCGCCAACATCTTCCGCGTCGGCGACGACCGGCTCGACACGCAGGACACGATCGAGCGCTATGCCGACCGCGCGCGCGAGGCGCTGCCCGCCGTCTGGGTCCGCCCGCACGGCTACGCCCCCGGCTTCGCCGACGACCACCTCCACCTCGACCTCGGCTACACCGTCACCGTCCCGCGCGAAGCGCCGGGCCTCGACGCGGCCGAGCAGGACCATTCGTAGGGGCGCAGCGCGCTGCGCACGGCAAGGATAGACCACTTCGAACGATGGCAGCAGGGGATAAGAAATCAGACCTCCACCGCTACGGCGTGAAGGGGCAGGCCCCCGGCGCCGCCCGGCTCCAACTCGCCGCGATTGGGATGGAGGCCGAGTTCACGCTCGTCGTGGACGGCCGCGAGGTCAAGCCCGAGGACCTCTTCGGTGACCCGCGCGCGTTCCTCAACGGGCCGCTGATGCACCGCGTCGGCACGTCGTACAGCCTGCCGACGGGCGGCGCGGTGTATTTCGACACGGGCGTGATCGAGGTGGCGACGCCGGTGATCGAGATCGAGCCGGGGTGCGCGGCGCGGGCGGGCCGCTCGCTCTGGGAGTCGATCCACACCGTCCGCCGCGCGCTCGACGACTGGGAGCGGCGAACGGGGCGCGACGCCCGCCTCGTCGGGTTCTCGGCCCACTACAACATCTCGTTCGAGCTCCCGCCCGAAGAACAGGGGACCGAGCGGACCGTCGAGCAGCTCGCGCTCCTGCTGAGCTACGTCCTGCCCGTCCCCGTGATGCTGCTTGCCGCCAACAAGCGCTCGACGGGCATCGGCGTCCGCCCGCGCGGCGACCGCATCGAGATCACGGCCGACTTCACGCCGTCGGCGGCGCTTACGATCGCAGCGGGCACGCTCATCACGGGCATCGTGCGCGCCGTGATGCAGTGGCCGCATTTCCGGCTCGACGCGCTTGCCGAGCACGGACTCCCGGTGATCGAAGGATTCAGCCCGATGCCACACACGTCGCGCAAAGGCTGGCTCGCACGGAAGGACCGGTTCCCCCGCAACCCCTTCATCGTCCACCCCGACGAGCCGGTGTGGCGGGTCGAGCGCCCGTATTTCACCGCCCGTGCGCTGGAGCCGACGCCGCTGTCGCTCCGCGAGATCGCGCACGCGGTCGGCCGTCACTTCTCCGATCCGATCGAGGCGATCTCGAACCCGTTCACGTTCCGGCTCATCCGGCGTGTGCTCCACGGCGAGGCTCCGGCGCTGCTCGAATTGCCCGACCGGCCGCCGGAGTACGACGACGTCGGCCGCCTCTGCCTGTGGGACGACCTCTTCCCCGAGCGCGTGCTGCGGCGTTCGCGCTACGAGCAGGTGCTGATTCGAGCCATCGCCGGCATCCCGCTCCGCATCGACGGACGGACGTACACCCCCGTCGGGCTCCACGGCTGGTCCGAAGTCGTCTTCCGCCGCGCCGACGGCTCGCGCCACGCCTTCACGATCGACTACCTCCTCGGCCACCTCGGCGCGTGGAAGCGTCGGCGCTCGGCGTAGCGTCTAGCGGGCGCAGCGAAAGCCGAACGAGTCGGAGCGGATGTCGCGCAGCGTGCTGGCGCGGGCGAACGTGCGAACCTGCTCGGCGGGCGTGCGGAAGCTGCCGCCGCGCACCATCCAGAGGTCCTGCGCTGGGGCGTCGAGGTCGTACCACACCGGCTCGGCGCCGGGCTCGGGGTACGACTGGTAGAACGCGCCGATCCACTCGAAGGCGTTCCCGCTGAGGTCGTAGAGCCCAAGTGGGTTCGGCTGGCGCAGCGCGGCGGCCGTCGTCAGCAGGGCCTCGTCGTCGGCGAACCGGGCGTAGCGGGGGAGCGTGTCGGTGTCGTCGGTGCCGGCCCAGCGTTGGTCGGCAGGGCCGCCGCGCGCGGCCCACTCCCACTCAGGCTCCGTCGGTAGCCGGGCGTCGATCCACGCGCAAAACGCGGCGGCCTCATCCCACGTCATCTGCACGACGGCACGCGCCCCGCGTCCGTAGTCACCGCTGTCGGGCCGGGCGATGCCCGTCGCATCCGCGAAGCGATCGAATTCGGCGAAGGTGACTTCGCGCGCCATCAACGCGAACGGCGCCACCGTGACGGGGTGGGTGGGCCGGGCGTACGTGTCGTCGGCTTCATTTGGCGCGCCCATCGCAAATGCGCCTCCGGGGACCGGGACGAACGGCGGGTCGGGCCTGGCGGGGCCGGAGCGGAGGAGGGCGCAGCCGGGCAGGAAGACGGCGAGCAGCAGCAAGTAGCGCATACGGACGGCAATGAGCGACGGGGACGTCGTTCGGAGACCACGGAGCGGGGCGAAGGTTGCTCTCGGCTTCAGAGTCCCAAACGAACCCCCATATGTCATTGCGAGCGACTGAAAGAAGCGCGGCAATCTCCTTCCGTTTGATATAATCGGGAGATTGCCGCGTCGCTGCGCTCCTCGCAATGACAAGGTGGAGGGTGTTACTAGGGTGTCTTAGCCCGCGTGTGCCTGCGCCTCGTGGAGCAACGCGAAGACCTCGTTCCGATGGCTGAGGACGAACAGCAGCAGCAGGTCGCCGGGCGCCATCCAATCGAGCGCGAGCCGCACGCCCTCGACCGGGTCGGCGACATGCGTGATGTGCTCCTCGGTCGCGCCGTGGCGATGGAGTTCGTCGTCTATCAGCGCCGGGATCTCGCCGGGCGCGCGGCCCCGCAGGTAGGTGGGGATCTCGGCGATGATGATGTGGTCGGGAGCGACGCCCCACGCGGCGCGGGCGAAGCGCTGGATCTCGCGGTCGGTGCGGTCGCCGGGCTGCGAGAGGAGGACGAGGCGGCGCTCGGCAGGGAGCGCGCGGGCGGCCTCGGCGACGGCCGCTGCGCCATGCTGGTTGTGAGCGAAGTCGACGAGGATGCGCGCGCCGCCGATCGAGAAGACGTTGCCCCGGCCGGGGTTGTCGTGGGCGTCGCTGCGGAACGAGCGGAGCCCCGTGCGAACCGCATCGGCTGACAGGTCGAGCGCGAACGCGAGGGCGACGGCGGCGAGGGCGTTCGAGACGTTGTACCGCGCCGCGCCGCCAAGCGTGAGCGGCACGTCGGAGACGGGGAGGAGGGCTGTGCGTTCGCCGTCCGAGGCGTAGACGATCTCGCCGCCGTCCACGAAGCAGACCGTTCCGCCTGCGCGACGGTGTGCGGCGAGCGTCGGGTCGTCGGCGTCGAGGCTGAACCAGCAGAGGGCGCCGCCGTAGCTCGCGGCCCAGCGGACGAGGCCGGCGTCGTCGGCGTTGAGGAGGAGGAGGCCGTCGCGCTCGACAGCGCGGCGCACGATCAGCTTGGCCTCGATGAGCCCGTCGAGCGACGTGATGCCGTAGTCGCCGAGGTGGTCCTCGGCCACGTTCGTCACGACGGCGGCCGTCGCCCGGTCGAGCGCGAGCCCGCGCCGCAAGAGCCCGCCCCGCGCCGTTTCGAGCACGGCGACCTCGACCCTCGGGTCGCGCAAGACGGCTCGTGCGCCGCCCGGCCCCGACCAATCGCCACGCTCCACGACTTCGTCGCCGACGCGGACGAAGTCCGTCGAGCACTGCCCCGCCGTGCGCCCCGCCGCGTTCGCGATTGCCGCGACGAGCCGGACCGTCGTCGACTTCCCGTTGGTGCCGGTGACGAGGCCCACGGGGACATCGTGGAGAGCGCCCCAGTCTACTGCGCTCGGGTGGGGGAGGGCATCGGCGGGCCACGTCCTGCTGCCCGTGCCCATCCCTACCGTCACGAACTCGTCGTCGGGGAGGAAGGCGAGGCCCCGTTCCGCCGCCGCGCTGCGGAGGGCGAGGAGGCCCGGGGCTCGCTCGGCGGCGATGGCCGCGCGCAGCGTCTCGACCGTCGCCGCGTCGTCCGGCGCGTCGGCATCAGTTAACGCTGCGGCTGCCGCTTGCCACGCAGCTTCGTTGACTTCCGTCGCGGCGTAGAGCGCGTCGTAGGGCGCTGTAAATCCGAGGTGCGCGCCGCCCTCGAACGGCTTGCTGAACGTCTCGCTGTCCGCCCACCCGAGCGCGTCGAGGAGTCGCCTCGCATGACGCTCCCATACGGATACGACGCGGTCGATGGGCACGTCTTCGACCGCCGCTTGCAACACGGCGCCGGGGCGGTCGGAGAAGAGGTTCGGCCCGGTGAGGCGGCGGCTGTCGTCGAAGGAGAGCGTCATCGTTTAGCGTGTCGGCGGGGGGAGATCAGTCCGCTTCCTCATCTTTCGCCAGACGGACGCCGCGCTCGTCGCGGACGAACTGCTGCCCCTCGCCGAGCGTGAACGAGGCCGACTCGCCCTCCCCGTCGCCGTGCGCTGAGCTTGCTGCAGGGGCGGGCGCGCCGTTCTGCCGGCCGTTCGGGTTGAATTGGATGATCTGCTTCCACGACCGCGCGATGTTGTCGCCGAAAACGAGCACGAGGTCGCCGGGCTGCGCGAGGCCGAGCGCATGGTCGATCGCGGCCTGCTCGTCGATCACGATCTCGGCGTGGTCGGCGGCGATGCCGTGCGCGAGGAGCGTGTCGCGGAGGAGCGTCGGGACTTCGTCGGGGCCGCGCCCGCGTGGGGAGTCGTCGCGCTTGCAGACGAAGTGGTCGAAGTGCGGCGCGGCGATGCGGGCGATCTCGGTGATGTCCTCGTCGCGGCGGTCGCCAGGGGCGGCGAGGACGCAGACGCGGCGGCCGGCCGTCTCCATCCGGTCGGCCGTGTGGCACATCGCGCGGACGGCGGCGGGGTTGTGGGCGTAGTCGAGGATGACTTTGAACGGGTGCTCGTCGAAGACGTTGAGGCGCCCGGGCGCTTCATAATAGCTCGTCGAGAACGTGCGGAGGCCGTGGCGGATCTGGTCGAGCGACTGGCCCATCGCGTGCGCCATCGCGGCGGCGAAGAGCGCGTTCTGCACGTTGTGGATGGCCTTGCCCTCGAGCGTCGCCGGGATGAGGTGGGTCCAGAGGAGGGGGAGGTGGGCGCCCTTCTCGAAGAGTGTGATCATGTCGCCGTTGATGCCCTTTTCGAGCACGGCGGCGTGGCCGCCCGAGCGGATGTGCTCGCGGACGAGCGCATGGTTGGGGTCGAGCGTTACGTAGCAGAGGTGCTCGGCCTCGGTGTGGTTCGCCATGTCGAGGCAGCGCGGGTCGTCGGCGTTGAGCACGGCGCAGTCGGTGGCGACCTCGACGACGATCCGCTTCACCTCAGCGAGCTGGTCGAGCGTGTCGATCCCCTTGATCCCGAGGTGATCGGCGGCGACGTTGAGCACGGCGCCGACGTTGCAGCGCGAGAAGCCGAGCCCGCTGCGGAGGAGCCCGCCGCGCGCCGTCTCCAGCACGGCCGTGTCGATCGTCGGGTCGCGGAGGACCATCCGCGCGCTCGTCGGCCCCGTCATGTCGCCCTTCACCGTGAGCGTGCCGTCGATGTAGACGCCGTCGGAGGTCGTCATCCCGACGGCGGCGCCGCCGGACTTGAGGATGTGGGCGAGCATCCGCGTCGTCGTCGTCTTCCCGTTCGTGCCGGTGATGGCGGCGATCGGGACGCGGCTCGGCGTGCCGGGGGGGAAGAGCATGTCCATCACCGGGCCGGCCACGTCGCGCGGCGTCCCCTCGCTCGGGGCGACGTGCATCCGAAAACCCGGCGCCGCGTTGACCTCGACGATCGCCCCGCCGACCTCGCGCCACGAGCGCGTGACGTCGTCGGAGAGGAAGTCCACGCCGCCGACGTCGAGCCCGACGGCCTGCACGGCGCGGACGGCCATGTCGCGGTTGTCGGGGTGGCAGGCGTCGGTGAGGTCAATCGAGGTGCCGCCCGTCGAGAGGTTCGCCGTCGAGCGGAGGAAGAAGGTCTCGCCCTCGGGCAGCACCGTCTCCTTCGTGTAGTCAGCCTTCTCGAGGAGCCGTTCGGCCTGCTCGTCGAACTGCAACTTGGTGAGCACCTTCTCGTGGCCGACGCCGCGCCGCGGGTCGGCGTTGACGATCTCGACGAGTTCGGCGATCGTGTGCTCGCCGTCTCCGACGACGTGGCCCGGCACGCGCTTCGCTACGGCGACGAGCTGGCCGTTGACGACGAGCATCCGGTGGTCGAACCCGGTGACGAAGCTCTCGACGAGCACGCTGCTGCCGCGGCCTTCCTCGCTCGCCACGCCGAACGCCGTGCGGATCTGGTCCTCGGTCGTGAGGTTGATCGAGACGCCGCGCCCGTGGTTCGCATTCAGCGGCTTGAGCACGACGGGGCCGCCGATGCGCCGCGCCGCGCGCAGGGCCTCGCGCTCCGAATAAACCAACTCCTGCTTCGGGACGGGCAGGCCGAGGTCGGAGAGGATGTTCCGCGTGTCCTCCTTGTCCGAGGCTACCTCGACGGCGATGTGCCGCGTCTCACTCGTGACGGTGGCCTGGATACGCTTCTGGTATTTGCCGTAGCCGAGCTGGACGAGACTGTAGCGGTTGAGCCGGATCCACGGGATGTCCCGCGCCTTCGCCGCGTCGACGAGCGACTGCGTGCTCGGGCCGAACTCGCGCCGCTGCGCGTAGCGGATGAAGTCGTCGCGCTCCGTGTCCCAGTCGAAGTCATGGTCGGCCGCGCCGTCGATCTGCTGCTTGAGGTCGTCGGGCAGGAGGTGGAGCAGGAGCTCGCGCCCGAGCCGCGCGGCTTCGAGCCCGACGTCCTTCTGCTTGTACTCGAACACCATCCAGTACTCGCCGTCGGTCCCCGTCGAGCGCGTCTTCCCGAACGTCACGTCGCTCCCGGCGATGTGCTGGAGTTCGATGACGACGTGTTCGAGCACGTGGCCTATCCACGTCCCCTCGTCCTCAGTCATCCGGCGGATGAACCCGCCGGGCTCACCGTACGAGCACCCGTGCTCCTGCAGACCAGGCAGTCGCTCGACGAGGGCGTCGACGAAGTCCCGCCCGAGCCGCATCGTCGGCCATTCCTCCAGCACGCCGAGGTCGATCACCTGCCGGATGACGGGGAAGTTGGCGTAGACGTTGGGGCCGACGTAGACGTTCGTAGAGCGGACGTTCATGGGTGTCAGTGGACAGTGGTCAGTAGACGGTGGACGGCCCCGCGCCGGGCATCCGTAGGGGCAATCCTCCGTGGCCGCCCGGATCGGGACGTCACGGCATCGCCCCGAGCACCTGTAGAGACGCAGCATGCTGCGTCTGGAATATGGCTACGAACCCGCCGTGGCCGTGCGCGAAGCGGCGTCGTAGCGGTCGCCGTGGGTCAAAATATGCAAGTTCAACCCGATAAGCGTGACGGCTTCGCCCCGGCTCGCCGTCCCCATCGACGAGTACGCGAGGTTGCTCGGGTCCACGACGGTGACGGCCCCGCTGCCGACGACCTCGAACACGCCGTCGGGGCCGATGAACGCCGCCGTGTCTTCGTCGAGGCCGATGCCAGTCATGAACGGGTTGTACGCGAGCGCGGCGAGGAGGCGGCCGAGCCGGTCGCGCTGCCGGAAGTGCTGGTCGATGACGAAGGCGTTCGTGAGGCCGAGGCCGGGCGCGAGCGTGACCTTGTCGGGCGTCGGCGTGGCCCCGGCGAAGCCGCCCGCGATCATGTGCTCGGAAATGATCGCCGCGCCGGCGGACGTGCCCGCGACGTGGACGCCGGCGGCGTTGCGGCGGCGGACGGCCTGAGCAATCGGCGTGCCCCCGAGGATCGTCGAGAGACGGAGCTGGTTGCCGCCGGTAATGAAGATCCCCGTCGCCTCTTCGGTCTCGTCGACGTACTCCTGCCGCGCGGCGTCGGCCCGTTGCTCGATCCGCACCGAGACGGCGGAGCCCGCGCCGAGTCGCTCGAAGAGGTCGACGTAGACCGGGCCCGTGTCGTCGAGCTCGGACGCCGTCGGGAGCACGACGATCCGGGCCTCGTCCCCGCCGCAGAGGTGGACGAAGCGTTCGAGGATGGCAGGCTTGCGCCGCTTCTTTTCGGCACCGCCGATGGGGATGACGTACCCCCGGCGAGCGCCGTCCGGTCCGTGTGCGGGCATAGGGTTGAGTCGGGTGGAGTGGAGAGGTTCCGAAGCCGCCGGTGGTTATTCGAACGTGCCGCGGACGACCTGCTCGCCGTCGCGGACGTGCCACGTGCCACACGCCATCACGCCGTGAACCTTCGCGTCGGGGTCGAGCACGACGAGGTCGGCGTCGAGCCCGGCGGCGATGCGGCCCTTCGATGACAGCCGGAGGAGGGTGGCGACGTTCGACGTGAAAGCCGGGAGCACAGCTTCGAGCGGCCGACCGGCACGGAGGAGCTCACGGAGCGCGTCCATCAGCTCGCTTGCGCGGCCGACGCCCATCGAAGTCACGCGGCCGTCCGCGTCAAACTTCGGGAGGCAGCCTCCGCCGTCGGAGGAGACGGTGATCTTGCCGGGCGGCAGGCCGAGGTCGAGGTAGCGGCGAACGGCCTCGCCCGCGCTCCACTCGTCGTCGCTCTCTTTCGGGAATGCCGTGACATCGATCGTGCAGCCCCGCTTCGTAAGCTCGCACGCCTCGGTGAAGAGCGCCTTCCGGCGGTTGACATGTGTCGGGTTGAAGACGCGGGCGGGGATCTCCGTCTCGTCGAGGCAGCGGCGAATGAGGTCGAGCCCGCGCGGCCCGTCGCCGAGGTGGAAGTGGACGATGCCGGCCTTGCCCGTCATCAGCCCGGCCACGTGCGCCTCGCTCGCGAGCCGGGCGATCTCCTCCAACGTCGGCTGGCTGGAGCGGTGGTCCGAGATCGCGACTTCGCCGACGCCGATCACGCAGTCGATGTGTACGATGTCGCTCTTGACGGAGCCGGTGAGCGTCGCGGGCGGGAGGTGGTAGCCGCCGGTGTGGCAGAAGGCCGAGAGTCCCTCGGCGCGGAGGGCGCGCACGCGCGTGACGAGCTCCGAGGTCGTCCGCGTGAGGTCGTCGGTGCCGAGCACGCCGACGGCGGTCGTAACGCCGGCGGAGGTAAAGGCGGAGAGCGCGACAGGTGGGACCTTCGTCTGCGGCCCGGCCTCACCGCCGCCGCCGGTGAGGTGGGCGTGGCCGTCGATGAAACCGGGGAGCAGCCGCCAGCCGCCGAGGTCGGTCACGCGCACGTCGGGCCCGCTGACTTCCGGACGCTCTTCGCCGACGTAGAGGATCGTGCCGCCGCCGACGAGCAGGTGCCGCCGGCCGAGGGGTGCGGGGGCGTAGACGTCAGCGTTGAGGAGCAGGTCGAGCATGGGAAGCAGATGGGCGAGGAGGAGAGAGGGGTTCGATCAGCACGGCCTCGAAGCGGTCGGCAATCGTCTCGATGTGGAAGTGAGCCTCGGCGTACGCGCGGGCGTTTGCGCCGAGGCGGGCGCGGCGAGAGGCGTCGATGGCGAGGGCCTCGGCGGCGGTGAGAAAGGCGTCGGCGTCCGTCGGCGGGGCGACGAGGCCGGCGTCATGCTCGGCTACGATCCGCGCGGCGAGGTTCTCGGGTGGCACGGCGAGGAGGAGCGGGCGACCTGCGCAAAGATAGGTTAGCACCTTCGACGGGACGGAGAACACCCCGGCGTCCGGTTCGAGCACGGCCACGAGCACGTCCGCCGCGCCGAGCACGTCGGGCAGGTCGTCGAACGGTTGGAAGGGGAGGAGTCGGAGGTTGGGCACCGTCGCCTGCCGCTCGCGCAGCCACTCGCTCCCCGCGCCCTGCGAGATCACGACGACCTCGGCCTCGGGGAAGCGCTCGGCGAGGCCGAGGAGCAGCGCGGGGTTGTGCTTCATCCCGAGCGTGCCGGAGTACACGAAGCGGAGTCCGTCGGGAAGCTGTTGTGCCTGCGCCCACCCGTTGTCACGCGGCTGCGGTGGGACTTCATCGAGCGGGGCCCAGTTGGGGATGACGTGCGCGTCAGCGTGGGCGCGGATGGCGGGGACGGCGTCGCGGAAGTCGTCGGTGATGAGCACGAGCGCATCGCTCCGCTCTAGCAGCGACCGCTCCATCCGGGCGTAGTGCGCGCCCACGATGGCCCCGGCGACGGGGATCTTCGCCCGCAACAGTCGTTCGGCAGCGAGCCCGATCAAGTCTTGCACCCAGAAGACGAATCGGGCGTTCACCTCGCGCGATACTTTAAGTAACGACTGCTGCGCGTCGAGCGGCGTGTTCGCCGAAAGGACGACGTCGGGCAGGAAGTCGCGCAGCGTCGCAGCGGCGAGTCGGCCGTAGGCCCGCTCCTGCCGCCAGCGCTTGACGAAGGCCTGCTTGTCGATGGATTCGGGCAGCGCGAGGCCGCGGATTTCGAACCCGTCGGGGTCGTCCGGGGCGACGGCCATCGCCTGCGGCGTCGTGGGGAGCGAGGCGCAGTAGGCGTGGAGGACGGTGTGCCCGCGCCGCGCAAGGGCGCGGCTGAGCTGGACCTGGAACGGGTGACCGGCGAAGTCGTGGACGAGGATGCGCATGGAGCCTTCGGTGGGGAGGCCGAAGATACCAGCGCTGCCGGGAGCCGAGCGAGGCAGACGGCGTGAACACGTGAGCGCTCAGCGACGTCGGGACCTTAGTACACGACAAAATCTCGATCTCGTCATCCCGAGCGGAGTCGAGGAACCCCGAAGGGACACGTCCCAAAGGGCTCGGCGAAGCCCATCTCCCACCGCGCAAATTGGCTCGACGTGGGAGATCTCTCCGCTCGCTCCGACACACGTGTCTTCGCTCGGTCGAGATGACGATTCCTTGTTTTGTCGTGTACCTAGCGTCGGGACATAAAAAGGCGCGGCCGATCTCCACGTCGGCCGCGCCATCCGGGGCAGCAAGAACCCTCGGTGTCGGTCAGGGGGCCGACTGGAACACCATCAACACGGCGAGCCCGACGAGTCCGGCGCCGACATAAATGGTGACGATGAATCGATTGTAGGAAAGCATCGCGGGAGGGAGTGTGGTGGCAGGGCGCGTCGCCGGGAGCGCCGGGCGACGGGGTACAGCCGATTCTCAACAAGGATCTTGCCGTGAGATCGAAGGTGAGACGCCATGACGGCCGCGCCGCGTTCATGCTGCATTTCGGACGATTCCGCGTGACACCGGCCCGGTCCGATTGTCTATCGTCCGCATTGCCGCCGGGCGCGTGCGCCGGTAGTTTCGCATCGTCCCTTCCAAAATCTCACCGCCGCCCGTCCGTGATGACTCGCCGCCTGTTCCTCCTGCTCCTGCCCGTCCTGCTGGCCGGGTGCTTTCTGTTCGACTCGCAGGTCGGCGTGCAGCCGGTCGAGCGCGACGCACGCATCGTCGCGGACACGACCGACGGACTATCGGCGCGGTACGGCATGGTCGTCTCCGGGCATCCCGAGGCGTCGCGGGTGGGGATGGAAGTGTTGCGGAACGGAGGCAACGCCGTCGACGCGGCCGTGGCCACGGCGTTCGCGCTCGCCGTCACGCTCCCGAAGGCGGGGAACGTCGGCGGCGGCGGGTTCATGGTGCTCCGCTTCGCCGACGGCACGGCGACGACGCTCGACTTCCGCGAGACCGCGCCCGCCGCCGCCACGCGCGACATGTTCCTCGACGAAGAGGGCGAAGCAGTGCGGAGCCGGAGCCGGACGGGCCACCTCGCCTCGGGCGTGCCCGGCAGCGTCGCCGGGCTCCTCCATGCGCTCGACGCCTACGGCACGAAGTCCCGCGCGGACCTCCTCGACCCGGCGATCCGCCTCGCCGCCGAGGGCTTCCGCCTCACCGAGAAGCAGGCCGGCCACTTCAACCGCTACCGCTCCGACTTCCTCGCCTTCCCGAGCACGGTCCGCTACTTCGTCAAAGCCGACAGCAGCTACTTCGTCCCGAGCGAGACGTTCGTGCAGGCCGACCTCGCCGACGTGCTCCGCCGCATCCGCGACGAGGGGCGCGACGGGTTCTACCGAGGCCGCACCGCCGACCTCATCGTGGCCGAGATGCAGCGCGGCGGCGGGATCATCACGCACGCCGACCTCGAAGCGTACGAGCCGGTCGAGCGCGCGCCCGTGCGTGGGACGTACCGAGACTACCGCGTGATTTCGATGCCACCGCCGTCGTCGGGCGGCGTCGCGCTCATCCAGCTTCTCAACGCCGTCGAGCCCGTCGACCTCGGCGCGCTCGGCTTCCACACCGCCGCGTCGATGCACCGGATGGCCGAGGCCGAGCGCCGCGTCTACGCCGACCGCGCCGTGTGGCTCGGCGACCCGGACTTCGTGACGGTCCCCGTCGAAGGGTTGCTTTCGAAAGCGTACATGCGGAGCCGGATGGCCGATTTCAACCCGAAGCGCGCGACGCCGAGCGAGCGCGTCACCGAGGGTACGCCGCCCGGCGCACCGGCACCCGAGTCGACAGAGACGACGCACTTCTCCGTCGTCGACGCGGCGGGCAACGCCGTCAGCCTGACGACGACGATCAACGACTGGTTCGGCTCGAAGGTGGTCGTGGACGGCGCGGGCTTCTTCCTCAACGACGAGATGGACGACTTCACGGCGAAGCCCGGCGTGTCGAACCTCTGGGGCAGCGTGACGGCCGAGACGAACGCCATCGCGCCCGGCAAGCGGATGCTCTCGTCGATGACGCCGACGATCGTCGAGGACCCCGACGGCGACCTCTTCCTCGTCGTCGGCTCGCCCGGCGGCACGCGGATCATCACGACGGTCTTCCAGACCATCACCGGGCTTATCGACTTCGACCTCACGCTCCCCGAGGCCGTGGCGGCCTCGCGCTTCCACCACCAGTGGCGGCCCGACGTGCTCAGCTACGAGACCGACGTGACGGCGCCCGACGGCGCGCCCGGCAGCGGATTCCGCCCGGCCGCGCTCGACAGCCTCGAAGCGCTCGGGTGGACGCTCGATCCCTTCGGCAACACCGGCGCCGTCTCGGCCATCCACGTCCAGCCCGACGGCAACCTCCTCGGCGCGTTCGACCGGCGGCGTGACGTGACGCCCGCCGGGTATTAGAGTGCCGAATCGGCATCGTCTGCGTTCTGCACGGTAAGCGCGCTGCACACAGCGAGAGGATGGAGGGAGTGGGAGGGATGGAGGGGCCTCGGTATGTGCCCGCCTCCGCCCTGTCCACGCCCACACTCCCGCACCCCCAAACTCCCACACTCAACTATGCCCCTCGATCCCACCCGCGTCCGTGCGATCTGCTTCGACGTGGACGGCACGCTCTCCGATACCGACGATCAGCTCGTCGGGCGGATCGCCGAGTTCCTCGACCGGCTCCCGCTCATGAGCGGGAAGTCGGCGAAGCGGCTCGCGCGGCGGCTCGTGATGGATGCCGAGTCGCCCGTGAACACGGTCTACGGCCTCGCCGACCGCCTCGGCATCGACGACGAACTCGCGCAGGCCCGCAACTACCTCGACCGGCTCAAGACGACGGAGCCCGCGCCGACCGAGCACCTCGTCGTGCCCGGCATCGACGCGATGATTCGGACGCTCGCTGCGCACTACCCGATGTGCGCGATCTCGACGGGCGGCGCCGAGCGTGTGGAGGACTTCTTCGTCCACTTCGGCATCCGCGAGCCGTTCACCGCGCTCATCACCGCGCAGACGACCGAGCGGATGAAGCCCTACCCGGACCCGGTTCTGTACGCGGCCGAGCGGATGGGCGTGGCGCCCGAAGCGTGCGTGATGATCGGCGACACCGTCGTGGACATCCTCGCCGGGAAGGCGGCCGGGGCGCAGACCATCGGCGTGCTCTGCGGGTTCGGGACCGAGGACGAGCTCCGCCGCGACGGCGCCGACCGCATCGTGGACGTGACGACGGACGTAGTCGGCCTCCTCCTCACCGCCGAGGGCGTACCGCACTCGGTGACCTGATGCGTCTCGGCCGGCAGAACAGATGACCGCTTACCCACGCTGAGTAAGGCGACTGTAGAAGGCAGTTAACGTGGGCGGTGCGCATCAAGAGGGCCAGGCGGGGATGCCCGGTGCTGATGTGTCGCGGCGGGTTAGACGGCCACGCGGAGCACGAGGCCCGGCTTCACCCTGGAAAGCGCCGCGTTGATCGACGGCGCCAACGGCAGGAGGTCGTCGATGTCATTGCTCGCGGCCTAGAGAACGAGCAAGCAGAGGTCGATCCCGCTCAGGTTCTGCTGGTACTCTATCCCCCGGTCCATCGTGAGGAGCACGTCGAACTCGGAGGCGGCCAATTGGAGCAGTCGCCCGTTCTTGATTCCGCCCCACCCGCGCTCCGGGACCGTCAGCACCTCGGCGTCCAGCGCCCACTTCAGCTTCCGCGGGAGGTTTTCGTCGAGGAGAACGCGGATCACGCTTCAGCCACCAGCTCCTGCTCAGCCAACACGAGCAACGCCTCGGCTTGCTTCCGACTCACCGTCGGGAAGTCGTCGCGGAAGTCCTCGATCCGCTTCCCCTTGCGGAGGTAGACGAGGAGGGTGTCGATGGGAACGCGCGTGCCTGTGAAAACGGGCGTCCCCCCGAGGATCTCGGGGTCGGAGTGGTAGACGTCGGCTCGTTTCATCGCAATTCGAATCGGTCGTGTCTGCCTTCGAACGCTCGGGCGCCGGTTCGGATTCGCCCGGTGGGCGTGGTCGTCTAACATTATGCTGCCCCAAGGCTCAGCGTGCGCTCGTTGAACCCTTCCATCCCCTCCGATCAACCGTCTCGCTTCGGCAGGTCTTTCGACAGCCCGAGTGCGCCGACGAAGATCAGGATGAACATCCCGATCGCCCACCAGCTGTACGGCATGTCGAGGAAGATCTCTCCCGTCACCGCTGCGATGACTATGCCAGCGACGGCTGTCATGATAGTGGCGACCGCTCCGGTGATGCGTTGCCAGGGCAGCAGGCCGTGCCCGCTGCGCCAACGGTCTACCCAGGCAGTCAAGTCCCGCGATGGATCACCGGAGGGAGGTGGGGGCGGGACGACCTCGTCTGAAAAGCCGTACCGGATGCCCCCCCACACCAGGCCCCCCATCGTCACCGCTCCGTACACGACTGGCATCCAGTACCAAGCATCGAAGCGCGTGCCCGCTCGTGCTGCTAAGACCGCGCCGACGAGAGCGAGCACGGCGCTGACGAGCATCAGCAACGCCCCGGTTCGGGCTCGAGTAAACACGTTCGCGATGGACATCATCTCAGGGCTGCTGTCAATCCGTTCGTAAGCGGCATAACATGATAGCGTTCAGCCTCACCGGGCAGCGCGAGCACAGACGGAGGCAAAGTAGACGCTGCCGATGACACGGGCAAAGCGGTGAAACCCGGCGTCGGCGTGAAACGCCGGGTTAGGAGGACGGCTCGGCTATTTGGTCTTCTTGCCGCTCAACGACCTTTGCTGAGGCCCTCGCCCACCTCTGGGCCTCCGCCGTCAACTTGCCCGGCACGCGGCGCTCCACTAGGAGCAGGGCACGGTCGAAATTGCCGAAAGTCCGGTTGAACAAGAAACTACCGGTCCTATGCGCAACTTCAACGGTTTCACTTGATCGAGTCCACGCCATGTCTCCGACATCTACGCTCACCACATCTGACCAAGTGAGGAGCTTGGATCTCCGGTTGATGAAGACCTTATCGCCTACTCGAAGTACGTAGTTGCGGTAGACCCCCTCGGTGGTGAACTCGAACGATGTCGGGAACCAGAAGAACAAGATGAAGAGGCTTAAGAGCCAGACGCCGACGCCGTAGAACCACACCGATTGCTCTGACCAACCCCACTCGACTGTCAGACGAGCCATGATCAGAGGTAAGCAGAGAGGTAGGAGTGCAACGACGCCCCCCATGAAAACGCGGCCGTAGGCGGTGGGGCGTAGCATGACGGATTCGTCATTCATCGTCTAGTCCTCCTACCCCTGCTTAGGTGCCCTGTAGGCGTGTTGTAACGCGCCCTCTGGCCGCATAAGCAACACGGTGAGGGTATGGGGAGCGGCGGCCCGTGTTTAACGAGGAGGAGCCCGTTGGGCCTCCTGCGCCGCGATAGGGCCGCCTTGCGCCTACAAAATAAGCGCTCGGGCCCGAACTCCAACCCGGCCATGCCTTGCGAAAATGCGCCCACCGGCTACCTAAGCAACGCGACCCCGTCGCACACAGGCTACCACTCGTTCTCTTCCTTCTCCACGCCGCGCTCGACGGGCACCGGGTAGTTCGTCGTGAAGCAGGCGTTGCAGAAGCCGTCGCCGCCGCTGGCCTCGCGCACGGCCTCCATCATCCCGTCTACGGACACGTACGCGAGCGAGTCCACGCCGAGCCACGCGCCCATCCGTTCCACGTCGCGGTCGTACTGGTTCGCGAGCAGTTCGGTCTCGGTGGGGAAGTCCATCCCATAGAAGCACGGCGAGATCACCGGCGGCGCGGCGCTGCGGAAGTGGACCTCCTTCGCCCCGGCGTCGCGGACCATCTGCACGAGTTGCTTCGCCGTCGTCCCGCGCACGATCGAGTCGTCGACCATCACGACGACGCGGTCTTTGAGCAGGCCCTCGACGGGGTTGAACTTCGTCCGCACCTTCATCTCGCGGGCGTCCTGGCCGGGCGAGATGAACGTCCGCCCGACGTAGTGATTGCGGATGAGCCCGATCTCGTAGCGCACGTCGTAGCCGAGCTTCTGGCACTCGGTGACGTAGCCGAGCGTGGCCGTGTTGGAGGAGTCGGGGACGGAGATGACGATGGGGCGCTTGTCGCCCTCTTTCCGGTGCGGCGGCGGGGCGTCGTGCGCGAGCGCCTTCCCGATCTTGCGGCGGACCTTATCGACCATCGCGCCGAAGATCTTCGAGTCCGGCCGCGAGAAGTAGACGTACTCGAATACGCACTGGCTCACGCCGTGGTGGCGCGGGATGCAGACGCCGTTGAAGTCGCCGCCGCGCTCGACGCGCTCGACGCCTGCGCGGTCGATGACGAGGATCTCGCCGGGCTCGACGTCGCGGACGTATTTCGCGCCGATGATGTCGAAGGCGCACGTCTCGCTCGCCACGCAATACGCGACCGAGCCGTCGGGCTGTTCGAGGCGGCCGAGGGCGAGGGGGCGGAAGCCGTTCGAGTCGCGGACGGCGATGAGCGCGTCGTCGGTCAGCAGAACGAGCGAGAACGCGCCCTGGCACTGGTGCAGCGCGTCGATGATGCGGTTGACGGCCCCGTCCTCGCGGCTCTGCGCGACGAGGTGGAGGATCAGCTCGGAGTCCGACGACGAGTTGAACAGCGTCCCCTTCGCCACGAGCTCGTCGCGGATCGAGCGGGCGTTCGAGAGGTTGCCATTGTGCGCGAGCGCGAGGTTGCCCTCCTGGTAATGGACGACGAACGGCTGGATATTCGCCGGGTTCGTCGACGACCCGCTCGTCGAGTAGCGCGTGTGGCCGATGGACGCGTCGCCGAGGAGGATCCGCTCGAAGAGGGACTGGTCGCTGAACACGTCGAGCACGAGGCCGAAGTCGCGGTAGGCCGGCATGGCGGGCCGGTTGCGGACCTCGTCGTAGGTCGTCGTGACGATGCCGGCGGACTCCTGCCCGCGGTGCTGGAGGGCGTGGAGGCCGAAGTACGTCAGCCGCGCGGCTTCGGGGTGGTTGAAGATGCCGAAGATGCCGCAGTGGTCACGAACGCTCATGACAGCGAGGGGGAGGGCGCAACGGGGACGAGGGCGGGGGGACGTGCGGGGTGAACCCGACGGCCGTGGCTAGGTTCAGCGGGCGTCGGTGAATTCCCGATGGGAGGCGACCCCCCGCTTTGCTCGCGCACTCCGGGGCACGCCCCTTCGTGCTGCTTCGCAAAGCTGTCCCCCTCGTCGAGGGGGACAGTTCGAGCGCCCCTGAGCGGAGGCGCAGCCGAGCGATGGGCGCTCGAACGGGGGGTCACAGCAGGATCAGCCCGACGGCGAGTGCCACGCCTACGGCATCGGCCACGAGGTCGCGCGTGCTGAAGAGCGGGCGGACGGGCCGCCGGCTGTCGGCGACTTCTTTGGCGAGGCCAAGCGAGAACGCGGAACCGGCCGCAATCGGGACGGCCGTGTCCTCGTCCGTGTCGAGCTTGCTCGTGAGCACGTACTGCGCGCTGAGGGTGAGCAGGAAGCTGCCCGCCGCGTGGAGCACTTTGTCGCGGCCGAGCCACGGATCGCGGAGCGTATCGGGCGCGACGGGAGAGGGGAGCACGCGCTCGACAGCCGCCGGTGCCCGTAGGGGCGAACCGTGTTCGCCCTGCATCCGATGAGGCATCGGTGCGACATCGGTGCGGGCTCCGTGGAGCATCGCGGCCCGCAGCGCGGCGGGCGATTGCGCGGCGGCCGGCCCGACGCCTACCACGAGCAGCAGCAGGGTTCCAACGACGAGTCCTCGCATCGCGCCGCTCACGTGTCCGGGCGGAGTTCGGGCTGCGTCTTCGGCATGTCGCCGGAGAGCAGCTTCGCCATCGCCCAACTCGCCCCGCCGAACAGGATCAGCCCGGCCATGATGAGCACGAAGACGCCCGCGAGCGGGAGTTCGGCGAAGCGGATCGAGAGGTTCCGGCTCGGCCCGCCCGGCACGGCGACGCGGACGACGCCCGCCTCCGTCGGCGTCCACTTGATCGACGTGAACCCGCCGATGCGGACGGTGTCGACGACGGGGATCGCGCTGTTGGGCCGGTACGTGACGACCACGGCGTCCACCGGCGCGTCGAACGTCAGCGCCACCGCCTCGCCGACGACGGGCGACTCCGGCAGGACCGAAATCGTCGTCGCCACGGGAGCAGCATCCTGTCCGAAGGCAGGGGCAGCGAGGCAGAAGAGGACGAGGCAGAGGGCGCGCGTCATGCGGAGCATCGTCATGCGGGCGTTTTCGTCGTCGCGAAGCGGCGGCCGAACGTGAGGTAGGAGGCGATCGCGATCGTGCCGACGAGCCACACGAGCGGAATCACGACGGGGAGCCATTCGAACCCGCCGAGGGGGTTCACGGCGCCCTGCGAGTTGTGCGTCCCGTAGAGCCAATCGGCCCAGACCGTGTCTTCGAGCAGGTTCCACACGAGCACGAAGAGGAGGAGGGCCGGGACGACGAACTTGATCAGCACGTCGAACCACGGCCCGAGCGTGAACTTCGAGTGCTGGTTCGCGGCCGCGCGGAGCTTCTCCGCTCCGAACACCCACCCGATCATGATGCACTCCAGGAGGCCGACCGTCAGCAGGCTGTAGCGGAAGGCCCAGTGGTCGAGGATGTCGAGGAGGTTGAGCCCGAGCGTCCCGTTGTTCACGAGGTCGGCGTCGACGATCGTAGGGAGGGCGAAGGCGAGGGAGCCGAGCGCGCCGGGCACCATCACGAAGGCGAGCGCCTTCGCCCGCGAGATGTCGAGCTTGTCGATGAGCGCGCTCGCCATGCCCTCGACGAGCGAGACCGACGACGTCAGCCCGGCGATGAGGATGAGGAAGAAGAAGAGGAAGCCGATGGCCTTCACGCCGGCCGGGAGCGCGGCGATGCCCTGCGGGATCGCGAAGAACGAGAGCGAGAGCGTCGTGCCCGCCGGGTTCAGCGAGAACACGAACAGCAGCGCGAAGATGGCGACGCCGGCGATGTACTCGAACCCGCAGTTGAGGAACGAGACCAGCATCGAGTTGTTGACCTGGTCGGCGTCTTTGGGGAGGTAGCTCGCGTACGCCGTCATCGTCCCGAGACCGAGCGAGAGCGAGAAGAACATCTGCGCGAACGCGCCCTGCCAGACCGCCGCCTGCGCGATCCCGTCGAGGTTCGGGGTGAAGAGGTAGAGCACGCCGTCGAAACCGCCGGGGAGCGTGAGGCCGCGGATGATGAGGCCGATCATGAACAGCCACATCAACGGGACGAAGATGCGGACGGCCCGCTCGATCGTTGCCGTGCCCCGCCAGAGGATGAGGACGTTGACGCCCCACACGCCGAGCACGGCGAGGAGCGGCCAGTACGAGGCGATGACGCGGAAGAAGTACGCGACGGCGCTCGGCGCGGCGCTCGGCTCGGCGAAGGGCGTGAACGGGGCCGTCGTGCCCGGCTCCAATAACTGCCCGAGCGCGCCGATCATCATGCACGCGGCCCAGCCGAGGATCGTGATGTAGTACATCGTGATGAAGAGCGCGCTCGCGAGGCTCCACCACCCGACGAACTCGGCCTTCGGCCCGGCCAGCCGCCGCAGCGCGACGGGGAACGAGCGGCCCGTCATCGTCCCAATCGAGAACTCGAGGATCATCACCGGAATCCCGATGACGAAGAGGGCGATGAAGTAGGGGACGTAGAACGCGCCGCCGCCGTACTGGTAGGCGTTCGAGGCGAAGAACACGATGTTGCCCAGCCCGATGGCGGACCCGCTGGCCGCGAGGATGAAGCCGAGCTTGGACTGCCATGCGCCGCGGTCGGCGCGCGTTGAACCTTTCGACACGGGGATACCGCTTCGTGAATGGGCCGTGAACCGCGCGCAAACTACGCCACCGAAGCAAAAGGCGGAAGGGGGAATCGAGACGAGGAGACGCCCGAGCACCGAGATCGAGAGCGGGCCTCTTCCGCTCTTCGCGTCCTACTCCTCGTCGCCCTCAGCCTCGACCGGGCGCGGCGTCACCTCCAAGAGCACCTGCTTGATCCGGTTGTTGTCGACGATCTCGACGCGGATCGTGTGCGGTCCGAACTCGACGACGTCGCCCTCGGATGGGATCTCGCCCGTGAGGTGGTAGATCAGCCCGCCGAGCGTCTCGAAGTCGAACTCCTCCGTGTCGACCTCCAGTTCCAGCCCCTCGACGAGGTCGTCGAGGTTGATCCCGGCGTCGACGCGGAAGCTGTGCGGACCGACGCGCTCGAAGGGGAGCGGCTCGGGCTGGTCGTGCTCGTCGCGGATCTCGCCTACGATCTCTTCGAGGATGTCTTCGAGCGTGACGATGCCGGCCGTCCCGCCGTACTCGTCCACCACGACGGCGATGTGGGTGTTCGAGTTCTGGAAGTCGGCGAGCATGTCGTCGAGCGGACGGCTGAGCGGGACGAACTTGGCAGGGCGAGCGATCCGCTCCCAGTCGGAGGGCTGACTGCCGAAGGCGCGGGCCTCGTCCTCTTCGAGGAGAGGGATGAGGTCCTTGGCGTAGAGGATGCCGAGGATGTTGTCGAGGTGCTCGCGGAAGAGGGGGAAGCGGGAGTGGCCCGTCTCGCGGATCAGCGTGAGGGCTTCTTCGAGCGATGCCGTGTCGGCGAGGGCGTGGACGTCGACGCGGCTGAGCATCACCTCGCGCACGGCCGTCTCGCCGAACTCGACGATCGAGTGGATCAGCGCGCGCTCCTCCTCCTCGAGGGTGCCCTCGGCCTCGCCGAGGTTCGCGAGCGTCTTGAGATCCTCGTTCGAGATGACGGGCGCGGAGGTGCGGAATCGGTGCTGGATGAGGTCCATCCCGCGCGCGAGGAGGTCGGAAACGGGGTAGAGCACGCGGAAGAGAACGTAGAGCGGGCGCGAAAAGAACGTGGCCCACCACCGGTTCTGCTGCGTGGCGATGAGTTTCGGCGTGATCTCGCTGAGCACGAGGAGCAGGAACGTCAGCACCACCACCTGGAAGACGAAGAGGATCTCCGTGCCCCACGGGGTCTGGTCGAGGCCGTAGGCTACGGCCGCCTGCCCCGTCAGCACCGTCGCCAGGATCGCCGCGGCGACATTGACGAGGTTGTTGAGGATGAGGATGGAGATGAGGAGGCGGCGCGGCCGCTCCAGCATCGCCATCACGCGCTTCGCGCCGGCGCTGCCGTCCTCGCGCAGCCCTTGGCGGTCGCTGTCGGTGAGCGAGAAGAGCGCCACCTCCGAGCCCGAGAAGAAGGCGGAGAGGACGAGCAGGAGGACGAAGACCGCCCCTTCGGTGGCGACGGTCGCGGCTCCAGAGGCGATGGGCCAGAGCAACAGGAGGAGCCCCACGAGGGGGCTACTAGCGTCAGGGTCCAAGGTGGGTGAGGGAGCCCTCGGCTGGTGAGACAGGCAGGTGGTGCAGTGCGGGGCCAGGGTGGAGGTGGCCGGACTGGCGGATGCGGAAATATACGGGTTTCCGCGAGGTACGGTCCCGGAGGGTGGCGGAGACCCTGACGGTGGTGGGGAGCGAATGAAAAGAGGCGGCGGCTCGAAAGCCGCCGCCTCGCTCAACGCATGCCGTAGGTCGTACCGGCGGTGCCTCAGAAGGGCAGGTCGTCGTCGGGACCGAAGGGGTCGTTGCCGCCGCCCTGGGTTTGGGGTTGACGCTGCTGCTGCGGACGGGACTGCGGGCGCTGCTGGTAGCCGCCGCCGCCGGAGGAGCGCGTCTGATCGTACTCGTTCGACGAGTCGTAGCTGCCTCCACCGCTGCCGCCCTTCGAGTCGAGCATCATCATCTCGCGGGCCTTGATCTCGGTGGTGTACCGCGTCTGCCCGTCCTTGTCTTCCCACTGGCGGGTCTGGAGCGAGCCCTCGAAGTAGACCTGGGAGCCCTTCTTGAGGTACTCCCCGCAGATCTCCGCGAGCCGCGCCCACGCGACGACGCTGTGCCACTCGGTCTTCTCGACGAGCTCGCCGTTGGAGTCCTTGTAGCTCTCGTTCGTGGCGAGGCGGAGGTTGCAGACGGCCGTGCCGCTGCCGGTGTAGCGGAGCTCGGGGTCCTGGCCGAGGTTGCCGATGAGGATGACTTTGTTGACTGAGCGTGCCATAGGATGGCCTCCTTACTGGGTTGGATACATGATTCCGCCGACGCGCCTCGGAGAGGGTCTGTCGGCCTGGTCGGTGCGGCCTCGCGGCCGGCTGGGAGTATAGACAGCGGGCCGGGCCCTCTGTAACTCCCGCGCTCAGTTTAATTATCCACAGTGTCAGCCCTGCGTCATACCGCGCGGCCGAGCCGCATCGCTCTCGCCTCAGTAGATTCGGGGCCTCCCACCCTCCGCCGCCCGCCTTCGATCCTCGTGAACGTTCCCACCCTCGGCCTCACGGCCGAAGACCGCGCCGCCGCGGTCCCCGACCTCTACGCCGACTTTGTCGCCGTCGTCCGCCGCCTCCGCCGCGAGTGCCCGTGGGACCGCGAGCAGACGCACGAGTCGGTCAAGCACCTGCTCATCGAGGAGGCCTACGAAGCCCTCGACGCCATCGACGAGGGCGACTGGGACGAGCTGAAGGGCGAGCTCGGCGACCTCCTGCTCCACGTCGTCTTCCACGCCGAGATCGCCGAGACGACGACGGGCGCGTTCACGCTCGAGGATGTGATCCGCTTCGAGATGGAGAAGCTCGTCCGCCGGCACCCGCACGTGTTCGGCGATACCACCGTGTCGGGCACGGGCGAGGTGCTGCGCAACTGGGAGCAGATCAAGCAGCAGGAGCGCGCCGCCGCCGGGCGCCCTGTCGCGCGGCGCTCGACGCTCGACGGCGTGCCGCGCCAGCTGCCGGCGCTCCTCCGCGCCCAGCGCGTGCAGGAGAAAGCGGCCGGCGTCGGCTTCGACTTCCCCGAGGCGGCCGGGGCGTGGGACAAGGTGGAGGAGGAGGTCCGCGAGCTCCGCGCCCTCGTCGAGCGGGGGGCGACGCCGGAGGAACGCGAGGACGAGTTCGGCGACGTGCTCTTTGCCCTCGTCAACTACGCCCGCTTCACGGATGTGAACCCGGAGAACGCCCTCCGCCGCACGCTTGACAAGTTCCAACGCCGGTTCCAGCACGTCGAGGCCCGCCTCGCCGAGCAGGAACGGACCTTCGCCGACGCCGACCTCGCGGAGATGGACCGGTACTGGGACGAGGCGAAAGACAGAGAAAGGGGAGAGGGTAAAGCGTAAAAACAGCGCGACCCACGTTGCCGGCCCGACTCCGTTTCTTTACCCTTTACCCCTCACCCTTTACCCTTTCCGCCATGCTGTTCCGACAGATCTTCGACCCGCACCTCGCCCAGTACGCCTACCTCATCGGCTGCCAGAAGACGAAGACCGCGCTCGTCATCGACCCCGAGCGCGACATCGACCGCTACGTCGAAGCGGCCGGAGCCGAGGGGCTGACGATCACGGCCGTCGCCGAGACGCACATCCACGCCGACTTCCTCTCGGGCGCGCGCGAGTTCGCCAAGCAGCACGGCGTGAAGGTCTACCTCTCCGGCGAGGGCGGGCCGGACTGGACCTATGGATGGGGCAAGGGCTACGATGTGGAGCTGCTCCGCGACGGCGACACCTTCGCGGTGGGCAACATCAAGATCAAAGCCGTCCACACGCCGGGCCACACGCCCGAGCACCTCAGCTTCCTCATCACCGACGAGGGCGGCGGGGCGGACGAACCCCTCGGCCTCGCCTCCGGCGACTTCGTGTTCGTCGGCGACCTCGGCCGGCCGGACTTGCTGGAGACGGCGGCGGGACAGGAGGGCGCGCAGGAGCCCGCGGCCCACGAGCTGTTCGACTCGTTGCAGAAGCTGAAGGGGTTGCCGGACTTCCTCCAGATCTGGCCCGGCCACGGCGCGGGCAGCGCGTGCGGCAAAGCGCTCGGCGCAGTCCCGCAGTCGACCCTCGGCTATGAAATGAAGTTCAATGCGGCCGTGCAGGCGGCAAAGGAGGGGGAAGACGCCTTCGTTAAAGAGATCCTCGAAGGGCAGCCCGAGCCGCCGCTCTACTTCGCCCGGATGAAGCGGCAGAACAAGCAGGGACCGTCGCTCCTCGGCGCGCTCCCCCGGCCCCGCTCGATGATGGCCTCCGCGCTCGGCACGCTGTGCGGGTGCGACGACTGCGTCGTGATCGACACGCGACCGCGGAGCGTGTTCGTGCGCGGGCACCTCCCCGCATCGCTCCTCGCCCCGCTCGACGACAGCTTCCCGACGGTCGCCGGCTCGTACGTCCCGGCCGGCACGCCGATCTACCTCGTTGTGGAGCACGAACGGGCGGAGGAAGCCGTCCGCGCCCTCGTCCGCATCGGGCTCGACGACGTGCGCGGCGTGATCGAGCCCCGCACGCTGGAGAGCTACGGCGACGGGAACGACAAGCTGAATATGCTCAAAACGATCGACTTCGATGAGGTCGATGGCCGCCGCCACTACACGAACGCCGCCGTGCTCGACGTGCGGCGGCAGGAGGAGTGGGACCAGAAGCATCTCCCTGGCGCGATCCACATCCCCCACGTCCGCCTCCTCGACCGGCTCGACGAGCTGCCGCGCGACAAGACGTTGCTCGTCCACTGCCAGAGCGGCGTCCGCAGCGCCGTCGCGAGCGCGCTCCTCGCCGCGCACGGGTTCTGCGTCGCCTACGTCGACGACGCGTTCGAGAACTGGAAGGAGCGCCACCGGCAGGAGGGCGTCGAAGCGGGCGCGCACTGACCCGGCATCGCTACGCCGTACAGACACGCCATCCCGTACAGACGCAGCATGCTGCGTCTCTACCTTCCAGCCTACCTCCTCGCAAATTCCCATTCTCCGATGGAAACCGCTGTCACTGTCCGTGCCCCGCGCGGGACCACGCTCTCGTGCAAAGGCTGGCATCAGGAGGCCGCCCTCCGCATGCTGATGAACAACCTCGACCCGGCCGTCGCCGAGCGGCCCGAGAACCTCATCGTCTACGGCGGCAGCGGGAAGGCGGCGCGCGACTGGCCGAGCTTCCACAAGATCGTCGAGACGCTGCGGCGGCTGGAGAACGACGAAACGCTGCTGGTGCAGAGCGGGAAGCCCGTCGGTGTCTTCCGCACGCACGACGAGGCGCCACGCGTGCTCATCGCCAACAGCCACCTCGTGCCGAAGTGGGCGACGTGGAGCGAGTTCCGCCGCCTCGAAGCGCTCGGGCTGACGATGTACGGGCAGATGACGGCGGGCTCGTGGATCTACATCGGCACGCAGGGCATCCTGCAGGGGACGTACGAGACCTTCGCCGAGTGCGCGCGGCAGCACTTCGACGGCTCGCTCGCGGGCCGGCTTGTCGTCACGGCCGGGCTCGGCGGGATGGGCGGCGCGCAGCCGCTCGCGGCGACGATGAACGGCGCGGCCTTCCTCGGCATCGACGTGGACCCGGTGCGGATCGAGCGGCGCGTCGAGACCGGCTACTGCGACCGGATCGAGACCGACCTCGACGCCGCGCTCGACGCCGTGCTCGATGCGAAGCGGAAGGGCGAGGCGCTCTCCGTCGGGCTCGTCGGGAACGTCGCCGAGGTGCTGCCCGAACTCGTGCGGCGCGGCGTCGTGCCCGATGTCGTCACCGACCAGACGAGCGCGCACGACCTCCGCGTCGGCTATATCCCGGCGGGCTATGCACTGGACGAGGCCGAGGACTTTCGCACGCGCGATGCCGAAGGCTATGATGCTGCCGTGCTCGACTCGATGCAGCGCCACGTCGAGGCGATGCTGGCGCTACAACGCGAGGGCGCCGTCGTGTTCGACTACGGCAACAACCTCCGCGGGCAGGTCGCCGACCACCGGGGGATGACGGAGGCGTTCGAGATCCCCGGCTTCGTGCCGGAGTTCATCCGCCCGCTCTTCTGCAAGGGCTCCGGCCCGTTCCGCTGGGCCGCCCTCTCCGGCAACCCCGCCGACATCGCGGCGACCGACGCGGCCGTGCTCGACACCTTCCCCGAGAACGAGGCGCTCGCGCGGTGGATTCGTAAGGCGCAGGCGAAGGTCCACTTCCAGGGCCTGCCGGCGCGGATCTGCTGGCTCGAATACGGCGAGCGCGCCGAGATGGGGGAGCGCTTCAACTGGCTCGTCGAGAAAGGGAAAGTCGAGGCCCCGCTCGTGATCGGCCGCGACCACCTCGACACCGGCTCCGTCGCGAGCCCGAACCGCGAGACCGAGGCGATGAAGGACGGCTCCGACGCGATTGCCGACTGGCCGCTCCTCAACGCGCTCCTCAACACGGCGTGCGGGGCGAGTTGGGTCAGCCTCCACCACGGCGGCGGCGTCGGCATCGGCTACTCGATCCACAGCGGGATGGTCTGCGTCGCCGACGGCACCGCGAGCGCCGGGCGCCGCCTCGCCCGCGTCCTCACCGCCGACCCCGGCACCGGCGTCATGCGCCACGCCGACGCCGGCTACGACCTCGCCGTCGACACCGCCAACGAGCGCGGCGTCGATCTCCCGATGATCAACGGGTAACAACTTCCCGTGATGAAAGCTCGACCTCTTACGATCGTCTTTTGGACAGGGATCTTTACGATCGTTGTGATGACTATCGCCGCCGTAGGCTCTGCTGTGCAAGAGTGGCCGGTTGAGACGAGTTGGGTCGAGTGGGCATCCGGTTCCATTCTGGCTTTCGTCTTTTACGGGACGCTGATCTGGCTCGTCTTCTCAGCGCTTCTGCTGGCAGTGTTCTGGCTCGATGCAATAGTGTCATCTTGGGGAGGGCGTTCCAACTGACCGAAGGTGCAACGAACGTATGCACTGCGATGCCGAAGGCAGTTCCACCTTTACCCAAGTCATCCCCGCACAGGCGGGGACCCACCGGACCGGCACGCCGAATGCCGAAGCGCGGCTTCAACCTCCCGATGATCAACGGCTGATGGACATCACGGAAACCCTCTACGTGGCGACCCGCGAGGCCTGGCGCGCATGGCTCGCCGCGCACCACGAGACGACGTCGGAGATCTGGCTCGTGTCGTACCGGCAGCACGTCGGGCGGCCGAGCGTTCCGTACAACGACGCCGTCGAAGAAGCGCTCTGCTTCGGGTGGATCGACAGCACGCGGAAGGGGATCGACGACGAACGCTTTGCCCAACGGTACACACCGCGGAGGCCGACGAGCGGCTACTCGCAGCTGAACAAAGAGCGCCTGGCCCGACTGCTCGACCGGGACCGCGTCGTCGCGTCCGTGGCGGAGGCGGTGTGCGACGTGCGGGCCGAGGACTTCCACATCCCGGACGATATCCGAGCCGCGCTGCAACGCGAAGCGGGCGCGTGGGACTTCTTCCAATCCACGTCGCCGTCCTATCAGCGGATTCGTGCAGCCTACGTCGACGGAGCGCGGGCGCAGCCTGACGTGTTCGCCAAGCGGCTGGCGCATCTCGTGGACAAGTGCGCGGCCGGGAAGCAGTTCGGGTACGGGATCGAGAGCTACTACTAGCGAGGGCTGAACGTATGCATGCCTACGACCGCGTCCGCTATCGCAGCGTCGCGCTGCCGCAACTTCACCCGGACCGGCTGGCGACGCACGCTCGGCTCTTCGGGCTGGAGCCTGCGCCGGTGGCAGCATGCCGCGTGCTCGAAGTCGGCTGCGGCGATGGGGCGAGCCTGCTGCCCGCCGCCTTCGCGCTCCCCGAGAGCACGTTCGTCGGGATCGACATCGCGCCGACGCCGATCGCCGAGGGGCGGGCGCGGGCCGAGGCGTGGGGCGTGTCGAACCTCGATCTCCGCGCGCTCGACCTGCTCGACGCGGGCGATCTCGGGACGTTCGACTACGTCGTCGCGCACGGCGTCTATTCGTGGGTGCCGGACGCGGTGCGCGAGGGGCTGATGGCGCTCATCGCCCGCTGCCTCGCCCCGCAGGGCGTGGCGTTCGTGAGCTACAACGCGCTCCCCGGCGGCCACCTCCGCCGCCACACGCGCGAGATGATGCAGTACCACATCGCCGGCATCGACGAGCCTGAGCGGCAGGTGCAGCAGGCCCGCGCCCTCCTCGACTTCGTGCTCGACGCGCAGCCCGCAGACTCGTACTACCGCGTGCTCCTCGAAAAGGAACGCGAGCTGAGCCGCGCGTACACCGACCAGCACCTCTTCCACGACCACCTCGCCGAGCACAACCGGCCGTTCTACTTCCACGAAGTCGCCGAGCACGCGGGCCGCCACGGGCTCCGCTACCTCGCCGAGGCCGATTTCGCCGCGATGCAGGACCGCACGTTTCCGCCCGCGACCCGCGTCGCACTCCGCCAGCTCGAAGGCGACCCGATCCGCCGGGAGCAGATGCTCGACTTCCTCCGCAACCGCCTCTTCCGGCAGACGCTCCTCTGCCGCGCCGAGGCCGACGCGCAGTGGACACCCGACCCGGAGCGCGTCCGCTCGCTCACCGTCGCCGCGCCGATCCGTGCCGTGGCGGAAGACGACGGCGTGACGACGTTCGCAAGCGCGGGCGGGAAGTCGATTCGGACGGGACATCCGTTTGCCCAGGCCGTGTGCCGAACCCTCGGCGCGCAGTGGCCGCGGGCGACGGCGTTCGACGCACTGCACGGCGCGGTGAGCGACGACGGCGATGACGGCACGCTGCTCGCGCAGATGCTGCTCGATTTCTACGCCGATGGCTTCATCTCCCTGCACGCCCACGCCCCGGCGCTCGCGAGCGAACCGTCGGCGCAGCCCGAGGCGCTTCCGTCGGCGCGGCGAGAGGCGGAGGTCGGAGAGGTCGTGACGAACGGCTGGCACCGGGCGATCCCGCTCGACGGCGTCGCGCGCCGGGTTGTCCCGCTTCTCGACGGGACGCGGGACCGGAGCGCCCTCCTCGCCGCGCTCGCTGGGGCAAACGGCGTCGCGGAGCCGGTGAGGGCGGCCGACCTCGACGGCGTGCTCTGCCGGCTCGCCGAGGACGCCCTGCTCGTCGCGGGAGAGGGCGCGTGGGGTTAGATTCGGGCAGTCTTACGCCTCCTGCCTGCATGAATCCGACCCTCGCCGCCCCCTCGCACCCGCTCACCCTCGCCTCGGTCTACGCCGACCTCGACCGCAGCCTCGGCGCGCTCCGCGCCGACGCCGGGCGCGTCCGCGCCTCGCGGCAAATCGTCGAGAACGCGCTGACGAGCGGGGACACCTTCTACGGGATCAACACCGGCTTCGGCGCGCTCGCCCGCGTCCGCGTCTCCGACGCCGACCTCGAACGGCTCCAGCACAACCTCGTCGTCTCGCACGCCGTCGGCGTTGGACCCCTCGTCCCGAAGGCGGTGACGCGGCTGATGCTCCGGCTCAAAGTCCACGCCCTCGGGCTCGGGTTCTCCGGCGTCTCCGCATCCACCTTCGACCGGCTCCTCGTCTTCGCCGAGCGCGACCTCATCCCGGCCGTGCCGAGCCGGGGCAGCCTCGGCGCGTCGGGCGACCTCGCGCCGCTCGCCCACCTCAGCCTTCCCCTCCTCGGTCGCGGCCAGTTCTGGGACGCCGACGGTGAGCGCACCCGCCCCGCTGCCGACGTGCTCGCCGAGCATGGGCTCGACCCGATCCCGCTCCACGCCAAGGACGGGCTCGCGCTCATCAACGGCACGCAGATGATGAGCGCCTACGGGACGTTCGTGCTCGAACGCGCCGGCTGGCTCGTCAAAGCCGTCGACGTGCTCGCGGCGATGAGTTTGGAAGCGCTGCAGGGATCGATCAAACCGTTCGACGCGCGGATCCAGGCGATCCGGCCGCACCGGGGGCAGGGGCTCGTCGCCGATAACGTCCGTGCGCTCCTCGCCGAGAGCGAGATCCTGGAGAGCCATCGGAACTGCGGGAAGGTGCAGGACCCGTACTCGCTCCGCTGCGTGCCCCAGGTCCACGGCGCCAGCCGCGACGCGCTCGCCCACGCCGCATCGGTCATCGAGACCGAGATCAACAGCGTGACCGACAACCCGCTCGTGTTCGAGGACGGCGAGCCGGCCATCATCTCCGGCGGCAACTTCCACGGGCAGCCGCTCGCCCTCGCGATGGACTACGCGGCCATTGCCCTCGCCGAGCTCGCCAGCATCGCCGAGCGCCGGACCTATTTGCTCGTCGAGGGTAACGACGGGCTACCGATGTTCCTCATGCGCGAGACCGGGCTGAACTCCGGGTTCATGATGCCGCAGTACACCGCGGCGTCGCTCGTCTCCGAGAACAAGGTGCTCTGCCACCCCGCGTCCGTCGACTCGATCCCGAGCAGCCGGGGGCAGGAGGACCACGTCTCGATGGGGAGCGTCGCCGCGCTCAAGCTGTTCGACGTGCTGCGGAACGTGGAGTACGTCCTCGCGATCGAGCTGCTGACGGCGGCGCAGGCCCTCGACTACCGCAAGCCGCTCCGGCCAGGGCGCGGGGTCGAGGCCGCCCACCGGTTCCTCCGCGCCGAAGTCCCGCACCGCGAGCATGACGAGGACTTCCAGGGCGACGTCGCCCGCTGCCTCGACCTCATCCAGACCGGGGCCCTCGTCGAAGCGGCCGAGGCCGCGGTCGGCCGGCTGCGCTAGTCGGGCTCGTCGAGGTGGACGAGCACGCTGTCGTAGGCGGAGACGAGCGCGTGTTCGAGGTAGAGCAGCGAGCCGTTGAGGTCGGCGAGGCTCCGGTAGCGCTCGGTGACGCCGAAGGTGCCGCGCGCGAAGAGTTCGCCGAAGATGACGGAGCCGATCTCTTGCGTGACCTGCTCGTACCGGCGCTGCTCGGCGTAGAGCGCGGAGAAGGCGAGCACGTCGTCGAAGTTCATATGGCTCACGGCGTCGGTAGCATTCGCGGCCTCCCACGCGGTGGACAGCGTGGTCGCGGCGTTCGCGAACCCCCGGTGGAATACGCGAGGCGAGGGAGCGGGGCCGTCGGAAGGGAACGTGCGGAGCGTGTCGATGAGGTGAGCGTGGTAGTCGCGCATCTGCCGCACGGTCTCGCGGTTGTTACGGATTTCCTCGATGACGCCGGCTCGGGCCGAAGCGGCTCGTTCGCGGGCGTTCGCGTCGGCCCGCCATTCGTTGGCGACGAGGGCGAGGAAGACGCCGAGCACGACGAACCCAGCTTCGAGCAGGATCGGGGCGAGGCGAATGCGGCGGGATTCGGACACGGGCGGTGTGAGTTCGTGAAGCCTCAGTATGCGATATTGCGGGGACATTGTCCAGCCGCTCTCGCACGTGCCCGTTCTCACCGATATCACCACGCTTGCCACCTGCCGCGCCGACGGTGGGCAGGCTGAAATCCATACGGTTCCCGACGCCGCGCTCGCGTGGACCGGCGATACGATCCGGTGGGTCGGCCCGGCGGCGGAGCTTCCGGCGGAGTTCGCGGATGAAGACCGGCAGAGCGCGGGCGGGCGCCTCGTCGTCCCTGGCCTCGTCGACTGCCACACCCACCTCGCCTTCGGCGGCTGGCGCGGGGACGAGTTCGCGCAGCGGATCGCGGGCGCGAGCTACCTCGACATCGCCCGGGCCGGTGGCGGCATCGCGAGCACGATGCGCCACACGCGGGCCGCCACCGAGGACGAGCTAACAGCACGGGCCTCCGGCTTCCTCGCCGAGATGCGCACGCTCGGCGTGACGACGGTCGAGGCGAAGAGCGGCTACGGGCTGAGCGAGGCCGATGAGCTGAAGACGCTCCGCGTCTACCGCCGCCTCGCCGCGTCGCAGCCGACCCGCGTCGTCCCGACGCTCCTCGGCGCGCACATCGTCCCGCCGGAGTTCAAAGAGGACCGCGCCGGCTACGTCCGCTTGCTCACCGAGACGGTCATCCCGCAGGCCGCCGACGGCCTCGCTCGCTTCTGCGACGTGTTCGTCGAGGACACGGCGTACTCGGTAGAAGAAGCGCGGACGATCTTTGCCGCCGCCGCCCGTCACGGGCTCCGCGCCAAGCTCCACGCCGATCAACTCAGCGATGGGGGAGGAGCCGCCCTCGCGGCCGAAGTCGGCGCCATCTCGGCTGATCACCTCGAATACATCTCCGACGCGGGGATAACGGCGATGGCGGAGTCGGGCGTCGTCGCCGTGTCGCTCCCGCTCGCTACGCTCTATTTGAATGTTCATCCGCTTCCCGCGCGGAAGCTGATCGACGCGGGCGTCGCCGTCGCCGTGGCGACGGACTTCAACCCCGGCAGCGCGCCGAGCTTCCACCTCCCGCTCGCCCTGATGCTCGCCTGTACGCTCCAGCGGATGACGCCGGCCGAGGCGCTGAAGGGGGCGACGGTGATCGCCGCCCGCGCAGTGGGGATGGAGGACGAGGTCGGCTCGCTCGAACCAGGCAAGCGCGCTGACTTCGCCGTCATCGACGCGCCCGACGTAAACCACTGGCTCTACCACTTCCGCCCGAACGCCTGCGTCCGCACCGTCATCGGCGGCGAAACGGTCTGGGGTGCCTGAAGAAATAAGGCCGAGCGAAACGTCGTCGCCCGGCCTCGTCGCCAACGGGGTGGTGGCGCTACTCGAACTGCACGGTCACTGCTTGCTCGGTCGCGACCGCGAGGTCGGCGGCGTGCATGAACGCCGCCGAAATCTCCTCGGCGCTCGCCCCGTGGGCGACGGCGACAGACTCGGCCGGGGCGGCGAGCGAGGACGTACCACCCGTGGCACACGTCACTTTGATGTGCATCGGCGTGTAGATCCCGAACGTGATCGCGGTGACAAGCTGGTTCACGAAGCTCAGCTGCGTCTCGACGACCGCGACGCCGTTGGGGCACTGCTCGCCTGCTTCGACAGTGCTGGGCGGGACGAGGCCGTAGATCCAGCCCGAGGCGAAGGATTTCTCGACCACTTGGGCAGAGGGCGTGAGGCCCGTTTCAATGCGGGCGTGGTAGCAGCCGGACGCGACGAGCACGACGGCGAGGAGGACGGCGGAGCGGGTAATGGACATCGAGAGTTGGGTCAGGGAAACTATAGGAGTGCGGGGCAGGGGTCCCCGGAGGAGGCGGGAAGCTAAAAGCCCGCGTGACCAATCTCAAGCGTCGAGCGGTTAGACGAGGAAATTTCCAATCCCGCATGACGCCCTATCTTGCCCCGCATGCTTACGCCCCCTGACGTTCCCGCTCCCGACACCGCCGAGGATGATCCCCGCCTCGGCCGTTGGCTCGCGCAGCGACGCTCGGCCGAGGGCGCCCGGGTCGCGCTCGTCGGCTTCCCATCGGACGAGGGCGTGCGGCGCAATGGGGGTCGGCCCGGCGCGGCGGTCGGTCCTACCGCGATCCGGCAGGCGCTCTACCGGCTCACGCCCGACGCCGAACACGGGCTCTTCGCTGACCTCCTCGACGACACCGCCGACCTCGGCGACGTGCCCATCACCGGTGATGTCGAAGCCGATCAACGGGCGCTCGGCGACGTGCTCGCGCCGCTCCTCGCCGGTGGCGTCGTGCCGATCTTGCTCGGCGGGGGGCACGAGACGAGCTTCGGCCACTTCCTCGGCTACGTCGGCGCCGAACAGGATGTGGAGATTCTGAACTGGGACGCACACGCCGACGTGCGTCCGCTGAAGGACGGGCAGGCGCATTCGGGCTCGCCGTTTCGGCAGGCCGTCGAGCACGCTTCCGGCCGCTGCCTCCGCTACGCCGTCGCCGGGCTGCAACCGCACGCCGTCGCCCGCGCCCACCTCGACTTCATCGACGAGTGGGGCGGGGAGGTGATCTGGCAGCGCAACCTCAACGAGGTCCGCGTCCGCTCCATCGGCATCGGCCTCGTCAAGCCCACGCTCGCCACGTTCGACCTCGACGCCGTGGATGCGGCCCACGCGCCCGGCGTGAGCGCTCCCAACGCGGGCGGGTTGCCGGCCTCGCTGTGGCTCTACGCCGCCTACGTGATGGGCCGCTCGCCGCGCGTCACGTCCTTCGACGTGGTCGAACTGAACCCGTCGTTCGACGCGGACGGGCGGACGGCGAAGCTGGCAGCGCTCACCGTGTGGCACATCCTCAAAGGGCTCGGCGAGCGGGAATGAGGCCCCACTCGCGGTGCCTCTGAAGGCGGGACGTTTCAGGAGGCGAGCGGTTAGCGTAGTTTAGGCCGCGTATTGATCCAGGATCCAGGACCAAGAAACTGCCAACCATGAGTGCCACTATCCGTGACGTTGCGCGCCGGGCGGGTGTCTCGACCGCTACCGTCTCGCGGGTGCTGAACGGCACGTGCCCCGTTCACGAAGACAAGCGGCGGCTGGTCCTCGACGCGTCGCGGGCGCTCGGGTACACGCCGAACCTCGTGGCCCGCAGCCTCCTCAGCAAGAAGACCGGCGGGCTCGGCGTGCTGCTGCCCTTCGTCGGGGCCGAGTTCTTCTCGGAGTTCCTGACGGGGCTCGACGAGGCCGCGCAGGAGACGGGGTTCTTCCTGATGATCTCGACCTCGCACCGCCATACCGACGAGTTCGACGCCGCGATGCAGGCGATGGACAAGCGCGTGGACGGCATGGTCATCATGGCGCCCGAACTCCAGCCCCGGGATGCCGCATCCATCTCCGAGACCAAGGGCCCCGTCGTCTTCGTCAATACCTACGTCGACGATCCCGCCTTCGACGTCATCAACTTCGACAACTACGGCGGGGGCTACGCCCTCACGCAGCACCTCCTCGGGCTCGGGCACCGCCGCATCGCACTCATCAAAGGGCCCGTCCACGCGCGCGATGCGGAGGAGCGGACGCGGGGGTATCGGGCGGCGATGGCCGAGGCCGGGTTTGCCGACACCAGCCGGTTGGAGTATCAGGGCGAGTACACCCGCGAAGGAGGCTACGGCGCGGCGCGGGTCCTCCTCTGCGCCACCCCACGCCCGACGGCGATCGTGGCAGCGAACGACTACTGCGCGATCGGGGTCATGCGCGCGCTCCACGAGGCCGGCATCGCCATGCCTGAGGAGATGGCCGTGGCGGGGTTCGACGGCATCGGGAGCACGCAGTACACCCTGCCGCCGCTGACGTCCGTCCACGTCCCCATGCGCGAGATCGGGTACCGCGCGATCCGCCGCCTCGCCGAGTGTCTGGAGAACGAGGAGCGGGCGGAGCCGCCGCTCCGACACGTCACGCCCGTCGAACTCGTCGTCCGCAAGTCGACGGCGTCGCCGGCCGAGGGGGGAGACGGCTAGCCGGAGCCGGGCATCAGGCTGAACGAGTGGCGCGTGTTGCGGGAGCCCTGCTTCACGTAACGAGGCTGGGCGTATTATTGTGGGAGATAGCCGGGTGGAAGTACGACCCCTGCCGCCGGGGTGGGCATCTTGTCGTGTGGCTGAGGGTGACTTTCGCTTCGTCCCGCTCAAACTTCATGGAAGCGCTTTGAAAAGGTTTTCATGCCTGCTATCTTGTCCAACGCCTTAACAGTTTCGTCACACCACACCAAGCCCTCTCTCCTGTCATGAAACACTCGCTACGGCACCTCTCCTTCACCGCGCTCGTGCTGCTGACCGCCGCTGCTGTCGTCCCGCACACGGCCTCGGCCCAAGTGGTCTTCGATACGTTCGACGACGGGGACGTGGCCAACGTCTCGGCGTTCTCCGGCGGCGCCCCCGAGATCGGCGCCGGCGTCGGGCCCATCGACGGGCTCGGCGGCGCCGAGAACACCGGGCTCGCGCTCGGGATCAACCCCGGCGGTGGCGGGGGCTTCGCCGGGGCCGCCGTCGTCCTCGCCGCCGGCGTCGACGCGAGCGCCTCGGAGTACCTCACGCTCTACGTCCGCCCGACGACGGTGCAGGCGTCGAACCTCCCGCTGACGCTCGAGATCAACCTCCAGGAGGACGCCGACGGCGACGGGGTGTACGAGGGGGCGACGGAGGACGAGTACCAGGCGAACTACCGGCTCTCGCTCGGGAGCGAGTACGAGCTCGTGCAGATCCCGCTGGCGTCGTTCGCCGACGACAACTCGGTGAACGCCGGGTCCGACGACGGCTTCGACTTCTCGCGCGTGATCAACGTGGTGTTCGCCTTCGGGGGGATCCCGGCCGGGCCCGAGTTCGCCCTCGCCTTCGACGAGATCGGGTTCAGTACCGGGATGACGGTCGCGAACGAGTCGGACGCCTCGGGCCTGCCGGACGCCATCGTTTTGGGCGGGGCGTACCCCAACCCGTTCACCTCGCTGTCGCGGTTCGACGTGACTGTGGAGCGCGCGCAGTCGGTGCGCGTCGAGGTGTTCGACGTGCTCGGGCGCCGGGTTGGCGTGCTGCACGAGGGGACGCTGGCGGCCCAGACCCCGCACACCTTCGAGATCGACGGGCAGGACTTGCCGAGCGGGATGTACCTCTACCGCGTCACGGGCGAAACCGCTGTGCAGACGCGCAGCCTCGTCCTGCTGAAATAACGAGCCCGGGTCCCTCTCATGGCGATGCAGCCTCTCCGTCCGTACCGGCAACGTATTCGTCCAGCCTCGGCTGGCGGCGGCCTCCGCGCCGTCGCCAGCCGAGGGGCTGGGGTGATCGTAGTGATGGCCGTGGTCCTTGGCCTGGCCGCCGGGGCGTCTCGCCCGGCCGCTGCGCAGGACATCGCTGGGGCTGACGCGGAGTGGGAGGGGACCTTCGCTGCACAGATCGGGCTTACCGGACGGGCGGCGACGGGGTCAACCTCGAACGTTGAGCTCGCTTCGGAGACTACGAGGGCGCTCGTCGAGCGAACGCCGGGGCTCCTCGCCTCACGGGCGATCGACCCGGACTCGACCTATCGCGACTATCCGGCCGAGGACACGACGGCGGCGTTGCGCGAACGGCCGCTGCCGCTGACGGTCTTCGGCTATTACCGGCTGTTCCTCTACTACCGCGACATCACCGACCCCTACCCGAACCTCGCCCCCTTCGAGCGGACGTACGGTGTTGGCGACGGCTACCGCGAGCCGATGCTCTCCATCAACATCCTCGGGCGGCCCAGCGGCCGGTCGAGCTTCGGCACCGAGCTGTTCGTGTTCACGCCGTACGATGGGGAAGAAGGGACCGTCAACAACGTGGTCTCGCTCAACCTCGGCGTCAACTTCTACGGCAACTTCCGCACGGAGGTTGGCACCTTCGGCGTCCGAGCCGGCGGGATCCACTGGTACAACCTCAGCCCGTTCACGATCGGCGTCTACCAGGTGCTGGACCGTTTTACGATCTTCGACCGGACGCCGTGGGAAGGCGTGAACGGCCTGGCGAAGTACAACAGCTACTACGAGACGGGACAGGCGAACCCCGGCGACCAGCGCTGGAACTACCAGGCCTTCCAGGGGCTGATCCTCGACGGACGGCGGCTACCCGGCGAGATTGGATTCGACGCGTTCTGGGGCAAGACGCAGCCCAACGGCGGCCTGCCGGGCGCGATCACCGACCCGAGCGAATCCGGCGTGGACGGGGACCCGGCGGGCGACGTGCCGACTTATCTCGGCTTCAACGGCGAGGCGCGCGCGCTCCCCAGCTTCATCTCCGGCGGCCGGTTGCAGAAGGCCTTCGGCGATAACCTCGTCGGCTACAACGGGATCTACAGCTACCGCGCGCTCGACAGCCTGAGCACCGACCGGCGCGAGTACCAGGTCCACACCGTCTCGTTCGACACCTACGTGAAAGGCGTGAACGTGAGCGGCGAACTCGGCGCGAGCAAGTTCGAGAGCCCGGACCTGTCGCCGCCGTGGGGCGAGGCGCTGATGGTGCGCGCCCGCGTGCCGGCCGCGATGACGTACTTCCCGCTCGACGTGCAGCTCTACCAGGTCGGCCGGCACTTCTTCAACGAGAACGGCGAGATTGCTACCGGCAATAACCCCGACCTCCGCGTAGACCCGCGCTGCGCCGTGACGGCCGGCTCCGGCTCGACGGGCGGGGCGATTACGCAGGTGAACCAACTCGCGCACAACCGGCGCGGCGTCAACTTCAACACGGCGTGGGAGGCAGGTCCGGCCAAGCTCGGCGTCGGGTGGGGCGTCGCCCACGAACTCGCCCCGACGACGACGGAGCTGTCATACGTCCACCGCATCAACGGGCTGGCCGTGTCGCGCGTCTACAACCCGTTCCCCGCCGAGGCCGTGTGCGCGACCTCCTTCGGGCCCTTCGCCCGGCAGTTCTCCTTCTTCCGTGGCGTCTTCGAGCGCGTCCAGACGACCGACGTGGACCAGGTCACGGGCGTCGCTCCGGGTCGCAAGTACTACCACGCGGTCGATCTCCAGGCCAAGCTGCGAGCGGAGGTGCTCGACCGCCCGCTCTACTTCTTCTACCTCGGCAGCTTCGGCTCGGCGAACCGCAGCTTCACCGGCGTGCCGCGTGACGACGACACGTACGTCTTCGTCCAGTACCACGAGTTCGACATCTACTACGAACTCGTGAACAACTTCATCGTGGCCGGTTACCTCGGCCTCGAAAACGCCCAGGGCGGGCGCTTCACGGCTCTCGACGACGAGAGCGGGGAGCCGCGCGACCAGAACGCCACGGGCATCGGGCTCGGCTTCGACTGGACGATCGCGCCCAACGTGGGGCTCTACGTCCGCCACCGGTGGATGCACTTCGAGGACCAGAGCTTCGCGATTGACACCTACCGAGGCCGTGAGTTGACGGTCGAGCTCAAGATATTCATCTAACCCGCTTGCGGAATGAGGCCACTCCTACCTTCGTGCCTGCTCGTCCTCGCCCTCGTGGTGCCGTCGGCGCCCGCCCTCGCGCAGGGGGCTCCCGACGCCGACGAGGGGCCGGGCATCCGGTTCAACGGCCTCGGCCGTAGCCTCATCCAGCAAGTCGGCATCGGCGGCGACCTCCTCGACACCGACACGACGAGCGTGGAGAACCTCACCGACGGGGAGTTCGTGCTCGACCTCGCCGTCAACGGCCAGCCCAACGACGTGACCGAGGTGCAGGGCGTCGTCCGGCTGCGGAACGAGTTCGGCGGGTTCTTCGGGTCCGGCGTGACAGTCGAGGTGCGCGAGCTGTGGGCGCGCGGCATCATCGCCGACGTGCTTAGCTACCGCGTCGGCGACATGGACATGGCGCTGACGCCGTACACCCTCTTCCTGCCCGACGAGGATGGCTCCGTCAACGAGCCCGAGGTGTTCGTCCCGCAGAAGGAGATCATCTATTACGAGGAGTTCTACACCGGCTTCAACACGCGGCGGCTCCAGGGCGGCAAGCTCGACTTCGGCCTCGCCTTCGACGAGGGCCTCGACGCGGTCGAGGTGCGGAGCTTCCTCGCCCGGCTCCGGGCGACAAACTTTACGGATACGCCCACCCGGTTCATCGGCGGCGGCCGGGTCGGGGCGACCTCGGCGCGCTTCGGGCCGTACCGGTCGCAGGGCCGGCTCGGCGTCAACCTCGCTTACACGTGGGACGACCTCGGCTCGGGGAACGCCAACACGGGCATCCGCAACTCCGTCGTCTCGTTCGACACGGACGTGACCCTGCTCGACGAGGATCGTTACGCCGTCCACCTCCTCGGTGAAACAGGGTGGTCGGTCGTGAAGCAGCGGACCGAGACCGAATCGCTCGTGGATAGCGTGCTCGTCGAGATGGATACGACCCTCGTCCGCGACAGCGATACGTTCATCGAGGTCGGGCTGCGGGGCGAACTCAAGGAGTTGGGGCTCGACGTCTCGGCGATGTTCGTCGACGTGGGGCCGGAGTTTTACAGCGTCGCCGCCCAGAGCAAGCGCGTCGACTACACGCGTCCCCGCAGCTTCTACAACCGCGTCGGCAACGAGCGCGACCTCCGGCGTGTGACGCTCTTCGACCTCACGCGCGACCCGGCCGTCTACACGTTCCGCGTGGCGAACCAGCTGATGCGCTACGACCCGCGCTACAACAACGTCCTCCCGTACGGGCGGGCGACGCCGAACCGCCGGGGCGTGCGCCTCGAAGCGGCCTACGCCCCGGCAGAGAGCCCGGTCAACGCCGCGCTCACGACGGCGGTGCTGCGCGAGATTCGCGGGCAGGGCACGACCGAGCTGAAGGACTTCCTCCTCCTCCGGGCCGAGGCCGACGTGCGTGTCGACCAACTCATCGGCTGGGACAAGATGCTTGGCGTGACGCTCGGACTCCAGTACGAAGACACGAGCCGCGGCGGGGAAGAGGTCGAGCAGGTCGATCTCACCTCCACGCTCGTCGAGGCCGGGGTGTCGGTCGAGGTCTACGACCGGCTCGACGTGCTCCTCGGGACGAAGCTCCGCTCGTCGAGCGGGCGCGACTACGTGCCCCTCCTAGAGAACTTCAACGACATCCGCGACTTCCCCGGGGAGTTCGTCACAGACGATCAGGAGTCCCTCGTGGGCGCCGGGCTTCGCTACCGCTTCAAGGAGGGGATATACCTCACCGTGCAGTACCAGCGTTTCAACTACAGCGATGACGCTACCCCGGCCGAAGACTACAGCCTCGACCAGATCTTCGCCCTCTACAGCATGTCCTTTTAATCCGTCGGACCGATGCCCGCTATGATTGCAACGAAGTCCCGTACGGGGTACGCCGCCGCCCTCTTCCTCCTCGTCGGCCTCGCCGCCGCCGGCTGCGACCACGTCACCGATGCGGAAGGCCCCAACCTCACCGACCGCTTCGGCGACTTCTTCGTCGTCGATTCGCTCATGGCGAGCCAGGAGGAGGTCGATTTCGCGGCGGGTGAATTCGTCACCTTCACGGCCCAGTTCAACAAGCAGGTGGCGTGGGTGCTGGAGATCACCGGGCAGGAGAGCGGGGCGGTGAAGCGCATCGAGGGCTTCTCGAATGAGTTGTCGGCTGAGAACGCCCGATGGAACGGGGGGACGACCGACCTCCCCCTGTTCAAGACGGAGGTGGCTGACGCCGTGCTCCTCATCGATGACGAAAACGCCGACACCCTGCGGACGACCGTCGAGGTGGTGACCCCCCGCGCTTACGACGTGACCGTCATCGCCGACTTCGAGCAAGCGAGCCCCTCGATCATGATCGGCAATTTCGAGTTCGAGTTCGATTTGACGGCTACGGGCCGCAGTGCCGAAGTGCCGCCCGCGCAGGGCGATTTTTTCTACCTGCTCCGCAGCACCGGTGGCCCGGTGGTAGCCGATCCGTTCTTCATCGGCCTGATCAGCATCAACGCCTCGATCACCGGAGAGACCTACTTCCCCGTCCCGACTACGGTACCGGAGGACCTCTTCTTCAACGCGTTCCTCTACAGCTTCGGCAGCCCGAACACGATTGCCGTCGTGCAGCTAGCGGTCGACACGAACGGGTCAGGGGCCTACGAAGATGGGCAGGACGCTACGTTCTCGATCCTCGACCAGCCTATCGAGGGGGAGGGATGGCAAGCGTTCTCGGCGCCGCTGAGCGCGACCGCTATCACCCAGGCGCAGACGGAGGAGATCGTCGCGATCCGTGTATTGCTCATCTCGGATGACAACGGTCAGCCCACGCCGCCGCTGCCGGTGGATTTCGGGATCGACTATCTCAACTTCACCACCGGTGGCCCGTTGCAACTCTAACCACCGCCCCACGGCGCCCATGACTGCCCGACGCTCCGCTCTTTCTCTGCTCGCCCCCGCCGCACTGCTCGTCGCGGTCGTGATGCTGCCCGCGTGCGTGCAGTTCCAGCCCGCCGTGCTCTACTCCGGCGTCGAGCCTGCGCCCGTGCCGGAGCGCCCGCGGATGCTGTCCCTCGCCGTCGAGCCCGTGGTGTACGAGGACCAGAACGACGACACGGTCTGGTTCCAGGAAGACACCAATTGCACCCAGGGCCGCGTCACGCAGGACGTCGTCTACGAAGGGCGGCGCGCGGTCGAGGTCTCGTGGGACCGCGGTGCCGAGGGCTGCGACTGGGCCGGGCTCGGATTCGGGTGGGACGGCTGGGCCGGCAAAGACCTCTCGCAGCTCCTCCCGTACGCCGCCTTCGAGATGCAGGTCCGCTCCAAAGAAGGCACGATGTACGGCCTGCCCATCGTCCTGACGCTGGAAGACTATTCGGGAGGGATGGGGTTCGCCTACACCGACAACAAGTACTTCGAGCGGACCTTCATCGACGAGGAGTGGCAGAAGGTGGTCGTGCCCCTGTCGGCCTTCGACATGGACGTGGAGAACCTCGACGCGACGAACGTGAAGCAGCTCATGATGGAGTTGCAGGGGAGCGGGAGCATCTACCTCGACGACATCCAACTGGTGTTCTACGAGGCACAGGAGCAGGAGCCCTGGCTCGTCGAAGCGCCGCGCCCGAGCCCGACGGCGCTCCCCATCCAACTCTTCGACGATGCGTTCATCAACAGCAACGGCTGGGGGCTCGTGACCGACGCGTGCCAGTCCATCGAGCCCACGCAGGCCAACCCGTCGACGGGATCTACGGCGCTACATTTGCAGTGGGACGTCCGGCCGGAGGGGTGCTACGAGGCCGCGATGGGTGTGAGCTGGGACCGGTGGTATCCGGTCAACCTGACGCCGATTTTTCAGCGGGCCGCAGTGCAGTTCGACATCCGCCTCCCATCGGGAACGGCCAGCAGCCTCCCAATCCGCGTCGGGCTGGAGGACTACAGCCGGCAGTTCTTGGGGGCCACGCTCGATGGCCGATCTACCCCGTCCGGTCAGTTCACGGCGGAGTGGCAGACCGTGACGATCCCCTTGAGTGACCTTCGCCCCGGTGGGCGCCAACTGGCAGCCAGTCCCGCGACTGTTGGGGGCGCCCCCACACGAGGCGAATTCGACGTGTCGAACGTCAAGCAACTCGTTTTCTTTATGGACGAGCAGGGGGACGTGTTCATCGACAACGTGCGGCTGGTGGACACCTACTAGCTCCGCCGCTGTCGCCTCGCCGTTCTTTCTCGATCCGATCTGTTATGAGAGTCTCTGCCTTTTTCGCCCTCACCACGCTCCTTCTCACAGCCGGGTCTGTCCGAGCCCAGGTCAACGAGGACCGGTCCGTTACCGAGCGTCCCGCCACGTCGGGCGTTGTCACGGAGTCTCTCGTGAACGAGGGGGCCATCCCCGTCGAACTTCGGCAGGATGCGGAGGGCAACTGGACGATGTACCGGGGCGGCGAACCGTACTACATCCGCGGCGTCGGCGGGCAGCAGTACCTCGACCGCGCAGTCGCCTACGGCGCGAATTCGATTCGGACGTGGGGGGCGGGCGAGGCAATCGCCGTCCTCGACGAGGCACACGCGAAGGGGCTCAGCGTCACCTTCGGGCTCTGGGCCGGCCAGGAGCGGCAGGGCTTCGACTACAACGATGGGCGCGCCGTCGAGGCGCAGTTGGCGCGCTTCCGCGAAGTCGTCCGCGCCTACAAGGACCACCCGGCGATTCTGATGTGGGGGCTGGGCAACGAGAACGACCTCTTCTACTCGGACTTCAAAGTCTGGGACGCGCTCAACGACATCGCGGAGATGATCCACGAGGAGGATCCCAACCACCCGGTGATGCACGTCACCGCCGGCCTCGACGTGGCGGAGGTGCAACTCATCAAAGAACGCGCGCCGGCCATCGACGTCTACGGCATCAACACGTACGGCGAACTCGTCGGCGGGAGCCGGGCGTTCCGCTCGTACGGCTACGCGGGCCCCGACGTCGGCACGAACCTTCGGCGGGCGGGTTGGGACGGGCCGTACGTCATCGCGGAGTGGGGCCCCGACGGCCACTGGGAAGTGCCGAAGACGGCGTGGGGTGTCCCCATCGAGCAGACGAGCCGCGAGAAGGCGCAGATGTACCGCCTCCGCTACGAGCGTGGCATCGCCGCCGATTCGTCGCACTGCATCGGGTCGTACGTCTTCCTCTGGGGTCAGAAACAGGAGACGACGCCGACGTGGTACGGCATCTTCACGCCGGGCGGCTACGAGACCGAAGTCTCCGACGTGCTCCAGCAAATGTGGACCGGCGAGTGGCCCGAAAACCGGGCGCCGAGCCTGGAGAGCCTGACGGCGAATGGGGAGACGGCGTTCAACGACGTATATGTCGAGCCACGCGAGGTCGCCACGTTCGTGGCGAGCGTCACGGACCCCGAGGGCGAGGCGCTGCGCTACGAGTGGGAGCTGCTCCCCGAGAGCACCGACATCCGCGCCGGCGGCGACGCGGAGACGCGGCCCGACGCGGTGGAACTGGATGTCGTGAACCAGGAGAACGGCACCCTGGCCATCCGCGTACCTCGTAAGGAAGGGCCGTACCGCATGTTCGTCTACGTGTACGACAACCACGACAACGTCGCGACGGCCAACTTCCCCTTCTTCGTCGGGCAGCCCACGCCGTAGGCCTGTGACGGGCCTCGCGGGTATCAGTGCTGTACGCCGCTGAGAGGCGCTCCAGTCGATTCCACTTTGCCGGACTTAGTACGATGTCATCCTCCTTCGCTTCTGCCCGCGCTCTCGCGCTCGTCGCTGTTCTGATCGCCTTCGGCACCGGCTGTGACAACTCGGTCGACCAGACCTTCCCGGACCCGCTGGAGACGCCGGAGGGCTGGACGCTCGTCTGGGCCGACGAGTTCGACGGGACCGAACTGGACGCGTCGAAGTGGGAGGCGCAACTCGGCGACGGCTGCCCGAGCCTCTGCGGCTGGGGGAACAACGAGCAGCAGCGATACCGGGCAGAGAACGCGGAGGTCAGCGATGGCTTTCTCACCATCACCGCGCGCCAGTTCCTCACCGAGCGAGACACGGTGATCGCTGGTTCCGACACGACGGTCGTGGACACCACCTATACCTCCGCACGCCTCCGCACGAAAGGCATGGGCGACTGGACGTACGGGCGCTTCGAGATCCGCGCGAAGCTGCCGCGGCCGGAACAGGGACTCTGGCCCGCGATCTGGATGCTCTCGACCGAAGAGGTCTATGGAACGTGGCCGAAGAGCGGCGAAATCGACATCATGGAAGCGGTCGGGCGCGAGCCCGGCGAGATCTTCGGGACGCTCCACTACGGTGATGACATCCCGAACAACGTCTTCACGGGCGAATCCTTCGAGTTCGCAGCGGGCACGTACGCCGACGACTTCTTTGTCTTCGCACTCGAATGGGAAGCCGGCGAGATCCGCTGGTACATCAACAACGTGCTCTACGCGACGCAGAACGAGTGGACCACCGCTGGGCCTCCGGTCACCGACGACCCCGAGGCCCCGGAGACCGCGCCTTTCCCAGCCCCGTTCGATCAGGACTTCCACCTGCTGCTCAACGTGGCCGTCGGGGGCAACCTGCCGGGGCAGCCGGACGAGACGACGCTCCTCCCGCAGCAGATGGAAGTCGACTACGTTCGCGTCTATCAGCGCGCGGAGTAAACCCGATGCGGGGTGCTGATCAGCGCCCCGGCATCAGGTCGACTTCGATCCGGGTGAACGCGCCGGAGCGGCGGAAGACTTCGTCGCTGACCTCGGGAGATAGGGCGTCGCCCTGCGCCTCGGTGACGGTGCCGTCTGCACCAACGATGCGAATCGCAGGGATGGTGGAGCGTCGGTAGACGACAGGCATCTGGCAGTAGGTGAACGCCAGTGCCCCTGCGTTGAGGTCGAGCACTTGGTCCTCACCGCCCACATCGACGAAGCGGAACGTGGCGGGGGCGGTCAGGAACTCCTCGGCGCGGAGGAGGGCCGGGCGGAAGACGATGCGCCCGTCCTCGATGAGCACGCCAAGTTCGCCCCAGCGGCAGAGGATGTCTTCCTTCACCTGGCCTGTCATGCCGGGCTGCTTGGCGCCGCCGCCGCCGGGCGTGTGCGAGTAAGCATCGCTGGGGAAGGCCCCGTACTCCTCGGGCGATTTGGCGACGCCGAGCCCGGCGCGGAGGTCGTAGTAGGCGTCGCCGAGCCGGCGGAGCACGGTCGGGTCGGTGTCGGCGGCGTGGGCGCGGAGGAACGTCTCCTGCGCCGCGAGGGCCAGCTTGGAGACCATGTGCCAGTAGATGCTGCCGAGCCCCTCGTAGCCGAAGAACGTCCCGGAGCGGCCCGTATACGAGCGGTGGTCGAAGACCTGCTCGAACACGTCGAGCACGTGCTGCCCTTCGCGGTCGACGGCGTCGGCGTAGCCCTGCGTACGGAGCCCGTTGAGCGCCGCCTGCACGTCGGTCTTGTTGCGGAAGGCACCATTGAAGTGAACCCCACCGCGGACGTCCTGCACGATGAGGGACCGGTCGCCGTCGGCGATGAGCGTGCGGAGGAGCGAGGACGCCTCGACGGCCTCCGGCGGGAGGTTGTTCTTCTCGAGGAAGCTCGGCAGTTCTCGGTCCGGGTAGAGCCGGTAGCTATGCTGGTCGGGCCGGTAGATCGCGCTGGCGCGGAGCGCTTCGAGGACGCCGACGGAGGCGTCGGGCGAGAGCACGCCCGCATCGAGCGCCGCCGCCTGCCCCTCCAGCATCGCGTAGAGGTGGCTCACCGAGATGCCTTCGGCGTCGGCCGCCATCAGGTTGTAGGCGTGGAAGAGCCCATCCTCACGACGGTTGACGGAGATCGTGTGGTCGGCGAAGACTTCCGCCCGGTCGATCATCGCGTGCACGTCGGCCACGGCGACGGCGCGGGTCGCGCCCGAGAGGCCGTCAGCGTAGAGCGTCTGGCGATAGGCCGAGCCCGCCTCGCCGAGGGCGTCGACGACCTCTTTGCGCTCGGCGTCGGAGAGTGTGCGGTCTGCGTACTCCGCGAACCGATCGAAGGCACCCGAGACCGCATCGAGCAGGTCGGCGACCTCGGAGGAGAGGGTGAAGGTCTCCTCCGGTGCGTCCGAGAACAGGTCGCGGAGGACGGTCAGAGTGCGGCGGAGCGCGAAGAGCGTCACCATCGAGACGCCGTAGCCCACGAGGGCGTTGTTGGCGTCGTTCCACTCCGGGCGCTGCGTGTTCATCCAGATGCCGCCTTCGGGGATGAAGTTGGTCAGCTTCGCCAGCAGGGGCACGAGCAGCTTCTCAGCGAGGGTCACGAGGCGGACGGCGCCGTCGGCATCCCAGAGCAGCTTCCCGTCGGCGCCGACGGCCGCCACGCGCCGCTCGATGGCGTGCTCCAGAGCCTCGTCGAACTCGACTGTGTCGTGCGGGTCGCGGAGGAGATCGGCGTAGGGCTTGATGCGGTAGGGGACGTTCGCGTAGCTGAAGAGCCGCCGCGAGAGCAGGCCTTCGAGCAGCCCCGGATGATGCGCGCGCGAGAGGACGAGGAGCCGGAGGAGGTAGATCAGTTGGTGGTCGCCCCAGTATCCGATGTACGACCACGGATCGTCTGGCTCGATGGTCTCCCAGTCGATGCCCTCGTCGGTGATTCGGTACGGGTTGTAGCCGTCGGCGGTGGAGGCGTTGACGAAGGTGGCGATCATCCCTTCGAGGTAGCCGGGGTACGAGCGGCCGAGGGCTTCCCAGTTCTGGAAGATGTCGCGCCAGTTGCCTTCGTAGCCCCGCTTGGTGGACCCGTCGGCTTGCTTGAGGTCGATCGTGAAGTGGTTCCAGGGGCGGCTCGGGTCGCCGTGGCGGCGGCTGAAGCTGAGCGGGAGGTACGACGAGCAGAGCCGTTCGAGCTGCGGGCCGCCGGCCGCCGCCATCTCCATCAGCGCCTGAAACGTGATCCGCTCCGGGAGCGCGTCGAACCGGTCGGCGTGGGCCTCGGCGACGGCCGCATTGTGGTGCGCAACGAAGGCGCGCACGTCCTCGCGGACGATGCTGTAGCCCTCGTCGAAGACGCCGCCGCGCATGATGTTGAACAGGACGTTCATGCGGTGGCGGGCCGTCGTCATCGGCTCGGCCGTGACTTGCTCGCCGTCGGTCCCGGCCACGAGTTGACGGAGGCGCTCGGTGCCCGCCGCCACGTCGGCATGGACTTCTGCTATCAGGGCCTCGGGGTCGGCGAGGGCGTCGGCGAGCGCGATCACGTCGGCCGCATCCTGCTCGATGTCAGCGACCAGGTCCCAGCGCTGCGATGCCCCGGCGGCGAGGTCGAGGGTGGCAGAGACGAAGTAGGCCCCGCGCTCGGCACGGATTGCCGTCTCGGTTTCGACGGCGTGCCCGGCGCGGAAGCGGTCGAGCTGCCGGCTCGACAGGAGGAGGGCATCGGGCTCCAGCCCGGCCGACCACACCGTCGTGGCCTTCAACGCCTCGCTCGGCTCCGCCCGGTCGACGGGGATCGCGCTGAGCGTGAACAGCCCGAGCGTCGTGTCGGGGACTCGTTCGTTCTTTTTGTACGCGTCGGCGAGGACGCTCCGCGACGTCTGCAGTTCGCGGCTGATCCCGTACGGCATCAGGTTCTGTACGCCGTCAAGCACGCGGACCGTAGTGCCGCTCGCGCCGTGGTTCACCAACTCCGAGCGCTTCACGAACCCGAACCGCTCGCTCGTACTCCACGTGACGGCGAACGTGAGACCGAGGTTCTCATTGACTTCCTCGAAGCGGAGCGTGTCGCCCTGGAGGCTTTTGTAGAGGCTACGCCGGAGCGCGTAAAGGCCGTCGTAGCGGTCCGAGAACGGCTCCCAGAGCCGCTGTTTCCCGTGCGCTGTGCCGTCCCCGCTCCCGTCACGCTCGTCGTGCAGGGTCGCCAGGATGAGCGTCTTACTGCCCGTCAGGTCGAGCGAGTCGTGGATCTTGTCGACGGTGGTGTACGGGAAGAGGGCGTGATCCGGGCTTCGCCGCCCGGCCGTCAGGGCCCCGTTGCTGGAAATGAACAGCCAGTGGTCCGCGTCGCTCACGAGCGAGATGAAGAACGGCGGCATCCGGTCGTAATTCTCGATCCGGTACATCGCCTCTCCGTCCACGTCGACGAAGTCGCCCTCGACAGCGCGGGCGTTCGGTTGCCGGCGCGCAGAGCCTACGAAGATGGGGGGCTCGGTGCGGCCGGGGGATGTGCGTTCGGCGGGGGCTGGGGACTCACTCGACATAGAAGGGAATGTTGGCGTGCGCGGCGTGGCCCTGGCCGTCGTACACGTACACGAAGAGGCGATAGGCCCCGGGCTCGTCGGGAGCGGTGACGGTGATCTCGGCGGAATCCGGCGCGTCGATCACGTCGGGGATGAGCGCGGGCACCGACTCGTCGTCGCCGCCTTCGCTGAGGTCGGTCTGCTCCTCGCGGACCTCCCATGCGTAGCGGAGCGCGTCGCCGTCGGCGTCTGTCGAGACCACGCGAGCGGGGACGGACTGGCGGGGGGAGAGCGTGATCCCGTCATCCGCCGTCCGGCCGTCGAGCGTGGCCGATTCGAGGCGGGGCGTCCGGTTGTCCGGCATCTCCCCGGTCCACAGCGACTCCATCACGTCGACCGTCTCAGTCTCCTCGCCGGTCGGGAGAAACAGGCCGTACCACGTCGGGGTGCGCTCTTGCTTCTGGCCCCAGAGGAAGACGTACGAGCCCAGCCCGTGCGTCGTGTCCGAGGCGATCGCCGTCTCGTAGCGCGAGCGGTAGAGGTCGGCCTTGACCGAGCTGTTGTTCTCGATGGGCGCGCCCCACGGCGTCTTCTCGACCTCCCAGTGGCCGGTCGCGCCCCACTCGGTGACCATGTACGGCCCGTCCCACCCCGCGTCGTCGAGCCGCTGCGGGAGGTTCTCGATGTCGGCGTACATCTGGATGCTGAGCAGGTCGAGGTCCGGCGCGCGCGCTTTGATATCGTCGACGAGTTCAGGGCCGATCCCGGCCAGCATCGTCGTCGTGAGGTGGTTCGGGTCGATCTCGTGGATCATCTCCGAGATCTCGTTGACTGCGTCCCACACGGCAGGATTCTCGGCGCCGAGGTTGAGTTCGTTGCCGATGCCCCAGATGAGGAGCGCCGGGTGGTCCTTGTATTGCATCACCTCGGCGCGGACGCGTTCGAGTTGGGCGGCCACGGCCGTCGAGTCGTCGTAGTCGAAGCCGAAGACGCCGCGGCCCTGCCCCTCGCGTTCGCGGGCGATCTCGAGCCCCATCGTGACGAGGAGGCCGTTCGCGTGCGCGCGGTCGAGCACTTCCCGCCCGGTGGCTTCGCCGTTGTCGGTCCGCCACGTGCGGAACGAGTTCGCGCCGTGCGCGGCCAGCCGCTCGACGTCGCCGAACTCCAGCCCGGCGCCGTTGATGTAAAACGGCTCGCCGTCGACGTAGAGCTGGTAGCGGCCGTCGTCGTCGCGTAGCTCGACCTTTACGGGGCCGGCCTCGGACGTGTCGGGAAGCGCGCCGCCCTGCGGGGTCGGCGGCGGAGCGTCGCAGGCGGCGAGGGGGAGGAGTGCGAGCAGGCAGCACAGTGCCGGGACGAGCGGTGCGGCGGAGGGGAGAGAGGACATAGGGCTAGGCGTGGGTCGGGGAAAGCCGGGACGAGCACGGAGTCAGATCGGGTGCCAGCTCGCTACGTGGGCGTCCGGACGAGCTGGGCTTCGAGCTCTTCGAGCGACTTGCCCTTCGTCTCGGGCACGACGAGGAGGACGAACACGAGCCCGACGGCGGCGAAGAGCCCGTAGATGAGGAACGTCAGCGAACTCCCGAGTGTGGCGAGCTCCCACGGGAAGACGAGCTGCACGAGGAAGCTGACCGCCGAGTTGATGAGGCCGACGAACGAGATCGCCAGTCCACGGATCCGGTTGGGGAACATCTCGGAGAACAGCACCCACATCACCGGCCCGATCGAGATCGCGAACGAGGCGACGAAGCCGAGAATCCCGAACAGGATCAGCGTCGGGTTCATCGAGATCGCCTCGGTGATGAGCTGCGACTCGTAGACCGTCGCGTCGTCCACACCGAGCGCCTCTTGCAGCGCGCCCTTGAAGGCGACGTCGCTGTCGTACGTCTGGCCGACGAGCGGGATGAGGGCCTCGGGCCGCTCGACGACGACGGCCGGGGACTCGGGGCTGAGCGTATACGTCGCCTGCCCGAACCCGTAGGCGAGCACGAACATGGCGATCGTGATGCCGGTCAGCCCGATGCCCAGGAGCGGCTTCCGCCCGAGCCGGTCGATGAGCGCGATCGCGGCGATCGTGAACACGAGGTTGATCACGCCGACGAGGATCGCCTGCACGAACGACGCGTCGGTCCCGATGCCCGACTGCTCGAAGATGATCGGGGCGTAGAAGAACACCGAGTTGATCCCGGTGATCTGCTGGAGCACGCCGACCACGACGCCGATCGTGATGACGAGGCGCATGGCGGGGGCGAAGAGGTCGCGCACCGAGGCCTTCTCCTGCACCTCGTCCTTCACCATGCTCTTCTGAATGTCGGAGAGCTCCTGCATGGCCGCGACGTTCCCGACCGCCATCTCCATGATGGGCAGGGCCTCCTGGTGCCGGCCCTGCATCACCAGCCACCGCGGGCTCTGCGGCACGAAGAACAGCCCGACGAAGTAGAGCACGGCGGGGAGCGTCTCCAGCCCCAGCATCCAGCGCCACTCGTTGCCGGCGAATCCGAGCGACTGCGCCCACGCCGCGGGGGAGTCCGCCAGTTGCAGGATGAGGTAGTTCGTGAAGAACGCGACGGTGATGCCGAGGACGATGTTGAGCTGGTTGAACGACACCATCTGCCCGCGCATCGCCGGCGGCGCGATCTCGGCGATGTACATCGGCGCGATGATGAGGGAGGCGCCGACGCCCAGCCCGCCGATCATGCGCGCGACGACGAGGAACCAGAACGAGGGCGCGATGGCCGACCCAATCGCCGAGACCGCGTAGAGGATCGAGGCGAGCACGAGGATCGACTTCCGGCCGTAGCGGTCGCTGAGCGGGCCCGAAAGCATCATCGCCAGCGTGGCCGTGAGCGTGAGCGAACTCACCGACCAGCCGAGCTGCAGCTTCGTCAGGTTGAACTCGGGCTCGATGAACTTGACGACGCCGGAGATCACGGAGGCGTCGAACCCCATGAGGAAGCCGCCGAGCGCGACGATCAGGGCGGTCCGGATGACGTAGAGGCGGTTCGGCATCGGTTTCGAAGCGGTTGGGAGAGAGGATGGTCGCACACGTCCCCCAACCGTACCGCGCCAAGGGCTGCGTTGTGAAAGCGCTACCGGAGGGAGCCCCGGTGTGAAAACCTTTTCACGTCAGGGCTATGATATTACAGGACAGGCGTACTTGCAATACACGTCTGATCTTAGCAGCCGCGCGGACGTCGTGCGTTCTCTCGGCGTCCGGGTACGCCGCCGCCGGCCCGCGCGCCGCGCTAGGCGGCCCGCCCGTCGCCTTCGACCGTATCCAGCAAAATCGGGAGGTCCCGCATCGATTCCGAGCGCGAGAGCCGCCGGACGATGACCGCGCCGAGGAGCGTCGCGCACGCCTGGAGGTGGGCGCCCGTCATCACGGACGTGCCGGCAAACCGTGGCGCGTAGAGGTGCGTGAGGAGTTGGGCGAGGGCGGCATCGCTCGCGAGCCTCTCCACGGCGCCTGGCACGCCACGGTCGAGCACGTTGATCTCCCGCAGCGGCACCGGGGCGGACTGGAACCGGTCGTGCACCTGCCACAGCCGCTTGTCGAGCGTGAGATTGGTCGTCGCGAGTTCGTCGTCGGGCACCTCGACGGCGGCGGCGGAGTCCGGCCGCAACCGGATCTGGGCGAACGCCGGGAGGACGAGCGGGCGCGCCGGGTCGGTGAGGTCGATGGCGACGACATCGTCGGAGAGGAGCGTGTGTCCCCGGGCGAGGAGGCCGGCGGCCGTCGTCGACTTGCCGGCTCCCTTCTCGCCGATGAACAGGACGGCTTCGCCGCCGAGGTTGACGGCGCTGGCGTGGAGGACGAGCAGGCCGCGTTGATGGAGGAGGATGCCGAGGCCGGGGCCGAGCAGGTACCGCCGGAGCATGGCTTCGGCGAGGGCTTCGGAGGTGTCGAACGCGCACTCGTGCCCGCCGCGCATCCGCAGCGTCACGTAGTCGCCCCACGCGATCACGACCTGCTGTCCGTCGGTGGACGCGGGCACGGAGCCGGGCTCGGGCGGCGTCCCCAGCGGCTCCCCAAAGAACTGGATGTCCGGCGCGCCGCTCACACTCGGGTCTGCGGGGGGGAGTTCGGGGAGCGGGATACTCGTCGCGATCGAGAGCCCGTAGGCTACGTAGCGGTGCATCGAAGCGGAGGGGGGCAAGGCGCTGCGGGATTCAGGTGCTGGGGTGAAGGTCAGGGTGGTTCGCGCGGGACGGAGCTTCCCGTTCTCGCTCCAGCCACCGCACGAGGACGGCGGCCTGCCACAGCGCCATGCGCGCCTGGCCGGTCGCGCGGTCGTCGACGACCGCGCGATACGCGCGCCGCACGACGTCGACGTCGAGATACGGTTCGGCGATGGAGAGGCGGTCCTCCACGAAGTCCCGGAGGCCGGTCGACGGATCGCGCAGGCTGTGAGCGAGGACGTGGCTGAGGTTGCCCTTCGTGTTCCGCGTCCGAATGGGCTCGGGCAAGTGGCTGTGCATCGCGCGGCGCAGAATATCGCGTGTCCGGCCCTGGCGGAACCGCTGCGTCGGAGGCAGCGCGAGGCAGAACTCGACGAGGCGGCGGTCGGCGAAGGGGTAGCGGGCTTCGATGCCGAATGCGGCTACGGCGCGGTCCATGACTTCGAGCGCCGCCGGCAGCAGCCCGGAGGTCAACTCGTCGTAGTGTGCGGCGCGCACCGAGCGAGGAGACCGATGGCTGTCGGTCCCGACGAAGTCCGCCTGCTCTGAATCTCGCAAGTTCCGCGCGAACTCCGGGTTCAAGAGCGTGCTGGCGAAGTCGTTCGGGTGCGGACGCCAGGGGAGGGACGGGAACGTGCGGCGCAGCGGCTCGGAGACGAGCGGGGTCCACACGTACCGGCGCGCGACGTACCGGAGCCCCTTCCACCCGCGGCCCCACTTCCTCGCCGTGGGACGCAGCTCTCGTCCGAAGGCGAGCCAGCGGCCCCGCGCGACCAACTCGGTGAGGTACACGTCGCCGTGGTAGACGACGCTGTCGCCGAGCACGCCATCCAGCAACACGCCGACGCCCTGCTGCTGCGCGGATCGGTAGAGGCCCCAGTGGAGGAACAGGTTGGGCCCGAAGAACGGCTCGTCGAGGTGCGCGAGCATCCGGTCGAGTTCCTCGAACACGCCGATGCGGTCGCCGTGGACGAGGTGCGGACGGAGGCCGCCCTGGTCCAGCACGGACTGGATGTAGCGCCGCTCGTCGCTCGCCGTCACCTCGTCGAAGACGAGCGAGAACGTGTCGAGCGGGTCGCGGCCCGTCGCCGCCAGCCGATCCCGCGCGAGGACGGTGATGGACGACGAGTCGAGCCCGCCGCTGAGCGTGGAGCCGACGGGGGCAGGGCCGCGCAGGCGGCAGCGCACAGCTTCGTCGAACAGCTCGTAGAACGCTTCGGCGTAGGCTTCGTCGGAGCCGAGGTCGAGGGTGCGGTCCGGGTCGAGCGACCAGTAGCGGCGTCGTTGCAGGCCGTCCGGCGTCACCGTGAGCGTGTGGGCCGGTGGGAGCCGAAGGACCCCTTCATAGAACGTCGCCTCCTTGTCCTCAGGCTGCAGCAGGAGGAAGTCGGCCACGCTCGCCGCGCGCACCTGCCGGGGCACGCCGAGTGCGAGGAGCGCTTTGATCTCCGAGCCGAACGCGAAGTGGGCGTCCGTGCGATGGTAGTAAAACGGGCGAATGCCGAGGTGGTCGCGCGCGCAGAGGAGCGTGCGGCGGCGCTCGTCCCAGAGCGCGAACGCGAAGGCTCCGATGAGGTGCGCGGGACAGTCGTCGCCCCATCGCTCGTAGGCCGCGAGGATCAGGGCCTCATCGGTGACCTCCGACGCCGGGCCGGGGAGCGACAGTGCTGCGATCAGCTCCACCCGGTTGTCGATTCGGGCGTCTGCGACAAGGGCAAGCGGGCCGGAGGTGATGGGCCCCGCCGCCGCGGTCCTCGACTGGAGCCCGAGCCCGACCGCGGCGTGTGACCAACATGCAGCGTGGCCGCCTCGGTGGGCCAACGCTTCCGTCATGCGCCGTAGGTCGCTCTCCGCGACGGCCGGGCCGTTGGGTTGGAAAAGGCCCGCAATCCCGCTCATGGGTTATCCGCTATCCTGCAAGCCAGTGATGCCGTCGGCGCGGGCGTGCATGCTGTGTATCCCGGCCGAGGGCTCCTTCGGCATCGTCGGATTGACACGGAGCATTAAACCGACCCGCCGGCCTACGCGATGAACCCTTCGACGGCCGGGTGCGGATGCTGCTTCGCCTTCGACGGAGCGACGGACGTGGCGGCAAGCTGGAAGATGCAGGCGGCCCACGTCAGCCCCGCGCCGAATCCGACGAGCGCGAGCGTGTCGCCCGGCTTCGCCCGGCCTGCGTCGAACGCCTCGGCGAGCGCGATCGGGATCGTCGCGGCCGACGTGTTGCCGTAGCGTTCGACGTTCATCACCACCTTCTCCATCGGGATGCCGGCCTGTTGCGCCGCGTACTCGATAATGCGGGCATTGGCCTGGTGCGGGATGAACAGGTCGATGTCGTCGGCCGTGATGCCGGCGTCGCTCATCACTTGATCGAGCGATTGGACCATCTTCGTCGTCGCGAATTTGAACACCTCGCGGCCGTTCATCCGGAGGTAGTTGTCGCCGGCGGCGATCGTCTCCGCCGTTGGCGGCGTCCGTGTGCCGCCGGAATACTGGATGAGGTGCTCGGCGCCCGAGCCGTCGGAGCCGAGCACGAACGCGTGCACGCCCGCGTCGGTCTCGTCGGTGGCCTGCATCACGACGGCGCCCGCGCCGTCGCCGAAGAGCACGCACGTCGACCGGTCCTCCCAGTTGAGGTTGCGCGTGATCGTCTCCGCGCCGATGACGAGGACCGTCTTCGCCGCGCCCGTCGCGATGAACTGGTGCGCGGTGACGACGGCGTAGACGAACCCGGTGCAGCCGACGACGAGCGCCATCGCCCCGCAGTTCGCCCCGAGCATGTCCTGGATCTGGCTGGAGACGGGCGGCGTGAGGTAGTCCGGCGTCGAGGTCGCGACGAGGATGAGGTCGAGGTCGTCGGCGGTGACGCCGGCCTGGTCCATCGCCCGCTGCGCGGCGGCGGTGCTCATCGTGGACGTGAACTCGTCGGGCCCGACGACGTGGCGCTGGGCGATGCCGGAGCGCGTGCGGATCCACTCGTCCGTGGTGTCGAGGGTTTGAGCGAGCTCGTCGTTCGTGACGATGCGTTCGGGGGCGTAGAGGCCCCATCCCGTGATCGTGCTCTGGCGCAGCGTGTTCATAAGGACCGTCGTTGGTGGGAGGAAGCGCTTTCACGCGATGGAAGATACCGTGAGGTCTCTAATCCACGTAAACGTCGCTAGCCTGCCTCACCGTTCCGGAAGCGCCCGTGGCGGAGGAAGTGGACCGTCTGCTCGGCGACGGTCCGGTTCCGCATGATGAACGCGTGCCCGGCGTGCACGACGGCGAAGTCGGCCATCCCCTCCACGCGCGTCCGCTCGACGGCGACGAGCCCGTCGCTCGGCCCATCGAAAAGGGGCGAGAACCACGGGTAAAGACTACGGACGCCCGCGATCACGCCAACCTCAGCCGTGACGGGGCCGAGGCGTGGGGGGACGCACCCGTCATCGGTCCCCAACTCCGCGAGGGCCGGTCCGCAGAACCGCGTGAACGGCCACCGGTCGCGGAGGGCGTCGGCGATCTCGCTGCCCGCGTTCGGCGGCGCGAGCATCACGGCGCGGGTCCCGTCGGGGAGCCCGTGCCGCTCGGCGAGGGCGCGGACGAGGATGCCGCCGAGCGAGTGCGTGACGAAATGGACCGGCCCGCGCGCGCCGGCCGACTCGACGACGGGTCGGACATGCTCGTCCACGAGCGTTTCGATGGCGTGGCACGTCGAGGGGTAGTCGAGGTTGACAGGGTCGAACCCCGCGCGTGCGACGCGTGCGGCGAGCGGGGCCATCGAGCGGGCAGTTCGGCCGAGGCCGTGGAGCAGAACGACAGTTGGCGTAACGATTTCGCGAGGGGCAGGCACGGGCGGGAACGTCGGGAGCGAAGAGAGGGAAGAAGGGGCGGCGCGGTGAAGAAGGCGGCGCGCCGGCCGATACGGTCTACGCCGCCCTCCGCCTATCGTTCGTCGCCGGCGCCGGAGGGCGGGAGCGGCGGGCGACGTACCTTTCTCCCATCGCGGGCTGCCTCGCCGGCCGCGCCGCCGCTGTCCTCCTCCCACCAACTCCGAACGCTTCGTGCTGCGTCCCCTCGCAGGACTTCTGCTGATCGCGCTCGTGACGAGCGGCTGCGGCAACGGGGAGCCCCCCGGCGCGTCCGCCTCCACGGCATCCCCCGCGCGGGCCGACGGAGCCGCTCCGCCGTACCGCTTCGACGCGCCGACGGCGCAGTTCGAACTGCCCGGCCGGCTCGACGAGATCTCCGGCCTGACCGCGCTCGACGGCGACCGCCTCGGCGCTGTGCAGGACGAGGACGGCGTGCTCTACGTGATTGACGCGGCGACGGGCGAGGTAACGCACGAGCACGACTTCGGGAAAGACGGCGACTACGAGGGCGTCGAGCGGGTGGGCGAGCGCGTCGTCGTGCTCCGCAGCGACGGCGAACTCGCGGTGATCGAGGATTGGCAGGCCGAGAAAGCCAGAGCGCCGACGCTCGACCCCGGCCTCCACGGCTCGTGCGACGCGGAGGGGTTAGGCTACGACGCCGACGCGGCCCGCCTCCTCATCGCGTGCAAGGAGTCGCCCGGTCGCGGACTCCGCGGGGTACGCGCCGTCTACGCCTTCGATCTCGCCACGAACACGCTCGACCCGGAGCCGGCGTTCGTGATCGCTGCCGAATCGCTCGCCGCGAGTGACGGCGAACGGGCCGTCGACGAAACCGTGCGCGCGCTCGTCCGGCCGCTCGTCGACATCAACACCTTCAAGCCGTCGGCGCTCGGGGTGCACCCGGTGACCGGCGAGGTCTACGTCCTCTCGTCCGTGCGGAAAGCGCTCGCCGTGCTCGACCGCGCGGGCAGCGTCACGGCGGTGTGGCCGCTCCCCGAGCGACTCCTGCCGCAGCCCGAAGCCATCGCCTTCTTCCCCGACGGCACGCTCTTCCTCGCCAGCGAAGCCGACGGCGACGCGGCCCGCCTCCTCCGTTACGACTACCAACCCGCTCGATGACACCTCCGTATTCCTCGCCCGTGCGACCCCTCTTCGTCCTGCTCGCGCTCGCCTTCACGCTCGGCGCGTGCGCCTCGTCCGGGACCTACGTCAGCGACCCGCTCGCGTCGTGGGACGGCGTGCAGCCCCCGCCGCGCACCGACCTCGCGTACCGCCTCTTCCTCGTCGGGAACGTCGCGGCGGAGGCGGGGGAGGAGACGCCCGCGCTCGACGCCCTCCGCGCCCAACTCGCCGAGGCGGGCGAGCAGAGTGCCGTCGTGCTCCTCGGCGACCAACTCCTCCGCCCGCTGCCCGATTCCCTCGCGGCGAACCGGGCAGCGGGCGACGCCTCGCTGGACCGCGTCGCCGCGCTCGTCGAGGGCTACCCCGGCCGCGTCGTCGTGCTCCCCGGCGACCGGGACCGGGGCGACGGCGACGCCCTCGAACGGCAGGCCGACGGGCTCGCCGACCGCCTCGGCCGCGACGTGCTCCGGCCCGAAGGCGGCCTCGCCGGGCCGAGCGTCATCGAGCTGACGGACGACCTCATCCTCGTCGCCCTCGACACCGAGTGGTGGCTCCGCGACCCCGACGACCGGCCGACGGGCGAGATTGATGGGGACGAGATCGAATCGGAGGTGGACGTGGTCGTCCGGCTCAACGAGATCATCGAGGAGTACGACGACGAGCGGATCGTCGTCGCCGGGCACCACCCCGTGTTCTCGACGGGGGCGCGTGCAGGTCAGTTCGCCCTCCGTCAGCACCTGTTCCCGCTGACCGACCTGTGGCGTCCGCTCTACGTTCCGCTTCCCATCATCGGCTCGGCGTACCCGCTGTTTCGGAGCTATTTCGGCGGGCGGCAGGACTTCTCGAATGAGGACTACCGCGAGCTGCGGGACGCGCTCCCCGAGGTGCTCAGCGAGCACGACGGCGTGGTCTATGCCGCGTCGCACGAGTACGGCCTCCAGTACATCCCCTTCCGCACCGACGCCCTGGAGTTGCAGCATCACGTCGTGAGCGGCGGAGGGGCGCGGGGCGGGCCCCTCGCCGGGGGCTCGGGCGCCGGGTTCACGCAGGGGACGGCGGGCTTCGCCTCGCTCCAGTTCTACGAGGACGACACGATGTGGCTGGAGTTCTGGGAGCCCGACGGCACGCCCGGCGGATCGCTCGCTTTCCGCACGAAACTCGAAGAGCCCCGTGGTGAAGCCGTCGACCCCGAGGTGCCCGACATCGACCCCGCCGCGCTGCCCGACTACACCGACAGCACGCGCGTTGCCGTGGCCGATCCGACGCTCGGCGCGGGGCCGGTCAAGCGGTTCTTCTTCGGCGACAACTACCGCGATGTCTGGACGGCGCCCGTCGCTGTGCCCGTGCTCGATCTCGGGAGGGCGTACGGCGGGCTGACCCCGCTCAAGCGCGGCGGTGGCTACCAGACCGTCTCGCTCCGGCTCGCCAACCCGGAGGGGCGCGAGTTTGTGCTCCGGCAGGTTCAGAAGCGGCCCGACCTCCTGCTCCCGCCCGCGCTCCGCAACACATTCGCGGCCGATGTCCTCTCCGACCAGATCTCGAGCTCGAACCCGTACGGCGCCCTCGTCGTCCCGCGCCTCGCCGACGCCGCCGGCATCTACCACACGAACCCGCAGATCGTCGTCGTCCCCGACGACCCCCGCCTCGGCGTCTACCGCGAGACGTTCGCAAACACGCTCGTCCTCTTCGAGGAGCGGCCCACGGACGAAGCGGCCGGGCTCGATAAGTTCGGGAATGCCGAGGACATCGACGGGTCGGCGACGCTGTTTCGGGAGCTGCGCGAGGACAACGACACCCGCGTCGACCAGCCGTTCTTCCTGCGGAACCGGCTCTTCGACCTCCTCATCGGCGACTGGGACCGGCACGAGGACCAGTGGCGGTGGGCGCAGTTCGAGCCGTTCATGCTCGACGCCACGCTCGAAGGCGACGCCCGCACCGAAGGCAAGGTGTACCGTCCGATCCCGCGCGACCGCGACCAGGTGTTCTTCCGCCTCACCGGGCTCCTGCCGAGCATCGCGCAGAAGGCCGTCCGCGGCCTCCAAGACTTCGACCCCGAGTACGGCGATCTCATCGGGCTCACCGACAACGGGCTGTTCCAGGACCGCCGCTTCCTCAACGAACTGACGCGCGACGACTGGCAAGCGATTGCCCGCGACCTCCAGGCTCGGATGACGGACGACGTGCTCCGCGACGCGCTCGACGCCTGGCCCGACGAAGTCGATGCGCTCCACGGCGAGCGCGTCTTGCGCACGCTCCAGAGCCGCCGCGACCGGCTCCCCGAGGTCGCCGACGAGTTTTACGAGCTGCTCGCGGGCACCGTCGACATCGTCGGGTCGGACAAGCACGAGCGGTTCGTCGTCGAGCGCGAGGGGGAGGCGACGACGGTGACGGTCTCCAAGACGAGCAAGAAAGGGGAGGACCGCCGTCAGCTCTACCGCCGCACGTTCTTCGACGGCGAGACCGACGAGATCCGGCTCTACGGGCTCGGCGGGCGCGACCGCTTCGAGATCCGGGGCGACGGTGGCGGTCCGTACGTCCGCGTCGTCGGCGGGACGGACGAGGACGAGGTCGACGCCGAGGGCGGGGCGAGCGGACGGCTCCACGTCTACGACACCGAGCGCGGGAACGAGATCGGGGCCGGTCGTGCCCGCGTCACGCTCTCCGACGACCCCGCCGTCAACCGGTACGACCCCCAGGAATTCTCCTACCCGGAGCGCTCGTACCTCCCCGTCGTCGGCTACAGCGCCACGGAAGGGGTGGCGGTGGGAGCAAGTGTGATCTGGACGCGGCCGAAGTTCCGGCGCGAGCCCTACGGCATCCAGCACCAGATTACGGCGACCGTGGCGACGGGGACGGGCGCTGTCAGCGCCGCCTACCGGAGTCACTGGGTCGAAGGGGTCGGTCGGTTCGACGTCTTTACCGAGGTCGAGGGCGCGACGCCGCAGGACGTGTACAACTTCTACGGGCTCGGGAACGAGACGACCGATGACCTCGACGAGGAGTTCTACCGCGTGCGGCAGGCGAGCGCCGCCGCCGCCTTCGCGCTTGGCCTCACGTTCCGTGAGGGGGCCGCGTTCGGGCTCGGGCCGGCGGCCGAGGTCACGTTCGTCGAGCAGACCGAGGGCCGCATCCTCGGCGACCTCCCGGCCGACGCCGAGGTGTTCGACGGCCAAGCGTTCGTCGGGGGCGATGCCTTCGCCGTGCTTCACTACGAGGATCGGCTGGTGAACCCGCAGCGGGGCTTCCGGTGGGAGAACCGGGCGGGCATCCGCACCGGCGTAGCGAACGCGGGGGATACGTTCGCGCCGCTCTCGTCGGCGCTCGCCGTCTACCTCTCGCCGAGCCTGAGCCCCCAGGTCACGCTCGCGCTTCGCGTCGGGGCCGAGCACGTGGCGGGGGACTTCCCGTTCTACCGCGCCGCCACGCTCGGCGGCGTCGAGAACCTGCGCGGCTATCGGTCGACGCGGTTCGCGGGCCGCTCCGCGTTCTACCAGAACGCCGAACTCCGCATCGCGCTGCTCGACTTCCGGACGTACGCGGCGGGCGGTACGCTCGGCGTGCTCGGCTTCGTCGACAACGGCCGGGTCTGGGCCGACGGCGAGGGCTCCTCGACGTGGCACCAGGGCTACGGCGGCGGGCTGTGGGTCAACCTCTTCGACCTCGCCCTGCTGCGCGGGACCGTCGGCGTGTCGCCGGAGGGGGCCCTCGTGAACATCGGCCTCGGATTTTTGTACTAGTCGTGCGCAGACAGCGTCCTAACCTGCCGTTCCCACTCCCCAGCCCCCATCCCCATGCAGTCTGACGAACCCGTCTCTCCCGAGGCGCAGCCGGCCGAGTCCGACGGCAGCGCCGGCCCCGAGCCCGACATGCCCGAGCCCGAAGTCCTCGAATCCGCCGACGTCGAGGCCGTCGCCGAGGCGGCGGCCGTGGCGGTGGAGGAGGCCCGCGCCGAGCGGAAGGCCGAGAAGAAGCGGAAGAAGAAGGAGAAGAAGAAAAAGGACACGTCGCTCGGGTCGAGCCGCGGCGTCGAGACCATGTTCCGCACGTCGTACCGCGTCCACATGGACCTCTCGTCGCTGGCCGACACGAAGGCCAACATCATGATCTCGATCAACGGCCTCATCCTCCCGATCCTCCTCGGGGCGATCTCGCCGAAGATCGACTCGAACCCGTGGCTGCTCATCCCGACGTCGGTGCTGATGATCGGGTGCCTGATCTCGATGGTGTTCGCCATCCGATCGGCGCGGCCCCGCGTCAACGAGGACCCGATCACGCTCGATCAGGTGCGGGCCAACACCGCGAACATCCTCTTCTTCGGCCACTTTGCCAACATGCGGCGCGACGAGTTCGAGGAGGGGATGACGGAGCTGATGCTTGACAACGACCGGCTCTACCGAAACATGATCCGCGACCTCTACGGGCTCGGCAGCGTGCTGACGTTGAAGTTCAAATTGCTCCGGACCTCGTACACCGTGTTCATGATCGCGATCGTGACGGGCGTGCTCCTCTTCATCGGGACGTACTACCTCATCGCGACCGACGTGATCGGGTCGGAGCCAGTCCCGGTCGTGGAGACGGCTCCGACGTTCCCGAACCTCATCCCCCAGCCCTGATGCGCGTCACCCTGTGGGGAGTCCGAGGCTCGACGCCGGCACCGGGCGCGCCGTTCGCGCGCTACGGCGGCCACACGACGTGCGTCTCGGTCGTGGTCGGGGACCGCGTCCTCGTGCTCGACGCGGGGACCGGGATCCGACCGCTCGGCCGCGCGCTCGTCGGGCGGAGCGAGGAGCTCTTCGTCCTCCTCACGCACCTCCACGCCGACCACGTCATCGGCTTCCCGTTCTTCGCCCCGCTCTACGAGGACGGCCGGCTCGTCCACCTCCTCGACCACCGGGACGAGGACGAGGGCTCGTGGTCGCCGCTCTCCCTCTTCGACGGCGTCCATTACCCGCTCCACCCCGGCGACCTCCCGTGTGCCGTCCGGCGCGTCGGCGGCGACCCCGTCGCGTTCCTCGCCGAGCATGGGATCGACCTCGCGCGGCAGGCGCTGAACCACCCCGGCGGCGCGTTCGGCTACCGCGTCACGCACGAGGGCCGGTCCTTCGTGTTCATCCCGGACAACGAACTCGACCCGCCCGCCCGCGAGGTCGACCACGACGCCATCGTCGCGTTCTGCCGGGACGCCGACGTGCTCTGCCACGATGCGCAGTACCTCGACACCGAGATCGCGGCGCGGCGCGGGTGGGGCCACAGCAGCGTCGCGCAGGCGGCGGAACTGGCGATTGAGGCGGGGGTTCGGAACGCCGTCCTGTTCCACCACGACCCCGACCGGACCGACGACGAACTCGACGCCATCCAGGCCGACGCGAACGAGCGGCTCGCGCCGCACGACATCGGGTGCACGGTGGCGTTCGAGGGGCTGACGTTCGATTTCGGCAACGGCGACGTCGTCCTGCCGCCCCCCGCCCTGATTGCCACGAAAGCCGAGAGCGCATGAGCGAAGAGACGACCCCCGACACCGCCGCGCCACCGGCCGACGACCAGCAGGCGGCACCCGCCGAGGAAGCGGCCCACGCCGAGAAGACGGCGCGGCCCGAGGCCCTCGTCCTCGTCGTCGACGACGAGCCGGACCTCGCCGCGCTGATCCGCCAGAAGTTCCGCCGCCGCATCCGCAAGGGTGAGCTCGACTTCCTCTTCGCGGGCGACGGGCACGAGGCGCTCGACCAACTCCGGTCGCACCCCGACGTGGATCTCGTGCTGACCGACATCAACATGCCGCGGATGGACGGGCTCACCCTCCTCGCCGAGCTGACGCGGCTCGGCGGGGGCGAGGGCCAGCCCGGTGCCGTCGTCGTCACCGCCTACGGCGACATGATGAACATCCGCACGGCGATGAACCGGGGCGCGTTCGACTTCCTCACGAAGCCCATCGACCTCGACGACCTCGAAGTCACGCTCGACAAAGCCCTCGAGCGCGTCGGCGAACGGAAGCAGGCGGCGCACGCGCGCGAGACCGTCGGCCGCTACCTCTCCGACGAGGTGGCCGAGACGCTCCTCGCCGGGCCGGAGGCGACGGAGCTCGGCGGCGAGCGCCGGCGCGTGACGATCCTCATGTCCGATCTCCGCGGGTTCTCCGCCCTCAGCGAGCGGCTCGCGCCCGAACGCGTCGTGGACGTGCTCAACATCCACCTCGGCGTCATGGCCGGCGTCATCGCCGAGTACGGCGGCACGATCGACGAGTACATCGGCGATGGGATCCTCGTGCTCTTCGGCGCGCCCGTCGCGCGGGAGGACCACGCCCGCCGCGCCGTCGCCTGCGCGATTGCGATGCAGCTCGCGATGGACGAAGTGAACGAGCGCGCCGCCGCGATGGGGCTGCCGCGCCTGCAGATGGGGATCGGCATTAATACGGGCGACGTCGTCGTGGGCAACATCGGGTCCGAGAAGCGGATGAAGTACGGCGTCGTCGGGAGCCCGGTGAACGAGACGGGGCGGATCGAGTCGGCCACGGTCGGCGGGCAGATCCTCGTCTCGGAGTCGACGCTCTCCGAGGCCGGGCCGGACGTGAAGGTCCGCCGCGCTCTCCACCTCGGGGCGAAGGGCTTCGCCGATCCGATCCCGCTCTTCGAGATCGAGGGCATCGGCGGGCCGGTCGGGCTCGCCCTGCCGGAGCAGAACCACGCGCTGCAGCCGCTCGCCCGCCCGCTCCCCGTCCGCTTCTACGTGCTCGACGGGAAGCGGCTCGGTGACGACGCCGTCGACGCCGACTTCGTCGCGCTCTCCGAGGCGGGCGGCCTCCTCCGTACCGACCGCCCGCTCGACCCCTTCGCCGACCTCAAGCTCCACGTCCCGCTGCCCGATGCGTCGGCGCAGGGGCACGCCTACGCGAAGGTGCTCGAAGCCTCCGACGACGGCTACGCCGTTCACTTCACGGCGATGGCGGACGACGTCGCCGACGTGCTGCGCTCGTGCGCGCGGCGCGAGGCATCGTAGTGTCGGGTGCCCCGTCGCAACGCGCGGCGCCGTACGTTTAGGCCGTAGCGATCTCGGGCCGCCGCCGCTCGCTCCCCGCTCTTCTCATCGCGCTCATGGACCCGCTCCTCCTCGTTTTCCGCATCGCCGTGCTCGGGCTCGCCGGCTACCTCTGGTGGTCGAGCCGGCGGCTGGCGAAGGCGAACGCCGAACTGCGGGCCGAGGCCGAGGCCCATGCGGAGGCGCTGCGCGAGCGCGACGCCGCGCTCGAATCCGCGCGCGAGGACTTGCGGATCAAGCAGGACCAGCTCGTCCGCGCCCGGCAGCTCGCCTCGCTCGGGCAGCTCACCGGCGGCATCGCGCACGAGATCAAGAACCCGCTCAACTTCGTCAACAACTTCGCGCGCCTCTCCGTCGACCTCGCGGGCGAGTTGAAGGAGACGCTCGAAGAGCACCGCGACGCTCCCGTCTCTGAGGTGCTGGACGAGGTGAACGACCTCCTCGACGACCTCGCCCACAACGCCCAGAAGATCTCCGAGCACGGTGAGCGCGCCGACACGACCGTCCGCAACATGCTGATGCACGCGCGCACGAACGCCAGCCAGCGCCAGCCCACCGACCTCAACAAGCTCGTCGCCGACTACGCGAACCTCGCCTACCACGGCATGCGCGCCGCCGACCCCCACTTCAACGTGACGATCGAGTACGACCTCGACCCGACCGTGGGCGAGGTGGAGGTCGTGCCGCAGGACCTCGGCCGCGTGTGCATCAACCTGTTCAACAACGCGTTCTACGCCGTCACCGAAAAGGCCGACGCCGACGAGGCGTTCGACCCCGTGGTCGCGCTGCGGACGGTGGCGCGGGACGGCGAGGTGGTCATCCGCGTGGAGGACAACGGGACGGGGATTCCGGCCGAGGTCCGCGCCCAGGTCTTCGAGCCGTTCTTTACGACGAAGCCGCCGGGCACGGGGACCGGCCTCGGCCTCTCGCTCTCCTACGAGATCATCACGAAGGCGCACGGCGGGGCGATGGAGGTCGAGTCGCGCGAGGGGCAGGGGACGACGTTCATCCTCACGATCCCGCGCGCGCGCTCGGAAGAGAGCCGCAGCGGGGAGGAGCGCCGCGATGGATAGCCTCTGGGGCAACGTCTTCCGCGTGCGGCCTGTCGCGGGTACCGAGGCGCTGCTCCGGCGGGTGCCGATGTTCACCGACCTCGACCGGCGCGAGCTCGCCGAGTTGGAGAAGATCCTCTACCGGAGGGAGTACCGCACCGGCGAGGTGATCTTCCGGCAGGGCGACCCCGGCGTGGGGATGTACGTCGTCGAGAGCGGCTCCGTCGCGATCGTCTACGAGCCGACGGAGCGCCTGCTGGCCGAGCTCCGCGGCGGCGACTTCTTCGGCGAGATCGCCCTCCTCAACGAGACACCGCGCTCGGCGCGGGCGACGGCCACGGCGCCGACCGTGCTCCACGGCCTCTTCCAGCCCGAACTCTTCGACCTGCTGGAGCGCTCGCCGCGCGTGGGCGTGAAGCTGCTGCTGCCGCTCGCGCAGAACCTCGGCACCCGCCTCGTCCACGCCGACGGCGAGCTCCAGCGTCTGCACGAGCGTCTCGCTACGTTGGAAGCGGGCACCGAACCGGACGACGATGCCGCGATGGGGTAAGGCTCTCTTGCTGGCCGCGGCGGCGGTGGCTGCCGTTGCGTTGCTGTGGCCAGTCCGCGGCGTCGTGCAGCTCGTGGTGCTCGGCGGGCTGCTGGCGTACCTCCTCGACCCGCTCGCCGTACGGCTCGAAGCGCGCGGGATGAGCCGGCTCTGGGCGTCGGTCACCGTCTTCGGCGGGCTGCTCGTGCTAATCGGCGTGCCGCTCGCGCTCCTGTTCCCGTCGCTGGCGGCGCAGGTCGCTGGGCTGCAAGAGGGGATCGACCTCGAAGTCGCGTCCGAGGTGCTCGGCGACATCGAGCGGTGGCTCGGCGACCGGCTCGCCCCGCTCGGCGTCCCCCGGCCCGACCTGCGAGAGCGCGTGGCGGTGTTCACGACCGAGCACCTGGACGACGTCGTGGGGTTCGTGCCGGGCGTGCTCGGCCTTGCGACGCAGTTCGTGATCGTCCCCGTGATCGCGTTCTTCCTGCTCAAAGACGGGCGCCGCTTCCGGCGGGCGTTCATCGGCGCGGTCCCGAACCGCTACTTCGAGTTCACCCTCAACGCGCTGCGCAAAGCCGACGCCCAACTCGGCGGCTACCTCCGCGGCCAACTCCTCGCCGCGTTTATCGTCGGCCTCCTCGCCACGTTCGCGCTGTGGCTCATCGGCGTCGAGTACTACTTCCTCGTCGGCGCGGCGGCAGGCGTGGCGAACCTCATCCCATTCCTCGGCCCCTTCATCGGCGGCGTCATCGCCGTCGCGGTCTCGGCCGTGACGACGGGCGGGCTCGATCAGGTGCTCCCCATCGTCGTCGCCTTTTTCGTGATCCAACTCATCGACAATTTCGGCTCGCAGCCGCTCCTGTTGTCGCGGAACGTAGAGTTGCACCCGCTCGTGATCCTCCTCGTCCTCCTGGCGGCGGGCGATGCGTTCGGCCTGCTCGGGCTGCTCCTCGCCGTCCCCGCCGCCGCCGTGCTGAAGGTGCTCGTGCAGGAGTTCGTGACGACGTTCCGCAGCTACCGCTTCCACCGACCGGCCAAACCGAATCCGGGAGCACGATGAGCGCTGGCTTCAGCGCCGAAGCCGGAATCGAGGTCCGTGGTCCGTCGGGATCGCGCCCCCGGAGGCCGCGGTGGGAGCTAGAAGAGAAGCCCGCTCTTTCCCTCCACGCCCCTACTCCCGTGACAGCGGACTACCGACCACTGACAACGGACCACCACCCATGAAAACGATCCTCCTCCTCCGCCACGGCAAGTCCGATTGGGACGCCGACTACAGCCACGACCACGACCGGCCCCTCAACAAACGTGGCCGGCAGGCGGCCAAAACGATGGGTCGCTTCCTCGCCGCGAGCGGCGTGATTCCCGACCAAATCGTGACCTCGACGGCCGTGCGGGCCCTCGCGACGCTCGACCTCGCACGCGAGGCCGGCGGGTTCACGGCCCCGGTGCGGGCGACGCGCGACCTCTACGGCGCGGGGCCGGGCGACCTCCTCGGCGAGATCCACGCGGCGGATGAGGCGGCAGACGTGCTCCTCCTCGTCGGGCACCAGCCGGGGTGGGGTGAGACCGTCGGCCGGCTCATCGGTGGTGGGGCCGTGCGCTTCCCGACGGCGGCGCTGGCGTGCGTCGAAGTCGGCGTATCGCGGTGGCGCGACGTGGCGTTCGGGCGCGGCGAACTCGTCTTCCTCGTCCCCCCGAAAGCGCTCGGCGACGTGTGAACGTGTGGAGGTGCGGGGGTGTGAAAGTCCAACCACATCCACACCCCCGCACCTCCGTACTACGCCGTTTCCATCGCGGCGCGGCGCGCGTGCTCGGGCGTCACGTCCAACTCCATCCCCCGCGGCTGTGACGCGATCGGGACGCGGAGCGCGTGGAGGCCCTGCACGCCCGGCATCGGCTCCAGCCCGAGTTCCTCGACGGGGCCGCCGACGTAGCCCGCCGCGCGGAGGTAGTCGAGGTAGGTGCGGTACTCGGCGAGGTCGCGTTGGTGGGAGAGCACGATCGCGAGGCGGCCCGGCTGCGTGAGCCGCTCCTTGGTTCCGGCGACGGTCGCCTTGTCGATCCGCTTTTTGACGATCTCGTAGCGCGTGTTGTACGCGCCGTCCACGTCGAACTGCTTCTCGTCGTAGCGGAAGCGGATGGCGAGGGGCGTGCTCTGGACGAGGAGGAGGTGGGCCGTTTCAAGCGGCATCGGGAGGTCCGGTGCGATGCGGTCGAGCGCCCACGCCGTACTGCACGTCGTCATGAGCTGCCAGAGGCGGAGGTTGCGGAGGGCGAGCGGGTCCGCCTCGCCCGTTTCGAGGATGGCGTCGCCGACGTAGATCGTGTACTCGACGCCGTCGGTCTTGTACTTCTCGAAGTAGTGGGGGACGAGGGCCTGCGCGTACGCCTCCTGCCGTTCGAGGTGGCACGAGATCGTCTCGTTGATCTTCGTCACCGACGCTTCGTAACGCTGTCGGGCGCCGTACCGCATCCCGAGGGCGGGGTCGAGCGCGGCGCGGTACGTCGCCACACGCTCGCCGACGCGCGGCCCGTAGCGGGCGAGGTGGTCGAAGAGCCCCTCGACGTCGCGTCGCAGAAACTCCAGCACGCCCACCTCGTGCTCGGTGCTCAGCCCCTCTTCGATCTCTTCGATGAGGCGCTGGAGGCGGAAACCGATCTCGTCGAGCCCCGGCAGCGGGCGGTACGACGCCGCCTCGACGACGACGGAGAAGGCGAGGCTGAGCTGCTCGGTGAGGTCCTCGGCGATCGCCTCGTTCCGGTGCGACGAGGAGCGGCGGATGTCGGAGAGCCCGTAGAGCGGGACGACGCCGGGGAACACGATGGGCTCCATCACGCGCGCCGCGCCGCCCTCGGCGTCGAGGTAGCGGATCGCCGCCTCGCGGAAGCGCCACTCGACGACGGGGTGGATGGCCGTGCACTGGGATTTGATGACGGCCTGCACGTGGTCGCGCCGCTCGTCGAGGCTCCGGCGCATCGCCGTGGCGAAGAGGCCCGCCACCTCATCCACCTTCATCGTGTTGAATGCGTTGATCGCTCCGACCTCGGGCGAGGCCAGCTCCAGCAGCCCGACCGTCCGCGACCCGGCGCGCAGCGGGGCCACCATCACGCTCTGGAAGCCCTCGGCCAGCAGGTGCGCCTCGTAGCCCGTCTGCGGCTCGTGCACCGTGAGGTCGGGGACGACGACGGGGTAACGCTGCTCGATCGCGCGGGCGTACACCGAGTGGCCTTTGTTCGGGCAGAACGGGACCTCGCCCGACGAGAGCAGCAGGCTCCGGCCGACGGCGCGGACGCGGCGCACGGCGGGGTCGCGCGCGTCGTCGTCGCTCAGCTCGCCCTCTTCGAGGCAGATCAGCCCGAACCGCGCGCTCGGGCAGCCGAGGAGCGAGCGGAGGCGGGGCTCGAGGAGCGCCACGCTCGCCTCCGACGTCATCGCCCCCTTCTGCAAGAGGTCGTCCTTCAGCGCCGAGAGCACCTGCTGATCGGTCACGTCGAGGGCGCTGACGATGCCGAAGCCGCGGAGCGTGAACCGCTCGGGCGGGAGGAGCCGCTGCCACAGCGCGCGGTCGACCGGCGCGGCGACGAGGCGGGCGAGGTCGGTCTCGCTGAGCGCCGGGCACGGGCCGTCGGTGTCTACCCACGCAAAGCGCGTGTCGACGTCGAGCTTGAAATAGCGCTCCAGCCCCGTCTCCGCGTCGTCGAGCGTGACGATGAGCGGCACGTCGTACGGGACGCGGATGCCGTAGCAGTGCTCGAGGAGGAGGTAGTACGCCATCATCGTCCGGCCGAACTCGAAGCCGCCCCGGTCGAGGCTCATCCGGCGGTGGAGCTCGGCGTCGAAGAGCCCGAGCCGCTCGCACGTCGGCGTGGCGTAGAGCACGTCGGTGCCGAAGACGGGCATGACGGCAGCGACGGTCTCGTCCCAGTGGGCGCGGGGGAAGACGGCGCTGAGGAGGAGGTCGGCGAGGGAGCCGTGGTCGCGGAGGAACGCGGGGTCGAGGTCGGCGGCGAGGGCGGCGGGCGTGGCAGCGAGCCGCTCGGCGACGACGCGGGCGAAGGGGCTCCATGTTTGCCCGTCGGCCCCGGCGTCTTCCCAGAAATCGGCGAGGCGCTGGAGGCTCAGCGAGGTCGCGAAGGGGAACGGATCGGTGGGGGAGGCCATGGCGATACCACGAGCCGGGGCGTGGAAAATTTAGTGATCCCGTCGCGCCGATGGTGCTAGTGCAGCCGTCCGGGCACAGCGTAGTTTCGGGTCCGTCACCACTGTGGAGGCGGGATGCCGCTCAATAATACGATCACCGAAGAAGAGGGGCGGGAGCGCGAGGCGTACTACGTCGCGCTCGCCCGGCTCCGCGCCAAGATCGACGAGGTCGAGCGCGCCTGCGTCGAGGACGCGGCGGTGCGGAGCGCCGTGCAGATCGCGGCGGAGAGCTACGCGACTCAGCTCGAAGCGCTTCGGAAGGAGGCCGCGCGGCGGCGGCGGCGAGCGCGCCGGGGCTAGCGGCCCGAGCGAGCGTCAGTCGCCGGTGGAGAGGTAGCGCTCGGGGATCGGCTGGCCGGGCCGCTCGTTGTCCCACAGCACCGACACGATCCACCACCGGCTCCCGTCGTCGAAGAGCTGGATGGAGTTGATCCCGCGCATGACCGGGTCCGAGTCCGGCGTCTCGATCCGGCTCTCGTAAGCGCTGAACGCGTGGGCGACGGCCCCGAACCGCTCCGTCTTCCGGCCGATCTCCGTCTCCCAGAACCCGTTCTGCATGAGCTGTGGCCCGGCCCGCTCGATGTACTCCTCGACGGTCCAGACGCGGGCTGCGTTGCCGCCGTCGCGTTGCGGGCCGGTCGGGATGAGGCGGGCGCCGGGGAGGAACAGCGTCCGCATCCGGTCCCAGTCGCGGAGTTCGGCGGGCGGCCCCGAGATCACGTCGTAGAGCGCGGTGAGGATGGCATCGACTGAGGCGACGTCGGCTGCGTTGGCGGTCGGGAGATCGGCGTCGGGCTGCGCGGCGGCAGCGGGCGCGAGGGTCAGGAGAACGGCGAGGACGAGCGCGCGCATGGAGGTCGGATTTGGGAAATAGAAAGCGCCTCCACCGAGGGCGGCCGACCGGGAGTCCTGCTCAGCCCCTCGGTCGGGCCGGCCCCTCGGGAGAGGCGCACACGCAGTGCTACGGAGCGGTCATCGGTGGGATGCGTCGGTGTCACGAGCCCGCCCGGCGCTGATACGAACGGGCCGCTCAGCCGAGCCGCCCGGCGATGCTCTCGAGGCTGTCGCGGTAGGTCCGGCTGAGCTTGAGCTGCGTGCCGTCGTCGAGGAGCACGATGTACTCGCCGTGGAAGTAGCTCCGCAGCTCGCGCACGCGCTCGCGGTTGACGATCGTCGAGCGGTGGATGCGGACGAAGCGCTCGGGGTCGAGCTGCTCGGCGAGGTTCGTCAGCGTCTCGCGGAGGAGGTGCGTCTTGGCGCCGACGTGGAGCCGGGCGTAGACGCCGGCGCCCTCGATCCAGTCGATGTCGTCGACCTTCACGATGAGGATGCGGTCGCCGGAGCGAATCGCGAGGCGGTCGGTCGGCTGTTGGGGCGGGCGGTCCACGAGGCCGACGGGCTCGTCGCGCCCCTCCTGCACGGTGCGGAGGAGGGCGAGGAGGCGGTGGCTGAGCCCGGCGAGGTGGCCGCGCTCGATCCGCGCCTGCGCCCGCTGGAGCGCCTGCTCGAACCGCTCGTCGTCGAACGGCTTGAGGAGGTAGTCGACGGCGTGGAGCTCGAAGGCGCGGAGGGCGTGCTGGTCGTAGGCCGTGACGAAGATGACGGCGGGCATCGTATCGGGGTCGAGCGCTTCGAGCAGGTCGAGCCCGCTCATCTCGGGCATCTGCACGTCGAGGAGCACGAGATCCGGCTCCTCGGACTGGATGGCGGCGAGGGCCTCTTTTCCGTTCGTGCATGTGCCGACGGTCTCGAACCCGTCCTGGTCGGCGAGCAGCTTCGTGATGCGCTTGCGGGCAGGCGGCTCGTCGTCCACGATGAGGACGCGGATGGGGCGGTCGAGGGGGTTCGGGTCGGACGGCACGGTCGGGGCGGGTTGGGTCACGCGGAGACGAAGGTCGGGGTGGTGTGGAAGGGGACGACGAGCGAGATCGTGAGGCCGTGGCCGGGGCGGCTGCGGAGGGCGAAGTGGTGGGCGTCGCCGTAGAGCCGTTCGAGCCGCTCGCGCGTGTTGCGCAGGCCGAGCCCGCCGCGCGCCGAGCCGGGGGCGGGCGCGCCGTCGCCCGATGGCAGCGCGCCGTCGCCGGAGGCCCCATCGCCGGAGGGGAACGTGATGGGGAGGCCGGGGCCGTCGTCCTCGACCTCGAGCCGGAGCGTGGCGCCGCTGCGCCGGGCGCGGATGGCGACGTGGCCGGGCCCGGCGAACGGCGCGACGGCGTGCTTCAGCGCGTTCTCGACGAGGGGCTGGAGGATGAGGTTCGGCACGAAGGCGTCGAGCGCGTTCTCGTCCACGTCGATCTCCACCGTCAGCCGGTCGCCGAAGCGGACGCGCTCGATCTGGAGGTAGCGGTCGAGGAAGGCGAGCTCCTGTTCGAGCGGGACCTCCTGCTCGCCCACGCTGTCGAGCGAGAGGCGGAGGAGGTCCGAGAGGTCGACGAGCATCCGGCGCGAGCGCTTCACGTCGTCGTCCATGAGCGACGAGATGGCGTGGAGCGTGTTGAAGAGGAAGTGGGGGTTGAGCTGCATCCGCAGCGCGGCGACCTGCGCCTGCGCGAGCTGGCCTTCGAGCTGGGCCGCGCGGAGCTCGCGCTCGAGGTACTGCTGCCGGTAGCTGAGCGCGTGGAGCACGGCCGCGACGGCGGTGTAGAAGATGAGGTCGAGGAAGAGGGTCCGGACCTGCGCCGACTTGAACTCGGCGAGGGCATCATAAGGGTTGCCCACGAACGCCTCGAACGCCCCGCGCAGCCCGAAGTACACGAGCGTCGTGCCGACGCTGACGGCGAGCGCGGCGCCGAGGTGGACGAGCGCGTGGGGTACGGCCTGCCGCCCGCCGACCGGGTAGCGCTGGACGAGCCGGAGGATCAGCGGCGTCGCCAGCGCCCAGAGGTTGAAGATGAGGAGGTTCCAGCCGATCCGCTCCCACTCCAGCGGGACGTCGGCGAACGCGTACGCCAGCAGGTACTGCGCCGTCGCCACGAGCCACACGCCGTTCCACGCGGCGAAGATGACGAGCGGCCGGATCGGCGGCATCGGGCGGAGGGGAGGGGCGAGGTCGGGCATCGGGAGGCGTCGTTGGCCGAGGGCGAAACCTAAGGATACAGCCTGCCGCCTCGTGCGCGGCGGCCGGATGATGCGCACGGGCTCGCCGCCGTTGCGAGCGGGACGCCTGATTCCGGCGTCCCGCGTGCGGTCGGGCGTCCCGCGTGCTACAGACCGAAGACTACACCGCGCCGCTCGCGCTGCCGGCGCACACCCCGTAGAGCAGGAGCGCGGCCAGCACGACGGCCCCGACGCCGTAGAGCTTCATGTACCGGATGACCGGCGGCACGACCCACGTCGCGAATCGGTGATGCCACCGCCAGGGGATACAGAGGAGCACGACCGTCGTCCCAACGACGACCCAGCCGAAGACGCGGAACACGTCGGGCTGCCACATTGCTGGGGAGAACAGGACGAGCGCGCCGCCTACTACGAGGCGCACAGCTTGTTCGAGGTAGTGCGCGCGGGCCGAACTCGCGAAGGCGTGGAGGAACCGTTCGGCGCGCGCAGGTCGAGCGAGGATCGTCACGGCGAGCCCGATCAGGAAGAGGGCAAAGGCCACCACGACGATGCCCGACAGCAATCTCATGGTCCAGTGGTTTGCCGATCAGGTGAGGCGCGCTCTTCTTCGGTGTGCAGTTGCGGGATAGGCATCCTGGATGGCGAGGCTCCAACATCGCCCGAGCTACTTGGCGGCTTGTTTCGGACGCACTCGCCATTTACAAGGGGCGCGAGTCGTCACCGGTCCTTATGCCGTCGATAGAGTCCCGAACACGTGTTTCGAGTTTTCCGATCACATCGCGCGCTCCTATGATCCGATCGATGGCTTCGTTGAGGTCGGATTCGCTGACGACTAGCTGATGTCCAAAGGTGGGCATGAAGATGAGTGAATCGGGGTACTCGGGAGCGATGCCCCACTGGGCGTGGACCCACTTGTTGCGGTCCTTCGCTGCTCTACGGATGGAGGCAACGACCGGCCCCTTCAACTCTTCCCGAAGACCGTCGTCCTTCACCACCCAATCCGCTAGCTTCGTGAGCAGTTCGAGCCGGAGGTGCAATGTTTGGAGCGTGTCGAACACCTGGAGTGCGACGGGGTGGACTGGGGGGAAGAAGCCTGGGGTCCGAGGGAGGTACACCCCCATTAGGTACGCGTATAGGCTTGTGATCCAACGCTCAAGGAGCGACCATTCCGCTGCCACTGTCCCTAGGAGAGCCGCCATCTGCGGACGTTGCAGAATCATCCTCGGCCCTGCCTGTACGGTGATCCCGGATTTCGTGCGATGTGCCATGAGGAAGAATGCCCAACCATTAATAATGTGAAATTGCCACCCTGTCTCTTCACACTCTGGGCTCGGGCGATGAAGCCGTTAACCCCATCTCGGTGGCGGCAATACCACAAGGTGCGGCGGTAGGGTCACGCCGTCGAGTCGGCGGTGGCGGGCTCGGGGGCGGGGCGCTGGCGGTCGGTGGCGGCGTCTTCGAAGAGGAGGTCGAGCATGTGGATCAGCGACTCGCGCAGCTTCGGGCGCGGCACGATGTCGTCGAGGAAGCCCTGCTCTAAGAGGAATTCCGAGCTCTGGAACCCCTTCGGCAAGTCGCGGCCGATCGTCTCGCGGATCACGCGCGGCCCGGCGAACCCGATCAGCGCGCCCGGCTCGGCCACGTTGAAGTCGCCGAGCATGGCGAACGAGGCCGTCACGCCGCCCGTCGTGGGGTACGTCATGAGCGAGATGTACGGGAGGCCCTGCTCGGCGAGGACAGCGAGGTTGGCCGAGGTTTTGGCCATCTGCATCAGGCTCAGCGCGCCCTCCATCATCCGCGCCCCGCCGCTCTGCGAGATGATGAGGAGCGCACACCGCTCGTCCACGGCGCGGCGGATCGCCCGCGCCACGATCTCGCCGACGACGGACCCCATCGAGCCTCCGATGAACGAAAAGTCCATCGCCGCGAGGGAGAGCTTGTGCCCGCCGACGGTCCCGAGCGCGGCGACGGCGGCGTCGTTGAGCCCGGTCTTCTGCTGGGCCGCCTGGAGTCGGGCGTCGTACGGCTTCCGGTCATGGAAATCGAGCGGGTCGGTCGAGACGAGGGTGTCGTCGAAGCGGGTGAAGGCGCCGTCGTCGAAGAGCATCCGGCAGTAGCCGAGGCCGCTGAGCGGGAAGTGGTGGCCGGACTCGCTCACCATGTGGTTCTCCTCGAGGGTGCGGAGGCTCACCATCTCGTCCGTCTTCGGGTCCTTACGCCAGAGCCCTTCGGGCGACTCGTTCTGTTCGGCGCGTTTGGTTTGGATGCCGGCCGTCTTGCGCTGGAACCAGGACATGGGGAGGGGGGATGGGTGGGGGAGGCGGGGGAGGGACAACGTGGCGGGGCCGCCGAGGGTTCATTTCGGCAGGCGCTCAAAGATAGGACGTGCGCGCTTGGCGACGAAGTCCTTGAGGTACTCCGGCTCGAACGCGGCCACGTCGACGGTCTCGCCCGCCGCGAGCTTCGCCACCCCGAGCGCGCCAACGTGCGCCGCCGACGGCCGGAACCGCCCGGGGTCGAGCACGCGTGCCGCGCTGCCCACGGCGTCGGCGACGACCGCGCCCGCCTCGCCCGCGATCCACAGCGCGCCCGCGTGCTCGGGTAGCCAGCCCGTGAGATCGCCGACTTCGACGGCCGCGGCGTCGGCAACGGAGGCGAGGCCGTCGGGCGTGCGACGAAACGCGGCGGCGTAGACCTCATCGCGGCGGGACCGGAACGCCGCGACGAGGAGGTCGCCGTCGGCGAGGACATCCTGCGCGCCGAAGGCGAGCGCCTCCAGCGAGGGGACGGCGACGAGCGCGGCGCCGTTGACGTAGGCGAGACCCTTCGCCGTGCTCGCGCCGATGCGGAGGCCGGTGTACGAACCGGGTCCGGCCGAGATGGCGATCGCGGTGAGGTCGCCGACGGAGCGGTCCGCCTGCGCGAGCACGTCGCGGATGAGGGGGGCGAGGAGGGCGGCGTGGGCGCGGGGCCGCAGCACCTCGGCGATACCGATGGGCCGGCCGCCGTCGAGGAGGGCGACGCTGCACACGTCGGTCGCCGTTTCGATCGCGAGGAGCACGGGAGAGGGGGTAGAGGGAAAAGGGTAAAATACGGCTCGGCGGTGCGCCAGCTCGGGCGCTCCTTCGCCCTACATCGCCGTGCGCTTCCTCCCCACCTTGACTATTAATCGGCTCCGGCTATCTTACTTCCCCCTTACGCTCTGGCCTACGCCTTTCGCTCACCCGACCCCCACCTCTCATGAACGTTTATGATGCCGACCACGTCCGTAACGTCGCCCTCGTGGGCCACCAGGGCAGCGGGAAGACCACGCTCGCCGAGGCCATGCTCTACGCCTCCGGCGCGATCAACCGGATGGGCTCGGTCGAAGAGCACAACACGGTCTCGGACTACCACGCCAGCGAGCACGAGCGCGAGATGTCGATCTTCACGTCACTGCTGCACGCCGAGTGGAAGGGGCACAAGATCAACATCCTCGACGCGCCCGGCTACCTCGATTTCGTCGGCGAGGTCGTGACGGCGCTGAAGGTGGCCGACACGGCGATCTTCGTGCTCGACGCCGTCGAAGGCGTGCAGGTCGGGACCGAGCAGGCCTGGCGCTACTGCGAGAAGACGGGCACGCCGTCGATGTTCGTCATCAACAAGCTCGACCAGGAGAAGGCCGACTTCCACGAGATGGTCCGCCAGATGCACGACCGCTTCGGGCGGGCGGCGACCGTCGTCCAGATCCCCGGCGGTAAGGGCTCGCGTACCATCATCGACGTGCTCCTGATGAAGGCGCTCCTCTTCGACGAAAAGGGCAACGCCACGCAGGGAGAGATCCCCGACGAGTTCCGCGAGGAGGCCGAGCGGCTCCACAACGAGCTCGTCGAGAACATCGCCGAGAACGACGAGGGGCTGATGGAGCTCTACTTCGAGAAGGGCGAGCTGAGCGAGGACGAGATGCGAAAAGGGCTGCGCAAGGCGATGATCAAGCGCGACCTCTTTCCCGTCTTCCTCACCGTCGCCAAAGACGAGGTCGGCGTCGGCCGGCTGATGGGGTTCATCGACAACGTCTGCCCGAGCCCGGCGATGATGCCGCCCGCGCACATGGAGTCGGGCGCGTCGTCGTACGATCCCAACGCCGAGCCCGTCGCGTTCGTCTTCCGCACGATGGCCGAGCCGCACGTCGGCGAGTACTCGTTCTTCCGCGTCCACAGCGGCACGCTCGAGGCGAACATGGACCTCGAGAACGCGCAGACCGGCAGCATGGAGCGCCTCGGCCAGCTCTTCTCGATCAACGGCCACGAGCGCGACCCCGTCCAGAAGCTCGTCGCGGGCGACATCGGCGCCGTCGTGAAGCTCCGCGATACAGCGACGAACCACACCCTCCGCCGCAAGGGCTCGCACGCCATCCGCCGGCCGATCGCGTTCCCTGAGGCGCGGATGCGCGTCGCCATCCGCGCGGCCAAGAGCGGCGACGAGGACAAGCTCGCCCAGGGCCTCACGCAGCTCCAGAAGGAAGACCCGAGCCTCCACGTCGAGCACGATGCCTCGCTCAGCCAGATGACGCTCTCCGGCCAGGGCGAGATGCACCTCGAAGTCGCCCGCTTCCGGCTCAAGAACAACTTCGGCGTCGACGTCGAGTTCGACCGGCCGAAGGTGGGCTACCGCGAGACCGTCCGCTCGAACGCCCGCGCCTCGTACCGCCACAAGAAGCAGACGGGCGGCGCCGGCCAGTTCGCCGACATCTCGATGATGGTGGAGCCGATCAGCGACGAGTTCCATCCGCCGGCCGACATCAAAGTCCGCAACGTCGAGACCGTCGAGACGGAGTGGGGCTCGAAGATCGAGTACATCGACGCGATCGTCGGCGGTGTGATCGACATGCGGCGGTTCTTCGGGGCGATCCAGAAGGGCGTCGCCGAGGCGCTGCAGCAGGGGCCGATCGCGGGCTACCCCGTGGGCGACGTCCGCATCGTGATCTACGACGGTGGGATGCACGCCGTGGACTCGAACGAGAACGCGTTCAAGTCGGCCAGCCGCCGCTGCTTCCGCGATGCGTTCCGGCAGGCGAGCCCGGCCCTCCTCGAGCCGATCTTCCACCTCGAAGTCCTCGTGCCGGAGGACCACATGGGCGACGTGCTCGGCGACCTCAACACGCGGCGTGCACGCGTGCAGGGGATGGAGGCTGAGGGGCCGTTCCAGAAGGTGATCGCGCAAGTGCCGGAGTCGGAGCTCTACCGGTACGCGACCTCGCTCCGCTCGATGACGCAGGGCCGCGGGCTCCACCACGCCGAGTTCAGCCACTACGACACGATGCCGCGCCACGTGCAGGAGGAGGTCGTCTCGCAGAACACGGCGCTGGAAGAGGCCTAGGGCCGAACGCCCAGAACGCACATGCAGGCCGCTCGGAGGACCGGGCGGCCTTTTTTGTGAACCGTCGCGCCGCTATTCCTCGTCATACGTATGGAGGGTGTTATTAACTACTATCAATACAAACCCCTACGGCCATGCGACTGCGCTACGTTTACCTCTTCGCCTTGCTCGTCCTGCCGTTCCAGGCGGAAGCCCAAATCACCCTCGATGAATCAGATTTCCCTCTCCGAATCGGGACGAACCCGTACGTGAGTCTCTCTACGTCGAACGTAGACGGCAGCAACACCGTTGCGCTGGAGACGCTCATCGCGCAAGTCGGTCCCAACCAGACCTACGATTTCACCGGTGTTACGTTCGAGGACCAGATCGACGGCGAGATCACGGTGGAGGCGGGAGCGACCGGGCCGGCAGCGGCGGCCGAACCCCTCAACCAGGCCTCGCTCACGGCTACGTTCCCGTTCATGGTCGATGAGGGCGGAGTGACGGCGGAGGGGACGATCTATTTCTACCACCTCGTTACGGAGGAAGCCTCCGTCGAGTTGGGCTCGTTCTTCCTCGGGGAATCGGGCGGGATGAACATCGCGCTGGCGATTCTGAACACGCCGGACGGGCAGCTCGACGCCACCTTCCCCACGGCGTTCGGTAGCATGTGGAGTAGTGATTTCACCCAAGTCATCAACTTCGACGGGTTCGAGATCGAGTCCGACGTGAGCGAGACGGCCGAGGTGGACGGCTGGGGGACGCTCCTCGTCCCCGGCATCGAAGCCGGCGTTCCAGCCCTGCGCGTCAAGGTCACGACGACGATCACAACGAACGGCATCACGACGACCGATGTGTGTTACGAACTCCGTTCGAACCAGCCCGTCGCGGCCTCGGTCTGTGAAGGTGACGAGATGGTTGAGGAGCCGCCGACAGCGGATATCGCCCGGCTCGGATCCGTGTCCACTGCGGGAGAGGTAGGCAGCGAGCCACTCGTCGCGGCGCTTGCGCCAGCGTTTCCGAACCCCGCGCGCGATGCGGTCACGCTGACGTATGACGTACCGCAGGCCGGGGCCGTCGCGCTCGTCGTGTACGACGTGCTGGGCCGTGACGTGCTACGCGTCGTCGACGGGGCGCAGCCGGCAGGCCGCTACGCCGAGACGCTGGACACGGGCGGTCTCGCTCCGGGCGTCTACATCGCTCGGTTGACCGTGGACGGGCAGCACTGGACCCGGCGGCTGACGATCGCGCGCTGAACCACCCCGATCCGCCGTACAGCAGGCCGCTCCACTCCGGGACGGCCTGCTTGTTTTCCGTGCTGCGGCATAGCGTGGAGGAGACAAGGGGGGATTTCTGTGGGGAGAAGCGGTGAATCGTGACGCAATGCGTCAAGGCTTGAAACTCGCTATGCCGCAGCGCGTCAATACCCCTGCACCCGCCACCAACGCCCCGCACCGATGGCCCGACAGATCAAGCGATACGGCAGCCGCAAGCTCTACGACTCCGTCGAGAGCCAGTACGTCTCCATGCAGGAGGTGGCCGCCATGATCCGCGACGGACAACAGGTTCAGGTTGTGGACAACAAGACGGGCGAAGATGTCACCGTACAGGTTCTCACCCAGGTGATCTCCGAGCAGGGCCGGCGCGGCAGCTCGTTTCCGAGCGGTCTCCTCCACGACCTGATCCGGGTCGGCGAGGGCGCACTGCAGGCAGGCGAGGACGCTGTGACGAGCGGCGTAAAACAGATCCAGCAGGGCGTCGAAGGCTTCGTGCAGAAGGCGGCGGGCCGGCTCAAGCAGCCGAGCCCGATGCAGGACGAGATGGCGAACCTCCGCGCCCGCCTCGAAGCCCTCGAACAATCGCTCGGCCGTCTCGGCGAGGAGCCGACCGACGACCGTACCGACTCCCCATCCTCCGACTAATGCCTGTTCCGCTCCGGCGAGACGGGCCTCCGACACCCCCAACCCCTACTCCGATGAATACCACGATCAAGAACACCACCACCACGCTCCAGAACACCGCTGAGATGCTGCTCGGCACAACCCGCGACGTGTGGTACGCCGGCCTCGGCGTCTTCGCGATGCTCGAAGAGGAGGCGCGCGACGCGTTCGACGCCCTCGTCCGCGAAGGCAAGCAGGTCGAGAAAGGCCGCCCGAACACGCTCACCGCGAAGGCCGTCGTCGAAGTTGAAGACGACGCCCGTGAGGCGAAGCGCGACGTGAAAGAGGCCGGCCGCAAGGTCGAGGCCTTCGGCAAAGACTTCGAGGCCCGCGTCGTCGAGACCGTCGGCACCGTGCTGAACCGGATGAACGTCCCCACCCGTGACGACATCGACTCGCTGAAGAAGAGCGTGGACCGGCTCAACAAGAAGGCCGTCGAACTCCGCGCCGCGTAAGGCCGCAACCCGCACGGCCGCGCTCCGACGCATTCACCCAACCGTAGAAGAGGTAGACACCATGGCTAAGAAGAAGAACAAGAACTCGCTTCCGAAGGACATGCAGGAAGCCACGCAGAACGTATTCCTCGCCGGCATCGGCGCCCTTTCTGTCGCGGAAGAGGAGGGTAGCAAGCTCTTCAAGAAGCTCGTCAAGAAAGGCAAGAAGTACGACGGCGAAGCCCGCAAGGAAGTCGAGCAGATGCGCAAGCAGGTCGAGGGCCAGGTCGGCCAGGTCAAGAAGGACGTCGACCAGCAGGCCGACAAGGTGATGAAGACCATCGACACCCAGGTCGACCGCGTCCGCAAGGCCGCGGACACGCAGGTGGACAAGGTGCGCAAGGCGGCCGACGACACGTTCAGCTCCCTCGAGCACCGCGTGCAGGAGGCCCTCACCACGGCCCTCCAGACCCTCGGCATCCCGACGAAGGAAGAGATCGCCGGCCTCCGCAAGAGCGTCCAGCAGCTCTCGAAGAACCTCGACGCGCTGAGCCACGAGCGGAAGATCGAAGCGCAGGCGCAGCCCGAGATCGTCGCCGTCGAGACCGGCAACGGCTGGTACGACATCACGGTCTACGACCGGGTCGTCAGCAAAGCCCACGGCGAGGAAGAGGCGATCGAAGAGATCTCCCGGCTCCAGAAGGAGAACGCGACCCTCACCGAGGCCCAGCGCTCCTCCGGCGTCGAAGCCGTGAAGGGCGGCGGCGGCTGGTACCAGATCAAGCTCAACGGCCTCGTCGTCGACAAGGTGCAGGGCAAAGAGGCCGCCGATACCGAGGTGGCCCGGCTGGAAGCCCAGGCGTAAATCGCCTACCTTACGGCCCCGGCCGTGAGACTGCAGAGGCGCGAGCGGGGTCCGGGTACGCTTTGGCGGCCCCCCGCTCGCGCCTCGCTGCGTTTTCTGCACAGCGTCTCCCTTCTCCCCGCACCCCCCGATCCGCTATGACCTCGCCTTCCTCCATCCGTGCGAACGGAACCGCTTCCGGGGGCTCCCGCCCCGTGATCGCCCTTGCCCTCGCCGGCGGCGGGCCCGAGGGGGCCATCTACGAGATCGGCGCGCTGCGGGCGCTCGAAGAAGCCATCGTCGGCGACGGCTTCACGGTGGACTTCACCGCGCTGCCAATCTATGTCGGCGTCTCGGCCGGGGCCTTTATCGGGTCCTGCCTCGCGAACGGGATATCGACGGCGCAGCTCTGCCGCAGCGTCGTCCGCGACGAGCCAGGCGAGCACCCGTTCCGACCCGAGCTCTTCCTCACCCCGGCGTTCGGCGAGTGGGTCCGGCGCGGGGCGTCGGTCCCGCAGCACCTCGTCGAAGCCCTCGCCGACTACGTGTTCAAGCACGACCACGAGGGCGGCATCCTCTCGGCGCTCATCGGGCGGCTCGGGCGGGCGCTTCCCGTCGGGCTGTTCAACAACGACGGCATCCGCGAGTACCTCGAAAAAGTGTTCACGTTCGAGGGGCGAACCGATGACTTCCGCGACCTCGACGCGCGTGGCGTGCAGCTCCGCATCGTCGCCTCCGACCTCAACTCGGGCGAGGCCGTGCGCTTCGGCAACCCCGGCTTCGGCCACATCCCGATCTCGCTCGCGGTGCAGGCGTCGACGGCGCTGCCGGTCGTGTATCCGCCAGTGAGCATCGAGGGGCGGGACTACATGGACGGCGTGCTGCTGAAGACAGTCCACGCCTCCGTCGCGCTCGACGCCGGGGCCGACCTCGTGCTCTGCGTCAACCCCATCGTCCCCGTCGACACGGCGCGGGCGGTGGAGGAGGGGATCATGCGGCGCGGCAAGCTGATCGACCGCGGGATGCCGGGCGTGCTCGCGCAGACGTTCCGCACGCTCATCCACTCTCGCCTCACGACCGGCATCGCCGCCTACGAATCGCGCTACCGCAACGCCGACGTCGTCCTCTTCGAGCCGAGCCGCGACGACTACCAGATGTTCTTCACCAACATCTTCTCGTTCGACTCGCGGAAGTCGGTCGTGGAGCACGCTTATCACGCGACGCTAGAGAACCTGCGGGCGCGCCGCGACACGCTCGGGCCGATCCTCGCCCGCCACGGCCTCCGCCTCAACGACGCCGTGATCGACGACCCCGCGCCGCGCCTCTGGCCGAGCGTGAACCTCGACCTGATGGAGGAGCCGGCGCAGATCGACGACGAGGACCGGGGGAGCCCCGTCGCCCGTACGCTCCGCGACACCCTCGCCCGCCTCGACGCCTTCGTGGACCGCGCGGCGTGAGCGGGCAATGCGTAGCTTGGATACATGCGTGTCTACTTCGACATCTGTGCTATCCAACGCCCACTCGACGACCACGCGCAACTCCGCGTGCGGATTGAAGCGGAGGCCGTTGTAACGCTTATCCAACTGTGCGAAACAGGCGTGCTCGAACTCGTGGTCTCTGCTGCTCACGAGATAGAGAACGCGCAGAACTCGACCTCCCATGACTGTCCCAGTACAGCCGCTCAACGAGATCACGCGCGAGGCCGTAGCGGTGCTCGTGCGCGAACTCGGCGTGGCCCGCACGCTCCGGTTCCTCGGGCAGTACCGCACCGGGCAAGGCGACTACACGGCCGAGCGGCACAGCTTCCTCACGGACCCGCCGTTGGAGGAGCTGTTCGAACAAGCCCGGCGGCTCGACCGAGAGCAGGGCACATAGAGTGCTAGCGCAGCCCGCCCGCACCCTCCGCGACACCCTCGCCCGTCTCGACACTTTCGTGGACCGCGCGGTGTGAGGCTCGATACTGTAACTTCCTGTCGTGCTATTTGGAATCGTTTCGCATCATCAATGGATATTCAGCCCTGCCGCCTTCATCATGATGAAAGTCGCTGCTATCCTTTTCCTCGCTGCGTTCATGACGGGCTGCGCTACATCAAACAGCGAGCTTCAGCATGAGGAAATTCGTCAGTCGTCCGATTGGTGGCGTCCCATAGTCACGCTGGAGCAGGCCAGCCAGATTGCAGGGGCGGAGGAGGCCGAACGGCGAAGCAAAGCGCGGTCGGACTCGTTGGGTCGAGACTGGTCGGGGCTGCCACTTGAATACGAGTATTTCCTCAACTACGACCAGTTGCGGGACCCGGAAGCAGCATTTGCTTTGTTGCTGAACACACGAACCTTTGCGAGTAGTCACGTTGGTATCGCGGGGAGTCCTTCCGAGCAGTACGAAGCGTTCAACACGCTCCTCCGCCGCGCCGATGCACCGGAAGTTTTCAGTGCGCTTCTCCGCCGCGCCTACCCCGCTGGTCAGCTCTACGCGCTGAGTGGACTTTACCTGACCGACCGAGGCGCCTTTTACATCGTCGTCGGTAGCTACGAGACATCGCAAGACTCGGTGTCCACCCAGATGGGCTGCGTCGGAGACCTCACGCCTGTAGCGGAGATTGTGCGTCATCCCAGAGGGATCAGACTTGCCGAAAGGCAGTCGTTAGCAGAGTGGTATGAAGCGAACCACGGAGACGGCTGGCGAATGATTGAGCCGTCCGAGGTCTATGCGTACGACATCGTTGGAGGCGCTTGGCCGCAGAGCTTGGATGCTCGGGATCACTAACAACTGCGCCATATTCGTTCTGTGCGCAACGCCACTCAGCGCATCAGCAGTGCCGTCATCCACAGCACGAGGCCGGCGCGGAGCGTCCACGCGGCCGTCCGGATCCAGTTCGTCGTGACGAGGCGGGCGTGGGCGTCGCCGTCGAACCCGGCGGAGAGCGCGGTGTGGAGCGGGACCTGCACGAACGCCGTCGAGAGCCACACGACGCCGACGAGCCCGAGGCCGACCCACACCATCCACGGCGGCACGGCGTCGGGGCGGAGCCAGACGAGCGCCGCCGCCGTCCCTAACTCCAGCACCATCGCCGGGAAGACGATCCACGTGATGCGGGTCTGATGCGCCGCTTCGTACGCGACGAACCCGTCCGAGCCGACGCCCGCGAACAGCGGGTAGTGGACGAGTTGTACCATCCAGATCACCCCGGACATCGCAAGCGTGCCGAGCAGGTTGCCGAGGACGAGCCAGTGTCCGGTCTCCATCACGGCTGAGCAACGAGGGGGATGCCGAGGTCGGCGAGTACGGCCTCGGCGGCGCGGCGGCCCGACACCATCGCGCCGTTGATGGAGGCGTTCGTGCGGTGGTCGCCCGCGACGTAGAGGCCGTCTGCGAGGCGGGCGGGGCGCTCGGGCGGGGTGAGCGCGGTCGGCGGCTGCGCGGGCTGCGCGTGCAGAATCCGGTACGTCTTGAGGTGCCGCCACGCATCGACCGCGTCGCCGTACCACCGGCGGAGGTGGGCGCGCACGCGGGTTTCGACCTCGGCGTCCGGCTGCGACGGGTTGCCGACGACGGAGACGGAGACGAGCGACTGCCCGGTAGGCGCGTAGTACGGCGAGACCGTGCTCATCACCGTGAGGTTGTTCACCGGCCCGTCGCCGTCGCCGTCGAGCACGAGGACCGGCTCGGTGTGCGGCGCGTCGAGGGCGGCGTAATACAGGCAGAGCACGCTGCGCGAGGCCGGCGGATCGAAGCTGTCGAGGAGGTACGCCACCTCCGGCCCGTCCGTGGCGACGACGACGGCGCGGGCCTCGACGGTCCCGCCGTGTTCGAGCGTGATCGAATACGGCTCGGCGTGCTGGACGCGCGTGTTGAGCTGGATCGCGTGATCGGGAAGCGCGGCGGCGAGCTGCTCGGGGATCTGCTGCATCCCGCGCGCAGGCACGGCCGTCTCGCCCTCGGTGAACATGCGGAAGTAGAACTCGAACGCCCGGCTCGACGTGCCGAGGTCGCGGTCGAGGAGGATGCCGCCGAGGAACGGCTGGAAGAACCGCTGGAGCATCACGTCGGAGAACCCGTACCGCTCGGTGAGCGCGGCGCGCGTCGAGACCTCGGGCCGCGCCCACAGCGCATCGAGCGACGGCGAGCGGACGCCCTGCCGGAGCTTCAGCACGCGGAGCTTATCGGCGAGCGTGCCAATCGGAGAGAACGCCGTCTGCGGCGCGGCGAGCGGCTCGCGCAGCGGGTCCGCGACGCGGTGGAAGCCGCCGTCGAAGCGGACGAGCGCGCCGTCGTAGAACGAGCGGAGGTCGAGCGCGTCGTAGTCGAGCACGCGCTGCGCCTCGGGGTACGCCGTCAGCAGGACCTGAAAGCCTCGGTCGAGCAGGAAGCCGTCGACCTCGTCCGTGCGGACGCGCCCGCCGATGCCGTCCGATCCCTCGACGACTTTGAACGTGACGCCGTGCCGGTTCAGTTCGCGCGCGCAGCAGAGCCCGGCGAGTCCCGCGCCGACGATGAGGACGTCGTGAGTAGGCATAAGTCGGCGGCGGGGCGAGAGCTAGAATCGGGGGGCGCGTGGCCTCAGCGGGGGAGGGTCACAGTATAGCCATCGCGCGCGAGCTCCGACGCGGCGCCGTCGGCCGAGGTGAAGGTGACCGTGTATGCCTTGCCCGTTTCGAGCGGCGGTTGCCCGACGGCCTCGCCCTCGCGGATGCGCTGGCGCACCGTCGCGACTTCGGCGCAGAGCGAGCCCCGCGCCCGAACGACGGCGTAGTGCCCCTGCTCGGTGAGCGGGAGCGAGCGCGAGGAGAAGTCGGGGTCGGCGGTCCGTTCGAGCAGGAGGCCCACGTCGTACGTCCCCGCCGTGTCCGTCTCGGCGACGGTGACGGTGCCGAAGCGGTCGGTCGGGTCGGCGGCGGTGGGGAGGAGGGTGTAGCGCATCGCGAGCCCATCGCCTTCGGGCGCGAGGTCGAGCGCGCTCAGCCCGAGCCGTTGCAGCCCGGTTTCACGCGCCGCCGCCGAGCCGAGGAGGTCGAACGGCGTCGCCGGATAGCGGCCGTTGACCTCGTGGTAGAGGAGGGCCGTCGCGGCCAGCAGGCCGGGTGCGTCGAGTTGGTCGCCGAGGTCCACGGCGGCTTGGTCGAGGGCGGGCTGTGCAGTCTTATCGAGGCTCGCGCAGCCAGTCGAGAGCAGCGCGACGAGGGAAAGGACGACGAGGGAGCGGAGGGCGGTCATGCGGTGGCGGGCATTTTGCCGAGCAGGTGGCGGAGGGCCGGTTCGAGGTGGGGATACGCGAACGAAAAGCCGGAGTTCACGAGCGCGTCGGGCATCATCTTCATGCTCTTGAGGACCGTCTCGTCGGCGAACTCGCCGGACACGGCGCGGAGCAGCGGCGTCGGGACGCGGAGGAACGTCGGCCGCCGGAGGACGCGCCCGAGCGTGCGGACGAAGTCGCGCTGCTGCACCGGCTCCGGCGCGCCGACGTTGACCGGGCCGTGCATGTCGGGCGTGGCGAGGAGGTGGAGCACGGCGTAGAGCACGTCGTCGAGCGCGATCCACGGGAGGTATTGCTCGCCGCTGCCCGCCGTCCCGCCGAGGCCGAGGTAAAACGCGGGGAGGCTGGTTTTGAGCAGGCCGCCGGCCGGCGTCAGCACGAGCCCGATGCGGAGGTTGACGACGCGGATACCGGCCTCAGCGGCGGGCGCGGTGGCGGCCTCCCACTGGGCGCACACGTCCGCGAGGAAGCCGTCGCCGGGCGGGGCGGACTCGTCGAGCCGCGTATCGCCCCGGTCGCCGTAGATCCCGCTCGCCGAGGCCGAGAGCAGCGTCGTCGGCGGGTGGTCGAGCTTGGCGAGCGTCTCGCTCAGCAGCCGCGTCCCCCGCGTCCGGCTCTCCTCGATCCGGCGCTTTTTCTCGTCCGTCCAGCGGAGGCCGTAGACGCTCTCGCCCGCGAGGTGGATCACGGTGTCGACGCCGTCGAACGCGGCCTCGTCGATCTCGCCGCGCTCGACATTCCAGTACGCCGCGCGCTCGTCCTTCCGGTCGGCGTAGCGGGTGACTTCTTTGCGGGAGCGGACGAGGCGGACGACGCGGTGGCCGCCCGTCGTGAGGAAGGCGACGAGGGTTTCGCCGAGCAAGCCTGTCGAGCCCGTTATTGCAATAGTCTGTGAGGGCAGATCGTACGCCGCGTGCCGTGCGATGTCCTCTCCCGTCACGCGGTGTCGGTACGCGAACATCCGGTCGATCTGCTTCTGCGCCGGCCCTCGGCCGAGCCATTCGGAGAGCGGGGCGAGCGGGAGCCCGTACGTCACGTGGTCCTCCAGTACCGACCGCTCCGCGTCCTTCGGCACGAAGCGGTGCGTGTGCTCCCACCGCGCGAACGGCCCCTTCACCTGCACGTCGCGGAATTGCCGCTCCGCGATGAAATCCTGGTGCTCGGCCACCCAGCGAATGGTGATCGGGCCGGGTCCGAGTTCGAGCACGGCGCGGTCGCCACTCCGAATCCCGTCGAACCGGGCAAGGCGGACGGGCTGCCACGGCGGGACGAGCCGGTTGAATGCGCCCCGGTGGTCGTGCCACGCGAAGAGCCGCTCGGCGGAGACGTCGACGGAGAGGCGGCGGGTGAAGCTGGGCATGAGGATTAGTCCGTAGTCACTGGTTGTTAGTCCGTGGTTCGTGGTCCGTGGTCGCTGGTTGTTGGTCCGTGGTTGTTGGGCTCGGGTGAAGCTCAGTGGTTCCGTTCCTCCGTGTCATCCCGAGCGCAGCCGAGGGATCTCTGATGAGCAACGCGGTGCCCCGAAAGATCCTTCGACTTCGCTGCGCTGCGCTCAGGATGACACGGAAGAGTAGATAGCTTTAAGACAGAGCAACTGGCTCTTCGATATAAGGCTGTGCAACGGACTAAGGACCACGGACAACCTGCCTCACTTGATTTCGTTGTACGCCGCGAGGGCGCGGTCGCGGGCGGCGGCGTGATCCACGATGGGTTCGGGGTAGGTGTCGCCGAGCACGATCCCAGCCTCGTCGAGCACGTCGGCGGGCGCGTCCCACGGACGGTGGAGGTACTTGTTCGGGAGGTCGCTCAGTTCCGGCACCCAGCGGCGGACGTAGGCGCCCTCGGGGTCGTGCTTCTCGCCCTGGCTGACGGGGTTGAAGATGCGGAAGAACGGCTGCGCGTCCGGCCCGCTCCCGCCGATCCACTGCCAGTTCATCGCGTTGTTGGCGAGGTCGCCGTCGACGAGCGTGTCCCAGAACCATGCCTCGCCCTCTTGCCACGAGATCAGCAAGTCTTTCGTGAGGAACGAGCCGACGATCATGCGGACTCGGTTGTGCATCCACCCGAGCGCCCACAGCTGCCGCATCCCGGCGTCGACGATGGGGTAGCCGGTCTGGCCGCGCTGCCAGCGGTGGAGCGCGTCGGCGTCGGACTTCCACGGGAAGGCGGCGAACTTGTCTTTGAGCGGCTCGCTCGGGAGCGTCGGGTAGTGGTAGAGGATGTGGTAGGAGAACTCGCGCCAGATGATCTCGCTGAGGAAGGCGTCGGCGGCGTCGCGCATGGCACCGTTGCGGACCCAGTTCTGGGCGCGGTGCCAGACCTGCCGGGGGCTGATCTCGCCCCAGTGGAGGTGCGGCGAGAGCTTCGAACTTCCGTCGACGGCGGGCCGGTCGCGGGCGTCGGCGTAGTCGATGAGGGCGTCGCCGAGGAAGGTGCGGAGGCGCTCGTGGGCGCCGCGCTCGCCGGGCGTCCATGCCGCCTCCATCTGCTCGGCCCAGTCCACGCCGTCCTGTGCCTCGGGCAGCAGGCCGAGGTCGCTGAGATCCGTGCTCTCGGGCCACGTCGCAGGCGCGAGCCGCTGCCCCATCCTCGGCACGTCGAGCGGCTCGCCGATCTCGACGGTTTCGAGGAATTTGGCGCGGAACGGGGTGTAGACGTGGTACGGCCCGTCGCTCGTCGTGCGGACGGATTCGGGGTTGTGGAGGAGGCGCGAGGCGAACGTCTTGACCTCGATGCCGTCCTCCCGAAGCGCGTCGGCGATCTCACGGTCCCGCTCGCGGCGGGCGGGCGTGTAGCGCGTATTCCAGTAGACGGCGTCGGCGCCCGTCGCATCGATCAATCTGCGGAGCGCGTCGAGGCTGGAGCCGGTGCGGAGGACGAGCCGCGAGGTCTTCCGGTCGAGGCTCTCGGCGAGGGCTTCGAGCGAGCGGTGGAGCCACCACCGGTGCGCGCCGCCGGGCGGCCAATCGCCCTCTTCCTCCGGCGACCAGATGAACACGGGGACCACGGGCTCCCCGCGCTCCACGGCGCGCGTGAGCGCCGGGTGGTCGGCGAGGCGGAGGTCGCGGTGGAACCAGACGAGCGTGGGACCGGGCATCGGAGAACAGAGTGAGCAGAAGGGAGGGGTGTAAGCGCTACGCCGGCCTCGCCGTTCCCGCTCGGCGCCGGCCGGGACTTGTCGCTTTAGCGGGGCCGCACCGTCGCGAAGCCGCCGTCCACCGACAGCGTCTGCCCGGTGACCCAGCCGCTCCGGCTGCTGTCGAGCAAGAAGTGCAGGGCGTCTACGAGGTCATCGGGCTCGCCGATCCGCCCGAGGGCGTGCATCTTCGCCGAGGCGTCGACGGCGGCGTCGCTGCTCGTAAGCCGCTCGGTGAGGGGGGTGCGGACGAGGCCGGGGGCGATCGCGTTGACGCGGATCTTGCGCGGGGCGTAGCTCGCCGCCGCCGCGAGCGTGAGGCCGGATACGCCGCCCTTCGCCGCCGCAATCGCCTCGTGGTTGGCGAGGCCGAGGCGCGCCGCCACCGACGACATGAGCACGATCGCGCCGCCCTCCGGCTCCTTGTTCGTCTGCATCGCGCGGGCGGCAGCCTTCACGAGGTAGAACGCCGTGTTGAGGTTGAGCGAGATCGCCGTGTCGAACTCGTCCACGCTCGTGAGGTGGGCAGGCTTGAGCAGGATCGACCCGACAAGGTTCACGGCGCCGTCGATGCGGCCGTGCTGCTCGACGGCGGCGTCGACGATGCCCTGCACCGCCTCGTACGAGGTCGCGTCGAGCGGGTGCGCCGTGGCGCCGACCTCGTCGGCGAGGGCGCGGAGCGGGGCTTCATTGCGTGCGCCGAGCACGAGGTCGGCGCCGTCGGCGGCGAGGCGGTGGGTGAGGGCGGTGCCGATGCCGCCGGAAGCACCGAGGATGAGGTAGACAGGCATGAGGGGAGAGATAGGAGAGGAGGCGAGACGGCGTGGAAGCCGTAAAAAAAGCCCGGAGCCCTCGCGTCGCGAGTGACTCCGGGCCGACGTGCTAAGTGGAGCGAGCGCTCCGGGTCGGGCCGACGCCTTACATCGCGTCTTCTTCCGTCATGTCGCCTTCGGCGGGCATGAGGACGCCGCTGATGACGTGGATGACGCCGTTGCCGGCCTCGTTGTCGGCCGAGACGACCGTGGCCGTGTTACCCATCGCGTCGGTCAGGGTGACGGTGCCGCCTTCGGCGTTGATCGTGAGGGCCTGGCCCTGGACGGTGTTCACCGTCATCTGGCCGCTGAGCTCGCCCGACATCACCTGGCTGGGGATGACGTGGTAGGTGAGGATGTCGGTGAGCTTGCTCCGCATGCCCTCCTCCATCAGCGACTCGAGCGTGCCTTCGGGCAGGGCGTTGAAGGCCTCATCGCTCGGGGCGAAGACGGTGAACGGGCCGGGGCCGTTGAGCGTCTCGTCGAGGTTGGCCTGGGCGACGGCGGTGCGGAACGTGGTCAGCCCGGCGTCCTCGGCAACGGTAAGGATGGAGTTGTTCATCTCCATCGTCTCTTCCATCATCTCCTCCTCGCCCATCTCGGCGTCGACTTCCGGCGCCTCGGTATCGGCGCAGCCGACGAAGGCGACGAGGGAGAACAGGCAGAGCAGGGTGAATAAGCGCGTGTACAACATGGTGATGCCTCCTTAAATGTGTTGGGAAATGGGGTGGCCGTTCAAGGGGTGATATCGGGCCGCCCCATGGTACGTACTATAGAGTGAAACTGCATTAACGTGCAAAACGTTCACGTGACGGCCAGCGCTTCGAATCCGCACGGCGGCGGCGTCCGTTTTGCCCTCCCACAAAAGCGATGCGCTGCCGTTTGGTTCCTGCCCGCTCCCTCCGTCTCTCATTCTCCCCAAAATCTTGTCTTCGACCTCCCCGCATCTCTCGGCGCGTGAACACACCTTTTCCCCACGCGAGCTCGCCACGGCCGTCGGCGTGAGCGAGTCGTCGATGAAGCGGTGGATCGACGCGGGGGAGCTCGAGGCGGCGCGGACGGCGGGGGGGCACCGGCGCGTCTCACAACGGGAGGCCGTCCGGTTCATCCGTGAGCGCGCCCTCCACGTCGTCGATCCGGCGGCGCTCCGGCTGCCGGAACTCGTCGGGCTGCCGGACATCGAGGCCGCGCCGGTGACGGCGGAGGGGCTCATCGAGGCGCTCGTGGCGGGCGAGGCGGCGCGGGCGCGTGCGCTCGTCGTGGCGGCGTACGTAGGGGGCGCGTCGCTCGCGTCGCTCTGCGACGGGCCGCTCCGGGGCGCGCTCCACCACGCGGGGATGCTCTGGGAGAACGGCGGCGGCGGCGTCGACCCGTCGGGCATCGGGATCGAGCACGAGGCGGTCGACGTGTTCGTGCAGATCCTCCACCAGATCCGGACGCTGCGGCCCCTCGCGCCGGACGGTGCGCCCGTCGCCGTGGGCGGCGCGTTCGAAGGGGACCCCTACACCGTCCCCTCGCTGATGGCCGCGGCCGTGCTCGAAGACCTCGGGTTCGACGTTACGAACCTAGGCCCCAATACCCCGATCGACGTGCTCGCCGATGCGGCACGCCGCCGCCGGGCTGACCTCGTGTGGCTCTCCGTGTCGGCGAGCCCGCCGGACGAGGAACTCCGCCGCGCGAGCGCCGCGCTCGCGACCGAACTGAATGCGGCGGGTGCGCGCTTCGTGGTGGGCGGGCGGGAGGCGAAGGCGGACGCGCTTCCGGGGCTGACCGTGCTGCCGTCGATGCTGGCGCTGAACGCGCTGGCCGAGCAGATCATGGCCGAGCGCCGGGCGGCGTAGCCCACGCCGCGGCCGTTTGTGACGGCGGCGTTGCGCTTCTCGCCTCCAGTGCGGAGCTTATGCGCCCCCTCACCGCCTCCCCTCTGATGGAACTCCGCCCCTTCGGCCTCCGCGCCGCCGACGTCATCCCGTACGCGCCCGGCCCGCCGCTCCCGCTCCCGCTGCTGCTCACGCGCGTCCCCGCCGGCTTCGCCTCGCCCGCCGACGACCACGTCGATTGCACGCTGGACCTTAACGACCTCGTCGTGAAGCACCCGGCTGCGACGTTCTTCGTCCGTGTCGAAGGCGACTCGATGACGGGGGCGAACATCACCGACGGCGACATCCTGGTCGTGGACCGCGCCGTGGAGCCGTGCGACGGGAAGATCGTCGTGGCCGTGCTCGACGGAGAGCTAGCCGTGAAGCGCATCCGCATCCGCGACGGGCGGGTCTGCCTCGTCTCCGAGAACGATCTCTACCCGCCGATCCCGGTCGAGGGCGAGCAGGAGCTCGTGATCTGGGGCGTCGTCACGCACGTCGTCCACGCCTGCAAATAGCGCGCGCAGGGGCTCCGAAGCGTGCGTCGCGGCGAGGGCCGGGTGGAGGGTGACAGAGAAGGCGTCACCAGCGGGGAGGTATGAACGGGCTCGCCTTCCCCGTTCCCGATGCCCTTCGCCCTCGTCGACTGCGCCAACTTCTACGTCTCGTGCGAGCGCGTCTTCGCGCCGTCGCTGCGCGGCGTGCCCGTCGTCGTGCTCTCGAACAACGACGGCTGCGTGATCGCCCGAAGCGAGGAGGTGAAGGCGATGGGCGTGCCGATGGGCGCGCCGTATTTCCAGCACCGACGGGCCTTCGCGCGAGCCGGCGTCCGTGTCTTTTCGAGTAACTACGCGCTCTACGCCGACATGAGTCACCGCGTGATGGAGACGCTCCGCACGCTCACACCCGACGTGGAGGTCTACTCCATCGACGAGGCGTTCGTCGGCCTGCCCGACCTCCGGCCCGACGCCGTGCTCGACCTCGCGCGGGAGCTCCACGCCCGCGTGCTGCGCTGGACCGGCATCCCCGTCCGCGTCGGCGTGGGGCCGACGAAGACGCTGTGCAAGGTGGCGGGACGGCTGAGCAAGCAGGACGGGACGCCCGTGTTCTCGCTCGTCGGCCGCTCCGACCTCGACGCCCTCTTGGAGCGGGTCCCGGTGCGCGACGTGTGGGGCGTGGGGAAGCGGACGGGGCCGGTGCTGGAGGCGCACGGCGTCCGCACGGCGCGCCACCTCCGCGACGTGCCGGACGTGTGGGCGCGGAAGACGCTCCGCGTCGTCGGGCTGCGGACGGTGTGGGAGCTGCGCGGCGTCCCGTGCCTCCCGCTCGAAGAGGCGCCGCCGCCGCGGCAGAGTGTGACGCGGAGCCGGTCGTTCGGGCGGACGGTGACGGAGCGGCGCGAGCTGGAGGAGGCCGTGGCGACGCACACGGCGCGGGCGGCGGAGAAGCTGCGCGCGGCAGGCCTCGCTGCCGGAGCGCTGCAGGTGTTCCTCTGCGCGGGGGCCTCGGCGAGCGCGAGCCGTCGTGCCCCGGAAGGCGGGCGCGACCGCGCCGGAGCCTGCGCCGTCTCGCTCCCCGCCTCGAACCACACGCCGACCCTGCTCAAAGCCGCGCTCCGCTGCCTCGACCGATTGCACGAGCCGGGCCGGGCGTACTACAAAGCCGGCGTCATTCTCGCTCACCTCACGCCCGCGAACCCCGCGCAGGGCCACCTCTTCCTCCCGTACCGCCCGGAAGATGAGGCGCTGATGGCCGCCGTCGACGCCGTCAACCGGAAGCACGGACGCGGAGCCGTCACGTTCGGGCGCTGCGGGACCGAGCAGGCGTGGGCGATGCGGCGTGGGCTCGTCTCGCCGGCCTACACGACGCGGTGGGAGGAACTGCCCGTCGCCGCGCTCTGACCTCGGGGCGGCCTATCTTGTCGCCGAGTCCAACCCGGTAAAACCATGGAACCCAACGCCGTCCACCTCTACACCTACCGCGCCCGCTGCACGAAGGCCTACGACGCCGACACGATCACCGTCAGCGTCGACCTCGGGATGCACGTCACGCTGAACGGGATCACGCTCCGCCTTTCGCGGATCAACGCGCCCGAAGTCCGCGGCGACGAGCGGCCCGAGGGCCTCGTCGCGCGCGACGTTCTCCGCGAGCTCGTGCTCGATAAGGAGGTGCTGATCCAGACGTTCAAAGACAAAGTCGGCAAGTACGGCCGCTACATCGCTGAGGTGTGGGTCGAGCACGACGAGGGCCTGATCAACATCAGCGACCACCTCGTCGCAAACGGGCACGCCCGCTATCAGGAATACTGACCGGCACCGCGCGGGGCGACGAACCAGATCCGCCCCTCGTCGTCGGGGTCGGTGACGGCGCAGGACGGGGCGTCGACGAGCGTGCAGAACGTGTCGCAGAGCGCGTCGAAGGCCTCGGGATCGCCGTCTCCGTCGGGCGTGCGGAGGAGGTCGGCGAAGGTCCACGCGGCGCGCTCGGGCTCGACGAGGCGGAGGCAGGCGCGGAGGTGGCGGGGCTCGAACGGCATGGCGGCGGGGAGCGAGAGGGGCGGCCCCGGTTATCGGCCCCGCGCCGTCCGCGTTAACCCGACGCCGCCGGGTTCGGCTCGAAGCGGGCGCGGAGCCAGCCATCGTCGAGCGCCGCCGAGGCGAGCTGGTAGTAGCTGAGGAAGTTCGGCAGCCCGTAGCTCCGCCGCTGGTTGCGGACTTGCACCACGAGCTCGTCGCCGAACTTCTCGGCCGTGACCTCGTCCTCGTTCAGGAATGGGAGGTGGACGGAGAGGAGATAATCATCGCCCTCGGCCTCCATCCGGTACGCCTGTTCGGCGTAGAACACGTCGGTCGGGTCGCGCTCGGGATAGAGCCCGGCCCCGATCTCGCGCAGCAGGTCGAGCCCGAATACCTCCTGCCCGACGTGCGGGACGCGGAGGATGGGGAGCGGCGAGAAGCTGTGCTCGATCTCTTCGAGGTAGCCCGCCTGCGCCGCGACGTACTTCGCGAGGACCGTCCCGGCCTCGTCCTCGGGGATGATCCGGTTGACGATCACGCCGTCCACGCCGTAACCGTAGAGTTGGAGATACGTGTAGGCGCGCCGCGCCTCGGCGATCACCATCCGCTCCGGGTTCATCACGAGCCGCGTCGACGAGATCGTCGGGTCCTGCAGCACCTTCTGGATCTCGCCGAGCACGCCGAAGAGGCGGTCGAGCTCGGCGTAGCCCCGGTCGAGCGGGATGCCCGTCGTCTTGCGGACGGCGAGGCCGCCGAGCTTGAACGCCGTCTTCTGGAACGGGAACGCCTTCGACACCCACCACTGCGCCACTTGGGGCAGCGTGAGGAGCGTGAGCGTCTCGCCCGTCGGCGCCGAGTCGAGGATGATGAGGTCGTAGTCGCCGGAGCGGTAGAAGGAGTCGAGCCAGAGGAGGGCGGAGGCCTCGCCCATGCCCGGCAGCGCGGCCATCTCCTCGGCGGCGAGGCGGTCCACGCCCTGCCAGCGGAACACGCTCAGCATGAGGTCGCGCATACTCGCCCAGTACTTCTGCATGCTGTAGTAGAGGTCCACCTCCTGCGCCCACAGGTTGTCAGCGATGGCGACGGGCTCGGGCCCCAGCCGCTGGTCGAGTGCGTCGGCGAGGGAGTGGGCCGGGTCCGACGACATGACGAGCGTGCGGTAGCCGCGGCGGGCGGCTTCGAGCGCCGTCGCGGCGGCACACGTCGTCTTGCCGACGCCGCCTTTGCCGGTGAAGAGGAGGATGCGGGAGGCCATGCGAGGGGAGGAGGTCAGTGGGGACAGCGCAGAAGCAACCGCGCACGGCTTAGTTCCCACTTCCCGATAATCGCAAACCCTTGGCACCTCGCCTGAGGTGCTGTGTGGCGGCGGTAGCCAACGAATCGCGCAGCGGGAGCGATGAGCAGGAGGCTTGCTCCCTGTTGAGAAGCTCAGCAGAGCCGCCTCAAACTGTCATCCCGAGCGCAGTCGAGGGATCTCTGATGAGCAATGCGGTGCCGAGGAGAGATCCTTCGACAAGCTCAGGATGACGAAGAAGAAAGCGTTGCAACAGAACGCATGAGGCTCAGGCCACGTCGATGCGGCCCACGACGTCCGGCACGTCGCTGCGGGCCGCGTCGAGTCGGCTCAGCACGTGCTCGACGTGGTGTCGTGCGGTGTGGATGCTGATGCCGAGCGCCGCCGCGATCTCCTTGTTCGAGTGTCGGGCGGCTAGGAGAAGCGCGACCTCGGCCTGCCGGGGTGTGAGGCCGAACTGCTCCTGTACGTCGCCCTCGGTGGGAAGGGGTGATCGGGCACGCGGTGGAGTGACGGTGAGGAGAATCGACGGGCGAGGTCCGAGGTGCTTGACGCGCGTAGGTACGAGGCGATACGGGCCTCGCGCTCCGACGAACGTGCCGGGCTCAGACGGTGCGACGGCTAGGGAGTCCCGGTTGCGGGTGAATGCACGGGCGAGGTGCCGAGCCTGCGCCATCAAGCGGTCCCGGTGGGGCTCCCGAGCGAGCGTACGGTTGAGGGCCGGAGTGCCGTGGAGGAACTGGCCGCCAAGCGAGAACACGGCGCAGGCCGCCCCGCTGGCGTCGATGAGCGCACCGAGTTGGGCGTGCGCCGCCCGCAGGCGTTGGTAGGACGAGACCCCCGCCTCCAGCGCCGGGTGGAGCAGCCGCGCCGTCGCCGCCTGTGCTGCGTCGAACGGGCGCTGCGGATCGTCCGTATTGAGCAAAACCTGAAGGACGTCGCCCGGCGTCGTGCCTCGGGGGCTCCACCGGACACCGATCGTGATCGAGTCGTAGCACTTGATGCCGTGCATAAACTCCTGGACGTAAGCCGACTGCTGCATCGCCTCGTAATGCTGGCCGAAAATCTCGCGCCGCGTAAGGACGCCGCTCCGAGCCGACCGCCGGAACGTCCCGACGCGCTCCAGAAGGGGATAGAAGCTCCGGTACTGGTCGGCGACCTCGTCGGAGAAATCGGGGTACATCAACCGGAGCCCGGAGTCGGAGGGGATGCTGACGCTCGCCGTGGAAGCCCCAACGACTTCGCGAAGGCTCGTCGCCGCCGCCTCCATCCACGCGTCGGGCGTGTCGAAGTCGAACGGCGCGGCGATCACGCGGGAGGCGCGCGCGATCCGCTTCTGATCCTGAGAGGTGAGCGTGAGGGACACGGGCGGCTCAGACGGAGGCGTGCGTGGGGACGTGCGCCGCCAGCCAGTCGCGGACGACGGCGACGAAGGCGTCGGGCTCTTCCATGAACGGGAAATGCCCGCTCGCCTCGAACACGTGCCCCTCGGCTCCAGCGAGCCCGGCGAGAAAGTCGGCGGCCGATTCCTCGGGCGGGGCGATCCAGTCGTGACGGCCGGCGAGGACGAGCGTGGGGACGCCGACGGCATGCAACTGCTCGCGCGCGTCGTACCCGGCGAGGAGGTCGTAGAACGTGCGCCGGAGGGGCGCGGCCCGCAGCGTCATGCGCTCGGCGTAGGCCCGAAGGTCGTGCGCGGTCGGGTCGTGGACGTAGAGCGGGAGGAGGTCGGGAAACAGGGCCGCGAACTCGGCGTCGCTCTGCGGCGGACCGCTGAGCGCGGCGGCGAGCACCTCGTGCGTGCGGCCCTCCGCGCGGGCGAACGCGCGTTCCGCCGCTGCCGCCAGGTGGGTGCCGGTCGAGACCGTGCCGCAGAGGATGAGGCCGCCGACGTGCTCGGGATGCCGGCGAGCGACTTCGAGCGCGATGACGCCCCCGTACGAGTGACCGAAGAGGATGGCTGGGTCGTGCCCGCCGCGCTCGGCGTGGAGGTGGCGGCGGAGCGCTTCCACGTCGTCGGCCCACGTGGCGTGCGTGACGGTGCTCCAGTCGTCGGGCGCGGGCGAGTGCCCGCAGCCCGCAAGGTCGGCGTAGGTGAGCGACGCGTGGTCGGCGAGCGGGTCGAGCCAGGGCCGGAGCGAGGCGTGGTCCCAGCCGAGCCCGCCGTGGAGCGCGATGAGACCGGGCGCGCCACGGCCGAGCGTGGTGTGGTGGAGAGGCATGGAGTGCGAAACGCTATCGAATGGCGGATACGGATACCGACCCACGAGGACCTTGCAGCGGGGTCGATGCGAGCGTATAGCCTACACGCCTTACCGAGTGAGATCGAGAGAATACCCCCTGAGCCGTAGCAGATCAAGAAAGAATGGGCACTTTCTGCCCATGCGCAGCGCGCGGGGCTTCGCGAGTTTCCCTCCGTTCGACGCTCACCCGAGAAGTCCTTCGGCCGCTGACCTCCTGCTCATCCTATACCGAACGCCATGCGCACCCCCCACACGCTGCTCATCCTTCTCGCCGCCCTGCTCATGCCCCTCGCCGGGTGCGACTCCACCACGGACGATGGTGATGGTGGTGGCAACGACGGCTCCAGTGTCCTCGGACTCTGGCAGGAGCTTGAACTCGACAGTGCAGGAAACGAGTCACTCAGAACTTTCTGGGTCGACATCGCCGAGGAACGTTTCATCACGAACTTCCTAGTCGAAGACGAACTCGAGGTTGACGGCGCGTTCGTCGACTGCTTCGACCGTGACAGGCTCGACGTGATGAACATCGACGGCGACGAATGGAGCTACAGCGATGGAGAAGAGGACGGCGAGACGCTCGTACGGACCATCACGATCAACCGCGACGGGGACGACCTCGTGATCGGATTCGACGACGAGGACAGCCAGGGTGAGCAGCGCTACCGCCGCAGCACGCGGTCGGACTTCACCCCGCTCTGCGACTAAGACGTACGCCGAACGCTCTCGCCTGATGGCCGCTGCTCTCCTGCTCATCCCATTACCGAACGCCATGCGCACTCCTTACACGCTGATCCTCCTTCTCACCGCCCTGCTCGCGCCCCTCGCCGGATGCGACTCCGCAGAGGGCTCCGAAGAGGACCCCAACACTGACGGGGAAACCAACGTTCTCGGGCTCTGGAAGTACACCGACGCGGGAGAAGAGAACTTCCTCCGGATCGGGGAAGCCGTCTGGAGCGAGACCGAGTTCTACGACGAAGAAGCGTGTTGGGAATCCGAGTCGTGGACCGTAGAGCGGCTAGGGCCTCTCGACTACCGCATCGCCGTGGGCGAATCCGAAACCCTGATCGCACTCGAGCCGCTCGACGCCGATCGGATGCGAGCGACGTTCACATACGTCGACGATGAGGAGGAGGGGACGGTCGTGATGGAACGTCAGGAGGACCGCACTTTTGAGCCCGTTTGCACGGACTGAGTGCCATTAGTCCTACGAGACCCCCTCGGTCCGGGGGTAGACTGAGCGGCGAGGGTCTCGTGGTGGGGGCTCTCGCCGCTCTTTAGGTCGTGTCGCGGGATGCACGCAATGCGAGGGCGCGGGCCGCGTCGGACAACAGGGCGAGCGTATGGCAGACGGTCATCTACATGCTCGGGTCGCCTCGTGGGCCGCGATTCGAGCAGCAGAGAGAGCGGCGGGGATCGTGGTGGGTCCCTTCGCCGCTCTCGCTATCCATTTGGCACGTCGCCTTCTACCCCGTTGATCTCCCTAGCGACTAGGCAGCGCGATGTATAAAGTGGTAAGGTGCAGGCCTTTATATTGAATCACGTCGGTCTGACGCAGCCTCCTTCCCACTTATCCTGCACCGATATGCCGCTGCCCGATACGGCCGAGCACCGCCGCCTCGCTGACTCCGAAGCCCGCCGCGCCGATTGGAAGAACTGGGGGCCGTACGTGAGCGACCGCGCGTGGGGCACCGTCCGCGAGGACTACAGCCCGCACGGGGAGGCGTGGGAATACCTCCCGCACGACCACGCCCGCAGCCGCGCCTACCGCTGGAACGAGGACGCCCTCGGCGGCTTCTGCAACCGGTTCCAGAACGTGTGCCTCGGCGTTGCCCTGTGGAACGAGCGTGATGCCATCCTCAAAGAGCGCCTCTACGGGCTGACGGGGAACGAGGGCAACCACGGCGAGGACGTCAAGGAATACTACTTCTACCTCGACGGCACGCCGACGCACAGCTACATGCGGATGCTTTACAAGTACCCGCAGGTCGCCTTCCCGTACGGCGAGCTCATCGCCGAGAACCGCCGGCGCGGGCGCGACGACCCCGAGTTCGAACTGATCGACGCGCTCCGCGACACGTTCGAAGCGGGCCGCTACTTCGACGTCGACGTCGAGTACGCGAAGGTGGACGAGGAGGACATCCTCTGCCGGATCGTCGCGACGAACCGGGGGCCGGAGGCGGCGCCGATCCACCTCCTCCCGCACCTCTGGTACCGGAACACGTGGTCGTGGGAGAGCGGCCGCTCGAAGCCGACGCTCCGCGATGCGTCGACGAAGAGCGCCGTGGCCGTGCGCGGCGCGCACCGTCACCTCGGCGAGCGGTGGTGGTACGTCGAGGCCGACGGCGGCGCGGACGTGGACCTCCTGTTCACGGAGAACGAGACGAACGCCGAGCGCCTGTTCGGGCTGGGCAACCCCTCGCCGTACGTGAAAGACGGGATTCACGAGGCCATCGTCGGGGGCCGCAGCGAGGCGGTCAATCCCGAGGGCGAGGGGACGAAGGTGGCGGCGCACGCGCGTGCCGTCGTCGCGCCCGGCGCGTCGTTCGAGGTCCGCGTCCGCTACACGAATAAGAAGCAGCGCCGCCCCTTCGCTGGGTTCGAGAAAACGTTCAAGCAACGGATCGACGAGGCCGACGCGTTCCACGCGACGCTCCAGACGCCGGTGCTCTCTGAGGACGAGCGGCGCGTGCAGCGGCAGGCCTTCGCCGGCATCCTCTGGACGAAGCAGTTCTACCACTACAGCGTCGAGCTCTGGCTCAAAGGCGACCCCGCGCAGCCCGCCCCGCCGGACTCGCGGACGCGCAACGCGGACTGGGGCCACCTCTACAACCTCGACGTGCTCTCGATGCCGGACAAGTGGGAGTACCCGTGGTTCGCCGCGTGGGACCTCGCCTTCCACATGATCCCCACGGCGATGGTCGACCCGGAGTGGGCGAAGCGGCAGCTCATCCTCATGCTGCGCGAGTGGTACATGCACCCGAACGGGCAGATCCCCGCCTACGAGTGGGCCTTCGGCGACGTCAACCCGCCCGTCCACGCGTGGGCCGCGCTCCGCGTCTACAAGATCGACCGCAACCTCCGCGGCAAGGCGGACACCGTCTTCCTCGAGAAGGTCTTCCACAAGCTCCTGCTCAACTTCACGTGGTGGGTGAACCGGAAGGACCACGGCGGCAACAACATCTTCCAGGGCGGCTTCCTCGGGCTCGACAACATCGGCGTGTTCGACCGCTCGGCGCCGCTCCCCGGCGGCGGCCGGATCGAGCAGGCCGACGGCACGGCGTGGATGGGGATGTACTGCCTCAACATGCTCGCGATCGCCCTCGAACTCGCCCGGACGGAGCCGGCGTACGAGGACGTGGCGACGAAATTCTTCGAGCACTTCATCGCGATTGCGAACGCGATCAACCGGGGCTGCGGCGGGCGCGGGCTGTGGAACGAGGAGGAGGGGTTCTACTACGACATCCTCAGCCTGCCCGACGGCCGCCAGTTCCCGATGAAGGTGGACTCGCTCGTCGGGCTCATCCCCCTCTTCGCCGTGGAGACGCTGGAGCCGGACGTGCTGGAGAAATTGCCGCACTTCCGCCGCCGGATGGACTGGTTCATCAAGTACCGGCCGGACCTCATCGAGCCCATCGCCTCCCTCACAGAGCCGGGCGAGGGCGGGCGGCTCCTCCTCTCGCTCGTAGACCGGAGCAAGCTCGAACGCGTGCTCCGCCGGATGCTCGACCCCGACGCCTTCCTCGCCGATTACGGCCTGCGCGGCCTCTCGAAGCGGCACGAAACCGACCCCTACTCGCTCCACATCGGGGGCGAGACGTACAGCGTCTCCTACGAGCCCGCCGAGTCGACGACGGGCCTCTTCGGTGGCAACTCGAATTGGCGCGGGCCGATCTGGTTTCCCGTCAACCACTTGATGGTGGAGTCGCTCCAGAAGTACGACCACTACTACGGCGAGAGCCTGAAGGTGGAGCACCCCGTCGGCTCCGGCCAGTTCATGCCGCTCGACGACGTGGCGACGGACCTCTCACGGCGGCTCGTCCGCCTCTTCCTCCGCGACGACGACGGCCGCCGGCCCGTCTACGGCGGCGAGGACCTGTTCCAGCACGACGAGCACTGGCGCGACCACGTCCTCTTCTACGAGTACTTCCACGGCGACAACGGCGCGGGTCTCGGCGCGAGCCACCAGACCGGGTGGACGGCGCTCGTCGCCAAGCTGATCCAGCAGAGCGGCGGCATGGCCCCGACGAACGGCCGGGCCGCGGCGGCGGCGGCCAAAAAGCAGAAAGCTTCGTCGTGACGTTCGAGTAGAAATCCCTCCTCTTTGCGTTGCCGATACATCCCAACCCCAAAACAACAGTCATCCCCGACTTGATCGGGGACCCACCGGCTGGTGCTTTCCCGTGGGTCCCCGCCTGCGCGGGGATGACGAGTAGAGAGGGTTGGGGCAGGCATAGGCCCGGCACTCCTCAAACTGACAGCAGATGAAGACGAACTCCCCCGCGTTTCCTCCGGCCGTCGACCTCACGCGCGACGCGTGCAGCGATCCCGCCGTGGCGGGGGGGAAGGAGTGGCTCGTGACGAACGGGATCGGCGGGTACGGGATGGGGACCGTCGCCGGGTTTCGCACGAGGCGGTATCACGGCCTCCTCGTCGCCGCGCTCGACCCGCCGCTCGGGCGGACGCTCTTGGTGGCGAAGCTCGACGAGACGGCATCCTACGAAGGGCACGCCTTCAACCTCGCCGCCAACCGCTGGGCGAGCGGGGTCATGGCCCCGGACGGCTACGTCCACCTCGACCGGTTCCACCTCGAAGGGACCACGCCGGTCTGGACCTTCGCCCTCGCCGACGCCCTCGTCGAGAAACGCGTGTGGATGCAGCCGGGCGCGAACACGACCTACACCCGGTACGACCTCGTCCGGGCGAGCGGCCCGCTCACGCTCTCCGCCCGCGCCCTCGCGAGCTACCGTGACTACCACAGCCTGATGCACGGCGGCGGCGAGCCGATGCCGGTCCGCCCGGTCGACCGCGGCGTGTGCGTCGACGCCTTCCACGGCGCGGCCCCGATCTTCCTCTTCAGCGACGGCGACACGGCGACGCTGGAGCCCGCGTGGTACCGTGACGTGTGGCTGGAGGTCGAGGCCTACCGCGGGCTCGACGCGGCCGAGGACATGTTCCTCGTGGCCACTTTCGGCGCGACGCTCGACGAGGGGGATTCGTTTACGATCGTGGCCTCCACCGACGAGGCCGCGCCCCGCGACGGCCGTGCTGCCTACGCCGTGCGGCAGGACTACGAGTCCGGATTGTTGCACGAAGCCACGCTCGACGAGGAGTCGCCGGACCTCCGCCAACTCGTGCTCGCCGCCGACCAGTTCGTCGTCCGCCGCCCGACGGACACCGACGCCGACGGCAAGACGATCATCGCCGGGTACCCGTGGTTCGGCGATTGGGGGCGGGACACGATGATCGCGCTGCCGGGCCTGCTGCTGGCGACGGGCCGCCCAGCCATCGCCGCCCGCGTCCTCCGCACGTTCGCCCGGTTCGTGGACCGGGGGATGATCCCGAACCGCTTCCCCGACGCAGGCGAGGAGCCTGAGTACAACACCGTCGACGCGACGCTGTGGTTCGTCGAAGCGATCCGCGCGACGGTCGAGGCGACGGACGACGAAGCGCTCCTGCGCGACCTGTTCCCCGTGCTCGAAGACGTCGTGGACTGGCATCGGCGCGGCACGCGCTATGGCATCCGTGTGGCCGAGGACGGCCTGATCCGCGCCGGCGAGCCGGGCGTGCAGCTCACGTGGATGGACGCGAAGGTGGGCGATTGGGTCGTGACGCCGCGCATCGGCAAGCCGGTGGAGATCAACGCGCTGTGGTACAACGCCCTTCGCAGCATGGCCGACTTCGCCCGCCGCCTCAGCCGCGATCCCGCACCGTACGACGAGGCCGCCGACCGCGCCGAGGCCAGCTTCGCCCGTTTCTGGAACGACGAGCGCGGCTATTGCTTCGACGTGCTCGACGGGCCGGACGGGAATGACGACGCGCTCCGGCCGAACCAGCTCTTCGCCGTCTCGCTCCATCACAGCCCGCTCGCACCCGAGCAGCAGCGCGCCGTCGTGGATGCTTGCGCTCGGCACCTGCTGACGCCGCACGGGCTCCGCAGCCTCGCCCCATTCGAGGGCGGCTACATCGGCTGCTACGGCGGCGATCAGCGTGCCCGCGACGGGGCGTATCATCAGGGTACGGTTTGGGGCTGGCTCATCGGGCCGTTCGTGACGGCGCACCTCCGGGTCTACGACGACGGCGACCGCGCGCGCTCGTTCCTCCGCCCGCTCCTCCGCGACTTCCTCGACCACGGGCTCGGGAGCGTCAGCGAGATCTACGACGGCGACGCCCCGTTCACGCCGCGCGGATGCCCGGCGCAGGCGTGGAGTGTCGCTGAGGTGTTACGCACGTGGACGCTCGCGGGCCTATCATTACGTGCGGATGTGGGGCATAGATAACGTACGGACGTTCTCTCCGCCCCACTCGAGACCTCCACACGCTCCTATTCCCACACCTTCCCGCCCCATGCCTGCCCCCGTCGAGCGACCGGAGACGACTGACGCCCGCACCGGCGAGCGCGCCCGCTACCACCCCATCGAGAGCTACGGGCTCATCGGCGACATGCACACCGTCGCCCTCGTCGGGCTCGACGGCTCGATCGACTGGTGCTGCATGCCCCGCTTCGACGCGCCGAGCGTGTTCGGCCGCATTCTTGACGCGGAGAAGGGCGGGTTCTGGCAGATCCGACTCCTCGCTGACAAGGTCACGAGCAAGCAGTTCTACTGGCCCGAGACGAACATCCTCGTCACCCGTTTCCTCAGCGAAGAGGGCGTCGGCGAGGTGACGGACTACATGCCTGTCGGTGGGCGGGAGGAGAGCCGGCTGCGGCGCGAGATCGTCCGCACCGTCAAGGCCGTGCGCGGGACGGTTGGGTTCCGGATGGAATGCCGGCCCGCGTTCGACTACGCCCGCGCCGGACACGCCCTCTCGCTCAACGGGAACGGGGCGTGCTTCGACGCGCCCGACCTCAACCTCAGCCTCGCCTCGAAGGTGCCACTCGAGCGCGACGGCGACGGCGTCGTCGCGGACTTCTGGCTAGCAGAGGGGGAGACGGCCACGTTCACGCTGCGCGAGAGCGCCGAGGGGGGGCAGTGCGGCCACGCCCTCGAAGAGGCCGAGGCCGAGGAGGCTTTCCGCGCGACCGTCGATTTCTGGCGGCGCTGGCTCGGGCAGTGCACCTACGCCGGGCGCTGGCGCGAGATCGTCCACCGCTCGGCCCTTGCGCTCAAGCTGCTCACGTATGAGCCGACGGGGGCGATCGTCGCCGCGCCGACGTGCAGCTTGCCCGAGGGCGTCGGCGGCGTGCGGAACTGGGACTACCGCTACACCTGGATCCGCGACGCCGCGTTCACCCTCTACGCCTTCCTCCGCATCGGCTTCACCGAGGAGGCCGAGGCGTTCATGCGCTTCCTCGCGAACGAGTGTAAAGAGGGGGGGGCGGATGGCCGACCGCTCCAGATCATGTACGGCATCGACGGACGGAAGAAGCTCACCGAGGAGACGCTCGACCACCTCGACGGCTATCGCGGCAGCCGGCCCGTCCGCATCGGGAACGGGGCTTACGACCAACTCCAGCTCGACATCTACGGCGAGCTCCTCGACGCCGTCTACCTCTACAACAAGTACGGCGCGCCGATCTCGTACGACCTCTGGCTCCGCGTCCGCTCCTTCGTCGACTGGGTGTGCGAGAACTGGCAACTCCGCGACGAGGGGGTGTGGGAGGTGCGCGGCGGGCGGCAGCGCTTCACGTATTCGAACCTGATGTGCTGGGTGGCCGTGGATCGCGGGCTGCGTCTCGCCGACCAGCGCGCGTTCCCCGCCGACCGCGCCCGCTGGCTCGACGTCCGCGATGCGATCTACGAAGCGATCATGACCGAGGGGTGGAGCGAAGAGCGGCAGGCGTTCGTCCAGACCTTCGGCGGCGACGCGCTCGACGCGGCGAACCTCATGATGCCGCTCGTGTTCTTCGTCTCGCCCGTCGACCCCCGCATGCTCTCCACGCTCGACGCCACGCTGCGCTCGCCGGACGAGGGCGGACTCGTCTCGAACAGCCTCGTCTACCGCTACAACCTCACCGAGTCCGAGGACGGGCTGCCGGGCGAGGAGGGCACGTTCAACATCTGCACGTTCTGGCTCGTCGAGGCGCTCACGCGGGCGGGGCTCTCGGACTCGGCGCGGCTGGAGCACGCGCGGCTGACGTTCGAGCAGATGCTCGGGTACGCCAACCACCTCGGGCTCTACGCCGAGGAGACCGGCCACCACGGCGAGGCGCTGGGGAACTACCCGCAGGCGTTCACCCACCTCGCCCTCATCAGCGCTGCCTATAATCTCGACCGCGCCCTCGGCTAGGCTATCGGCCGGGGCTCCACGACACGCCCACGCCGAAGTGGACTACTGTCGTCGAGATGCTGCGGTCGGATTCGTCGGAGGTGAGTGAGCTGAAGAGGGCTTGGACGCCTCCATCGAGCGCGAACGCTGGGCTCAGGAAGTAGAGGAGGCCGCCCTCCAGGGAGCCGCCGGCCCCGCTGTACTCGTCGGAGCCGCCCCCGAGCGAGGCGTCGAAGTCCAGCGAGAGCGACTGGAACGACGCGCCCGCGCCGACGAACGGGACGAGCTTCCGCTGCCCGCCGCCGAAGTGGTAGCGCCCGCCCACGCCGACGTTGCCGAGCGTCGCTTCGCCGATTTCGCTGAAGTCGGAAAACGAGGCGCCACCTAGCTGGAAGACGACGGCGATGGCAGGCGTGAATCCGTAGCCGAGGGTGAGATACCCGCCCGCGCCGTTGGCCGAGTCGTCGTCGGAGTCCGAGTATCCTGTGCCCAGGGCGCTGAGCGACCCCATGAATCCGCTCGTGGTCGAGACAGGCCGCACCGTCGAGGCGGGCGAAGCGGCCGGAGCGCTGGGCGTCGGTCGGGGGCGGTTCATCTCTTCGACGAGTTGCACGAAAGGCGGCGGGTCGAGGGCCGGGTCGGGCTGGTAGTCGGGCGCGACTTCGAGGAGGGAGCGGACGGCCTCGCGGGCGTCGAGCTCGCGGTCTTTGCCGATGTAGCTGAGCCCGAGAAGCCGGTACGCGCGGCGACGCTCCTCGGAGGAGAACGCATTCGCGTCGAGGCAGTCGCTCAGCCGCTCGATGACGTCGTCGAAATAGCCGGCGCGGTATTGCTCGTCGGCCTCGGCGAGGGCGGTATCGCAGCGCTGTGCGGCAGCGGGGAGGGCGAGCGAGACGAAGAGGGCGAGCACGAGGGCGAGGCGCATGGCGGTCGGGGGGTAAGGGGTTAGCGCTCAGGGGTGAGGGTGAAGGCGAGCCGGTCGGGCGCCGCCCCGGCTTCGATCGTGACGGAGCGAGAAGCCGGTCGGTACCCGTCGCGGCGGACCTCGACGGTGTGGCGGCCCGCTGGGATCGTGATCGTGGCCGGCGTGTAGCGGCCCATCGCCCGCCCATCGAGCAGGATGAGGGCGTTGATCGGGTCGGAGACGACGGTGACCTGGACGGGGGCGGCGAACTCGATGAAGACCTCGGCCGTCTGGTCGGCCCGCACACGGACGCTCCGTTCCTGCGTCCCGAACGTGGGATGCGTCACGCGGACGCGGTGCGTGCCGGGGGAGACCGTGGCGAAGACGGGCGCGTTCGTCCCGCTCGCGCGCCGCTGCCCGTCCACGTACACGTCGCCGAACGGACGGGCAAGGACGCGGATCGTGCCGGTCGCGGCGGGCGGCGTTTCGGCAGGCGCGTTGCTCTGTGCGGGCGGTTCGGACTCTCGTGCCGCTGCGACGTCGTTCCGCGCGGCCGATTCGTCGTCTCGGACCGCAACGAGGGCGAGCTGTGCCTGGGCTCGGCCTTCGTCTGCGACGCCCGGGTGCCGGTCGGCTACGGCGATGGATTGCTGGAAGTGCTCGCGCGCGATCCGTAGGTTCTCCCGCTGCCGCGCCCGCTGGCCGAGCGCGTTGCTCCGCTCGACGATGCGGCGGACCACTGCCTTTGCCTCGGCGTGATCGGGGTCGGCGGCGAGGGCGCGCTCGGCGAAGAGGAGCGCGTTCGAATCGGCCGGGGTCGTGAGCCGCCCCGCTTCGAGGTGCCGCTCTGCCGTGGCGACCCACGCGGCTACGGTCAGGGACGAGGCGAGGTCTGAGTTCGGCGCGGACGGTCCGTCGGAGGAGAGGGGCAGGAGGGCACCCGTCTCGGTGGGCGCGATCATGTCGGGATCGGACGGCTCGCGGTCGAGCGGGGCAGGGCCAGTCGCGAAGGCCCAGACGCCCACGGCGAGCACGAGGCCGAGCCCGGCCGCTACGAACGCGCCACGGCGGAGGCGTCGGCCTGCGTGAGGCGTCGCTACGACGGTCGAGCTGGAGGCGTCGCGGCGCGGCGCAGCGGAGGTCACTGTGGGCGGTGCAGACGTAGCGACGGGAGGGCGGACCGGCGAGGGCGAAGCGACGTGCGTCGCGTCGGGCTCAGCCGGCGCGGGTGGTACGTAGGCCGAGCCTGATTCGACAGCGATGGGCGCTGAGCCCGAGCGGCTCGCAGGTTCCTGTTCGATCTCCGTCTGGTCCTCCGGCTCGTGGCGCGAAGGGATCGGGGCGACGGTCGTTTCTGCCTCGGCCAACGGCGCGGCGAGGTCGAGTGCCCGCAGTGCTTCGCGGAGCGCGACGACGGAGGAGAACCGGTCGTCTGGGGCTTTGGCGAGGGCGCGGAGGATGGCGACTTCGAGCGCTTCCGGCAGGTCGGGCGCGAACTGGCGCGGCGGCGGTGGCGCCCGGTTGATGTGCGCCTCCATCACCTCGAACGAGCTCTCGCTCTGGAACGGCACGCGGCCCGCGACGAGCTCGTAGAGGAGCACGCCGAGGGCGTACACGTCGGCGCGGGCGTCCACTTCCTGGGCGCGGATCTGCTCGGGCGCCATGTACGCCGCCGTCCCGATCGTGTGCTGCGTCTGCGTCAGCCGGCTCGACCCGAGGAGCCGGGCGATCCCGAAGTCCATCACCTTCACCGTCCCGTCCGGCAGCCGCATCAGATTCGCCGGCTTGATGTCGCGGTGGACGATGCCGTGGCGGTGGGCGTGTTCGAGCCCGTCGAGTGCCTGCAAAAAGAGGGGGAGTGCCTCGGCCGGGGCCAGCCGCCCACGGCGGCGGAGGATCGCCTCGAACGTCTCGCCCTCGCAGAACTCCATCACCATGTAGAGGTCGTCTCCGGAGCGGACGAGGGTGTAGAGCGTGGCGATGTTCGGGTGGAGCAGGCGGGCGAGCGTGCGGGCCTCCATCCGAAAGCGCTCGACGGCGCCAGGCTGCGTGGCCGCGTCGGCGCGGAGCGCTTTGACGGCGACGGTCCGGTCGAGCATCGTGTCGAGCGCGCGGTAGACGGCACCCATCCCGCCGCGTCCCAGCAGCGCCTCGATGCGGTAGTTGCCGATGACACGACCGATCATGGCAGGGCCTCGGCGCCTGCGGCGCGGTCGGGGGAGACGCGGTTCGTTCCGCGGTTGTGGTCGTCAGTCAGCACATCGTCCCTGGAAGTGGGCGCGGTCACCCTGCGGCAAAGGCCTGCACGGGGAAAGTAGGGGCCGAAGTCCAGCAAGGCAAGGCGGATGGGCACGGCGGTGGGCGAAACGGACCGGCCCCGGGTGGCTCACGATCCTCGCCTACGAGAACGTAAAAACGGGGGCTGCCAGGTCACAGGGGACATCAGTCGCCGCGGTGCACGACCTTCGGGAGCCTGTTCACAGGGGTTACGACTGGGCGACGGCAGTGTCCTCGGGTTGCCTCGTGTGGGTCGGGTAAAAGCGGGCCATGCGATGCGGCGAAGCGCCGAGGAGCCACGCGCTCCACAGCGCCCAGTTGCGGAGCTGCTGCCGGAGCGCACCCCTGTGCGCGTACCGCCGCGCCGAGGTGACCACCACCGCATCGAGAAAGACGAAGCGGCCGTGCGGGAGTACGGCCTGGACGAAGTCGAGGTCTTCGAAGACGGGCTGGTCGGGAAAGCCGCCAGCGGCTTCGAAGGCGGAGCGACGGGCGAAGATCGCGCGGTCGCCGAAGGCCCACCGGGGCCAGCGCATCCACACGGACCGGGTCCAGAGCCAGAGCCAGAACCCGCCCCGGTCGAACCGGAGCCGGAAGCAGCCGGCGACGGTCTCCGGTGCGGCGAGCGCGGCGCGAATCCGGTCGAGGCCTCCGACGGGGAGCCGGGTGTCGGCGTGGAGGAAGAGGAGGACGTCGCCCTCGGCGTGCGCGGCCCCCGCGTTCATCTGCCGGGCTCGACCCCGCGCCGCCGCGGATACCACCTGCGCCCCGTGCCGCTCGGCAATCGCCTTCGTCGCATCGTCCGAGCCGCCGTCAACAACGATGATCTCCTTTGGGCCGGGTTGGGCGACCGCGCTCGCCAGCGTCGCGGGAAGCTCGGCCTCCTCGTTCAGCGCAGGGATGATGATGGATACAGTCAAGAGTCGGGGGGCGAGCGTCGGGGGTCAGGAGCCAGACCCTCAGCTCCGTACGCCCGACTCACCAATACATCAGCTTCATGCAGAACACGGAGCCGCCGGACTTGAGGAATTCGCCCGTCTCTACCTCGACGGGGGTGAAGCCGGCGTCGCGGAGCTGGGCGACGGTCTCGGTGCAGCCGCGCTGAATGAGGACGTGCTCGCCGTCTGGCGAGTGGGCGTTGCAGGCGAAGAGCGTACGGGCCTCGTCCTCCGGCGCTTCGAGCACGCGGGGGAAGAAGGCGTGGATCAGCGCGAGCCCGTCGTCGTCGAACGCGCCGGGATAGACGAGGGCCGTCTGCTCGTCGAGCGGGCAGAGGCAGGTGTCAAGGTGGTAGAAGTCGGGGTCGGTGAGGCGGAGGGCGCAGACGGGGAAGCCGAGGGCGCTGGACAACCGCTCGTACACTTCGAGGTCGGTGCGGTAGCCGTGGCCGCCCCAGAGGAGGTAGCGGCCGGGGTGCCAGAGCGCGTCGCCCATGCCCTCGAAGTCGCCGGGGAGGTCGGCGTCGAGGTGCTGCACGTCGTAGCCCCGGTCGGCGAAGAAGGCGGCGTAGTGCTCGACCTCGGGCTTCCGCTGCGACGCGTGCATCCGGCTGATGACGACGCCGCGCTCGCCGCCCGGTGTCTGGTACGGCAGCGACTGGTTCGCGCAGAACACCATGTCCGGGAGGTCCGGCGCCCCTTCCAGCACGGCCACCTCGGTGCCGGCCTGGCGGTACGCCGCGCGCAGCCGGTCCCACTGATGTCGGGCTTCGGCCGCGTCGACGGAGCCGATGTTGCCCTCCATGTGGGGGTTGATCACGTAGGCGACGCGGAAGTGCTCGGGCGTCGTGAGGAGGACGCGGTTCGGGCGCGGGATCGTCGGGAGCGCGTCGAGCGCGGGGAGGTCGTCGTTGGGAGTCGTGTAGACCATCGGGAGCCGGATTCGGGAGAGGCGCGGAATCTACGACGGGGCGCCGTGCTACCGCCGGTCTCCACGAAAAACCCCCGCCGACCGGAGCCGACGGGGGAACGTCATGCGAAACGAGCGTGCGGTCACGCGTCGTCGTGGGCTTTCATCGACCGAATGACTTTCTGGTCGACGAACCCCTCGATCGTCACGCCGTCACGCACCTCGCGGACGTCCACACGGTCGAGCGCGTCGAGCGCGGCGCGGTCGGACTTCGCCGACATCTTCATCGCGGAGACGGCCCCACGCACGAGGTCGGCCGCATCGGACGTGCTGGCGCCGGGGCGCGTCACGCCGCGGACCTGGAAGGCGACGCCGTCGTCCTCGAACCCTGCGGACACCACGACGTCTTGCATCAGCTGTCCGGCCTGCCCGAACGTGCTCTCGCCGACGGACCCGTTGTCGCCGGGGAGGTCGCGCATCGCGATCCACATGTCGTCGGGATGGCTGGCGTTGCGGATGAGGGCCATCATCGCGGCGTCCGCGCTCAGCCCCTTCGTGCCGCTCGCGAGGCGGTCGAGCATGGCGTAGACCTCAGCGCGGTCGCCGCCGACGATCATGTCGTCGTTGACGAGGGCGAAGGCCATCTCGCGGCCGTGCTGCGCTGTCAGGTAGACAGGAGCGTCGGCGTACGTCGTCCGTTCGAGTTCGAGGTCGGGCTGGCTGCCGACGTACTCGTCGAGGCGGTCGCGGTCGTAGTCGGCGTAGACGACGAAGGCGGGGGCGCTGTCGCCGCCGGGGTCGCCGGTGGCAGCGAAGTACATGCGGTGGAGGTCCTCGTCGGGGTCGAAGCCGGTGGCGGCGAGGAAGTCGTCGAAGCGGGCGGTGCCTTCGCCACCCATCCGGCGCATCGAGAGTCCGCCGTCGGTGAAGGTCTCGAAGGCGTTGGAGTCGCGGGCCTCTTCGGCGTTGAACATGCCGACGACGTTCGCGTCGGCGGGCAGCACGTCGAGGGCGCTCCGCGTCTGGAGGGTGAGCTCGGCCGGGGCCTGCACGTTTTCACAGCCCACGACGAACAGGGCGATGGCGAAGAGGGGGAGGAGACGGCGCATGAGGATTCCGGATGCTGGGAGGAGAGCGCGTGAGCGCATTTCCTTTCTTGTTCGGCGCTACGTCCCGCGAGGTTGCGCTGCCCTAGAAATCCTTTCGCTGGAAGAGGGCAAAGGCACCCGCATAACACGCCGCGCCGAAAGCGAGCGACGTGAGGAACGGCACCCAATTCTCGACGGGCTCGCCGCCGGCGAGCGTCCACGTCATCGCCGTCGCGGCGGGGAACTTGGGGAAGAGGTAATAAAGCCCAACGTAAATCTCTCGCCACGGCCGGTTGATCTGCAGCACAGCCTCGTCCGGTGCCGAGAGCACAAGCGAGGCCACGATGAGGCCGAGCGCGACGATCATCGCGAGCGCCGTGCTCTCCGTCCACACACTCACGAGCGTGACGATGCCGTAGAGCACGGCGAACATCGTCAGCACGACGGCCACGCCGATTAGGAACGAGCCGTTCCAGATCCCGCTCTTGATCGAGATCACGAGCCACACAGCTCCGAGCACGTAGACGACGAGTGCGGCGACGACGGCCCCCACGCCGAGCAATCTCCCGCCGAGCAGCGTTGAGCGTGCGACCGGCTTCGAGAGGAGGAGGTCCACCTGGCCGCGTTCCATCATGCTCGCCACGAGCGAGCCCGTCGCGAAGAGCCCGAGCAGGAGGACGACCCAGAACGTGATCCCCGCCACGCCCTGCTGCACCGAGATCACCAGGTTTTCGAGCGGGTTCTCGCCGAACGGCCGCAGCGTCTCGGTCCGCACCTCGCCCGTCTCCGGGTCCTCGACTTCGACCTGCTGCTCCAGCGCCGTCTCCTGTCCGAAGATCCGCATCCCGGCCAGCGTCCCGTCGACGATGTCGAGGTTGAGCGCGAACGTCAGCATCAGCCACACGAACGTCGCCACGGCGAAGAGGCCAACGATGATGAGCTTGGCGCGCAGCTCGCGGATCGTGAGGAGGATGAGGGCGGTCATGAGGGCACGGCCTCGCCGTCGCTCACCACCTCGACGAAGTACGCTTCGAGGCTCTGCCGGAGCGGCTGCACGGACTCGACTTCGACCCCGGCCCCGCGCAGCGCGTCGAGCACGGCGTTGAGGTGGGCGCGGTCCTGCACGGCGAGGCGGTATGACGCCAGCGCCTCGTCGGGGAGCGAGCGCGACTCCGCCGCGTCGAGCGGGCGAAACAGGCGGACGAATTCGGGATCGAGCGAATCGGGAAGCGGCGTGCAGCGGAGTTCGTAGACGCGGTCCTGCGTCGTCAACTCCTCGACGGTGCCGAGCCGGGCGAGGCGGCCCTCTTTCAAAATGGCGACGCGCGTGCAGATCTGTTCGACCTCGCTCAGCAGGTGGGAGTTGAGGAAGATCGTCGTGCCCTCGCGGCTGATATCGAGGAGGAGGTCGCGAATCTCGCGGCGGCCGACGGGGTCGACGCCGTCGGTGGGCTCGTCGAGGAAGAGGAGGTCGGGCGTGTTCACGAGGGCTTGCGCGAGGCCGAGCCGCTGCATCATCCCTTTCGAGAACTTGCGGACGCGCGTGTCGGCCCACTTCGCCATGCGGACGCGCTCCAGCAGTTCGGGAATACGGCGGACGCGCTCGGCTTCGGACACATTTGCGACGCGGGCGTAGGTGTCGAGCACCTGGGCTGCCGTGAGGTAGTCGGGGAAGCGGTGGCTCTCGGGGAGGAAGCCGACGGGTCGCCGCGCCTCGGGCTCCCGGATCGAGCGGCCGAAGAGCCGGCCCTCGCCGCCGCTCGGAAGGGCGACGCCGAGGAGCAGTTTGACGAGCGTCGTTTTGCCCGCGCCGTTCGGCCCAAGCAGGCCGAAGATCTCGCCCCGCTCCACCTCCAGATCGAGCGGGTGGAGCGCGTCGATGCTCGCGCCGAAGACGCTGCGGTAGGTTTTGTGCAGGCCGAGCGTGGAGATCGCGGCAGACATAGACGAGCGGGGAGCAGGAGGGACGGGAACGCTACGACCTTCCAATCTCAGAGTTACGCTGCGTCGTCCACGTTCTCGGCGGGCGAGGCCTCGGTCTGCTTGATGGAGCGGGCGGGCAGCTCCGTTTCTTGCCGGAGATAGAGGGTCCGGCGCGGGAACGGAATCTCGATACCCTGCGCGTCGAAGCGGCGCTTGATGCGTGCACGAAGGTCCCGCTCGGCCGGGAATTGCGAGCCCGGAATCACCTGCACGACGATCCGAGCCGTGACCGACGAGTCGCCGAGGTCGGTGACGGCCTGGACCACCGGCACCTCTTCGAGCATCGTCTCTTTGTTCTCCGGCACGGCGGCCCACTCCAGCGCCACCTCGTTCAGCACCTCGAGGATTTCGTCGAGATCCTGCTCGTACGAGACGCCGATCGGGACGATGACACGGGCGTAGCCGACGCTCTTGTTTCCGAACGTCCGCAGCTCACCCGCCGGGATCATCACGAGCTCGCCGTCGAACTTCCGCACCTTCACGAGCCGGAGGCTGATGGCCTCGACCGTCCCCGTCGTCGAGCCGAAGGTGATGAGGTCGCCGACGTGAATGATGTCGTCGAAGAGGAGGAAGAGCCCGGCGATCACGTCTTTAACGAGCGTCTGCGCCCCGAAGCCGACCGCGAGGCCGGCGATCCCGGCCCCGGCGATGAGCGGCCCGATGTCGAGCCCGATCGCGGCGAGCACCATGATCGTCGTGAACGTCCACACGACGTAGCGCGTCGCCGACATGATGAGGTTCGAGACCGTGAACGCGCGCTGCCGGCGCGGGTCAATCGCGGGCAGGGCTTCGTGCTCCGCCCGCCAGCGCAGCATCAGCCGCCGCACGAGGCCAATGATGAAGACGGCGAGGCCGAGGATGACGGCGACGCGGAGCACCGAGGCTCCGATGCTCAGCCAGAAATCCAGCCCGGCCAGGTCCGTCAGCGTCAGCGGGTCGGATTCTGTGATGACAGCGGTGGTGTCGGCTTGCATAGAAACGGGGAAGGGGAGAAGGGAAGGGGTTATCGGTCGCTCAGCGCGGCGATGCCGGGCAGGGCCTCGCCTTCGAGGAATTCGAGCATGGCGCCGCCGCCGGTCGAGACGTGCGTCACGTCGTCGGCGTAGCCGGCCTGCGTGATGGCCGCGACGGAATCCCCACCGCCGACGATCGTCAGCGCGTCGTTCTCGCGCGTAGCCTCGACGATGGCGTCGGCGACGGCGAGCGTGCCGGCGGCGAAGTTCGGCATCTCGAACACGCCCATCGGCCCGTTCCAGATCACGGTCTTCGCGTTGAGCAGGATGCTGCGGTACTGCTCGCGCGTCTTCGGCCCGATGTCGAGCGCCATGCCCTCGTCGATCTCGCCTTCGACGACGCGCCGCGCGGCGTCGTTGTCGAAGGCGTCGGCGACGACGTGGTCGGTGGGGAGGACGATCTGGTCGCGGGCGCCGTCGTAGAGCCGGAACGCCTCGTCCGTCCGGTCGTCCTCGACTTTGGAACTGCCGACGTCATGGCCGAGCCCTTTGAGGAACGTGTAGCTCATCGCGCCACCGATCAGCAGGCGGTCGACTTTGCCGAGGAGCGCGCGGATCACGCCGATTTTGTCCGACACCTTCGCCCCGCCGAGCACGGCGACGAACGGCCGCGCCGGGTCTTCGAGCGCGTCGCCGAGGATCTCGACCTCGCGTTGCAGCAGGTAGCCCATCGCCGCCTGCTCCACGAACTCGGTCACGCCGACCGTCGAGGCGTGGGCGCGGTGCGCCGCGCCGAAGGCGTCGTTCACGTACACGTCGCCGAGGGCGGCGAGCTGGCGGGAGAAGTCGGCGTCGCACTGGGTCTCGCCCGCGTGGAACCGCGTGTTTTCGAGCAGGACGACCGCGCCGTCCGGCGCGTCGGCGATCGCGCGCGCGGCTTCGTCCCCGACCGTGGCCTCGGAGAACACGACGGGCGCGTCGATGAGGGAGCGGAGGTGCTCGGCGACGGGGGCGAGGGAGTACGCCGGGTCGGGCGCGCCCTTCGGGCGGCCGAAGTGGCTCATCAGGATCGCGGTGGCACCGCTGCCGGTGATTTTGCGAATCGTCGGGAGCGCGGCGCGGATGCGGGTGTCGTCGGTGATCGTGCCGTCTTCGAGGGGCACATTGAAGTCCACGCGGACGAGTACGCGGCGCCCGCGGAGGTCGAGGTCGTCGAGGGTGAGTTTCGGCATCGGGAGAGGGGAAATGAGTAGGGGCGACGCACGCGCCGCCCCTACAGTCGTTCAGGGAGGGGACGCAGCGCTTACTTGCCGGCGTTCATCAGCTTGCCGATGAGGTCGACCGTGCGGCAGGAGTAGCCCCACTCGTTGTCGTACCAGCCCACGACCTTCGCGAGGGTCCCGTGGGCCATCGTCTGCTCGGAGTCGAAGATGCAGGAGTGCGGGTTGTGGACGATGTCGGAGGAGACGAGCGGCGCCGTCGAGTACTCGAGGATGCCCTTGAGCCCGTCGCCGGCGGCCTTCTGGAACGCCGCGTTGATCTCCTCGGCCGTGGCCTCAGTCTTGAGGACGACCGAGAGGTCCGTCATCGAACCGTCGGGGACGGGGACGCGGACGGCGAACCCGTCGAGCTTGCCCTGCAGCTCGGGGAGGACGAGGCCGACGGCCTTCGCGGCGCCGGTCGTCGTCGGGACCATGTTGATGGCGGCGGCGCGGGCGCGACGGAGGTCCTTGTGCGGGGCGTCCTGAATGTTCTGGTCGGAGGTGTAGGCGTGGATCGTCGTCATGAAGCCCTTGTCGACGCCGAAGGCATCGTCGAGCACCTTCACCATCGGGGCGAGGCAGTTCGTCGTGCAGCTCGCGTTCGAGACGATCTCTTCGTCGCCGGTGAGCGTGTCGTCGTTGACGCCGATCACGACGGTGGCGTCGACCTTCCCGCTCGCGGGGGCGGAGATCACGACCTTCTTCGCGCCGCCCTTGAGGTGGAGCGCGGCCTTCTCGCGCGTGCGGAAGACGCCCGTCGACTCGACGACGACTTCGGCGCCGAGGTCGCCCCACGGGAGGGCGGCGGGGTCGCGCTCGGCGAACACCTTGAACCGGTCGCCGTCGATCACGAGGTCGCCGCCCTCAACCCGGACTTCGCCGGGGTAGATGCCGTGGACGGAGTCGTACTTAAAGAGGTGGGCGAGGGTCTCGGCGTCGGTGAGGTCGTTGACAGCGACGACGTCGTAGTCGTGCTGACCGGCGCCTTTGCGTTCGAGGATGGCGCGGAACACGAGCCGGCCGATGCGGCCGAATCCGTTGATCCCAATCTTGATCGACATAAAAGCGAGGGCTAGGGTGAGAGGGGAGGAGAGCCGTGGTGCAGGCGCTCTGATGAACGTACGCAGGGCCCCCCGATAGGGTAGTGAAAACGCGGCAAAAAGGGCTCTGAAAACCGCGCAAAGGGGGTCGGGGGCGGGGCGGGTCGTTGCGGCCGGCAGCCCCTCGGACTATCTTCTGCGCCTCGCTCCGTTTGGGGCGGCTAACCCTTTGCAATCCGCTGCGCTCGTTCCCCGAGCCCTAACCCGACAGGCCCCCCTTATGTCTTCGATGCTCAAGCCCCCCAAGCAGGTCAGCCGCCGCCAAGAGCTCCGGGAGGACAAAGTTATCACCGCGTACGCCCGGACGATGACGATGGCCGAGAAGTACCGGGGCGCGCTGATCGCCGCCGGCATCGGGATCGTCGTGATCATCTTCGGCGTGCTCGGCTACACCTATTACATGGTGAACCAGGGCGAGGTCGCCAACGACGCCCTCGGCGAGATCCTTCCGGTCTACGAGAGCGGGTCGTTCCAAGAGGCCCTCGACGGCACCGCCGACGCGCCCGGCCTGCTGGAAATCGCCGACGAGTACGGCTCCACGGGCGGCGGCAACCTCGCCCGGTTCTACGCCGCGAGCGCGCTCTTCGAACTCGGTCGCTACGAAGAGGCCGGTGCGTACTTCGAGGACTACGACGGTGGGGAGGACATCCTCGGGGCCAGCGCGGTTGCCGGGCAGGCCGCCATCGCCGAGCAAGCCGGCGACTTCGCCGACGCGGCCCGTCTCTACCAGCGCGCCGCCCGCAGCTACGAGAGCGCGGCGACCGCGCCGGGCTACTACCTCGACGCCGCCCGCAACTTCGAGCAGGCCGGCGACTTCGACGCCGCCCGCGCGGCCTACGAGGAGATCGTCGAGGAATACCCGGACGCCCCGCAGGCCGCGAACGTCCCGGCGTACACCGCCCGTCTCGCCGCGATGGCGCAGGCGGGGGAGTGACCACGGGCGCGGCGTGAACCAATAGCCCCGCCGCTCGTACCCCCGCTCGCCCTCTTCGCATCCCTGCCCCTCTGCCCATGCCAACCATCCTCATCGCCGACGACGAACCCAGCATTCGTCGCACCCTCCGGGACATCCTCGAATACGAGGGCTACGAGGTCGAGGAGGCGGTGGACGGGGACGACGCGTTCGAGCAGGCGAAGAGCGGGCGGCACGACCTCGTGCTGCTCGACATCAAGATGCCGAAGCGCGACGGGCTCGACGTGCTCGAAGCGCTCGGCGAGGCCGAGGTCGGCATCCCGATCATCATGATATCGGGGCACGGCACGGTCGAGACGGCCGTCGAGGCCACCCGTCTCGGCGCGGCGGACTTCATCGAGAAGCCGCCCGACCTCAACCGCCTCCTCGTCTCCGTGCGCGGCGCGCTCGAACGCGGCTCGCTGAAGACCGAGAACCGGCGGATGCGGCAGACGATCGTCGACGCCGAGCAGTCGGACCTCACGCCGATCGTCGGCGAGAGCGCCGCGATCGACCGGATCAAGTCGACGATTGAGCGCGTCGCGCCGACGGAGGCCCGCGTGCTCATCACCGGCGAGCCCGGCACGGGCAAAGAGCTCGTCGCCCGGTGGGTCCACCACCGCTCGAACCGCGCCGACGGCCCGCTCGTCGAGGTCAACTGCGCCGCGATCCCGAGCGAGCTGATCGAGAGCGAGCTGTTCGGCCACGAGAAGGGCTCCTTCACCGGGGCCACGAAGCAGCGGATCGGGAAGTTCGAGCAGGCCGACGGTGGCACGCTCTTCCTCGACGAGATCGGCGACATGAGCCCGAGCGCGCAGGCGAAGGTGCTCCGCGCCCTGCAAGAGAGCAAGATCACCCGCGTCGGCGGCGACCGCTCCATCGACGTCAACGTCCGCGTCGTGGCGGCGACGAACAAGGATTTGCTGGCCGAAGTGGGGGAGGGCACGTTCCGCGAGGACCTCTACCACCGGCTCTCGGTCATCCTCATCCACGTCCCGCCGCTGCGCGAGCGCAAGAGCGACATCACGCTCATCGCCCGGTTCATCCTCTCCCACGTCGCCCGCCGCAACGGCGTCTCCGCCAAAGCCTTCACTGACGCCGCGCTCGACCGGCTCCAGCGCTACGACTGGCGCGGGAACGTCCGCGAGCTGAACAACGTCGTCGAGCGCCTCCTCATCCTCTCCGACGGCGATCAGATCACGGAGCACGACGTCGAGCTCTACGTCCGCCCCGGCGGTGCGGCCCAGGACCCGCTCGTCGGCCTGCTGAACCAGTACGACCAGTTCGCCGACTTCCGCGACATGGCCGAGAAGCTGTTCATCGAGCGGAAGCTGGAGGAGTTCGGGTGGAACGTCTCGCAGACGGCCGAGGCCATCGGCATCCAGCGCTCGCACCTCTACAACAAGCTGAACAAGTACGGGATCGAGCGCGAGGACGGGGAGTGAACGGCCGCGACGCAGACCCCGACGGCCTGCACGCCGAAGCGCCGCCGTCGCGGCTCGCCGGGGCCACTCCGATCCTCGTCGCCGAAGGGTTGAGCAAGCAGTATCCGACGGCAGCGGGAACGCTGGAAGTCCTGCGTGACGCATCGCTTACCGTGCGCGCCGGCGAGATCGTCGCGATCGTTGGCGAGAGCGGGACGGGCAAGAGCACCCTCCTCCACCTCCTCGGTGCGCTCGACCGACCGACGGCCGGCACCGTCCGCTATGACGGCGCCGACATCTTCGCTAAAGACGACGAAGCCCTCGCCGACTTCCGCAACCGCTCGGTCGGCTTCGTCTTCCAGTTCCACCACCTGCTGCCCGAGTTCAGCGCGCTGGAGAACGTGGCGATGCCGGCGCTCATCAGCGGTCGATCCCTCGCGAAGGCCACACCGCGCGCCCGCGCGCTTCTCGAATCGCTCGGGCTCGGCGACCGGGCCGACCACCGACCGGCCCAGCTCTCCGGTGGCGAGCAGCAGCGCGTCGCCGTCGCCCGCGCGCTGATGAACGAGCCGCACCTCGTCCTCGCCGACGAGCCCACCGGCAACCTCGACACGAAGACGGCGGAGCTGCTCCACGACGAGATCGTCCGCCTCGCGCACGACCGGACGCAGGCGTTCGTCATCGTCACGCACAACCCCTCGCTCGCCGACCGCGCCGACCGCGTGCTGCACCTCCGCGAGGGGCAATTGGTGGACGAAGGGGCAGCGGGAGCGTAGGCAGAACTCGCCGCCGTATCGACCGTTTACGGGAGGCACGCGATTTTCCGCTGCCTCTAGCTGACTCCTCTGCGTCCGATGACCGACACCCTCGACCTCCTCGTCCCCGATCTCCTCACCGACTTCGGCTACGTCCGTGAAGCCGTCGACCCGACGCTCGACCTGTTCGACGAGATCGAACGGCTGAAGCGCGAGAAGAACGCCGTGCTCCTCGCGCATTACTACCAGGAGCCCGACATTCAGGATATCGCCGATTACATCGGCGACTCCCTCGGGCTCGCGCGCGAGGCCGCTCGGACTGACGCCGACATCATCGTCTTCGCCGGCGTCCACTTCATGGCGGAGACCGCGAAGATTCTGAACCCGGATAAGAAGGTCATCCTCCCCGACCTCAACGCCGGCTGCTCCCTCGCCGACTCGTGCCCGCCCGCCGCCTTCGCCGCCTTCCGCGCGCAGTACCCGGATCACATCGTGATCTCGTACATCAACTGCACGGCCGACATCAAAGCGCAGACGGACATTATCTGCACGTCGTCGAACGCCGAGCACATCGTCCGGCAGATCCCGCCCGAGCAGGAGATCATCTTCGCGCCCGACCGCAACCTCGGCCGCTGGCTCATCAAAGAGACGGGCCGCGACATGGTGCTGTGGGAGGGGAGCTGTATCGTCCACGAGGTGTTCTCCGAGCAGCAGCTCGTCCGCCTCAAAGCTCGCCACCCCGATGCCCCCGTGCTCGCCCACCCCGAGTGCGAAGAGGCCGTCCTCCAGCATGCCGACTACATCGGCTCCACGAGCGGCATCCGCCGCTTCGCGACGGAGAGCGAGGCCGACACCTTCATCGTGGCAACGGAGTCCGGCATCCTCCACCAGATGCAGAAGGATAACCCGGAGAAGACGTTCATCGCCGCGCCGCCCTCGAACGGCTGCGCCTGCAACGATTGCCCGCACATGAAGCTGAATACCCTCGAGAAGCTTTACCTCTGCCTCAAGCACGAAGCGCCGGAGATCGTCATGGACGAGGCAATCCGGCTCCGTGCGCTTCAGCCTATCGAGCGTATGCTTGCGATGAGCGAAGGCGTCCGCTGAGCGCGAGCGCTCCGTAAAGAAAAAAGCGCCGGCCTCCACGTGGAGGCCGGCGCTTCTGCTTGATGCGGACTCAGCTCAATCGAGGATGTCACCGGCGGGGGTCGTGGTCCCGGAACGGCCTTTCTCGGCGCTGGCGGTCTGCGCGAGCGGGCCGCTGATGACGAGGAGGAGAGCGATGGCAGCGAGGAAGCGTTTCATGTGGCGGGGTGTCTAGTGGGTGGCGGCTCTACTAGCAAACGGACGATCTATAATAACTGCGGCTTTTGTAATATGCAAGTGTCAGGCGTGAATCTATCAGCACACGTGCGGTGGGTATTGGGGGGGCTTAGACACCCGCGAGAGCTGGCCTGACGGGGACGGCAAGAGCGGGATCTTCCGGACATCTGGCTTGAGATTCTAAAGGCAGTGAGCGCACGGCCGATACCGCTCTTGGTTGATACGGCACCCATGAACTCTGCGCTGCGGCTGTGTTGTCTTACTCTGTTGCTGCTCCCCATCGGAGCGGCAGGACAAGCCCTGCCCTCCGAGCGAGGGCGACCGTATTTCGTGGAGCGGTTCACCCCCGAGGAGTATGGAGCCCATGCTCAGAATTGGTCCATCGTGCAGGATGTTCGTGATGTGATCTACGTCGCCAATCGGTCAGGATTGCTCGAGTACGACGGTGCCACATGGCGAAGCCTAGTTCTTCCCGGCCAGTTCGCCCGCTCGCTCGCCACAGACTCTGCCGGTCGGGTCTTTGTCGGGGGGGTAGGGGAGGTGGGGTTCCTCGCGCCGGATGCGGCAGGACAGATCGCGTATCAGAGCCTGCTATTCCACGTGCCGGAGGAGGGGCGCGGCTTTGGCGATGTCTGGACGACGCTCGCAACAGAGAAGGCGATCTACTTCCAGAGCTACGATCAAATCCTTCGCTGGGATGGCACGCTCATGGATACGTGGCGGGCGGATACGCGCTTTCACAAGGCGTTCGTGGTGGGCGAGGCGTACTTCGTTCGGCAGGACGGTGTGGGCTTAATGGAGATTCAGGGTGAAGACCTCGTTCTCGTGCCCGGCGGCGAACGCTTCGCTCACGAGCGTATCGATGCGCTCTTGCCTTTCGGGGAGACGGCCCTACTCGTGACGCGCAACGAAGGGCTCCTGATTTGGCGCAACGGACGCTTCGAGCCGTTCGCTACCGCAGCCGACGCGTATCTAAGTCGCGAGCGCGTCTATGCCGGGGCCGTGTTGTCCGACAGTGTCTTCGCGCTGACCACGATTAGCGGTACGGTCGTGCTCATGGACCGGGCAGGTCGGGTGCTCCGCGTGCTGGGGCAGGATGTGGGGTTGGAGTCAGACGAACTCGTCCTCTATGCGTACGCTGACCGGCAGGGAGGGCTCTGGCTGGCGCTCGATACAGGGCTGCTGCGCGTAGATGTCCTATCGCCGCTGACCTCCTTCGGCCAGCAGGCAGGCCTGCCTGGAGCGGTCTACAATATCAACCGCATCGACGGCCAGGTGTACGCCGCTACCTCGCAGGGCTTGTTTCGTCTCGAATCCTCAGGCGCGTCGACGCGCGACGTTGTGGGGCGGTACGCACGGTTCGTGCCCGTTGGCAACTTTACGTCGCAGGTCTGGGATGTGGTGGAGGTCGGAGGAAAGGTGTTAGTCGCGGCCAACGACGGGGTCTACGAGATCGGAGGCGAGCGTCCCCGCCTCGTGTTGGCGGGGCGTGCCTTCGTGTTGTCCCTGTCAGCGTCTCGCCCCGGTCTGGTCTACGTAGGGATGAAGACGGGCCTGGCGCTCTTGCAGGCGAGAGGGAGCGACTGGGAAGTGACAGAGCACGTGGGCGGGGTTGAGGTCGGCGAAGTGCGCTCCGCTACGGAAGGGATAGACGGGAGTCTCTGGTTGGGGTCTTCCGCAAACGGGGCCGCCCGCGCTTGGCTTGACGAAGGGCAGCTCGTCGGAATGCAACGCTACGGAGAAGAGGAGGGGTTGCCGCCGGGCCCCGTCACGGTGTATCAGAGCGAAGGCAACCTGTTCACCCTCTCGCTAGACGGCGTGTATCGAATCGACCTGGCTGGAGCGCGCCCACGCTTCGTTCCTGCGGACGCGGTCAACGCAGCGGTCCGACCAGACGGAGCGACGCCGTTCCTGCTCCACTTCGATTGGAGAGGGAAGCTCTGGGTGGTACGAGAAGGGCAGCTCCGCGTATTCAACCACACGCCTGATGGCAGCTACGAGGACGTGACGCCGCCTGTCCTTCACTTCCGCGGGGTCCCGAACCAGATCCTTTACTCCGAACCCGATCGCGATGTGACGTGGATCGCGGGGGAGCAAGGGCTGCTCCGCTACGACGCCGGTGAGCAGAAGGACTACACCGTGCCCTATCCCGCCCTCGTCCGCCGCGTCACGGCCGACAATGATAGCCTTCTCTTTGCAGGGGCGATGAGCGAGCGCTTTGCGGTACCGGAAGTGGGGCATGCATCCAACAACTTCCGCTTCACGTTTAGCGCGCCTACGTTCAACGCCTCCGAAGAAACGGTGTATCAGTACTGGCTCGAAGGGTTCGACGAGGGGTGGTCGGGCTGGAGGTCGGAGACGAGCAAGGAGTACACGAACCTCCCGGAGAACGACTACCGGTTCCGCGTGCGAGCGCGGAATGCGCAGGGCGTCGTAAGTGAAGAGGGCGTCTTCGCCTTCGAAGTGCTGCCGCCGTGGTATCGGACGTGGTGGGCGTACAGCCTGTACGTGGTGATTGCGCTCGTCGTCATCTGGGTGTCGGGCAACATCCGCATCCGCCAGCATCGCAAGATGCTCCTGCATGAGCAGGCCGTCAACCGCCGGCTCGACACGGCGAACGCCCGGCTGCGCGAGGCCAACGAGCGCCTCCACCAGGCCGATAAGCTCAAGGACGACTTCCTCGCCAATACGTCGCACGAGCTGCGGACGCCGCTCACGGCGATCCTCGGGTTCGCCGACGTGCTCCAGGACGAGCTCGAGGGCGAGCTGCACAGCTTCGCCACGATGATCAAGCGTGGCGGCGAGCGGCTGCTCGACACCGTGAACGCGCTCCTCGACATGGCTCGGCTCCAGGCCGACGTGATCGACGTGGAGCCGAGCGACCTCGATGTGATCGAGGAGGCGAAGGAGACCGTGCGCGCGTTGGAACCACTCGCAGATGAGAAAGGACTCTTCCTCCGCGTGCTCCCCGAATCGAGCGCGTTGCCGGCACGCATGGACCAGGCCAGCCTCGAGCGCATCCTCGTAAACCTCGTCGGGAACGCGATCAAGTTCACGCAGGAAGGCGGCGTCACCGTCCTCATCGACGCGAGCGACGACGAGGTCTTCCTCACCGTTCGCGATACCGGAATCGGCATCCACGACGAGTTCCTGCCGGACCTCTTCGAGGAGTTCAATCAGCAGTCCACGGGCTACGGGCGGTCCCACGAGGGGAGTGGGCTCGGGCTCGCCATCACGCGCCGGATCGTCCACATGCTCGGCGGAGACATCGACGTGGAGAGCCGCGTGGGCGGCGGCACGACGTTCCAGGTCACGATACCGCGATACGACCAGCGAGAGATCGAAGGGGCGGGGACGTCCCGAGACGCGCTGCCGACGCTGCCGGAGCGCACCCGCCTGCTCGTCGTGGAGGACGGCGCCCGGCCGCAGCCCCGGCTCCGGGGCATCCTCGAGTCGACGTGCCACGTCGACGTGGTCGTGGGGGGCTCCGAAGCAGTCGCCGCTGTTCAGGGTACGGCGTACGACGGGTTCCTCATCGACGGGCACATCGGATCCTTGCCCTCGGGGCAGCCTGTGCTCGATGCGCTACGCCTCGTGCCGGGTCACGCCGACACTCCGGCCGTCGCCGTGACCGGGTTCACGATGCCCGGCGACCGCGAGCGCTACCTCGCGGCGGGCTTCACCGGATACATCGGCAAGCCGTTCACCGAGCGTCGGCTGCTGTTACTCTTGGAGAGCCTGCTCCACGCCCGCCACTTCGCGGAAGAGAAGAACGTAGGCGGTCTCGGGTGATCCGCTATTGCAGGAGCAGCCGAACGCCGACGAAGGGCTCGAAGCGGCGCTCGACGAGGTATCGCTCCGTGCCGTCGGGGCCGTCTGCGACGCGGGTGAAGCCGTAGCGCGAACGGATGAAGATCCACGCGGGTCCGGTGACGGCGTAGTCGAGGTGGAAGGTGAGGGTGTTCTGGTCGCGGAAGTCGCCGAAGAGGGACCCGAACGAAGTCCGACCCTGCCGCTGCACGTCGAAGACGAGTCGGAGCGGGTCTCCGCCATTGGGGGAGACGACGAGTCGGAGCCCGGCCTCGCTCAGCGGGTCGTCGCTGTAATCGCGGCGGACGTACGTGGCGAGCTCGAACGCCCGGAAGACGAGGGCGCGGAGCCCAAAGTACACGGAGGTGCCGCCCTGCGCCTCGGCGAGCGGCGTCCCTACGGTCTCGTCGGCCACGTCGCGGTAGAAGGCGTCGGCGTTCCAGATCCGCGCTTCCGGGTTGCTGACGGAATAGAACGCGTTGAAATAGCCCGGCACGAACTCTGACCCGCTGCGGAAGACGCCGAGCGTGGCGCGGACGCGCCCGAGCCCGATCAACTCGGTGCTGGCGAACTCGGCGCCCGCGCCGAAGCTATCGCCGTACTCCAGGAACCGGGCGTAGCTGACGAACGGGGAGAGGGCGAAGTCGCCGACGCGGAGGTAGTCGAACCGGGCATCGAGGCTGAGGGCCGTCGTCGCGAGTTCGGCGGGGAGGCCGAGGTCGGTCACCGCCGTCGCGCCGACCTCGAGCGAGCGAAGCCGAGGGCGGAGGGACCCGCCGAACGGCGCGACGGTAGCCCGCCCCCCGACGACGCCACCGAGCCGGACGTCGTCCGCGAACCCGACGAGGCGGACCGCCGGGAGTTGGACGCCGACCTCGGCCCCGACGGTCCGCTCGTCCCACGCCGTCGTGGTCTGGAAGGAGTGGACGAGGTGGCCGGTCCCCAGCGTGGTGTTCGCAATCGGGCCGACGCGGGCATAGACCGGGACGCCCGTCGCCGGTTCGAACCGGGCGTAGCGGAGGACGCGGAGGAGGTCGTACGTCTCGTCGACGTCGTCGTCGTAGAGTCCGCTGTCGCCGATGCGAAGCCGCCCGCTCAGGCCGAGGGAAAGCGGCCCCGACGCAGCGTCGGCGTCGATCCCGAACCCGGTGCGCCACCGCACGCCGATGTACGACGGGCCGCCGAACGCGTCGACGCGGAGCGCGGTACCTCGCGCCGTCCGGGTGATCACTTCGGTCGGGTTGTCCGCCGAGCCGAATGCGAACGGGCTCGCTCCGACGGACTGCGCGCTCGCCGGGGTGGAGAGGAGGGCGAGGAGCAAGAGGGCCGAGAGCCGGGGCATACGGGCAGGGGAGGAGAGGGCGTGGAGCGTAAAGATAGCCGCCGCACCGAGACAGCGCGGTGGCCTTGTGGGCGCGGCGGTGGAAGATCGGTGCGGGCTCGCGTACTTTCTGTGATGCGCGACGCCAGGCGCCGCCGCTCCGTGTTTGCACGTGCCGACCGCGTCGTTCCGAACGCGAACGTCGAAGGGGTTGCGCGGCACTTCGGCGCGGCCCGAGCGTTCTTGCGGGCCCGACTTCCATCGTTGCTGAGAGCTATGCCCATCCCGTCGTCCGAACCGTTACCCCTCTTCCCGCTCGGCCTCGTATTGTACCCCGGCGAGTCGCTCCCCCTCCACATCTTCGAAGAGCGCTACCGCGAGATGATGCGCTACTGCCTCGAGACCGACGGCCCCTTCGGCATCGTCTGGATGCAGGACGACGACGAGCTGGCGCGGGTCGGCTGCACGGCGCGGATCGAGCGCGTGCTCGAGCGCTACGAGGACGGCCGGATGGACATCGTGGCGACGGGCGTGGAGCGCTTCCGCATCGAAGAGGTGATGCAGGAACGGCTCTACCTCACCGCTCAGGTCGCACCCTATGAGCCGATGGAAGGGCTCGTGGACCGGACCGAGCGGGAGCGGGTGATCACCCTCCACATGAAGTTGCTGGAGCTGGCCGGCGAGACGATCCGGCCGGCGATCTACGAAGGCCCGAAGCGGATCTCGTACGTGGTCGCGCAGAACGCAGGGCTCGACCTCGTCCGCAAGCAAGAAGTGCTGGAGCTATCGACCGAAGAGGAGCGGCTGCGCTACCTCTCCACGTACCTCGAGCAGATCATCCCCGAAGTCCGCGAGGCCCGCGAGCGCCGCCGGAAGGTGCAGTCGAACGGGCATTTCAAAAACGAGGAGCACGAGTAGTCCGTCGTCCCTCGCCCTCCGTTCCGTCGCCCAATCTAGTGCCCGCATGAAGATCGGTCCGTATACCCTCCACGAGATCCACGCCGGCCGTCTCGGCCTCGACGGCGGGGCGATGTTCGGGATCATCCCAAAACCGCTGTGGGAGCGCCGCATCGCGCCCGACGGGCGGAACCGGATCCCCCTCGCCATGCGGTGCCTCCTGCTCGAAGGCGACGGCCGGCTCGTCCTGATCGACAACGGGCTCGGCGACAAGTACGACGCTAAGTTCTCCGACATCTACGCCGTCGACGTGGAATCGTCCGAACTGCACCGTTCGCTGCGGGCGGCAGGCTTCGGCGCGGACGAGGTGACCGACGTCGTCCTCACGCACCTCCACTTCGATCACTGCGGTGGCTCGACGGTGCGCGACGGCGACGGCCAACTCCGCGTTGCGTTTCCGAACGCGCGGTTCCACGTTCAGCGGTCTCACTGGGAGTGGGCGCACACGAGCCCGCGCGAAGGGGCCTCGTTCCTAAGCGAGAACCTCGACCCGCTCGAAGCGTCGGGCCAACTCCAACTCGTCGACGGGCCGGGTGAGGTGCTGCCGGGCGTCGAAGCGCTCGTCGTCAACGGGCACACGCGGGGGCAGCAGCTCCTCAAAATCGTTGGCTCTGATCGCACGCTGCTCTACGCGGCCGACCTGCTTCCCACCGCGGCCCACGTCCCCTTGCTCTGGGTGATGGCGTACGACGTGGCCCCGCTCGATACCCTGGCCGAGAAGGAGCCGATCCTCGCTCAGGCGGCGCGCGAGGGATGGACCGTCTTCTTCGAGCACGACACGGAAACGGCGACGGCGCGGATCGAGCACGGCGAACGGGGGTTCCGCACGGTGGACGAGGCCCCGACGTTGCTGTAAGTTAGGGGTACATTACTTCCTGCTTCGTGTAATTGCGGGACGGTACCTGTCGTCGGGGAGGTGGCACAGCCTTTGACGATCGGCACCCACGCACGGGCCCTCGACCGGTTCGGACATCGCGACCGCGTCGGGGCGTTCGAAATCTCCCGCTTCTACAGCACGGGGAGTAGTTCGGTAACGGGTTCGCGCTCGCGGCAGGAATGCCGTGGACGCTGTGATTCAGAAAGGGGCTCACCCATCCTCGATAGCGGCAGACTCCACTCCGTGTCGTTGCGGGTCGGCGGGTAGCTCGCGCCGAACTTGACGTATGCAGTTGCTTCGGTGCGGTCGCCTGGCGACTTCCGGGGATGGCATCGAAATTTTGCAAACGAGAAAGTTGTAACCGCTTACATTCGTTCTCCACCACATGCGGACGCATCGGCTCACTCGCTTGGCCGCTCGGAGCGAAACGTCCGTCCCCACCACCTGCCCTGCTCAATGAACGAATTGCTTCCGCATTTGGATGGGCGTTCGGACGGCCTTCGCCCGATCAAGAAAGACGGTGATGCCGGACCTCGCGTCGAGCTTCAGGTGGCGCTCACCCGCGTCACCCACGACATCAACAACCCGCTCGCCGTCATCTCCGGGAACGCGCAACTGCTGCTGGAACTCGCGCGTGCGCTCGACCTCGACCCGGACGTGGCCAAGCCGATCCAGGACATCGAAGAAGCGAGCCAGCGGTTGGCAGATATGGTGCAGCGGCTCAACGCGCTGAACGACGCAGCCCGCGCCGAGGGGTTCGGCGGAGACGGGGCGTAATCGAGGGTAGGAGACGGGCTGTGCGGAGTGGGCAATTTCCACCGCGCGGCTTAAGAGGGGGAGGGCGGAGTCCGATTATCTGGGTACACCCTCCTACGTGGCGCGCCCCCGAGCGCGCACTCGCCGCACGTCTGAGGCTGCTTGTTGACCATCCCCAAGCGAGCCCACTGATATGCCCTCAATCCCCATGGTCCCCGCGCACGAGCGCGAGCACATCGAGTTGGCTGGCGAGCACCTCGCTGGCGTCCTCTCGAAAGCCCACCTGGACCGATGGAACCACGCCCTCCGCTCAATCGAGGAAGCGCGGGTCTATGACGCGTTCCTCGAATTCAACGAACTGCTAAAGGAAGGCGGCCTCGACGCAGTCGGGCGAACGCACGTCCAACTCCAGGCGGTGCGCTGTCTGCGCGACGCCCCCATCGAGCGCGTTAAGACCGAACTCGCCTTCATCGAGCCCCACGACGCGTACCAAACCGTCGTGCTGGACTACCGGCTCGGTTGGCTGATGCGGCACCGGCTCCACTCCGACGTCGCGGCCGAGCAGTACTTCGACCGGGTCCGTGAGGAGGCTCGGCGGCTCGGCGTTCGCTCGTGGGAGATCGCGGCCCTCCTGCAGGGCGCCGACGCGCAGGCGGAGGCGAACGATTCCGAAGAAGCCATCGAGACCTACAACCGGGTGTACAACCTGAGCCGGCGCAACGGCTATGTCGAGTACATCCCGAAGGCGCTGCTCGGCAAGGGCGTCGTGCTCATCCGCACCGGACGCCGGGCCGAGGGGGAGGAAGACCTCCAGAAGGCGTACGAGCTGGCCTGCCGGAACAAGCTCGTCGGCGAGCAGGGCCTCGTGCTGCACGCGCTCGCCGGGGTGTACCACCGGGACTTCCAGTTCTACGGCCTCGCCCTCGAGTACTACGAGCAGGCCCGCGTGGTCTTCTCGAAGGTGCCCGTCTGGAACTCGATTCGGGAGGACTTGGAGCGCGACATGCACGCCTGCCAGACCGAGCTCGAAGACCTCGACATCGCCAAGATCCTCGGGCCGGTGCCGATCACGAAGCTGCGACAGGAATACCTTACGAGCCTCGTCAACGGCTTCGTCGGCATCCCCGGCATCGACAACCGCTCCCAGCTCGGCGAGCGGATCGGGCTGACCCGGCAGGCGATTCACCGCAACATCAACGGGTAGCCGTCGCCGAGCGCCCCGTGTTGTCGTCCCGTTGCGGGGCCGCACTCGTTCTCGGGTGCGGCCCCGCACGCTTCCCGGCTCCGATCCCGACGCCGGAACGGGCGGCTCGGGGGAGCGATGGGGACGCGGGCGTGCCCTTGTCTGGGGCTCGGGATGGGACTATATTTGCAAGCTCGCACAGAAGGCCAATCCTAAAGCCCTTTCGGGTTTCCTCGACGTCAACGTTTGCCTATCGAATCAGGTGCTACTTCCAGCGGGTCGGTGATCCCGGCTCTGTTCTGCTGACGATCCCCTTCCTCGCCACCTGGCGACGGGCCCCGCACCCTGTTTCACTTTAGCAAAGGCAACACTCGATGACGCTCCGATTCTGGATCGCTACGTTCTGTGTCAGTTGGTTCGCGGGCGTCGTCCCCGCACAGGCACAGGCCGTCCGGTCGGGCTCGACGGCCCCGACCCTCCGCGTGCTCGAACGCACCGACGCCGGCGTCGTGTTCGAAGCCACGGCGACGTGGCCGACGCCGCTCGCTGAAGCAGCGAGGACGGGCAACGACCCGTACAGCTTCGCGCTCCGCGCCGTGCGTGGGGACGGGACGCTCTCGGAGTCCGTAGCCCTGCCGTCCCTTGCCTCCCCCCGCGTTGAGATTCTGGCGTCGGACTACGACGAGGTGCCCTATGCACCGCCCGCCGATGCAGAGGTGGCTTTCGCCGGGCCCGCCGCTGAGGTGGCGCACCTCGGCATGGAGCGGCGTCAGCCGACGGGGACGTTCGTGGCGCGGATGCTCCAGTACGACGCCGAGCGGCAGACGGTGCGTCGCTACCGCCGCATCGTCGCCTCCGTTCGGTTCGACGCCGCTGCGCCCGCTCGCCGCTTGGCGGGCAACGCAGCGAGCCGCGCCGGCGGCTCCGATAACCCGCACCTCGCGGTGGGGCAGAGCGTGCTGGCGGCGGGGACGTGGTTCCGTGTACCCGTCACGAAGGAGGGGATGTACCGGATCGACCGGGCGTTCATCTCCAGCCTCGGGCTGTCGCCGGACGCGATTGATCCGGACCGGGTCGTGGTCTTCGGAAACGGCGGTGCTCCGCTCCCCGCGCTCAACAGCGCACCCCGCGTCGCCGACCTCGCCGAGAACGCCTCCTTTGCCGTTGGCGGCGGCGATGGGGTATTCAACGAGGGCGACGCCGTCTATTTCTACGGCGCCGCGGCGCAGGGTTGGACGTGGGACTCGGCCGCAGCGGACAGTGGCGATCCCGGTTGGCGGCACTATATCAACGTGTTTTCGAGGCGCAACGTGTACTTCATCCGGGTCGATGCGCCGTCGGCGCAGCGGGTCGGCAACCCCGGCTTTGCCGATCAGCCCGGGCCATCGGTACGCACCGAAGTCACGGGTCGCACCTTCCGCGAAGAGGACCTGCCGGACGGGATGATCGACCGCGACGGCGGCGGCTCCGGACTGGACTGGATGGGGGCGGAGGTCGTGTCGTCGCGCCCGACCGTCGTCGTGCTCGACACGCTGCCGCCGGGGATCGCGGCGGGCACGGTTCAGTACCGCGCGCGCCTCGCGACGCGGTCGAACGCTACGGTCAGCCTCGCGCTGCGCAGCGGCGGGGAGACGTTCGGACCGTTCTCGTTGAGAGCGGTCAACATCCTCGCCCGCGACCGCGTGGACGTGTTCGACCAGACCGTCGCGGCGGGCGCCGCGCTCCGGATGGAGATGACGCTCTCCGGTGGCGGCAGCAGCGGGCAGGGCTGGATCGACTACGTCGAGGCGTTCTACCCCCAAACCCTCCGCGCCGCCGACGATTACCTCCGGTTCGCGACGCCGGGCGGCGAAGCGGGCCTCTTCGAGTTCGTGCTCTCCGGCTTCGCCGCCGAGCCGCAGGTGTGGGACGTGACCGATCCGCAGGCGATCCGCCGCCTCGGTGTCCGCGCGGCCGACGGGACGTACCGCGTGCAGATCGACGTGGCCGAAGCCGATCAACCCCGTGAGCTCGTGGCGTTCACGACGGCGAGTCCGGCGATCCGTCGGCCCGCCGCCGGCGAAGCTGTTCCGAACCAGAACCTCCACGCCGTCGGCGGTTTCCCCGACTACGTGATCGTCGTCGCCGCCCCGTTCCGCGAGGCAGCCGACGAGCTTGCGGCATATCGCGCGGAGGGCGGCTTGCAACCGCTCGTCGTCGACGTGCAGCAGATCTACAACGAGTTCTCCGGCGGGCTCGTAGACATGCGGGCCGTGCGCGATTACCTCCGCTTCCTCTATGACCGGGGGCCGAGCACCGACCCCGCGCTCCGCTATGCCCTCCTCTTCGGCGACGGCCACTATGACTTCCGTGGCATCCGGCCCAACGGCGATCAGAACAACTGGGTCCCGGTCTACCAGACGGACAACTCCTTCAACCGCATCGAGTCGTACACGAGCGACGACTACTTCGGGCTGCTCGACGACGACGAAGGCGTTTGGAATTATAGCGTCAGCACGGCGAATCGCGAGCGCGTCGATATCGGCATCGGGCGGCTGCCCGTCCGGCTGCCCAGTGAGGCCGCCGACATGGTGCGGAAGATCAAGCGTTACGAGAGCGCGGCGACGCGCGGCGAGTGGCGCACGCGCTACACCTTCGTCGCCGACGACCAGTTTCCGAACGCGGGCGATCTCGATCTCCACCTCCAGAACGCGGACCTCGTTTCCGACACGGTGAAGACGAACTACCCCGCGATGAACGTGCAGAAGATCTACGCGATGACGTACCCCCGCGTGCAGACGGCCCTCGGCGCGCGCTACCCCGAGGCGCAGCGGGATATCATCCGCTCGTTCAACGAGGGCACGCTCGTCTGGAACTACAGCGGCCACGGCGGCTCCAGCGCCCTCGCCGACGAAAAGCTGCTCGTGAAGGAGGACATCATGCTGCTCGACAACACCGACCGGCTGCCGATCGTCATCACCGCGACGTGTTCGTTCGGCCGCTACGATGTCGTCGACGAGCAGAGCGGGGCGGAACTGTTCCTCCTCAACGCCGGCGGCGGCGCGGCGGGCGTCTTCACGACGACGCGACTCGTCTACACGAGCGCGAACCCCACGTCCGTCAACCTCGGGCTCAACGTCGCGCTCGCCAAGTTCCTCCTCGCGCGCGGCGAGGACGGCCGGCCGCTCCGGCTCGGCGACGTCTACCGCCTGACGAAGAACACGAGCGAGGGGCTCCAGAGCAACAACCGCAAGTTCAGCTACCTCGGCGACCCGGGGATGCGGATCCAACTGCCGGAGCGCCCCGTCGCCATCACGTCGATCAACGGCGAAGAGGTCGGTCGGGGCGACGGAGCGAATCGGCTCGCGAGCGCGGCGCAACAGCAGGGCGGGAAAGGCGACGCGCTGGCGGCCGTGGGCGACGCTCCGGCGACATTCGCCCGCAACGTTCGGCCGGGCGCGACGGCGGCCATGCGGATGCTTCCCGAGCTGCGGGCGCTGGAGCAGGCCGAGATCACCGGAGAAGTCCTCGGCTTCGACGGGCTCCGCGACACGGGCTATAACGGCGAGGTCGAGGTGGCCGTGTTCGATGCCGAGCGGACGGTGCTGATTCCCGAAGAGGCCATCAGCTACACCGACGGCCGCTACCAGGTCCGCAGCGACCTCATCTACCGGGGCCGCGCCACGGTCCGCGACGGCGCGTGGACGGCGCGGTTCGTCGTCCCGCGCGACATCTCGTACTCGAACGATCGGGGCCGCGTCTCGGCCTACGTCACCGACTCCGGCAGCGAGGACGGCTTCGGCTTCACCGAGCAGTTCCTCATCGGAGGCACCGCCGGAAACCCGGTGCAGGACAGCGAGGGGCCGCGCGTCAACCTCTTCATGAACGATACGACGTTCGTGCCCGGCGGCCTCGTCGGCACCACGCCCGTGCTCATCGCCCGGCTCTTCGACGAGAACGGGATCAACACCGTCGGCGCGGGCGTCGGCCACGAATTGTTGCTGACCGTCGACGGCGCCGAGCAACAGTCCATCGACGTCGGCCGTTTCTACCGTGGCGACCTCGACTCCTTCCGGCGCGGCACGGTCGAATTCGAGCTGCCGGAGCAGACGCCGGGCCCGCACACCCTCACGCTCCGGGCGTGGGACGTGGCGAACAACTCGGCCAGCGCCACCCTCGACTACTACGTGGAGCCCGACGGCGAGCTCGTCCTCCGCAACGTCTACAACTATCCCAACCCGACGAATGGGCCGACGCGGTTCCTCTTCGAGCATAACCAGCCGCCGGGCACCGTCGCCCGCGTGCAGCTCCGCATCTACACCCTTTCCGGCCGGCCCGTCCGCACCCTCGACGCGGAGGAGACCCTGTTGGGAGGCGTGCTGACCGGCTCCGCCGTCCAGATCCCGTGGGACGGGCGGGACGAAGACTTCGACACCCTCGCCACGGGGATCTACCTCTACAAGGTGCGCGTGGAGGTGGAGCGGCCCGACGGCGAGAAGCAGGTCTCCGAACGCATCGAACGCCTCGCCGTGATCCGATAGCCCGCATACCGACGCCCCGTACCTGAGACGTCTTTCCTTCATAGTCCGAACTCGACCTTATGCTTACCCCTCTCCTCGCCGGCGCTGCGCGCCGCGTCCTCCTCGCCCTCCTGCTGACCCCGATTCTCGGGGCCGGGAGCGCGCTGGCGCAGCAGATCGTGTATACGACGGCCGTGCCGTTCCTCCAGATCGAGCCCGACAGCCGGGCGGCTGGGATGGGCAACGCGGGCGTCGCCCTCGCCGATAACGCGAGCGCCATCTTCTGGAACCCCGCCGGCCTCGCCGCGCAGGAGGGGGCCGAGGTGTCACTGACGCACGCGCAGTGGCTCCCCGCCATCACGTCGGACCTCTTCTACGAGCACCTCACGGGCAAGTACCAGCTCGAAGGGATCGGGACGTTCGGGGCCCACATCACCTTCCTCAACCTCGGCGAGCAGGAGTACCGCGACGAGAACAACGTGAACCTCGGGACTTTCCGCTCCTACGAACTCGCCACCGGCGCCTCGTACGGACGGCAGGTGACGCGCGGGCTCGCGCTCGGGACCGGCGTTCGGCTGATCTATTCGAACCTCTCCGGCGGCCGGTCGGTCGGGGAGACGCAGACGAAGGCGGGCGTGTCGGTCGGTGTCGACCTCGGCGCGCTCTACACCTTCAAGCCCGTCGAGCTCGGCAGCGTCCCGCTCACGACGAAGCTCGGGTTCAACCTCGCCAACATGGGCCCCGCCATCGGTTACACGGTCGGCGACAGCGGCCGCAACGACCCGATCCCGACGAACCTCCGCTTCGGCGGCGCCGTCAGCGCGCAGCTCGACGAGTTCAACAAGCTGAACTTCGCCGTCGACTTCAACAAGACGCTCGTGGACTTCGACAGCACGGGTGCGAAGTCGTTCGCCGAGGCCATCTTCTCGTCGTGGAAGAGCATCCGCGTCGCGAGCGGCCAGGACCCCGTGGACCCCGACGACCCGACGACGTTCGAGGAGGTCGGCGTGCTCCGGCAGATCACGATCGGGACCGGGATGGAGTACTGGTACAACGACCTGTTCGCCTTCCGCACGGGCTTCTTCTACGAGGACCCGTACAACGGCAACCGGAAGTTCCTCACCTTCGGCGCGGGCATCCGGTACAACCTCATCGGCGTGGACTTCTCGTACATCTATCCCCTCGAGGACGAGTCGCCGCTCGCCAACACGCTCCGGTTCTCGCTGCTGCTGAACGTGCTGCGGTAGCGTACTTTTCGATGCGCGATACGGGAGGGTGCCGGTAGTTTCCTGCTACCGGCACCCTCGTTCTTTGGGCCGGCCCCGCCCGACGGTGAACCGCCGGCCCCGCCCGACGGTGAACCGCCGGGCTCACGAGCGTAAGGACGCTGAAGCGCCCTCTACAGCGGTGCACAGGACAGCCCCAGAGGGGCTTCTGCCGTAAGCCCGGTGATTCATCGCCGGGCGGTGTGGAGGGTACAACTCCAAGTCATTCTGCACTCCATGTCCGATTCCCTCGCGTTCGCCCTGTTCGGCTCCGGGTTGCTGGTGGCGGTGGCGATGGGCGAGGCGCTCCGGGCGAGGGCGGGGTTGCCGCCCGAGGCGTCGCGGCGCTTCGTCCACGCCGCGACGGGTGTGCTCGTCGCGCTCTGCCCGCTGTGGTTCTCTCAGCCGACGGGGGTGTACGTGCTGGCGGGCCTGTTCGTTGTCGTCAACCTGTGGGCGATCCCGCGGCGCGTGTTTCCGGGGATGCACGGCATTCAGCGGCGGAGCTGGGGGACGGTCACGTTCCCGCTCGCGCTCCTCTTCGCGCTCGTGACGTGCTGGACGCTCGACGCCGGCCGCGTATACATCTTGCAGACGGCGTTCCTCATCCTCGCGCTCTCCGACCCGCTCGCGTCGGCCGTGGGGATGGGGCTGCGGCGGCCCGGCCGGTTCGTCGTCGGATCGAACGAGAAGTCGGTGGCGGGGTCGCTCGCGTTTTTCCTCTCCGCCTTCGCCGTGACGATGGGTGCCCTCGCCGTACTCGGCGGGCACGGGCTGACGGTCGCCGGGAGCCTGGCGGCGGCGTTCGTCGTCGCGTCACTCACGACCGGGGCCGAGGCGCTCGCGAGCCGGGGGTGGGACAACTTCTTCATCGTCGTCGCGGCCGTGGTCCCGCTGACGATGCTGCACGGGGAGCCCGAAGCGGCGGGGCTGCTGGTCGCTGCCGTCGTTGTCGCCGTCGCGTTCAGCGGAGCGGCCTACGCCGTGGGCTTCCTCGATCGATCCGGGGCACTCGCGACGGCGGGTCTCGCGTTCTCCGTCGTCGTGCTCGGGCCGGCGTGGGCCGTGCCGGGCGTCACGTTCTTCGTGCTGTCGAGCCTGCTCTCGAAGCTCGGGCGGCGACGGAAGGCGCAGGCGGAGAAGCTCGCGGAGAAGGGCAGCCGACGCGACGCGGGACAGGTGTACGCGAACGGCGGCGTCGCGTGGGCGCTCCTCATCGCGTACGTGTTCGTCCCCGTCGACGCGCTCTATTGGGGCTACGTCGGGGCGTTCGCCGCCGCCGCGGCCGACACGTGGGGAACGGAGATCGGCACGCTCGCGCAGGGGCCGACGCGGTTGATCTGGAGTGGGCGGCGCGTCCCGCCGGGCACGTCGGGCGGCGTGTCGCTCGCGGGTACGCTCGGCGCGCTCGCTGGCGCCACGGTCGTGTTTCTGAGCGTGCTGCCCGTCGGCGGCGTCCGGCTCGACGGCGTCGGGGTGGCGGCGGCGGCGCTCGTCATCGTCGGTGGCGGGATGGCAGCGGCGCTCGTCGACAGTTTGCTCGGGGCGACGGCGCAGGCGCTCTACCGCGACGCGAGCGGACAGCTCACGGAGCGATCGGACTCGAACGCCCTCGTTCGGGGTTGGCGCTGGCTCACGAACGACAGGGTGAACCTCGCTTGCACGCTCACCGGGGCGTTGCTCCCGGCCGCGTTCATCGCCCTGCGGTAAGCCGCCCGTCGTTGTGCCTGCGCTCGCCACGGGCGAGGCACGCCTCGCCCCTACGGACGCCGTGGGAGAACGGGGGACCATTCCTCGGCCGGGCAGACACAGGGGTCTGCCCCTACGGGTGCCCGTGGTGAAGGTGTCCGTTGTCTTCTGTCCCCTGTCCACGGTCCACCGTCGTCTGCCCGTTGCATTCTGCCCTCTGCTCTCTGTCCGCTGTGCGTACTTTCTCGCGGCCTTCCTCCCTAACCTCCGCGCGCATGCCCTGGTACAAACAGCTCCACTGGCAGATCATCCTCGGCCTCGTCCTCGGCCTGATCTACGGCGTGATCGCGGCGGCGAACGGGTGGGGGCAGTTCACGAGCGATTGGATCGCGCCGTTCGGGACGATCTTCCTCAACGCGCTCAAGCTCATCGCCGTCCCGCTCGTTCTCGCCTCGCTTGTCCTCGGCGTCGCGTCGCTGAGCGACCTCCGCAAGCTCTCGCGCATCGGCGGGAAGACGATCCTGATCTACCTCGGCACGACGGCCGTCGCGGTGACGATCGGGCTCGTGATCGTGAACCTCCTCCAGCCTGGCGCTGCGATTCCCGACGCGCTCCAGGCCGAGCTCGGCGCGGCGTACTCCGGCGACCTCGCCTCGCGCGAGGCGGCGGCGGCGGCGGCGCAGTCCCGCGGCCCGCTCCAGTTCCTCGTCGACATCGTGCCGGGCAACGTCTTCGCGGCGTTCTCCGACAACGGGAATATGCTCCAGGTCGTGTTCGTCGCCCTCTTCATCGGCATCGGGCTGATCCAGATCCCGCGCGAGAAGGCCAAGCCGGTGCTCGACGTGGTCGAGGGGCTCAACGACCTCATCATTCGGCTCGTCGACGTCATCATGCTGATGGCGCCGATCGGCGTGTTCGCGCTCCTCGCCGGGACGATCACGCAGGTAGCGGGCGACGACATCAACCGGATCGTCGAGCTCGTCGGCGCGCTCGGCTACTACTGCCTCGCCGTCGTGCTCGGGCTCGCGATCCACATGCTCGTGACGTATGCGTTGCTCCTGAAGTCTTTCACCCCGATGTCGCTCGGGACGTTCTATCGTGGGATCGGCCCGGCCCAACTCGTCGCGTTCTCGACCTCGTCGAGCGGGGCGACGCTGCCGGTAACGATGGAACGGTGCGAGGAGAAGCTCGGCGTGAGCGAGGAGATCTCGTCGTTCGTGCTCCCGCTCGGGGCGACGATCAACATGGACGGGACGGCGCTCTACCAGGCCGTCGCTGCCGTGTTCATCGCCCAGGCTATCGGGCTCGACCTCCCGCTCGCCGCCCAGCTCACGATCGTCCTCACGGCCGTGCTCGCGTCGATCGGGACGGCGGCGGTGCCGGGCGCGGGCATCATCATGCTCGTGATCATCCTCCAGTCCGTCGAGGTCCCCGTCGCCGGCATAGCCCTCATCCTCGGCGTGGACCGCATCCTCGACATGCTCCGCACCGTGACGAACATCACGGGCGACGCGACGGTGGCGACGATGATCGCCGCGTCCGAAGGCCAGCTCGGCCCGCCCAACCTCGACCCCGCGCCCGATCACATCCGCGTCACGGCCGAAGCCTGAACGGGAACGCCCCACCGAGCGTCGCCCGATTATTGAAGTGAACGTGTTCGATTGAAAGCGCGATCTCACGCGCCGATACGTTACCCCTCTCCGCGCACCTCCATTCTTTTCCCTCTCCGATGCGGCTCCGCCTGCTCGCTCTCTTCGCCTTCTGGCTGGCCCTGCCTGCGGCCTTCGCCGCCACCGATCCGGGGCCGATGCTCGTGCGCGAGCCCGAAGCGGTGGCCCTCCTCGACCGCGGCCGGACGCAGATGATCGCTTTCCAACTCGACGCGGCGGAGGCGACGTTCGAGCGGCTCGGCGCGCAGCCCTCGGGGCGGCCGGCGGCGCTCCTCCACCTCTCGAAAGTGGCGTTGTGGCGGGCGATGATCCTGGAGCAGGATGCGCTCTACGACCGGTTTTTCGAGCGGAGCGATGCCCTGCTCGCCACTCTGGAATCGATGCCGGAGTCGCCGTGGCGGACGCATTTCCGCGCCGAGACCGAGCTGCACCGCGCCGTGATCCACGCGAAGAAGACGGAGTATGCCCGCGCCGCGTTCGCGCTCCGGCAGGCGTACAACCACTTCGAGAAGAACGTGACGGAGCACCCCGCCTTCTTCGAGTCGTCGTGGGGGATGGGGCTGTGCCACACGGCGGTCGGGCTCGTGCCGAAGAACTTCCGCTGGATGCTGAAGCTGATGGGGTTCGGCGGGACGGTGCAGGAGGGGCTGGCCGAGATGGAGGCGTCGGCCGCCCGGAGCGCGTATTACCGCGACGAGGCCTCGATGATCTTCGCCCTCACCGACCTCCTCGTCAACGACTCGAAGAAGGGCGGGATGGAGTACGTCGTGGCGATGCGGCGGCGGCATCCGACGAGCCCGCTCGTGAGCTACATCCACGGCTTCGCGCTCCTCACGCAGCGCGACGCGACGGGCGCGGAGACGGCGCTGCGCAACGCCGCGCGGCAGCTCCAGACGCCGGGGACGTTCACGATGCCCTACGTCGACTACTTCCTCGGTGAAGCCCTCTTCCGGCAGAACGAGTTCGCCGAAGCGGCGCGCTACTTCCAGCGCTACGTGAAGACGTTCCCGGGCCAAGCCCTGCTCGCGCAGGCGTACCTCCACGTCGGACTTTCGCTCGACATGACGGGCGATCGAGCCGGCGCGATTCGGGCCTACGAGCGTGTCCGCACGCGCGAGGACTACGACAGCGATGCCGCCGCGCTGCGGGAGGCGAAGGAGCGGATCGAGGCCCCGCTCACGCCTCGGGAGCGGGCGCTCCTCCTCGGCCGCAACGCCTTCGACGGCGGGCGCTACCGCGAAGCGGTGAAGGCCGTGCAGCCCGTCCTCGGCGATCAGCAGGCGCCGCCCATCGAGCGGGCCGAGGCGGCGTACCGCAGCGGCCGGGCCTATCAGGTGCTGAAGGAGTGGGACGAAGCGCTCCGCCACTACGAGTTCGCCATCAACCGCCCCGGCGACGACCTCGCGAAGTGGGGGCCGTGGTCCCTGTTTTACACCGGCGAAGTCCACGAAGCGATGGGCAACACGGCGGCGGCACGGTCGGCCTACGAGCGCGCCCTCGCCAACGAGCAGCCGTACGAGTACAACAAGGCGCTCCAGCAGCGCGCGAAGGCCGCGCTCGGTCGGCTCTGAGCGCGTCGAGTCCCATCGAGCCGCTGCACGACACGAAGTCCCCGATGCCCCGATTCCTCCTCGTATGGCTGGCCCTCACGCTGGGGAATGCGGCGCTGGCTCAGCGCATCGCGCCGCCGGCCGACACGCTCTACGCCGCCGATTACGACGCATTCACCTTCGTCGCGCCGCCCGCCGCGAGCGCGCTACGTGGGACGGCTCGGGCGCAGTTCGACCTCGACCTCTCCGGCTTCCCGCCCGCGGCGGAGGCGGCGTTTGCCTTCGCCGCCGGCATCTGGGCGACCCACATCGAATCGCCCATCCCGATCCGCGTGCGCGCCGTTTTCTCGTCGCTCGAAGCGCAGACGCTGGCCGCGACGGGCCCCGCGTGTGTCGAGGCAGGGCCCGAGCTTCCGGTCCCGAATACGTGGTACGCCGTGGCGCTCGCCGAAGCCATCCTCGGTGAAGACCTCAACCCGCTCGGCGCCGAGGTCTGCCCCGGCGTCGACATCACGGCGACGTTTAACAGCGACGTCGACTGGTACTTCGGGACAGATGGCAGCACCCCGCGCGGGAGGTACGACTTCGCTACCGTCGTGCTGCACGAGCTCGGGCACGGGCTCGGGTTCTTCGGCTCGTTCTCCGTGGTGACGGACGGGGAGGACGGCGCCTGCCCCGCGTTGCTCGGCGAGGTCAGTGTGGGGGAGGGGTGCTGGGGGTTCGGGTCCGATGCGCTGCGGCCCCTCATCTTCGATCGCTTCGCGGAGGACGCCACCGGCGTATCGCTCCTCGACACCAACGTGTATCCGAACCCGTCGCTCGCCCTCGGCACCGTGCTCCGCAGCGATGCCGTCTTCTTCGACGGGCCGAGCGCCACTCCGTCGAACGCGGCCGTTCCCATCGACCTCTTCGCCCCGTCGAACTTCGAGCCCGGCTCCAGCTTCTCCCACCTCGACGAAGCGGTGTCGCCGGCGGGCGACGCAAACTCGCTGATGACGCCGTTCCTCGCGCGCGCCGAGGCCATCTTCAGTCCGGGCCCGTTCACGTGCGCCATCTTCCGCGACATCGGGTGGCCGCTCGGCCCCGACTGCCGGGCGCTGCTCGAGGGCGGGCTCAGCAGCTTCACCGCCCGCGTAACGGAGGGTGACGTGGTGCTGACGTTCCGCCTCGGTCTCGACAGCGAGTTCGTCACGGCCGTGCTGGAGCAAGAAGGGGCGGATGGCCGCTTCGAGCCCGTCGATGTGGCGATCGCCCCGCTCGACCCGTCGGGGTCGGCGGCGTACACCGTGCGCGTGCCGGGGTTGGAGCAGGGCGTGTACGCCTTCCGCCTCCGTCTCACGCGAGCCGACGGCACCGAGGTCGTGAGCCAGCCGCTCGTCGTCTCGGTCCTCGACGGGGCGTTCGCCCTCGCCGTGTACCCCAACCCCTTCGCGGACGTGGCTACGGTCGAGGTGATCGTGGCGGATGCGCAGGACGTGCGGGTGGACGTCTACGACACGCTGGGCCGGCGGGTGGCGCAGCTGTTCGACGGGACCGTGGTGTCGTCGCCCACGGGCGCACTCGACCTCCGGTGGGATGGGCAAGGCCTCGCCGCCGGGGTCTACTTCGTCCGCGCCGTCGGCGAGACGTTCGGGGTCACGCGGACGGTGACGCGGATTCGGTGAGGGTCACAGGGTCACGACGCTCCGCGTCTCGCTCGACCGCCGTGCCGCTTCGATGACGGCGAGCCCCCGGACGGCGTCTTCGGGATCGACGGGCAGCGGCGAGCCGGTGCGCAGCGCGTCGCGGACGCCGGCGTAGAACGCGAGGTAGTCGCCGGGTTCGGTGGCGACGGACTCGGCCTCGTCGCCGCTGCGGATGTACCCCCACTGCTCCTCCGGCTCGTCGCTGAAGCCGGGCTCGTCGGGTGTGGCACCCGCGCGCAGCCGGTCCTCCTGCACGTCGAGGTCGTATTTCGTGTACGCCGCGCGGCTGCCGAGCGCGCGCATCCGGGGGCCGAGGTCGGCGGCGACGGCGCTCATCCAGAGGTGCGAGCGGACGCCGGATGTGTGCGTGAGCGCGACGAACACGTCGTCGTCCACGTCGCCGCGGCGGGCGTCGAGCTCGGCGTAGACGTCGCGGACCGGGCCGAAGAGCACGAGCGCCTGGTCGATGAGGTGCGCGCCGAGGTCGAAGAGCAGGCCGCCCGCCTCCTCCGGCGCGGCCTGCTGCCTCCACCCCGGCTTCGGGACCGGCCGCCACTTCTCGAACCGCGACTCGAACCGCTGCACGTCGCCGAGCGCACCCTCGCGCAGCAGCCGTTGCAGCGTGAGGAAGTCGCCATCCCACCGCCGATTGTGGAAGACGGTGAGCAAGAGGTTTCGCCGCTCGGCTTCGGCGATGAGGTGGCGGCCGTCGTCGACCGTCGGCGTAAGTGGCTTGTCGACGACGACACCGAGCCCGGCATCGAAAGCGGCGAGCGTGAGCGGGACGTGCGTCCGGTTCGGCGTCGCGAGCACGACGAGGTCGAGATCGTCGGCCCGCTCCCAGAGTCGTTCGGCCGACGGGACGATCAGTGCGCCGGGGTAGCGGTCGCGGGCCTGCTGCGCGCGCTCGGCGTTGCCGGTGACGACGGCGGCGAGGTCCATCCCCGGCGTCGCGGCGATGAGGGGGGCGTGGAACGCCGACCCGGCGAGGCCATAGCCGAGGAGGCCCACGCGGATCGGGCCGGCGGAGGAGGTCGGAGTCATGGTGTAGCGGAAGAGATGGGGAGCGGAGGGGACGCCTCGAGGGGCGGGAGCGGGAGGTCTTTGAGCGACCACCGGAACTCGCCCTGTTGCAGCCGGGCCGCGCGGCGCGCGAGACCACGGAACCCGCACGGCGGGCGACGCAGGCGGCGCAAGAGCGCGAGCAGCGGCCAACCGAGCACGGGGACGTACCACGCGAACAGGTCCCAATCGCGGAACCGGCGGCGTGAAGAAGCCCCTTCTTTCAGATCGCGTTCGAGCCGGAGGAACGGACCAGGCCAGCCCGTCGGGAGAAGCCGTAAGAGGCGGCGGCGCTGCCGCCAGAGCGAGGGACCGAGGCTCCGCACGTCGAACGGCGCGCGGCCGTGCACGGCGACCTGCCGGTCGAGCTCCGCCTGCATCTGCTCGCGCAGCCGCTCGGCCACGGCCTCGGCCTCGGACCGTGTCGGGCGGCTCGGGTCCGCCGCCCCGGCGTCGCGCAGCCAGCTCCGCACATCGACGGGCTCGGTGACGACGTACCGCAGCTTGCACGGGAGTGCGAAGTACCACAACACCGGGACGAGGCCGAGGAGGATCACCGGGAACGGGAAGAACGGGACGTGGAGCCACCGCTGCACGAAGCGGTTCGCGCGCCGCGTCGTGTACCCGAACGGTGCCGCCCACTCCGCGCCGACGACGTGGACCGGGACGACGGGCGCATCGTGCCGGGCCGCGAGCTTCACGAACGCGGGCGAAAACGGTTGGAGTCGGTAGCGTTGATCGAATCCCTTCGCGATTCCGTCGGCGCCCTCTGGGAAGTAGAGGGCGCGGGTGCCGCGCGCGAGCAGCCGGTCCATGTTCGTGACCGTGGTGTCGACGCCGCCGCAGCGCCGCCAGAAGTCGTCGAGTCCGAGGAAGCGGGTCCACCACGCGAGCGAGATCTCGCGCTCGAAGAGGGTGCGGAGCTTCCGCTCGGGGCCGGGCCGGCCGTCGCGCCGCCAGAGGAGCGTGTCGAGCACCATCGCGTCGTGGGGGAAGCCACTGCCGCTGTGGTTCGCCGCGAGGAGGGCCGGTCCTTCGGTCGGGAGGTGCTCGGCCCCGACAACGTGGGCGCGGAAGTAATGGTCGATGACGGGCTCGTACGCCGCCGTGACGGCGTGGTGGAACGGCGCGTCGTAGGGCTCCCACGTCGCCGTGCCGGGGGCGAAGGGCGGTCCTGTGCCGACGGTCGGCGGGAGGTCGCGGACGTAGGACGGGGCGGGCTTCACCGGCTCCGCGCCCCCAGCCCGAACACGACGGCGAGGCCGAAGAGCGGGACCCACAGCCACCACGGCCCGCCGAGTCCGGCGACGAGCGATCCGCCCAGGAGGGAGAACCCCGAGAGGAGGGTGCTCTTCACCCCGTCGAGCGGGTTCGGGGGCGGGCGCTTCACGCGGTGCTCGACGAACCGGATCGCGTCGGAGAGCAAGACCGGCGCGTGCACCATCAGGTCCACGAGCTCGGGCAGTCCGCGCAGGCTCTCTTTCCCGAGGGCGAGCGGGTTGAACTTCTCGACGAACGTCTTATTCGCGTGCCGCTGCGAGAGCTTCGCTACGTCGAAGTCGGGGATGAGCGCGTGGCCGACGGCCTCGAACGTGACCAGCGCCTTCACCATGAGCACGAGTTCGACGGGGAAGTAGACGCGGTACCGGCCGCCGAGCGAGACCGACTCCATCACCATCTGCCCGAGCGAGTAGTCGCTGAAGTTCGCGGCGCGCTGGAAGCGGCGGCACACCTCGGCGACGGCCTTGCGGAAGCCGTCCACGTTTCCGCCGGGGCCGGGCTCGGCGACGGAGGCGAGGTAGCGCGCGGCGTTCTCGGCGTCGCCCGTGACGAGCGAGTAGTAGTAGTACATCAGCGTCCGTCGCAGCTCGCCGTCGAAGTAGCCGACCATCCCGAGGTCGATGAAGCCGAGCTGCGGCTCGCCGTGGGGGCCGCGCAGGATGAAGAGGTTGCCGGGGTGGAGGTCGGCGTGGAAAAAGCCGTCGCGGTAGAGCATCCGGATGATCGACTCCGCGCCGAGGTCGATCACGGCCTCGCGGTCTTCGAGCGGGAGCCGCTGCGCCGCCGTGCTGTCCGGCCGCAGCCCGTCGAACCGTTCCATCGTCATCACGGACCGGCTGCTGAAGGCGGGGTAGATGCGGGGGAAGCGAATGCCGGGGAGGTCGGCGAAGTTGAGCGCGAACTGCCGCGCGTTGTCGGCCTCGCGCCGGAGGTCGACCTCGCGAAGCGTGTACTCGGTGAACTCGTCGATCACCCGCTTCGGCTGGTACTTCGCGAAGAAGAGCTGGAGGAACGAGCCGAAGAAGCCGAGCAGCCGGGCGTCCCGTTTGAGGATCTCGCCGATGTTCGGCTTGACGACTTTGATGATGACGTCGTCGCCGTCGACGGTCCGGGCCCGGTGGATCTGCGCGATCGACGCGCTGCCGAGCGGATGCTCGTCGATCCACGCGAACATCGTGTCGATGGGGCGGCCGAGCCCCCCCGCGACAAGCTCGCGGTAGCGCGCGAACGGGACGACGGGGAGGCGGTCGAGGAGGTGCTGGAGCTCCGCCGTGATGAACGGCGGGAAGATGTCGGTGCGGAGCGCGAGGACCTGCCCGAGCTTGATGTACGTCGGCCCGAGGATTTCGAGGCGGCGGCGGAGCTGGACTTCGAGCGGGAGCGCGCGGAGGTCCTTCCGCACGAACGGCCGGAGGAAGAACGCGGCGACCTGGATCAGGAAGAGCGGGAACCCCTTGACGAAGTCGAACTGCTCGCGGTCGCGGGCGACGGCGATCGCGGCACCGTAGATCAGCCCGATGGCGTGGCGCCACGTCGTGAGGAAGCGGCGGACGAGGCTCGGCGGCGGCCCCTCTTCGAGCACCTCGAAGCCGGACGGCGGGACGGCTGGGCTGATCGGTGGTGGATCGGGCGGGGGCTGTACCGGCCGCGCCTCGGGCAGGGTACGAGGGAGCGACTCGGGCGGCGGGCCGTGGCCGACGTCGCCCCCGCCGGAACGGGCGGCCTCGAACGCCGCGTCGAGCGCGTCGTCGTCGAGCGGGCGGGGAGGAGGCGTGTCGGGCATGGAAGGGACCGGATGGTGCGCAAAATACGTCGAGGCGCCCGACGGCTCGTGCCCTTCGGCGCGCACCGGCCGAGGTAGGGGCGAGGCATGCCTCGCCCCTACGCCAACGGCCACGCCGCCGCGCGACGAACTGTGGACCGCTTGCTCTGTTGAGAAGCTCTCCACTTTGTCATCCCGAGCGGAACGGAGTGGAGCCGAGGGATCTCTGCGGGCACGGTTTCAACAGTCCGTTGCGGGTTTCCCCGGAAAGATGGGCTTCGCCGAGCCTTCGGGACGAGTCCCTACGGGTTCTTCGACTCCGGCCTGCGGCCTCTGCTCAGGATGACACCCATTCGAGCTTCTCAACAGAGCATGGACCGCTCAGCCGCAGCGCGCTGACTGGTCGGTAGGACGAGGCAGTGTAGACACCGCCGCTCGAAAGAGGCAAGGACGCTCGTACGTGCTGTCAGCCTGCAGCGGTAGGTTCTGCCGCGCCGGAGCTATCACGCCTCGTCGTTCAGCGACTTGACCCCTTGCTCTTTCAGCTTGTTTAGGCCGTCTTTCATCGCTTCGACTTGCTCCGGCGGATGCCCCTGCCACACGCCGACCTCTCCGATGACCCTGAACGAGTGCGTGGACCGATACGACATCGTGGGGTTGCCGGGAAACTTCCGGTCCGTCAGGTCGGGGTCGTCCTCAACGGGGCCGGTCGCCTCCACTAGGTAGATCCTCTCGCGCCCATCTCCGAAAGCGAGTTCGGCCCCCCAGATCGCGGCGTCGAGGGTCGCGGTCAAGAAGATGTACCCTGCGTTGTTCCTCTGGCCGAAGTTCGACGCGAAGCCGACCTCAATCAGATCCCCAACCCGGAGGTCAGCCTTCGTTCCGTGGAAGTACGTCTGGGCGAACGGGGTCGCTCGGGACTCGTCAGAGTTCATACTTCCGTGAGGCGATGGTGGAGGAAGAGGAGCGGGGCAGAGTCACGGGATGGGGGATTACGTCTCGGCGTCGGCGGGGCGGGCGACGGGGGGGCGGAAGAGGTCGGCGCAGGCGGCGAAGTGCTCGGCGAGGCCGACGAGGATGAGGCGGTCGCCGGCCTCGACGCGGAAGTTGCCGGCGGGGCTCGCGATCGTCTGATCGCCCCGGCGAACGGCGAGCACGGTGATGCTGTGGTCGCGGCGCAGGGCGAGGGCTTCGAGCGTCTCGCCCGCGGCGGGTGCCCCCGCCCGCACGGCGACGGCGCGCGTGTGCATCCCCTCCTCGTCGAGGCCCTGCAACACCATGAGGTGCGCCTCCTGGATGCTCCCGCGCAGCACGCCGTAGTCCTCGGCGCGGAGGGCGCGCGCCTTCCGCTCGATTTCCTCGGGCGGCACCATGTACGATCCGAGGACGTGCGAGAAGATCCGCACCGTCGTCTCCATCTCCTCGGGCACGACGATGTCCGCGCCGACCTCGTGGAGCCGCTCAATGTCGGCGAGGAACCGCGTCCGGGCGACGATCTGGAGCGTGGGGTTGAGGAAGCGCGCGAGCTGGATGATGCGCGGCGACGCCGCCGGATCGTTGATGACGACGACGGCGAGCTTGGCTGTCTCGACGCCCGCGAGTTCGAGGATGTGCTGCCGCGTCGCGTCGCCGTAGATGGCGCGGACGCCCGCGTCGTTCATCGTCTTCACCGACTCCGGGTTCATCTCGAGCACGACGAACGGGATGCCTGTGTCGCGGAGCACCTGGACGAGGCGGCGGCCGGCCGGGCCGTAGCCGACGACGATCACGTGGTCTTCGAGCTCCGGCTCGTCGGCGGCCTCCTCCACGGGATCGACGGAGGCCCCGAGGCGGCGGAGCGGCGTCCGCGCGAGGGCGGTGCCGAGACGGGGGCCGGTCTGGATGAGGAGCGGCGTCAGCAGCATTAGCAGGACCGTCGACGCGATGAACACCTGCTCGCCCGTATCGCCGAGCCCGGCGGGGGAGAGGCCCGCCGCGCGGCCCGCCCGCTCCAGCACGAACGAGAACTCCCCGATCTGCGCGAGCGTCAGCCCCGTCGCCGCCGCGATCCGCACGGGGTAGCCCAGGGCGAGCACGCCCGCCGACGCCGTCACGAGCTTGACGACGACGACGACGGCGGCGACGGCGAGGACGAGGCCCAGGTTTGAGAGGAAGAACGAGAGGTCGAGCAGCATCCCCACCGACACGAAGAACACGGCGTTGAAGATCGTCCGCAGCGGAAGGACTTCGCTGAGCGCCTGCTCGCTGTACTCGCTCTCGCTCACGACGAGCCCGGCGAGGAACGCCCCGAGCGCGAGGCTGACCCCGGCGAGGCTCGACACCGCCGCCGTCCCGAAGCACACGGCGACGACGGTGAGGAGGAACAGCTCCTGCCGCCGCGTCCGCGCGATCTTGTCGAGGAGCCACGGCACGCCGCGGCGCGCGAGCACGAGCACGGCGGCGATGAGGAGGGCCGCTTTCGCGAGGACCCACAGGAACTCGCCCGTCGTCCCGCCCTGCCCGGCGAGGAGCGGCACGAGCAGCACCATCACGACGATGGCGAGGTCCTGGAAGATGAGGAGCGCGAGCGAGAGCTGGCCCGACGGCGTGTCCGACTCCGCCCGCTCGGCGAGGAGTCCGAGCACGATCGCCGTGCTGCTCAGCGCGACGAGGCAGCCCGTGTACACCCCGCTCTGCCACGTCCCGCCGAATGCCACGAGCGCCGCCGTGATGAGCGCGATCGTGATCCCGACCTGGAGCCCGCCGCCGACGAAGATCGCGCTGCCCAGCTTCGCCAGCTTCGTCAGGCTGAACTCGACGCCGATCGTGAACAGCAGCAGGATCACGCCGACTTCGGCGAGGACGTCCACCAACTCTTGCTCGGACACCAGCCCGAGCGCGTGGGGCCCGATGAGCACGCCCGCGATCAGGAACCCCGCGATGGGGACGAGCTTGAGCCGGTAGCAGAGGTACGCGATCGCCACGCTCGCGGCGAAGAGCGCGACGAGTTCGTTGAGGAAGGGGATCGTGACGGCGAGCACAGGCAGGACAGGCGAGGAGAAGAATGGACTGCAACATACGCGGAGGGGCGGCCAGCCAGCCGCCCCTCCGGTGCAAAGAATCGGGCTAAATCCAGAGCCGGTACGCTAGCGGTTGCGGCCGTACTGCTCGTGGCTCGATACCCAGTCGTTCGACGAGATGGCGGAGGCGAGCGAGATCTCGCCCGCGAGCACGACGCCGGCGATGATCTCGGCCAGCTTCTTCGCTTTCCCCCGGCCCACGCAGCCGAGCATCTTCAGGCACTCCTGCTGCGTCGCCCCGCCCGTCCCGCCGCCATGCGTCGCGATGATGAGCGACGGGATCGTGATCGACATGTAGAGGTCTTCGTCGGGCGTGAGGTCGCAGTAGAGCAGGGCGGCTGAGGACTCCGAGACGTTCGCCACGTCCTGCCCCGTCGCCATGAACATGGCCGTGATGCCATTCGGCGAGTGGAGCCCGTTGTTGTTGGCCCCGGAGAGGATCGACCCGATCGCGCCGGCAATGCCCCAGTGGTAGTAGAGCCCCTTCGGCTCGACGCGCATGTGCTGGCGCAGGACTTCGGCCTTGATCGTGCACTCGGCCGTGACGCGCTTGCCGCGCGTCCGCATGATGTTCACCTGGCTCGCCTTCTTGTCGGTGGCGAAGTTGCTCTCGAGGAAGAAGCGGCGGATTGTGTCGTTGTTGTCGAGGATCCACGAGCACGCGGCGAAGGTGGCGCGGCCGACCATGTTCTGCCCGGCGGCGTCGCCCGTCGTGAAGTTGAAGCGGCAAAAGGCGAAGTTGTTGGAGAGGTACGTGTCGATGAACACGAGTTTGCCGACGCTCGTCGTCCCTTCGGCGGCTTCGCGGATGGGGCCCATGTTGTGGTTCAACCACTCCTTGAAGTCGCGGGCCTCGCGGGCGGACTCGAAGATGAACACGGGCGCGCGCTGCATGCAGTCCTCAGAGACGGTGCACTTCACGCCGCCGGACATGTTGAGCACCTTCATCCCCCGGTTGTACGAGGCGACGAGGGTGCCCTCGGTCGTGGCGAGCGGGATGAGGAAGTCGCCCTGGGCGTGCTCGCCGTGGACCGTGATCGGTCCCGCGATGCCGAGCGGGATCTGCGCCACGCCGATGAAGCTCTCGACATTCCCCTGCAAGGCGTGCGGGTCGAACGAGTAGTGCGGGACGTGCTCCAGCTTCGTCCCCGTGAACTCCTCGACGAACTGCTGCCGCTCGGCGATGGCGTCCTCGGAGTAGTCGTCCTCGGTGTCGCGCGGGATACGGACGCGGTTCTCGTCGCGCTCGGTCACGGCGTCTTTCACCTTGAACGAGAGCTTCCCGAAGCCGTCCGTGTCGAAGCCGATCTGGATGTGGTGGACGCCGTCGCCGAGGTCCGTGTCGCGGGCTTTGAGGTGGATCACCTCGCGGAGCGGGAGCGGGATCGGCCGATCCGGCGAGAGGGCGGACGCGGGCCGCGTGGTGCCGTCGGAGAGCTCCAGCGAGAGGCGGTCCGCCGGGATCGTCGTGCCGTCGATGCTGACCTCGGTGAGCCGGAGGAGCGTGACGTCGGAGAGCCGGTTCTTGAGGCTGAAGCGGACCCCGCCGTTCTCGCGAGCGAGACTGCCGAACGTGTAGAGCTGGCGGAGGACGAGCGAAGGGATTTTCATGGCGACGAGGTCAGGCGGGGGAGGAGGACGAGCACGGGGTAACCGCACGGGGGGAAGCAGGATAACAGCAGGCTTGCCGGATTGTCAATCGGATGGCACGTACGGAGCGGAATGCTGCGGAGCGTCACCTTCCGGTTAGCCGGCGCGGCGCACGTCTTTCCACATGACGAAGTGCGGCCCGATGCCCGCGATGTCGAACTCGTCGCCGACCGCTGCGAAGCCGAGGCGTTCGTAGAAGCCCAGCGCGCCGAGGCGGGCGTTGCACCACAGCACCTCGGCCCCGGCGCCGCGGACGTGTTCGATGCACCGCGTGAGCACGGCGCGCCCGAGGCCCGACCCTTGCAGCGTCGCGCGCGTCGCCATGCCGCGCAGACGGAAGGCGTTGCCCGGATCGAAGTCCACGTCGGAAAGCAACGCGGCCGATTCGGGCGGCATCGGCTCGGGGTAGACGGTGGCGATCCCGACGATCTCGCCGTCCACGAAGGCGCCGGCGTGGAAGCTGCTGGGCGCGTCGTCGCCGGGGTAGACGAGGGAGTCGGGGGGCTGGCCGGGGCGGAGGATTTCGCTGCGCAGCGGGCGTGTTTCGGCGGGGGAGATCGGACGGACGGTCATCGGCGAGTACGTCATGGGCGAGCAAGAAACCCGAGGTGCGCCCTATCCTGTTGTCATCCTGAACGCAGGGAAGGATCTGTCCTGCGAGGCGTTTCGTGGCGAGGGAGATCCTTCGCGTCGCTCAGGATGACAGGAGAAGTGGGGCGGTGCTATTCCGCACAACTCGGGCTGAGAAACGAAACTACGGAAGCGGGCTCACCCGGCGGATGGGCAACCCGCTCGGAGCGCGAGCGTGTGATCAACCATGTCATCCTCTCCCGATCCCGCGCTCCGCGCGAAGGCGCTCGCCGTCCACGACCGGCTGTGCGCGGCCTATGAATGCCCGGTCCCGTTCTTCTCGGACAAGGACCCGCTCAGCGAACTCGTCTCCGCACTCCTCTCGCACCGCACTAAAAACCGCGATTCCGGTCGCGCCTACGCCTGCCTCCGCGAGCGCTTCCCGACGTGGGAGGCCGTCCGCGACGCGCCCACCGCCGAGGTCGAAGCGGCCGTGTCGGCGTGCACGTGGCCCGAGCAGAAAGCGCCACGCGTCCAATCCGTCCTCCGCGCCATCACCGACGAGTGCGGCGAGCTCTCGCTGGGTTTCCTCGCTGACCTCCCCGTGTCCGAGGCGCGGGCGTGGCTCGAACGGCTGAAGGGCGTCGGACCGAAAACGAGCGCGGCGACACTCCTCTTCAGCGAATTGCGCCGCCCGGCGCTGCCGGTGGACAGCCATCATCACCGCGTCGCGCAGCGGCTCGGGCTCATCCCGGAATCCATGCCCGTCGGCCCGGCGCACGACGCCCTCGCGGCGCTCATGCCCGCCGAGTGGGACGCCCGCACGGTGTACGACCACCACGAAGTGTTCATGCTCCACGGGCAGCGGTGCTGCTTCTGGAAGAACCCCGCGTGCCCGCGCTGCCCCGTCCTCGACCTCTGCCCGACGGGGCAGGCGCGGACGGCGTCGTGACCTCAGTATCGTGAACTCAACGCCGGACGATGCCGAGGGCGCGGCCGGTCCCGCAGTCTACCTGCAAGAGATAGTCGTCGTCGAGGCCGTAGCGGCCGTCGGGGACTTCGTAGAGGCCGCGGCCCGGTGTAGACTCGAAGAGGATCAGCCGCGTCCCGTCGCGCGGGTCCACGAGCGGGCTGCGGCACGCGCTGCCCGGCGCGGGCTCCGTCGTCTCCGCGCTGTCGAAGGCACCGACGACGAAGTGGTCGGGGAGGTCGGGCGAGGTGGCGGGGAGGACGGTGCGCTCGGTGGCGCAGCCGGCCGGGAGCACGAGAAATGCGACGCACAGCGCGCGGGCGCGCGAGAGGGAGCGGGGCATCGGGGTAAGACGCTCGGCGTGGCAGGTCCCCAGAGGCTTCGGCTCCGGGCGTACGGCTACGAAGTTAGGAAGCGTTCGACTTCCCACGCGCGGAAAATCTCTAGCTCCTGCTGGAGCGTCCGCAGCACGTAGCCCACGACGGCCGCGTCGTCGAGGTAGCCGATGACGGGGAGGAAGTCGGGGATGAGGTCGAGCGGGTTGAGGAAGTAGAGCACGGCCGCGACGACGAGGACGATCGACTTGAGCGGGACGCGGCGGTAGTCGCCCGAGGCCCACGCCCGCGCGAGGCGGAGCAGTACGGGGAGGTCGGCACCGATGCGGCCGATGTCCTTCCGGTGCTCGGAGATCTTGTGGAAGGCGTCGCGGACGACGCCGCGAACGCGCTCGGGGTCGCGCGTGACGTCTTCGGCTTCGTCCTCGAAGCGGGAGAATCCTTTGGGGCGGCCGGAGGAGGAGAATCGCTTGAGAAGCATGGGGTCGGGAAGGGCAAGAAAGAGGGGTTGTGCCTATCATTCGGCGGCGCCCCGCCAAGATACGAGACGACCTCCCCTTCGCCCGCTGCCCATGCTCCGCCTCGCCCCGCTCGCGCTTTGCCTCGCCCTCCTCACCCCGGCCTCCGCTGCGCAGCCGTCCGAAGCTGCGGATGCGCTCGAACGACCGAACGCCGTCGCCCCGACCCCGGCCGACGCCCGCCTCGCCGGGTTCGCTGCCCGCCGGGCACTGCGCGACCGCTCGCTCGTCAACAACGTCCCCTTCCGTAGCGTTGGCCCGACGGTGATGAGCGGGCGCGTCACCGACGTCGACGTCTCGCCCTTCGACCCGACGACGTTCTACGTCGCCTACGCCTCGGGCGGGCTGTGGCGGACGACGAGCGGCGGCGCTTCCTTCGAGCCGCTCTTCGACGATCAGGCCGTGATGACGCTCGGCGACATCGCCGTGGACTGGCGCGACGCCGAGGGCGACGGCGAGACGATCTGGCTCGGGACCGGCGAGAATAATTCGAGCCGCTCCTCGTATGCCGGGGCCGGCATCTACAAGAGCACGGATGGCGGGGCCACGTGGCAGCACCTCGGCCTCGCCGACACCGAGCACACCGGCCGCATCATCATCCACCCCGACGACCCGGAGACGGCCTACGTTGCCGCGCTCGGTCCGCTCTATTCGCCGAGCCCCGACCGCGGCCTCTACAAGACGACCGACGGCGGCGCGACGTGGACGCAGACGCTCTTCGTGAACGACGACGCCGGCATCGTCGACCTCGTCATCGACCCGGCCGACCCCGACGTGCTCTACGCCTCGGCGTGGGAGCGGACGCGGCGGGCGTGGGACTTCACCGAGGCCGGCGCGGGCTCGGGCATCTACAAATCGACGGACGGCGGCGACACGTGGACGCTCGTGACGACCCCGGCGAGCGGCTTCCCGACGGGCGAGACGGTCGGGCGGATCGGCCTCACGGTCTATCCGGGCATTCCCCAAGTGCTCTTCGCCTCGCTCGACAACCAGGCCCGGCGGCCCGACGAGGAGGACGAGGACGCGCCGACGCTGACGAAGGACGCGCTCCGCACGATGAGCCGCGCCACGTTCCTCGCTCTCGCTGAGGAGGAGCTGAACGAGTACCTCGATCGCAACGGCTTCCCGCTCTCGTACACCGCGCAGTCGCTCATCGAGATGGTGGAGGACGGGAGGCTGGAGCCCGTCGCGCTCGTCGACTACCTCGAAGACGCGAACGCCCAGCTCTTCGACACGCCGGTCGTCGGGGCCGAGGTCTACCGATCCGACGACGGCGGCGCGACGTGGGCGCGCACGCACGACGACTACATCGACGACCTGTTCTTCTCCTACGGCTACTACTTCGGCGAAATCCGCGTCGCGCCCGACGACCCCGACCGGCTCTGGCTCCTCGGCGTCCCGCTCGTCGTCTCCACCGATGGCGGCGTGACGTGGAAGGCGGTGGACGGCGACCACGTCCACGCCGACCACCACGCGCTCTACGTCAACCCGAACAAGCCCGGCCACCTCGTCAACGGCAACGATGGCGGGATCAACATTTCGTATGACGGCGGCGACTCGTGGTTCAAGGCCAACAGTCCGGCCGTCGGGCAGTTCTATACCGTCGCCGTGGATACGCAGGAGCCGTACCACGTCTACGGCGGGCTGCAGGACAACGGCGTCTGGGCCGGCCCGCACACGCACGACCCGTCAGATGCCGGCTGGCGCGCCTCGGGCGACTACGCCTTCGACTGGATCATGGGCGGCGACGGGATGCAGGTCGAGATCGACACGCGGACGAACAACACCGTCTACACCGGATTCCAGTTCGGCAACTACTTCCGCCTCGACCGGCCCGCGCCGGGGGCGGAGTACGAAAGCACCCGGATCACGCCCGAGCACGACCTCGGCGAGCGCCCGCTCCGGTTCAACTGGCAGACGCCGATCCACCTCTCGCGCCACAACCAGGACATCCTCTACCTCGGCTCGCAGAAGCTCCACCGCTCGCTCGACCGGGGCGATACGTGGGAGGCGATCTCCGCCGACCTCACGCGCGGCGGGATCGCGGGCGACGTGCCCTACGGCACGCTCACGAGCATCGCCGAGTCGCCCCGACGCTTCGGGCTGATCGCGGTTGGCAGCGACGACGGGCTCGTGCACGTCACCGAAGACGGCGGGCACCGCTGGACGAACGTCTCCGCCGGCCTGCCCCCGGACTTGTGGGTCAGCCGTGTCGTCACGTCGGCGCACGACACCGAGCGGCTCTACGCCGCGCTCAACGGCTATCGCTGGGACCACTTCGACGCCTACGTCTACCGCTCCGACGACCTCGGCGCGACGTGGCAGCGGATCGGCACCGACCTCCCGGCCGAGCCCGTGAACGTGATCGTCGAGGACCCGGAGAACGCCGACCTGCTCTTCGTCGGAACGGATCACGGGCTCTACGCGAGCCTCGACGGCGGCGCCACGTTCATGACGATGATGGGCTCCGGCGCGGCGAGCGGGCTCCCGAACGCGCCCGTCCACGACGCCGTGATTCACGCGGGCGCCGCCGATCTCGTCGTCGGCACGCACGGCCGGTCGATCTGGATCGCCGATCTCGAACACGTCCGCGCGCTGACGGCGGAGGCTGTGGCGGATGGGCTACAGCTGTTCGAGATCGAGTCGGTCCGCCACAGCGAGGGCTGGGGCGACCGGGGCTGGGCGTGGAACGAGCCGAGCCGGCCCGAGGTCGCGATCACGTACTTCGCGCCCGCCGCCGGCCAGGCCACCCTCACCGTCACCGACTCGACCGGCACCCTCCTCAGTGCCACGTTCGACGACGCCGAGCGCGGCCTGAACACGGCGACGTACAACCTGACCGTCGATCCCGACGAAGTCCGCGATGAGCAGGAGGAGGCCGACGACGGCCGCGTCTACCTCACGCCCGGCAGCTACACCGTGACGCTCACCCTCGGCGAGGAGACCGTGACGGAGACGCTGACGGTGGAGGCGGGGCCGGAGAAACCGGCGCGCGGCCGGAAGAAAACGCCCTGACTGTCATTGCGAGGAGGCCGACAGGCCGACGCGGCAATCTCCGTACGACTAGCTGGCCGAAGGAGATTGCCGCGTCGCTGCGCTCCTCGCAAGGACAGGCTAGCTCAAGCGTCCTCGCCGTCGAGCTTCGGCGTCTTCCTGTCCACAGGCACCCACTTCGCTTCGGGCACGCCCGCGCGGTGGTTGACCCAGCGCGAGAGGACGAAGAGGAAGTCCGACAGCCGGTTGAGGTAGCGTGCCGCGTGGTCGTTCACCTCCTCCATCTTCCCGAGGTCGACGGTGTGGCGTTCGGCGCGGCGGGCGACGGTGCGGGCGACGTGGAGCGCGGCCCCGCCCGGCGACCCGCCTGGCAGGATGAAGTGCTTCAGCGCGGGCAGGTCCTCTTCGAGCGCGTCGATGTCGCGCTCCAATTGCTCGACGTGACTGGCTTCGACGCGGGGGACCGGATACTTGGTCGCGTGGGGCGAGGCGAGGTCGCCGCCGAGCACGAACAGTTCTTGCTGGATGCGGTCGAGGATGGCATCGGCGCGGTCGGCGCCGGGGGCGTCGCTGAGGAGGGCGCGGGCGAGGCCGAGCGCAGCATTGGCTTCGTCGACGGTGCCGTAGGCGGCGATGCGCGGGTGCGTCTTTGCGACGCGGTCGCCGCCGAAGAGGGCGGTTGTGCCGTCGTCGCCGGTGCGGGTATAGACTTTCACGGGTTCGGGGTTTGGGGTACGAGGTTCGAAGTCGGGTACGCTCGATCGTCCTCGCAGAACCTCGAACTTCCAACCTCAACCTCAAAACTCACACAGGCGCTAGGTAGCGGATGTCGAGCGGGCGGTCCGGGGCGGCGACCACGTCGGCCTTCATACGGAAGACGGAGCGGATGAGGTCCGGGGTGAGCACGGCGGCGGGTGGGCCGTCGGCCACGATCCGGCCGCCGTCGAGCACGAGGAGACGGTCGGCGTAGCGAGCGGCGAAGGCGAGGTCGTGGAAGGCGGCGACGACGGTGCGACGCGGCGTGAGCGCGGCGACGCGGTCCATCCCGTCGAACTGGTGGTGGACGTCGAGGTGGGCCGTGGGCTCGTCGAGGAGGAGGACGCCGGCTTCCTGCGCGATCGCCTGGGCGAGCTGGACGCGCTGCTGCTCGCCGCCGGAGAGGGTGTCGAGCGCGCGGTCGGCGAAGCCGAGGAGGTCGAGTTCGGCGAGGGCGGCGCGGACGCGCTGGCGGTCCCCGGCCGAGAAGCCTTCGAGCCAGCCGTGGTGCGGGGCCCGGCCGAGGAGGACGAACTCCTCGACGGTGAAGTCGAACGCGAGCGACGGGCTCTGGCGGACGAACGCGAGCCGTTGCGCGAGGTCGCGCGGCTTCCACGAGCGGACCGGCTGCCCGTCGAGCGTGAGCGTGCCCGAATAGGGGAGGAGCGCGCCGAGCGTCCGCAGCAGCGTCGTCTTCCCGCTCCCGTTCGGCCCGACGAGCGCCGTCCACGTCTCTGGCTCGACCGTGAAGGTGAGCTCGTGCAGGATGGGTCGGCCGTCGAGGGAGACGTGGAGCGCGTCGGCGGAAAAGACCGGCATGAGGCGGGATCGGGGCGGAGGGAACCCGGCGAGGGGCGCCCTTGTGGACTCCGCTGCACAGATCAGAACTGGATTCGCTCCATGATACGAACGCTGCTCCTCGCCTCCGTTTGCCTCTGCCTCCTGCCCGCCTGCGACACGAACGCCGGGCAGGACGAGTTCTTCCTCGAATCGCAGCTCTCGCCGTCGGGGATTACGCGGACGAGCGCTTCCGGCGAGATCCTCGGCGAGTCCGACCCCGACGATTGGCGTGTCGCGCCCGCCTTTCAGGGCAGCGTCGAGGTCGTCCCGGCCTCACCGAACCCGGTCGACCGCAACGGTCTCGTCACGATCGTCGTGCAGGACACGTTTGACGACGCGCTCACCGGCGGCGTGCGGGCGACGGGGTTCACCGACACGAACCCCCGCCAATTCGTCGAACTCGACCGCGACGACGGGAACGGTCCGTTTTACACGCTCACGTTCAGCCCGACGCTCCTGAGGCAAACCGGGGGCGATGCCGCCCGGCTCTTCCGCATCCGCATCTTTACGACGGACAGCCGGATCGTGTCGTACGGCGACATTGAGGTGCGGTAAGCGAGAGGGGAGGAGCGCGGCAGGTCAGCGGGTACGTAAGGGCCGATCCTGACAGGGCGACCCCATGGGGTCGCCCCTACGGCGCGTCGGTTTTCCACGAACGTAGGGGCAGACCCACGTGTCTGCCCACCTCGCCACGTCATGACGTGGCAGCCGCAAGCGCGGCGGCGTGATTCCGTCACGAGCCGTTCCGCTGCTGCAGGAGTTCGAAGTAGCGCTTGATGAGCTCCTGGTAGTCGGGTGCGTAGCCGCTTTCGAGCGCGCGGATGAGGTCGCGGCGGAGGCGGTCGACTTCGTCCGTCGGCGGTAGCTCGCCGGGGGCGGACTGCGGGCGGTCGTCGCCGGTCTGGCTCTCGCGTTCGGGCTTCTTGCCGCGCTGGTTGATCGACTCGCGGGCTTCGAGGAGGCGGGTGAGAATGTTCTGCTGGCGCTCGCGCGTCTCCCGCGAGATCCGCCCGCCGTCGAGCTGCCGCGCGACTTCTTCCATCTCCTCGGCGATCCGGCGGAGCTGGCTCTTCGTTCCGGCGTCGAGCTCTCCGCTGCGCGCCATCTCTTCGAGTTGCTGACGGAGCGCCTCCTGTTGCTGGCGCATCTGCTGCATCCGGCCCTGCTGGTCCTGCGAGAGCCGCTGGCCCTGCATGTCGTTGAGCATCTGCTGGAGCTGCTGGTTGAGCTGCTGCTGCTGGCCGCTCATCTGCTGGAGCTGCTGCATCATCTGCTGCATCGACGGCGTGCCCTGGCCCGAGCCGGAGGAGGGGTTCTGCATCTGGTCCATGAGGTCCGAGAGCAGCAGGGCGAGGTCGTTGAGGTGCGTCATCGACGCCTTCTGGTGGCCGGCGGCCTGCGGCACGCGGCGCTCGGCGAGCTCGGAGACGGACTGGCCCATCTCGCGGAGGGCCTCGCCGGTGCGCCGCTGGATCTCGATGTCCATCTGCGGGACCTCGCGGGCGAGGCTGCGGAGCGAGTCGCTGACGGTGGCGAGCCCGGCCGAGAGCTCGACCTGTTGCGCGGCGGTCGGCCGGAGCGCGGGGCTGTCCTGCGACTGCTGGGTCGTCGTGCTGCGGAGGGTTTCCTGCTCGTACGAGAGCGTCAGCACGTCGTCGAGGGCGCGGCGGAGGCCGGAGAGGTTCGCGCTCTTCTTCTGCTGCTGCATCTGCTGGCCCATCTGCATCATCTGCTGCGACATCTGCTTGAGCTGCTGCTGCATCTCCTGCTGGCCCTGCTGCGCGTCCTGCAACTGGTTCTGCTGGAGCTGCTCGCTGTTCTCCTGCATCTGCTCGGGCATCGACTCCATCTGCTCCTGCATCTGCTGCATCTGGTCCTGCGGCGCGCCCTGCATCCCTTCCATCTGCTCCTGCAGCTCTTTCATGAGTTGCTCCAGCGCCTCGGCTTCCTCCTTCGCCCGTTGCTGCTCCTCGGCGAGCCGGTCCTGCTCGGCCTGCGCTTCCTCGTCGCTGAGCTCGCCGGACTCCTGCTGCTCCTCTAGCTCTTCGGTCTGCTCCTGCAACGCCTGCTCCTGCTCGGCGAGCGACTCGGCGCGCTTCGCCGCCTCGTCGAGCTTCTGCGCGGCCTTCATCTTTTCGAACAGCTCGAGCGCGCGCTCCATCCGCTCGCGGAACTGCTCCTCGTTGAACTCGAACTCCTCCATCGCCTCCATCATCTGCGGGAGGTCGAGGTTCTCCATCGCCTCCTGCAGCTTTTGCAGCGCCTCCATCAGCTCGGGCGTGGCGATCTCCTCCATCACACGCTGGAGCTCTTCGTACTGCCGCATCGTCTCCTCAGAGACGAGGTCGTTCTCGCGCATCTGCTCCAGCATCTCTTCCATCTGTTGCGCGCCCTGCTCGACCTGCTGTTCGAGGGCCTGCTGCCGCTCCATGAGGTTTTCGAGCTGGCGGCGGTCCTCCCAGTCGGTGTCCTGCTTGCGGCGGAGCTCGTCGCGGAGCTGCTCGAACTGCTCGCGCGTCTCGTCCTCGTCTTGCAGCATCTCTTCGAGTCCGCGCTCGGCCTCGTCGCCGGCCTCGTCGAGCTGCTCGTACTGCTCGGTGAGGGAGGGGAAGCGGAGGGTGTACGTCGGTGTGCGGGCCGATTTGTAGCCGGCGACGGCGTCGTTGTCCCACACCTGCACGTAGTACTCGACGACGTCGCCGGGCGTGAGGGCGCGGCCGGTCGAGCGGAGGAGCCAGTCGTGGGCGACATCCTGATCGAGCAGGCGCGGGTTCGAGAGCGGGAGGTCGATGGGGGCGAACGCGGCGTCGTCGCTGTCTGCGAGGCGCCAGAAGAGGCGGAGGCGGGCGAAGCCGAAGTCGTCGGTGATGCGGACGGCGACGGTCGTGCGGAGGGCGTCGGTGAGGGCGTCGTCGGCGCCGGGCGCGGTGAGGCGGATCTGCGGCGCGGCGTCGCTCAGCGTCTGGAGCGTGTAGACGATGGGGTCGGCGTTCTCGAAGCCGTTCTCGCCGTGGAGGACGAGGCGGTACGTCCCCTCGCGGCGGAGCGTGAACTCGCCCCGTGCTCGCTCGCCCGATACGTCGAGCCGCGTGCTCGTCCCGTCGTCGAACACGACGCGCGCCGAGTCCACAGCGACGCCGCCGATCTCGGCGAGGACGGTCACGACGGTGCCGGGGAGGCCGGTCACGTCGCCCACGTTCGGGTCGAGCTGCTGCGGCGGGAGGCGGGTGTACGTCGGGGGCCGGACGGCGACCTGGAACCGCTGCACCGTCGGCCGCGCGACGACCGACGCCGTGAACCAATCGGTCCGCACGCCCTCGGCCTCGATGCGGTAGCGGAGCGTCTCGCGGACGTTCGTGACGACGTGACGGAAGCCCCCCGTCGAGTCGGCGATGAGGCGGACGGGGTCGGTACGCTCTTCGTCGGCGCGGCCGAGGAGGAGCGTGGCCTGACGCGGCAGCGCCCGCCCGCGCAAGGCGATCTCGATGGCGAGGTCTTCGCCGCGCACGAGTTCGACATCGCCGGGCGTGACGACGAGGCTGAACGGTGCGGGCGGCGCGAACGTCTCGGTCGGGGAGAACAGGCGGTGGACGGCCCCCGTGAATGCTGCGGGGGCGAAGACGCCGAAGAGGAGGAGGCCCATCAGCGGCACGGCCGCGAACGGAGCGGTCTGCTTCGCGGGCCGGAGATCCTCGACGCGCTCGAACGGGACGGGCTCGATCTCGCGCCCGAGCATCTGCACGGCCCCGTCGAGGAGTGCGCTCGGCGAGTCGGAGGCGCGGCCGTCGGCGAGGTCGAGGAGGTTCACTAGCCGGTCCGACACGGCGGGGAAGCGCCGCCCGATCGTCGCGGCGAGCGATTGGTCGTCGAGCCCCGGCAGCACGCCGAAATACCGGAGCACGGGGCGGACGACGAGGTAGCCGACGAGCCCGGCGGCGGCGAGGAGGAACGCGACGAAGAACAGCAGGCGCGCCGCCGTCCCCATCCACAGCCCGGCTTCGAGTGCGGCGCCGAGTCCGAGCGCCGCGGCGAGCACGCCGAGCGTGAGCACGAGCCCGAACAGCAGCTCCGCGGAGAGCACGCGCTGGCGGGCGCGGTGCAGACGGAGGCGAAGGGCGTCGAGAAGTTGTCGGCTGTGCTCACTCATGGCGGACCGGGCGAAGGGCGGGCTCGAACATACAACAGAGACGAGGCCTGGGATGCAAGCAGAACGCGATCACCGGCGGCAGAATTGTTCTGAACGGGAGCTAGTCAGAGCGATCGCCCGCCACGCGCCCATGACCACGCCGGGGCGCGCATCCCCGGCTCACAGCCGAAGCCCCGCTGGGGCTGGCGACGAGACGGTAGGGCGCTTCAGCGTCCTTTACCTGTAAGCCCGATGGTTCACCGCCGGGCGACGTCGGATCGTAGTGTGCCCTCGCCTTGGGGAGCCGGCCGTCTTCAATTTCAACCCGCGAAGGGCCGGGCGTACCTTTTCGGCTCTCGCTTGCGAGGCGAGCAGAGGGTTGCGACGCATGGGGGAGCCCGCTCCGCTGCTTCCGCCGCTGCCTCCGCCGGTGGCGGACCCCCACCTGTCCTCCCCCTCCGAGGGGGAGGGACGCGATCCCGCTCCTCTCGCTGGATTCGGTTCACGTGCCTTCTCGCTTTTGATGCTGCACATTTCACGTTTCTGGCGGCTGATGGCTATGGCATGGGCGATGCTCGGCGGCGCGGGAGTCTGTGCGGCGCAGGCCCCGGCAGATTCGCTGCGGGAGTACGACCTCGGCGAAGTCGTGGTCGGCACGGGGTCGGGCGAGCGCGTGGCGCCGTCGACGCTCCAGCGCATCCCGCTCGCGGCCGTGGACCGGCTCGACGCCGTGGGCGTGGCGCAGGCGGCGCGACTCATCCCAGCCGCCCACGTGCAGACGAACTCGCGCGGCGAATCCCTCGTCTATCTCCGCGGCGCCGGCGAGCGGCAGGTCGCGCTCTTCTTCGACGGCGCCCTCCTCAACATCCCATGGGACAACCGGATCGACCTCGGGCTCGTGCCGAGCAGCGTCGTCGGCGGCGTGACGGTGGCGAAGGGCGTGCCGTCCGTGCTGTGGGGCGCGAACGTGCTAGGCGGCGCCGTCAACCTCACGTCGCGCGGGCTCGACGGCGACGGCGCGTTCACCGAGGCGACGGCGCAGGGTGGGACGTCGGCGTTCGCCCAGAGCGTGGTGACGCACCTCGGGCGCCGCGGCACGGTGTCGTACGTGGGCTCGGCGGGCTACGCACAGCGCGACGGGCTCTCCGTCCCCGGCGATTTCGCTGAAGCCGGGCTCTCGTTCAACCAATCCTCCGATCGCCTCCGCACGAACACGGACCGGCGCCTTCTGCACGGCTTCGGCCGCGTCGCCGTCGATCTCGGCGTCCGCTCTCGCGTCGGGCTCTCCGCACTCCACGTCGACGGTGAGCAAGGGGTCGCGCCCGAGGGGCACCTCGATCCGGCCGTGGAGCCCGTCCGTTTCTGGCGCTACCCGCTGTGGCGGTTGTCGATGCTCATCCTCAGCGGCGAGGCCGGGCTCGGCGAGGCGACGACGCTGCGGGGCGCGCTCTGGGGCAGCCGGTTCGCACAGACGATCGCCGAGTACGATGGCGTCGCCTACGACCGGCTCGAAGGCGAGCAGGACGACGAGGACCGGACCCTCGGGGGTCGCGCCATCGTCGAACACCGGTTCTCGCCGGTCACGCTCCGGCTCGGGCTCAATGCCCTCGCATCGACGCATCGGCTGCGGGAAACGGCAGTGGAGGACGGGCAGCGGAGCGCAGACCCGCCGTTGACCTATCGACAGGGACTCTACAGCATCGGGCTCGAAGCCGAGGCGTCGCCCGTCGCCCCGCTCACGTTCACAGCCGGGCTCAGCCTCGACGCGCTCACGGCACCGGAGACGGGCGATAAGCCGGCCCGTGACCCGTTCGTCGACTACGGCGTCACGGCCGGTGGCGTCTATCGGCTCGATGCGACGTGGGCGCTCAACGTAGCCGCCGGCCGCAAAACGCGATTTCCGACGCTGCGCGAACTCTTCGGCGAAGCGCTCGACCGGTTCCTCGTCAACCCCGACCTGAAGCCCGAATCGTCCCTGCTTGCCGAAGTCGGCGTGCGGCGGAGCGGTGATGCGCTCTCCGGCGAAGCGACCCTTTTCCTGAACCGCACCGACGATACGATCGATCAGCGGCGGCTGAACGACGGGCGGCGGCAGCGCGTCAACCTCAGTGGGAGCCGCATCTACGGCCTCGAACTGGCCGGGGCCGTGCGCCCGTTCCCGCGCGTTCGCCTCGACGGACACCTCACGCTGCTCCGCCTCCGTGGGCTCGACGGCGACGGGAACGCGGTCCGCCTCTCCGAGAAGCCTGACGTCATAGGTCGTCTCGCCGCGACGTACAACCCCGGCCTCGGCCCGAACGCGACGGCCGAAGCTGTGTACACCGGCGTCGCCTTTTCGCCCGACGCCCCCGGCTCGTTCGCCCGCCTCGACCCGGCGCTCGTGCTCCACCTCCGGGCCGGCTATCGCTTCGCCGTGCACGCCGTGTCGGCCGAACTCTTCGCCCGCGTCAACAACGTCGCCGACTCGGTCGTGCTCCCCCAACTCGGGCTGCCCGGGCCGGGCCGCGAGGTGCAGGCAGGCGTCAAGCTGGCGCTTTAGAATGCTCCACGAAACCCTGATTTGTCATTGCGAGCGGAGCGAAGCAATCTCCACAGGATGGAGGAGATTGCCACGTCGCTGCGCTCCTCGCAATCACATGGTGGGGGAGTTGAAAGAGGTACTTAAACCGGTCCGATGCGGACGCTCTGGCTGTGGGCGACGGTCGGGGCGGCGAACCACCGCTTCGTCTGCGCCCACGTCGTGCGGAAGAACTCGCTGTGGCGGTAGGCGTCGAGCGCGGCGTCGCTGTCCCAGTGGCTGTACGTGGTGAGGATGTTCGGGTAGCGCGCATCCTCCCACAGCTCCAGATGCCGACAGCCGTCGAAGTTGCGGATCGTGGGCGAGACGGCCTCGAACATCGCAAGGAAGTCAGCGAGGGCGTCGGGGCGGAAGGTCATGCGGACGGTGCGGATCAGCACGGCGGGGCGGAGTCGGACGGTTCGGGACAGGAACGCAGAAGGTAGCGCCTGTCCCGTCCTCACGCGACGCCGATCTCCGGCGGCCGGCGGCCGCCGAGAACGTGCTGGCCGGCGGGACACGCCAGACATCGGCCCTCGATGCACCGCGTCCGGTAGAGTTGGTGGAGGCCCTGCGCTTCGAGCCCGTTCGCAGGCACGGTGCCGTGGCGTTCGAAGCGGCGCGTAACCGTGTCGGTCGCGGCTGGTAGCTGCTCGAAGAGGTCGAGCACGCGCGTTTCTAGTGGCGTGTCGGCCGTTTGCTCTGCGTGCAGGAGGAGGCCGGGCAGCACGGCGTTGAGGAGGATGCCATCGGCGTGGCTCCGGCCGATGCGGGCCGAGCCCGGCTTGCACGGGCGGTCGAGCCGGAGGTGCGTCTCCCAGAATGGCGACGGCTCGGCTTCAGTGAACAGGGCCCGCAGCGCTGCCAACGGCTGCTCCGACATCGTCGCCTGCACGAGGGTCAACACGGCGTCGTGGTGGAGAACCCCGCCCCCAGCGACGAGTGCGGCGGCCTGCGCGATGCGGCGAACGGGTAAGCTGCTTGCGCGGAGCCGTGCCCGTTTCCACATCGTCGGACTCAGCGTGCGGATGGGCTCAATCGCGTTCAGTCGGTCGAACCGGTCGCGGAGATCGACGGCGTAGTCGGCGGTAGCGCGGTCGGCGCCGAGGAGGTCGCGTGGCGTCGCGAGGAGTCCGGCCGCGCCGAGCAACAGGGCTTCGACGTCGCGCCGGTCGGTGAGGCGCCGGAGGCGGTCGAGCCCGACGGCGCGGGCGAGGGCTTCCATCGGCTCGGCATTTTTGGCGTAGCCGAGGGCGCGGAGCACACGTTCGAAGAGCAGCGTGTCGAGGTCGGGCGCGGTGAGGAACGCGGCGGCGAGGGCGTCTCTCCGCTGACCGATCCGCTCACGCCCGAGCGATTGGATCAGGGCGCGGCGGAGGGTGTCGGGCACCTCGGCCCAGTGCGCCGCGCAGAAGAAATCCGGCTTCGGCGTCGCGTAAAACCGGTGGAGCAGCGTCCGGAGCCCATCGTGCAGGTGAGGGTAGAGCACGATCTCCGGCAGCACGGTGCCGTCGCTGCGGCGGAGTTCGCCCGTGTGGCGGTCGGCGACGAGCGTGACGTGGAGCACGACGCGGTCATAGCGCGGGTCTTCGTCGTGGCGGTGCTCGATCCACTCGCCCGAGGTCCGGTGGATCTCCACGTCGCCGGACCAGAAGAGCCCGTCGATGCAGATGCGGGCGTCGGCGAAGTCGGGGCCGGCGTCGGTGTTCAGCGCACCGGGGTGCCAGACCTCGACGGCCTCGCCGGTCGCCGTGGTGAGGGCGGCGTGGTTGAAGCGGAGGCAGCGCCAGATGTCCTGAATGACGGCCTCGGGGACGTGCTGGACGCGGGCGTCGGGTTCGTGGAGAGCGATGAGGAGGTCGTGGTCTTCGCGGACGTCGCGGTAACGCAGGGGCGGGCGAGTGGGCATACAGGAGGCGGGGTAAGTCCATGAGGCGCGACACCTATAGACACACACCCCTGCGCCGCGTAACTCCCGCTACCGATTCGGATCGCCGAGTGCCTCCCGAAGCGACTCCGTCGCGCGCCGCGCCGCCGCCGCGAAGTCGTCGCCGTCGGAAGCGTAGAGGATGCCGCGGCTGCTGTTGACGAGGAGCGGCCCGGACCCCGCCGCCGCGACGACGGCCGCCGCGTCGCCGCCCTGCGCGCCGACGCCGGGCACGAGGAAGGGCACATCGGGATGGGCTGCGCGAATCTCGGCCAGCAATTCCGGCCGCGTCGCGCCGACGACGAAGCCTGCCTCGCCCGGCCGCTCCGCTGCCGCTTCGACGGCGAGCCGCGCCGTGCGCCGATAGACCGGCTCGCCGTCAGCGACGAGGGCTTGCAGCTCCGGCCCGCTCGGGTTTGAGGTGGCAACGAGGACGAACGCGCACCGGCCTTCTGTTTCGAGGAACGGGGTGATCGCGTCCGAGCCCATATACGGTGAGACGGTGACGGCATCAGCATCCACGCCTTCGAAAAACGCCCGGGCATACATCCGCGCCGTGTTGCCGATGTCGCCCCTCTTGGCGTCGGCGATGACGAGGCGGCCGTCCGGTATCATGGCGACGGTCTCGGCGAACACGTGCCAACCGTCCGCGCCGAGGGCCTCGTAGAACGCGAGGTTCGGCTTGAACGCGCAGGCGATGTCGGCCGTCGCGTCGATGATGGCGCGGTTGAAAGCGAGGACGGCGTCGGCGGGGGGCAGATCGCGGAGCGAGCGCGGCAGCCGCGCCGGATCGGGGTCGAGGCCAACGCACACGCGGGAGCGGGTGGCGGCCTGGGCTGCGCGGAGTTTGTCGGTGAACGTCAAGGGTGAGGATGGGACGGTGGGACGAAGTCGCCGAAATTACGGTCGCCCCGATCGGGAATGGCAGGCCGACCGAGGCCGCCGTAGCGACGCAACACGTTGCGTCTCCGGGCATGGCACGTCGCCGAATCGTTGGCGGAGACGCAGCACGTTGCGTCGCTATGGTGTGGGTCGGCGGCACCCGCGGCCTTCGGGTAACATCGGGTGAAAAGGGGCGCTGCTCCCGTATATTTCTACGTTCGGATTGAACCTGACGCCCGCGTTCCCGTTCGAACGGAAGCGCTTTCGCTACCCGGCGTTGCACGTCGACGATTCGCACGCCCGACCGCTCCTCTGACTCTGCCACTTACCCAACTTGCTATGTCGATCCTCTCCAACATGAAAGGCGTCGCCGCCAAAGATCAGCAGATGATCCGCGAGGCCGAGACGATGATGGGGCCGGAGCCCGAAGAGATGGGCTTCATCAAGAACATGACGTGGGGCCGCATCCGCGAGGATCTCGTCTTCCCGTACCCCGAGGTTTCCGCCGCCGAGAAGGCCAAGGCCGACGCGCTCCTCCAGCGGCTCGACGACTACCTCAAGAACGAGCACCCCGCGATCCAGATCGACCAGGAAGAATTCATCCCCGAATGGGCCATCGACCGGCTCTTTGAGATCGGCGTGCTCGGCATGACGATCCCCGAGCAGTACGGCGGGCTCGGTCTCGGCGTGGCGAGCTACAACCGCGTCCTCGAACGGATCGGGCGGACGTGCGGCTCGACGGCCGTCGTGGTCTCGGCGCACCAGTCGATCGGCTGCAAGGCGCTGATGCTGTTCGGGACGGAGGAGCAGAAGAACGAGTACCTCCCCAAAGTCGCGCGCGAGTATCTCTCGGCGTTCTGCCTCTCCGAGCCTCAGGTCGGCTCCGACGCCGCCGGGCAGGAGACGACGTGCCGGCTCTCCGACGACGGCACGCACTACATCCTCAACGGCGAGAAGAAGTGGTCCACGTCTGGCGCGCTCGCCGGGCTCTTCACGGTGATGGCAAAGCACAAGATCACCGACCCGAAGACGGGGAAGACGAAGGAGGGCGTCACCGCGCTCATCGTCACGCCGGACATGGAAGGCGTCGACATCTTCCAGAAGAACCGCTCGAAGACGGGCATCCGCGGGACGTGGCAGGCCCGCGTCCGCTTCACCGATGTCAAGGTGCCCGCGAAGCAGCTCCTCCACAAAGAGGGGCAGGGGCTGAAGGTGGCGCTGACGTGCCTCAACTACGGTCGCTGCACGCTCTCGGCCGGCGTCACGGGCGCGGCGAAGCAGGCGCGCGACCAGGCCACGAAGTGGGTCCGCACCCGGCACCAGTTCAACCGCCCCCTCGCCGATTTCGAGCTCGTCCAGCAGCACGTTGCCCGGATGGCGGCCTACTGCTACGCGATGGACGCTATGCTCTACATGACGTGCGGCTTCCTCGACCGGCACGACAAGGACATCATGGTCGAGACCGCTGCCTGCAAGGTGTTCTGCTCCGACTACGGCTGGAAAGTCATCGACGACGGCATGCAGATCATGGGTGGCGAGGGCTACGTCACCGAAAACGAGTACGACCGGATCTGGCGCGACAACCGCATCCACCGGATCGTCGAGGGCTCGAACGAGGTGATGCAGTCGTTCGTCTTCGCCTACGGCGGGAAGCAGCTCGCCGAGTACATGCTCGGCGTGCTCAACGCCGTCGAGTGGGACGAGGAGACGGGCACGCTCGACAACCTCAAGCGGATCGCGCTCAGCGCCGTCAACCCCGAGATCGTAAAGAAGGGGACGCCGCTCGCCGCCGAGATCTTCCTCGGCAAGAAGCAGCGGAAGGCGGACGTGCAGCGGCTCCACCCCGCGCTCCAGGGCCAGGCCGACCTCCTCGCCAAGCATGTCCAGACCCACTCGCGCGAGTTTAAGCTGGCCTCGAAGCGGCTCGAAGAGACGATCGTGACGCGGCAGGTGATGCAGGCGCGGATCGCCGACAACGCGATCCTGATGTACGCGTGGTCGTGCGTCCTCTCGAAGCTCGACATGCAGCTCCGCAAGGGCGAGCGTGGCGCGGCCTTCGAGCGCGACAAGGCGGCGGCGCTCCACTTCCTCCGCCTCGCCGATCTCCAGATCCGCGAGAACAACCGCGGCCTCACACGCAACGCCGACCAGTCGATGGTCGAGGCCGCGCAGGCGCAGTACGCCCTCACCGATACGCAGGCGAACGACGAGTTCTACATCCACGAGTCCTCGCCGACGGACAAGGGCACGGGCAAGCCGATCCAGACGCAGTTCGTCAAGCAGTTCCCCGGCGACGCCTACATCCAGGAGGGTGGCAGCCTCGGCGACGGCGCTCCGGCGACGGAGCCCGCGAACGCCGGCGACGGCGCGCCCGAAGTGAAGAAGCCCGCGAAGAAGTCGTAAGCCGCAGGGTTCGATGAATGCGAGAGGGGCGACGCCATCCGGCGTCGCCCCTCTCTTCATAATACTGACTACGTTCCCACCTCGTACCGAGTCTCGCCGGCTTCGTCGAAGCGCCAGACTAGGACGGAGAGTTCGCCGACGGGATTGCCGAAGCTGTCGAACACGTCGAACGAGACCCGCCACTGCTCGGTCCATGGTGGTTTCTGAGGCGGCGGCGGGGGGGGATAGATCGGAAAACTATCCTGCCTGACAGGCAGTACTGAACCCCGGACTTGGTACGTCCCATTAATGGCCCCGGCCTCTAGTAGGTGTTCATATGCAACATTCATTACAACGTCTTCCTCTGACGTGACACCGGGAATGACTTCAACTCCGGCGCATCCCGGGGTGAACAGTAAGGTCCCAATCAAGATGAGAAAGCGCACGGTCATACGAAGGACTAACGGATGAGCGTCATCGTCCGCGAGCGGCGGCCCTCGGCGCTGTCGAGCACGCCGTGGTAACTCCCACTCGGGAGCCGCCCGGCGTCGAAGCGCACGGCATGCGATCCGGCGGGGAACGATCCCTCCGCGAGCGTGGCGACGAGGCGGCCGGCGGTGTCGTAGACGCGGAGCCGCACGTCGCCGGGGCGGCTGAGGTGGAAGGTCACGGTCGCGGCATCCCGGAAGGGATTGGGGTACGCGGCGTCGAGGCCAAACGCGAGAGGCGCCGCGCCATCGCCCGAGGCAACGGGGCTCGCTACGAACGGGACCGTCCCGAACGGGCCGCCGAGAATCCCCTCGACCGTGCCGGGCGCGAGCCCGAACCAGTCGGTGAGGAGCGTGGCGTAGACCGAGCGGAAGTCCGTCGTGTGGACGAGGTTGCCGTCGGCGTCGGTGGCGGCGAGGTCGGGGCCGTCGCCGTAGAGCCCGCCGGCGACGGGGGGGCCAAAGGTGAAGAGCGGGGCGGCGGTGCCGTGGTCCGTCCCGTTCGAGCCGTTCTGGGCGATACGACGGCCGAACTCGGAGAACGTCGTCGTGAGCACGCGGGCGTCGTCGTCGGAGGCGGCGAGGTCGTCGTAAAAAGCGCGGACGGAAGTGGCGAGCGTGCCGAGGAGGTTCGCGTGCTGGCCGGGCTGGTCGGCGTGCGTGTCGAACCCGCCGAGCGTGACGTGGTAGATCCTCGCGCCGAGACGGCCTTTGATGAGGCGGGCACAGGCGGCCAGGGACTGCGCGAGCGGGCCGCCGGGGTATTCAACTTCATTGTCGGCGGCGTCGGTGGCGGCCTGGATCGCGTCGAGGTAGCGAAACGAGTCGTTCGCGACGGTGCGGACGAAGGCGAGTTCGTCGCCATAGGGGAGGGGCGGGACGTCGGCGGGGTCGTAGGGCGTGCCGCCCTGCGCAATCTGGAGGAAGAGGTTGATGTCGACGAGCGACATTCCCAGGTTCACGCCCGATCCCTGGAACAGGAGGGGCGCCGACGTGCCGATCTGCACGGCGGGTGGAAACGTCGGCGGATCGGCTTCGAAGTCGGGGAATTTGCCGTCGAGGTAGCGCCCGCCCCAGCCCGTCAGCAGCGTCTCTTCGGAGTCGGAAGCCGTGAGCCAGATGTCGGTCGAGCGGAAGTGGGAGAGGTTCGGGTCGGGGTAGCCGACGGAGTGGACGACGGCCATCTGCCCCTCGCCCCACGTCGCTTCGAGCGGGCCGAGGGCGGGGTGGAGCCCGTAGTCGTCGCCCAGCGGCACGGTCTGAGAGCCGGGAATCGCGATCGTCGGGCGCTGCTGGTAGTAGAGGTCGTTCGTGACCGGAACGATGGTGTTGAGCCCGTCGTTGCCGCCGCCGAGTTGAAGGAGGACGAGCACGCGGTCCGTTTCGAGCCGGGCGAGGTGGTCGAGGAGGGGGGCGTGGCCGAGCGCGCGGACGGGCGTACTGCCGATGAGGACGGAGCCCCCGGCCACGGCGGCGCTGGACCGCAGGAGGAAGTCGCGGCGGGTCCAGGCGGCGTGATCGCGGTCGTGGTCCCGGCCGTGGTCGAGCGAGATCGCGCGAGGGCCGGAGTGGGCGTGGTCACACATGGGCTCAGGGGATCGGTGACGCGATCACGTCAGCTGGTACTCGGGGAGGCGGAGCAGGTGGGCGGCGAGGCCGAGCAACCGGGCCTCGGCCCCGGGGTCGTTCGGGTTCCACTCGTAGTCCGGGATCCCGTTGAGGAGGATCTCGACGTAGGATGCGAGGGTGTCGGGGCCGACGGGGACGGCGAAGAAGTGCGCCGCGAAGTCCGCCGTCAAGGCGTACGGGTCGAACGGGTTCGGGAGTTCGAGCGCGAGGGCCTGCAACGTCTGTTGCTGCGGCAGCATGGCGTCGCCGTAGAGCCACCGGAGCGGGAGCGTGTTCGCGTCGAGCCAGGCGCGATAGCCCGGCCACCCGGCGACGTTCGGCGGCTGGAACAACCGCTGGTTCGTGAGCGCCATCACGAAGCGGGTGATCTCGAAGAGTTCGATGTCCTCGGCGAGCCCGATCTCGTGATAGAGCCCGAGCGTGAGCCCCGCCGGGCTCTTAACGCGGGCACCGATCGTAGCGGCATCGAAGAAGTGCGCGCTCCGGAGGAGGGTGCGGACGGTCGGTTCAAGCTGGAAGTCGTTCGCCTCCAATTCAGCAGCGAGGTCGGCGACGACGTCGGGGTCGGGGACTTCGTAGACGAACTCGCGGTAGAGCACATCCGCGATGTGATACGCGATCTGGGGCGCGCGCTGTGCGAAGAGGAGCGGCACCACGTCGTCGTAGCCCCACGTCCCCGTCTGGCCGAAGATCGTCTTCGTCCCCGCATCGTGCCACGGCGGAATGAAGACGGACTCGAGCGTGCCATAGAGGTCGACGGTCCAGCCGGTGAGCGCGCGCGCCAACTCCTCGATGTCGTCCTGCGTGTAGTTCGGCGTGCCGTCCGGCCCGGTGATCCCCATCGTGAACAGCTCCAGGAGTTCGCGGGCGTAGTTCTCGTTCGGCTCGCCGACGCGGTTCTGGATGCCGTTGAGGTAGATCAGCATCGCCGGCGTTAACCCGATCTCGTAGACGAACTGTCGGAAGTCGCCGAGGGCGTGCGTGCGGAGGAGGGTCCAGTAGCGGTAGAGCCACGGAGCGAGGAAGTAGTCCTCGAGGCCTGTCACGAAGTGGTTGTGCCACATCAGGGCGAGCCGCTCGCGGAAGGCGGTTCCGGCGGCGCGGAGCACGAGCGCCTCGCGGTAGACCTCGTGCTCCGTGTCGTAGATCCACTGGATCGTCTGCTGGATGTAGGAGTCGAGCTCGCCGGGCGGCGCGTCGGGCGGCGGCGGCGGCTCGTCGATCCACGGCGGCACCGGCGGCAGCGAGGCCTCGAGCGTGGCGTCCACGAGGGCATCGACGGCGGCGGCGGGAGTGAGGGCGAGCACGACGTCGGCGTCCTCGGGGCGGGCGCCGAAGCCGGTGCGGCGGAGGAGGTGCAACGCCCGGCGGCGGTCCCACGGCGCGTCGGCGGAGGGGACGAAGGGTTCGAGCCCGGTCTGCGTGCGGAGCGGCTCGCCCGAGGGCGGCGCCGGTGCGGGGCGCTCGGCTTCGCTCGACGTCCAGCGGATCGGCAGGCGCGGGTCGCTGAAGCGGCCGGGCAGGTACTCGAACGGCGGGTCTGCAGGCAGGGCTGCCGTGGCGAGGGCTTCAGGCAGCAACGGCGTGGCAGAGCGGAGGAAAGAGCGACGGTCCATGAGGCGCCGGGGTCGGGAGGGGCGGGACACGAGCTACAGGATAGCGAGTCGATCGGCCGGCGCAAAGTGCAGTGCGCGCTGGCGTTGGGTCGAAGGGGGAGCCGCGAGTGCCGTGATCGAAGTCACACGCGCAGGCGCGATCCGGCACCGGAATACGACAGCGCCCCGGCTCGGCAGGCGTCGCGGGGGCGACGCTCGGACCGGGCCGGGGCGGCAAACGGGAGGCGCGGGGGTTACTGCGCGGGGATCCAGACGTACTGCCCGCCCGTGCCGATGTAGCCCATCAGCTCGCCGACCCACACGCGGGCGACGCCGCCTTCGAACGCGTCCACCTCGTCGAAGTCGGGCCCGCGGAGGACGTTGCCCGCCTCGTCGATGAAGCCCCAGCGGCCTTCGGTGCGGACGGCGGCGCGGCCCTCGCTGAACGCGCGGGCGTCGTCGAAAGCCGGGGCGATCACACGCTCGCCGCGCTCGTTCACGTACTCCCAGAGGTTCTCGGTGCGGACCGGCGCGCGGCCGTCGCCGAAGTCGCCGGCGCTGATGAAGCGGGGGTCGATGGCGAAGCGGCCGTCGGTGTCGATGTAGCCCCAGCGGTCGCCGACTTTGACGGCGGCGCGGCCGTCGGCGAACGAGCGGGCCTGATCGAACTGCGGCTCGATCGCCACCGCCCCGTCGCGGTCGAGGTAGCCGTACTTGTCGTCGTCGTCGTCGCGGAAGAGCGCGCGGCCGTCGGCGAAATTCTCGACCTCGTCGTAGTCGGGCTCGATCACGAACGCACCGCTCCGGTCGATGAAGCCGTAGTGCCCGTTCATCTGCACGCGCGCCACGCCCCCTTTGAAGTCGCCCGCCTGCCCGAAGACGGGGTTGATGACGTAGCGGCCCTCGGTGTTGACGTAGCCATACCGCCCACCGGCACGAACGCGCGCGACGCCGCCGGAGAAGGGGAAGGCTTCGTCGACGGGGAGGTCGAACGCGATCTCACCGTCGCGGGTGATGTAGCCCCAGAAGTTCTGGTTGTTGCGCCGGCCGCGCACGGGGCCGAAGTCGCCGTAGAACGGGCGGGCGCTGTAGTACTCGGGCTGGATCACGATCCCGCCGGCGTTGTCGATGTAGCCCCAGAGGTCGTTGCGCTCGACGGGGAAGAGCGTCGGGCGCTCGTCACCGGAGGAGCCGGGGCCCGTGCCGTCGTCGGAGGCCGTGTCGCACGCGGCCCAGAACGGGACGAGGAAGAGGAGGAGGAAGGCGTAGCGCATGGGTTCGATGCAGATGAAAGCGGGGTAGTAGAGACGCAGCATGCTGCGTCTGTACGAGGACGGAGGTAGCGCTCGGGTGGGATCAGTCGGTGGGGACCCAGACGTACTCGCCGGCGCGGTCGATGTAACCGACGCGGCTGTCGAGCTCGACTTTGGCGATGCCGTTGAAGGGGTAGGCGGCGGTGAAGCGCGGCGTCGTGATGACGAGGCCGTCGTCGCAGTCGATGTAGCTCCAGCGCGAGCCGAGGCGGACGGGTGCGCGGTTCTCGGAGCACGCCTTCGCCTCGTCGAACTGCGGGCGGATGACGACCTCGCCGGAGGCGTCGATGAAGCCCCAGCGGCCGTCGATCTGCACGGGCGCGGTGCCCTCGGAGAACAGCCCGGCGTTGCCGTAGCGCGGGTTCACGACGAGGCTGCCGCTCCGGTCGATGTAGCCCCAACGGTCGCCGATGCGGACGGGGGCGCGGCCGTCGTTGAACGCCTTCGCGTCGCCGTAGCTCGCCGGGATCGCGAGGGCGCCGCTGGCCTCGATGTAGCCCCAGCCCTCGACGGTCTCGACGGCGGCGAGCCCCTCGGAGAAGTCGCTGGCGAAGGCGAACTGCGGCTCGATCGCGACCGCGCCGCTGCCGTCGACGTAGCCCCAGCGAAGGCCGTCTTTCACCGCGCCCCGGTTGTCAGAGAGCGAGCGGGCGTTGTCGTAGGCGGGCGCCACGACGACCGTCCCGGCGGCGTCGATGTAGCCCCAGCCCTCGATCGTGCGGATTGGGGCGAGGCCGTCGCCGAAGCGTCCGGCGAAGTCGAACTGCGGCGCGATCACCTCGTTGCCGGCTTCGTCGACGAAGCCCCAGAACGGGCCCATCTGCACGGCGGCGCGGCCGTCGGCATAGTCATCGGCGAACGTGAAGCGGGGGGCGATGCGGAGGGAGCCGCGCGCGTCGGCGAAGCCCCACTGCTCGTCGACGACGACGGGGTAGCCGGGGGCGCTCCCGTTCGGGCCGGAGCCGGGCTCGTCGCCCGTGGCGTCGCAGCCGGTGACGGCGAGGGCGAGGAAGAAGAGGAAGAACAGCGTGGGTTTCATGGGTCGTCGGCGTGGTGGGGTGGAGCGGGGGGAGGGCGTTATCGGACGAGCGTCATCGGGCGGCTCTGGGCGCCGCGCCGCGTCTCGATCTGGTAGAGGTACGTGCCGCTCGGGAGGTCGAGCGCCTCGAACGACAGGCTGTGCGTGCCGGCGGCGAGCGGGCCGTCTACGAGCGTGCGCACCTCGCGGCCTTGCAGGTCGAACACGCGGACCTGCACCGGGCCGGCGTCGCCGAGGCGGAAGCGGATCGTGGTTCGGCTCGTGAAGGGGTTGGGGTAGTTGCCCTCGACGGCGAAATCGAGCGGGGCGGAGGGGCCGCCGTCGGCGGCGACGGGGTCGGCGATGAAGCCGAGCGGCTCGAAGCTGTCATAGAGAATGTTCTCCACGTCGGCCGTGGGCAGGCCAAACCATTGCGTGAGGACGGTGGCGTAGGCCTGCCGGAAGTCGATCGAGTGGCGGAGGTTGCCCGCGTTGTCGAGGTCGAGGAGGTCGGGCGCGTCGCCGTAAAGCCCGCCGTTGATCCCGCCGCCGAAGAGCATCATCGGCGCGGCCGTGCCGTGGTCGGTCCCGTTCGAGCCGTTTTCCTCGACGCGGCGGCCGAACTCGGAGAACGTCATCGCGAGCACGTCGTCTTGGGCGCCGCCCGCGGCGAGGTCGGCGAAGAACGCGCTCATCCCGTTCGCGAGGCGGCCGAGGATCTGCTGGTGCCGGCTCGCCTGGTTCGAGTGCGTGTCGAACCCGCCAATCTGGAGGACGTAGAGCCGGGCGCCGAGCCCGCCTTTGATCATCCGGGCGATGACGGCGAGCGTCTCGGCAAAGCCGTCAGCGGGGTACTCGACGCTGTTCTCGGCCGCAGCGGCGGCGTCGACGACGGAGTCGCGGTAGCGGAACGAGGCGTTGAAGATCGAGCGGACGAACGCGACCTCGTCGCCGTGGGCCGTCGGCGGCACGTCGGCCTCGTCGTAGATCGTCCCGTCTTCGGCGAGGTCTTGCAGCTGCCGCGGGCTGGAAAGGCTCATCCCCATCGTGAGATCGCCGCCGCGGAGCAGCGTCGACGTCGCGCCGCCGATGCGGATCGCGACGGGGAAGTCGGGCGGCGCCTGGCCGTAGTCGGGGAACTGGTTGTCGAAGTAGCGGCCGGTCCACCCGCTGCGGACGTAGTCGTCGGCCGGGCTGCCCGAGGCCCAGATGTCGGTCGAGCGGAAGTGCGAGAGGTTGTGCGACGGGTAGCCGACGGTCTGGAGCACGGCCATCTGCCCGTCGCCCCACATCGGTTCGAGCGCGTTCATCGCCGGGTGCATGCCGGTGTCGGCGTCGAGCGCGACGGCCTGGCTGCCGGGGATCGCGATCGTCGGGCGGACCTGGTAGTAGCGGTCGTTCGTGATCGGGATGATCGTGTTGAGCCCGTCGTTGCCGCCGGCCATCTGCACGATCACGAGCGAGCGGTTGCCGTCGAGCTGGGCGAGGCGCTGGAGGAGGGGCGCGTGGCCGAGCGCGCTGACCTGCCGGGTGCCGAGGAGGAACGACGCCGCGCCGGCGGCGACACTGGAGCGCGTGATGAAGTCGCGGCGGCTCCAGAGGGCGTGGTCGCGGTCGTGGTCGGCGCCGTGCTCGAGGGCGATCGCGCGGCCTTCAGCGGCGGTGACCTCGGGTTCGGCGGCGGCAGGCGCGTGGTGGTCGTGGTGATCACACATAGGGCTCGGGGGCTAGGGGGCGCAGACGGAGTGAGGGCGTCGCTATCGCATCACGTAAGCTGGAACTCGGGGAGCGTGACGAGGTGGTTCAGCAGGTTGCGAAGCCGTTCCTTCGCCGTCTCCGGGCTCGTCTGCACGAGGAGGGGCCACTCGTAGTAGGGCGCGCCGGCGAGGAGGATTTCGACGTGGAAGGCCCGCTCCTCTTCGTCGAAGGTGGCCGTGAGGAGGAAGTCGGCGAGGTCGCCGGCGACGGAGTAGACGTTCGTCGGGTCGGTGATCTGCTCGATGAGCGGGAGCGGGTCGTAAGCGTCGAACGGCCCGCCGCCGAAGAGGGCGGAGGCGGTGACGATCTGCCGCTCGGGCACGGAGCCCGTCGTGATCCACGTCCGGTAGCCGTCCCATCCCGCCACGTTCGGCGGGTTCAGCAGCTCCTGCCCGAGCGTGAAGCCGAGCTCGCGGTACGTCGACCACATCTCGGCCGAGGGCGTGAGTCCGAGCTCGCGCACGAGCCCGATGAGGAAGTCGGACGGGTCCTTGAGCTGGGCGCCGATGAACGCGTCGTCGAAGAAGTGCGCGCTCTTGAAGAGCTGGCGCAGTACGGGCGCGACGTTCCAGTCGTTCGCCACGAGGGTCGCCGCCATGCCCTGCACGACGGAGTCGTTCGGGACGCCGTAGACGAACCACTCGTAGAGCTTGCGGCAGAGGCGTTGCGCCGTGATCGCCCCGCGCTGCGCGAAGACGAGGTCGAGGACGTCGGCGTAGCCCCAGGCTCCGGTCTGGCCGAAAATCGTCTTCTGGCCGCCATCGTGGCGGGCGGGGTCGAAGGAGGACGAGAGCGTGCCGGCGTTGACGCGCCAGCCGGTGAGCGCGCGGGCTGTCTCCGAGACGTCCTCCTGCTCGTAGTTGCCGATCCCCATCGTGAACAGCTCGTACAGCTCGCGGGCGTAGTTCTCGTTCGGGTCGCCGGCCGTGTTCGAGTTGCCGTCGAGGTAGATCAGCATCGCCGGGAGCGTGCCGACGCCGCTCAGGAGGGTGCGGAAGTTGCCGAGCGCGTGCGTGCGGAGGTGCGTGAGGTACTGGTAGGCGTAGGGCGCGAGGCCGTAGACGTTTACCTCGGTGGCGAAGTGGTCGTGCCAGAAGAGCGTCATCTTCTCGCGAAGGCCGCCGGCGCGCATCTCGGCATACCAGCCTTCCTGCCAGGCATAGAGCCAGTCGATGTTCTGCTGGCCGCCGTTCGGGGTGGAGTTGTACCACGTCGGCGTATCGGGCAGCGGGCGCGCGAGGGCCTGGTCGACGAAGTAGTCGACGGCCTGCGACGGGGTGCGGAAGAGGGCCTCGGTGAGGTCCGGCACGGAGGCGCCGAAGGCGAGGCGGCGGACGAGGTGGGCCGCCCGGCGCTCGTCCCACGGCGCGCTCTCGGAGGGGGTGTACGGTTCGAGGCCGCCGCGCACCGCCGGGGGGGAGGCGATGGGTTGCGGAGGCGCGGGCGAACTCGGCGCGGCCGTGGGGCTGAGGGTGAGGAAGCGACGACGATTCATAAGCGACATGCCGTTGGAGAAACCGTGAACGTCCAGGATCGAGACCCGCTCTGAGTCCCGATGCGAAGCAAATTCCGTGCATTTGCCGCGAGGACGCTTCAGGCGACAGGAAATCCCTGGATTCGTGACGCATGGCAGGACTGAAAGGAGGCTCGGGTTACGCGATGGGTCGAGGGCCCTTCGAAACGGAAAGGGCGTGGGGAGGACCGACCCCCGGGCATGGCGCTCGCCCGGTTGGATAAGTCGGAGAGGGGTAATACTTTGGGGCGTCTCCGTGACTAGTGGTTTCCCCCATCACCCCTAAGCGCCCCTCCATCCATGTGGAATGAGTTCAAGGAGTTCGCCGTCAAAGGCAACGTGGTCGACATGGCCGTCGGCATCATCATTGGCGCGGCCTTCGGGACGATCGTCACGGCGTTCGTCAACGGCATCCTCATGCCCCCGCTCGGCCTCCTCATCGGCGATGTCGATTTCAGCGACATCTATTCGGTGCTGCAGCAGGGCGACCCCGTCGGGCCGTATGCCTCGCTCGCCGCTGCGCAGGAAGCGGGTGCCGTGGTGATGGCGTGGGGCGCATTCCTCAACACCGTCATCTCGTTCCTCATCGTCGCCTTCGCCGTGTTCATCTTCGTGAAGTGGATCAACGGGCTGAAGAAGGAAGCCGAGGCCGAGGTCGCCGAGGAGCCCTCCGCCCCCGAGCTGTCCGCCGATCAGCAGCTGCTCACCGAGATCCGCGACCTCCTGAAGCAATCGCGCGCCGTGTGATCGCTGGAGCACGGGGACGAGGCGGGCGAGCGGTATTATTCCGGCGCCCGTCCCGTCCCCACATCCTGCCGAGCGCGTCTCGTGGTTCCAGCACCTGATCCCAACGCGTCCCGTCCTGAGAGCGGGGAAGACCCCTCGGTTCCTGCCGTCGCGACCGAGTCTGCCGGGCGGGGCCGCATCAGTGCCCGCAGTATTGCGTGGCCGCTGCTCCTCAGCCTCGCCACGCTCGGCGCCGTCGGCTACTTCACGTTCGACCTCGACTCGTTCGCTGCGATCGCGCGCGGGTTCAACCCGTGGTTCCTCGCAGGGGCAGTCGGGACCGTCGTGGTGCGGGTGTATTTCGGCGGGTGGCGGCTGAGCTATTTCTCACGGGGCCGGCTGGACATGCGGGCGAGCGTGCGGAGCCAGATCGCGTGGGACTTCTTCGCCTACGTCACGCCGTCGACGGTCGGCGGCGGGCCGTTCGTGTCGGTGTTCATGGCGCGGGACCGGGGCCTCCCGCTCGGCGAGGCCACGTCGATCATCCTCTTCGCCATGCTCATCGACCAGCTCTGCCTCGCGCTGACAATCCCGGTGCTCGTCGTGTGCGCGGCGTACGTCGACGTCTTCCCGGCGTCGCTCGGGACGGTCGGGGCGTGGTCGCTGGCGCTCGTCTTCCTCGGGTACATGGCGTGGGTGCTTGTCTTCGCGTACGGCACGCTCGTGCGGCCCCAACTCCTGACGGGACTCGTCGGCGGCGTGCTGCGGATCCGGTGGCTGCGGCGGTTCCGAACGCGCGGGCTCCGCGTCCTCAGCGATCTGCAAACGCGCTCGGCCGTGTTGCGCGCGCAGCCGTTGTCCTTTTACGCCAAGGGCTTCGGGCTCACGCTCGTGCCGTGGATCAGCCGCTACCTCCTCGCGGTCTTCGTGATCCGAAGCGTATATTCGGCGACGGACGAACTGCTGATATTCCTCCGCTCGGCGGCGCTGCAACTGGGGGCGCTCGCGATGCCGACGCCGGGCGGCGCGGGCGGCGTCGAAGGGCTCTACGTGCTGTTCTTCGGCCCCGACCTCCTGCCGCCGTCGCTCGTGGCCCCGACCTTGCTGGTGTGGCGGCTGCTGAGCTACTACGTTTTTATCTTCGCCGGCCTTTTTATCACGATGCGCCACGTGCAACAGCGCGTCACGTAGCGCGTAATCGCGGCTTTCGACGCACGCACACGCTTGACGTTTTCGAACATGCTGGAACGGCCGCAGGTCAAAAGGACGAGCGAGATCGAGGAGACGACGAACGTCTACGTCGTCCACCCGATGAGCGCGGCCCTCGTGCCGCTCTTCGCCCGGTGGGGCGTGCGCCCGAACGCGGTCTCGGTGATGGGGATGGTCTTCGGCGGGCTCGCGGCCGTGGCCTACTACCAGTATTTCCTGTGGCCGTACGCCCTCGCCGGCTTCCTCTTCATGATCGGCTGGCACGTGATGGACGGCGCCGACGGCCAACTCGCGCGGCTCACGGGGCAGACGTCGGAGATCGGGAAGGTGCTCGATGGGCTGTGCGACCACGTTGCCTTTGCGCTCGTCTACGTCAGCCTCACGGTTGCGGCGGCGTCGGTGCTCGGCGCGTGGGTGTGGCTCGTCGCCGTGGCAGCAGGGCTGAGTCATCTCGTGCAGGCGAGCGCGTACGAGTTCAAGCGGCAGGCCTACGACTACTGGGTCCACGCGAAGCATTCGGCGCGGATCGAGCGGCCCGAGGCGTTCCACCGCAGCCTCGACGGCAAGCAGGGCGCGTCGCTGCTCTTCGGCAAGCTGTACCTCGCGTACCTCCGCATCCAGTACCGCCTCGCGGGGATCGACGCCGCCCTCATCGGCGAGATGGAGCACGCGCTCGGCGAGGGCGGAGAGCGAGAGGCCGAGGTCCGCGCGGCGTACCGGGCGACGAACCTCGACGCCGTCCGCCGCTGGTCGATCCTCTGCTCGAATTACCGGACGATCGCGATCTTCGTCGCGGCCCTGCTCGGCAGTCCGCTGTACTTCTTCCTCTTCGAGATCGTCGGATTGAACGCGGCGTTCGCCGGGCTCAGCGTGATGCAGGCGAGACGCAACGCGGTGTTCCGCGACTGGCTCGGTGAGTCCGAACACGCGCCCCCCCTCGCTCAGCCGATGGTGTCGAACCCGGTGTAGCGCCGGAGCGGCTCGGGAATCGAGATGCTGCCGTCGGCCTGCTGGTTGTTTTCGAGCAGGGCGGCGACGATCCGCGGGAGCGCGAGCCCGCTGCCGTTGAGGGTGTGGACGAACTGCGGCTTGCCGCCGTCGGCGGGCCGGAAGCGGATGTTCGCCCGCCGCGCCTGGTAGGCCTCGAAGTTGGAGATGGACGAGACTTCGAGCCAGCGATCCTGCCCGGCGCTCCACACTTCGAGGTCGTACTTCATGCTCTGCGTGAAGCCCATGTCGCCCGTGCACATCAGCAGGCGGCGGTACGGGAGGCCGAGGGCTTGCACGGCCCGCTCGGCGTTCTCGCGCAGCGATTCGAGCGCGTCGTAGCTCGCGTCGGGGTGGACGAACTGGACGAGCTCGACCTTGTCGAACTGGTGGAGCCGGTTGAGCCCGCGCACGTCTTTGCCGTACGAGCCGGCCTCGCGGCGGAAGCACGGCGTGTGCGCGGCGAACTTCGTCGGGAGGGCGTCGGCGGCGAGGATCTCGTCGCGGAAGAAGTTGGTGACGGGGACCTCGGCCGTGGGGATGAGGAAGAGCTCGTCGCGCTCGGCCTCGTACATCATCGCCTCCTTGTCCGGGATCTGCCCGGTCCCGATCCCCGATGCCTCGTTCACGACGAGCGGCGGTTGCATCTCGGTGTAGCCGGCCTCACCCGCGAGGTCGAGGAAGAACTGGACGAGGGCGCGTTGCAGCCGCGCGCCTTTCCCGATGTAGAACGGGAAGCCTGCGCCCGCCACCTTCGCGCCGCGCTCGAAGTCGACGAGCTCGTGCCGTTCGATGAGCTCCCAGTGCGGCAGCGGCTCGAAATCGAATGTCGGCGTGTCGCCCCACGTGAACGCGACCTCGTTGTCGGCCTCGGTGCGGCCGACGGGGACACTCGGATGAGCGAGGTTCGGGATCTCCAGTAGCAGGCGGCGCTGCTCTTCCTCAAGCCGCTTCGGCTCGTCCTCCAGCTCCTTCACGCGCTGCTTGAGGTCGGCCGTGCGCTGGATGAGCACCTGCGCCTCGTCGCGCTTGCCCTGTCCCATCAACTGCCCGATCTGCTTGGACGACGCATTCAGCTCGGTCTGTGCCTCCTGCAACTCCGAGACTGCGGCGCGCCGCTGCTCGTCGACTTCGAGCACGCGGTCGACGAGCGACGGGTCGTAATCGCCTTTGTCGCGCATGGCCTGGCGGACACGGTCGGGATCGTCGCGGAGCGTCTGGAGGTCGAGCATCGGAGTCGGGGGAGTCGAGGAGGGGAGCGTGCAAAATATCGCGGCGCGCATCGCGGCGGCAGCGAAACGGCGCGGCGGCGGCGATGTTCACGCTACCTTTGCCTCTGCTTTGTTGAGAAGCCCAACTGGATGTCATCCTGAGCGGAGGCCGCAGGCCATAGACGAAGGATCTCTCCGGGGAAGCACGCAGCGGACTGTTGAACCCGTGCCCGAAAAGATCCCTCGACTCCACGCTGTTCCGCTCGGGATGACAACGTAGAGAGCTTCCCAACAGAGCAACCCTCCCTCAGTTACCGCTCCCCCGATGATTCGTCTGTCTGGCCCCGTTCTCTTCTTCCTCCTCGCGCTCGGCCTCGGGTCGGGGTGCGACGCGAACCTCGAAAACGACCTGATCGGGACGACGTGGGTGCTCGATCACACCGCATTCCCGCCGGGCGATTCGACGGAGTCCACGCCGACGACGCTCCGATTCGCGAGCGAGACCGAGGTCGCCATCAACTCGTGCAACCAGTGCAGCGGCGGCTATCGGAGTGACGGCAACGTCCTCGCCTTCACCGGCCTCGGCTGCACCGAGATCGGCTGCGGCATCCGGCTCGACCTCGGCCCCCGCCTCGCTGACGCCGACCGCGTCGTCTACTCCCTCTCCGACGACGGGCTGATCCTCGTCGCCGAGCGCGACGGCCTGCTCAGCACGTTCACCTTCGTCGCCGAGAGCGGCGGCCCCGACGGCGACGGCTGAGGCGGACCCCCTGCCCCGACTTGTCGGGAGTGAGCGTGCGAGCGACCGCGAGCGCGGCGGGGGGTCAGCGCGTGGGGACGGGGAGGCCGAGGCGCTGGCCGAAGTGGTCGAGCGCGTCGTCGAGCGGGCGCGGCTTGTAGCCTAGCTCGGTTTCGGCCTTGAGGATGAGCAGGCCCGTGCGGAGCGGGCGCGGTGCGTCCGGGTGCAGCACGTCGGTCGTCGTCGGCGTGATGAGCGAGGCGTCGAGATCGAGGCGCTGCGCGAGGCGTCGGGCGAAGTCGTAGACCGAGAGGAGTTCGCGGCCGGCGAGGTGGTAGAGCCCGTTCTTGTTCAGCCGGACGGCGCGCGCGATGCCGTCGGCAAAATCGGGGATGTACGTCGGCGTGCGGATCTGGTCGGTGGCGACGGCCGTCGGCTCGCCGCGCTGGAGCCGCTCGACGAGCCAGAGCCCGAAGTTGGAGCGCGTGAGGGCATGGCCGGTGCCGTAGCCGAGGGCCGTGCGGACGATCGTCCACCGTCGCAGCCGGGCGGCGCGTACGGCGTTCTCGCTCGCCCACTTCGAGCGGCCGTAGAAGTTGATCGGGTCGGGCCGGTCGCGCTCGTCGTAGGGCCCGGCCGAGCCATCGAACACGAAGTCCGTCGAGAGCTGGACGAGGCGGACGCCCTGCGCCTTGCAGAGCCGGCCGAGCGCGGCGACGGCGTCGACGTTCACGGCCCAGCACGCCTCTTTGTTTTCCTCGCCCTGCTCCACCTTCGTGATCGCCGCGCAGTTGATGACCACGCTCGGCGCGAAGTCGACGAAGAGGCGGCGGACGGCTTCGGTGTCGGTGATGTCGAGCGGGGTGTAGCCGCACGAGCCCTCGGTGAAGCGGGGGCGGTCGTCGCGGCCCGTCGCGAGGAGGTCCACGCTCGCGTCGGCGCTCAGCCGCTCCACGAGCGCCTGTCCGACGAGGCCATTTGCGCCGGTGAGGAGGATGCGCTGGTAGAGGGGAGGCACGGGCGAGCTAGCTTCGGTCGAGGGCGGATACGGTCTCCCGAAGGTACGCAACGATCTCGGCCAGCGACGTGCCCGGCGTGAACACCTTGTCGACTCCGAGTTGCTCCAATGGCGCAATATCCTCGTTCGGAATCACCCCGCCGCCGAGGATGATCACGTCGTGCATGCCCTCAGCGGCGAGTCCGTCGCGGAGCTTTTTGAACACGGTGAGGTGCGCGCCGGAGAGGATCGACACGCCGATCACGTCGACATCCTCTTGCAGCGCGGCCGCGACGACCTGCTCGGCCGTCTTGCGGAGGCCGGTGTAGATCACTTCCATGCCGGCATCGCGGAGCGCGGCGGCGACGACTTTCGCGCCGCGGTCGTGCCCGTCGAGGCCGATCTTCGCCATCAGCACGCGAATGGGACGGTCCATCGGGGGAGGAGGTTTAGGGGTAAAAACGGATGCCGAGCCCGCCGCCGACGTCGAAGTCGGTATCGTCGATGAGGCGGAGGCGGGGCGTGAGCTGACCGAAGATCTCGATCTGCCCCGTATAGTACGCGAGCCCGGCGTTAAAGCTGATGCCGAAGGCCGTGCTGCCGTCGCGGTTGCCGTTGCCGTCGCGGACGCCGAGGAAGAGGCCGGGGCCATAAAAGTAACGGAAGTCGGAGGACGACCCCTGCAGACGGGCTTCGCGGAGCAGGAGGTGGCCCTGCACGAAGAGGTAGTCGTCGAGGTCCCACCCGGTGGCGAGGTCGAAGGCGTTGCGGCCGGAGTTGAACTTGAGCGCGAGGCCCGTGGGGTCGCCGATCTGGCCGCCGATGCCGAACGTGCCGCGCTGGGCGTGCGCATTGGGTGCGGCGAGTCCGACGGCGAGGAGGAGGAAGAGGAGACGGAAGGGCATGGGTGAGAGGCGTGGGTGGGAGGTGGTGGGACGGAGAACCTACGCACGGCCCCGAGGCACGGCCCGCGACGCCGTGCCAAGCGTCGGCAAAAAAGTACGCATCGTGCCACGAAGCGCTCGGGCTACGGGTCGGAACGCGCCACACGGGTCGCTTCGCAATTCGCTCCGAGGAGGGGTTCGCACGGTGTGATCGCCGACGATAACGAGCGAGACGATGGGGGCTGCACCTGTGATCGCGCCGAAGCCGGCGGCGGAAAGAGCCCGGGGCGCACGAGCACGTGCGCCCGAGGTGTGCGGGTACACATGCCCCCTGTCTCGTTCTTGTCCCAATTCAACCCGTGGACCCATGAGGCAAACCTGTCGGTGGATCGTACTCGGCGTGCTGCTCGGGGCCGTCAGCGTGGCGGCGACCGCACAGCACGCCACCCAGGGCGTCACGATCATCGTCGAGGAGGTCAACAACCTTTCCGTCGCGGCGGACGTGTCGATGGCGCTGTCTTCGGCCCCCGAGCATCCGGCTCCCGAGGCTGACGCCGTAGCGACCGCGACCTACGCCTTTAGCACGAACGGGTACGGCAAGAAGATCACCGGCCAACTCGGCGCGGGATTCACAGCCGACCTCGCCCTCGACGTCGCGCTCGCAGCGCCGACGGCGAGCGGATCGAGCACGGGCTCCCGCACCCTCGACAGCGCGAATGCTGTGGACCTCGTGACGGGCATCTCCCGCGTCACCCAGAGCGGACTCGGCGTCAATTACTCCGTCTCACCGACGGACGATGCTCGTTCGTCCTCGGAGCAGGGCGGGTCGCAAACCGTCACCTTCACCGTGACCGACCGCTGAGGGCGTCGGAACGGACCGGAGCGCTCGCTCACGTCTTCTGCTTCTGCTTCTTCGCGGCAGGGAAGAGCACGTTGTTGAGGATTAGCCGGTACCCCGGCGAGTGCTTGTGGAGCGCGAGGTCGGTCGGCGGGTCGCCGACGTAGTGCTGGTAGTCCTCGGGGTCGTGGCCGCCGTAGAAGGCGAAGAATCCCTGCCCGAGCGGGCCGTAGAGGTAGCGGACCTCGTCGCGCCCCGGCGCTTCGGCGAGGATGACGACGCCAGGTTTGACGAGGTCCTTGCGGAAGTTCGTCGTCTGCCCCATGAAGCCCTTCACCGTGGCTACGTGGTTCTGCGTCAGCATGGTCGGGACGGGGTCCCACTTCGCGGAGAAGTCGAAGAGGGTGAAGTAGTCGACGGCGGGGTTGCGGAGCTGGGGCGGCGGCGTCACGTCGATGTCGGCGTGCTCGTACTCCATCGGGTTGAAGCTCGGGCGGAAATTGTAGAAGGCGAGGGTCCGCGAGAAGTCGAGCGCGTCGATGGCGCCAGGGTCCACGGCGTCGCCGTCGAACTCGGCGGGCACGATGTCCGTCCCGGCGGCGGCGAGGGCGAGGTCGAACGTGTCGGTGCCGGAGCACATCGCGAAGAGGAAGCCGCCATTCGCGACGTAGCTGCGGATCGCCTCGGTGACGGCGAGCTTGAGGTGGCTCACTTTGGCGAAGCCGCGTCGCCGGGCCTCGGCCTCGGCCTCACGCTGCTGCTCCTGGTACCACGCGGCGGTGCGGTAGGCCGCGTAAAACTTGCCGTACTGCCCGCTGAAGTCCTCGTGGTGGAGGTGGAGCCAGTCGTACTCGCCGAGCTTGTCGTCGAGCACGTCGCCGTCGTAGACGAGGTCGTAGGGCACCTCGGCGTAGGTGAGCGCGAGCGTCACGGCGTCGTCCCACGGCAGGCTCTGCTTCGGCGCGTAGACGGCGATCTTCGGCGCTTTCTCCAGCCGGACCACGCTCGAATTCGAGCCGGGGCTCTCGACTTCGGCGATGATCTGCGCCGCGCCCCCGCCGCCGAGCGGCTCGAAGCTCACGCCGCGAATCCGCAGCTCTTGCTCCAGCTCCGGCGTCGCGGCGGCGAGGAACGACCCGCCCCGGTAATTCAGCAACCACTCGACGTCCATGCTCCGTTCGAGCGCCCAGTAGACCGCGCCGTACGCTTTGAGGTGGTCGCTCTGCCGCTCGCCCATCGGGATCAGCAGGTCCTGCGCCGACACCGGTAAGACGGTGAGTACGAATAAGAGGAGGGGAGCGAACCGATTCATGGCGCAGAGGTCGAGAGAGGCGGGTCTGTCGTGGTGCCGCGCGTGTCAGACCCCATCCCCACGCAAGCGGCGGATGCGGGCGCGGGCTTCGGGGGCTAGGAGCGAGCCGGGGTAGCGGGCGAGGAGGTCGGCGTAGGCCGCCTGGGCCGCCTGCGGGTCGGCGAGGTCGCGCTCCCACGTCTCGCCGACGGTGAACAGGCTGTAGTCGGCGAGGTGGCTGTCGGGGAACTGCTCGGGGAACGCGGCGAGGACGGCGAGGGCGTCGTCGAAGCGGCCGAGGGCGCGGAGCACGTCGGCGCGGAGGACGTGGGCGTCGTCGGCGAGGGCGTGCTGGGGGAACGCGGCGAGCAGGCTGTCGATGGACGCGAGGGCGAGGGCGGGGCGCTGCTGGCGCTGCAAGAGCTGGGCGCGGGCGAACGTCCGCAGCGCGGCATTCGTCGAGTCCGGGCCGGTGTTTTCGGAGAGGAGCAGCTTGAGGGCGATCGCGTCATTTGCGACATCGGTGGCGGTGTTCCGGTTCATCGCCTGCGCCCGCGTCTCGGCCATCTCGAACTGGCCCTCGTAAAACGCGAGCCGCGCGAGTTCGAGCCGTGCGAGTTCTGCTGCTTCGCCGATCCGCTCGCTCTCTTCAACTTGGGTGAACGCGGCGCGGGCGGCGCCGAGGTCGTCGCGGAGAAGGGCTACTTCGCCGAGGTCGAGCCGGGCGCGGGCGGCGACGGGGCCGTTTGGGAAGCGCGTCAGCACCTCGCGCAGCAGCGCCTCCGCCTGGCCGTAGTCGCGGAACACGTCTTTCTGCAGGCCGGCGAGCTGGCGGAGGGCGACGGGGTAGTTCGGGTGCGTCGGGTGCTGGCGGAGGAACGCCTCGAAGCGGTCGCGGGCGAGGTCGTAATCCGCCGCCGGAATCCGGTTGCCGTCGGCGTCGAAGGCGCGCTCGCCCCTTCGCTGGCCGCGCAGCTCGTAGAGCAGGCCCGTGCTAAGGAGCGCGAGCGGAGCCATCGGCCCGTCGGTGTGGCGGTCGAGGATGATCTCGTAGGCCTGCAGCGCCTCGTCGAAGGCGTCGGCGGTGAGGGCGGCGTCGGCGAAGGCGTAGAGGCTTTGGCCCTGCTCGTCGCGGAGCCGGTCGAGCGCGCGCGTCGCGTCGAGTGCGGCGGGGAAGTCCCCGGTCTCGGCGTAGAGCCACGCGGCGAGCTCGCGGTAGGCCATCACGAGCGGCTCGCGCCGGATGAGCCGCTCGACGGCCGTCGTAAACGCCTCAGCCGTTCCGCCGCTGTCGAGCATCCGCCCGATCCGGCTCTGCACGAGCCCGAGCTGGCCCGGCTCGTCGCTCAGCAGGGCGGCGTACTCGCCCATCGACTCTTCATGCTGCGCGGTGCGGCCGTAGAGCTCGGCGAGCTCGGCGCGGAAGAGGGCGGGCTCGCCGAGCCGCTCGCGGCCCTGCAACAGCACGGCAATGGCCTGCTCGAAAAGCCGGGCTTCGACTTCGGCGGCGTAGACGAGCCGATACGTCGAGGGGTTGTCGGGCGCGGCGTCGAGCGCTGCCTGCCACGTCTGCTCGGCCGTGTCGAGATCGCCGTTGAGGAAATGGAGCCGGCCCGCCTCGGCCAGCAGGTTCGGCGTCGCTGCCGTCTGCTCGATCCGGGCGTCGATGAGGGCGAGCGCGTCGTCGTAGCGCTTGACGGTGACGTAGGCCTCTTTCAGCTTGTCGTAGACGGCGAACGAGGTCGGGTCGGCGGCGTGGAGGTCCTCGAGGATTGCGAGCGCGCGGTCGGACTGGCCCGCGCGGAGGTAGGCGTCGGCGAGGCGGAACTTGGCCGTCTCGGGGTTGACGGGCGTGTCCGGCACGGGGCGCACGGGGCGCTGCGCCCACGCGGGGCTCGCCGCGAAGGGGAGGAGCAGGAGGACGACGGAGACGAGGCGACGGACGGGCATGAGCGGCCGGGCGAGCAGCGGCATTGTGGTATGGAACCCCAACGCGTAAGTTTCGCGGGTTGTTGTATCGGAGGCGAGGACCGAGCGCCCGATGGTACGACCGCTCCGGCCTCCCGCCTTCCCTTTTTCTATGCTCCCCCGCCTCGACCGACCGACCCGCCTCCACGCCGACGCCCCGCGCGGGCTCGCCATCCTCGGCTCGACGGGCTCGATCGGCACGCAGACGCTGGAGATCGTCCGGCTCTTTCCCGAGCGCTTCCGCATCGTCGCGCTCACGGCGCACGCGAACGCGGACCTGCTGGCCAAGCAGGCGCGGGCCTTCCGCCCCGATTTCGTCGTGATCGGGGACGAGGCACGGGCGGCGACGCTCCGCGATGCGCTCGACGGGCTCGGCGTCCTCGTGCTCGTCGGCCCCGAGGGGCTCGAAGCGGCGGCGACGGCGGAAGGCGTCGAGACCGTCGTGGCGGCCGTCGTCGGGTTCGCCGGGCTGCGGCCGACGGTCGCGGCGATCCGGGCGGGGAAGGAGATCGCGCTCGCCAACAAAGAGACGCTCGTCGTCGCAGGCGAACTCGTGCAGCGGCTCGTCGAGGCCCACGAAACGGCCGTGCTGCCCGTCGACAGCGAGCACTCGGCGCTCTTCCAGTGCCTCGTCGGCGAGCCGCCGGACAGCATCGAGTCGATCACGCTGACGGCGTCGGGCGGCCCGTTCCGCACACGGCCGGCCGCGACGTTCGGGCAGATCACGCGGGCCGAAGCCCTCGCGCATCCGAACTGGGAGATGGGCGCGAAGATCACGATCGACTCGGCGACGATGATGAACAAGGGGCTGGAGGTGATCGAGGCGCGGTGGATGTTCGACCTCGCGCCGGAGCAGATCGACGTGCTCGTCCACCCGCAGTCGGTGATCCACTCGCTCGTCCACTTCCGCGACGGCTCGGTGAAGGCGCAGCTCGGCGTGCCCGACATGCGCGTGCCGATCCAGTACGCCCTCTCATTCCCTGAGCGCTGGCCCGCCCCGCACCCCCGCCTCGACTGGTCGCAGATCGCGTGTCTCGACTTCGAGGAGCCGGACCTCGACCGCTTCCCCTGCCTCCGCCTCGCCTTCGACGCGCTGGCAGCGGGGGGGACGGCGCCGGCCGTTTTGAATGCCGCGAACGAGGCCGCCGTCGCCCTCTTTCTCGACGAGCAGATCGGGTTCGCCGACATCCCCCGCCTCGTCGAAGCCGCGCTCGAACGCGCCGACTCCGGCGTGCCGCACTCGCTCGACGCGCTCGAAGCCGTCGACGCCGAGGCGCGGGCACGCGTGCGCGAACTCCACGGAAGCCTCACCTTTTAGCCGGAGCCTCGGGCACGCTCGGGGGTTTGCCATCCGTTAGACGCCAAGCGACGGACCCCCGCTTCTGGACCTCCGCCTACGGACCACTGACCAAAGACCCCCACCGATGGACCTCGTCCTCACGATTCTCTCCTACATTTTCTGGGTCGGCCTCGCGCTCGGCATCCTCGTGTTCATCCACGAGCTCGGCCACTTCCTCGCGGCGAAGCTGTTCAAGATGCGCGTCGAGCAGTTCTCGATCGGCTTCCCGCCGCGCATCGTGAGCAAGACCGTCGGCGAGACGGAGTACCGGATCGGGGCGATCCCGCTCGGCGGCTACGTCAAAATCACGGGGATGATCGACGAGTCCCTCGACACCGAGCACCTCGACCAGGAGCCGCAGCCCTACGAGTTCCGCGCGAAGCCGGTGTGGCAGCGGATCGTCGTGATCACGGCCGGGGTGATCTTCAACTTCATCCTCGCCTTCGCCATCTTCATCGGGCTGAAGTGGGGCTACGGCGATACGTACATCCCCGCCGAGAACGTCCGCGCGGTCTACGTCGCCGACGGCTCGCTTGCCTCCGACATCGGCTTCCGCACCGGCGACCGCCTCCTCGCCGTCAACGGCGAGCCGCTCCGCGAGTTCGACCCGACCGGCGGCATCGCCGCGCTCTCGGCCGACCGCGCGACCTACACCGTCGAGCGCGGTGGGGAGGAGGTTACGCTCACCGCACCCGAGGACTTCGCCTCCCAGCTGAACCGCGCGAAAGGCGAGTTCGGCGTCGACCCCTGGCCGGCGCTCGTGGGGAACGTGATCGGCGGCGACCCCGCCGCCGAGGCAGGCATCCGTCCGGGGGACCGGATCGTCGCCGTCGACGGCGAGCCCGTCACGTTCTGGATCCAGATGTCGGAAGCGATTCAGGAGTCGGAGGGCCGGCCCATCACCGTGCGCTGGACCCGCGCCGACTCACTCCTGACCGAGGACGCGACGCTCGAACCCGTCGAGCGCACGGCCGACTACGCCGTGTTCGAAGCGGCCGTGACGCCGAAGAGCGGGACGGTCGGCGACGATGAGGAGCCGCGCTTTATGCTCGGGATCAACGCGCCGTCGGCGGAGATGCTGAAGCAGGAGTTTGGCGTCGAGCGACGGGAGTACGGGCTCGGAGAAGCCGTCGTGGCCGGGAGCGCCGAGACCGTGGGCTGGATCGGGCTCTACGGCCAGCTCATCGGCCGGCTCTTCACCGGGAAGGACGACGTGCGCGAGAGCGTCGGCGGCCCCGTGATGATCGCGCAGGCGACGAAGCAAGCGGCCGACGCCGGGATGCAGCAGTTCTGGTTCATGGTGGCGATGCTCTCGATCGCCCTCGCCGTGTTCAACATCCTCCCGATCCCGGTCCTCGACGGCGGCCACCTCGTGTTCCTGCTCTACGAGGGGATCACGCGGCGCGAGCCCTCGGTGCGGGTCCGCGTCGTCGTGCAGCAGGTCGGCTTCGTGCTGCTCCTCGCCTTCATGGCCTTCGTCATCTTCAACGACTTCACCCGGCTCTGAGATGAGTGGAAGACGGTAAAACAGTGTTCTGCCGCAAAACAGTGTTCTGCCGCGCTTCACCCCTGCACAGGGAATACCCACTCCATCCCTCGGGGGGCACGTATCGGGGCTACGTGATAAGGGTCGAAATAGAGCCGAAGGGTGTCACTCGTCCCAACAGGCGTGAGGAGGTACGAATCCACGATGACGACGCCTTCCGGCCTCGGGGGACCGTGAGGTGCAGGCTGTGCCGAGGCGGAGTCCGGGGCAACGGTGTACATCGATGTTCGCGTCACCACTTGCAGTGGCTTCCCGTCCTTCCTTAGGCGCGCGATCATCTCCGATGAGGCCTGTATTCCCTTGAAGGGGCCGTAGCGTCCGATCCGGATAGCGTCCTCGGGCGTGCGGCCGTAGGTCTCACTCTGCGCGACCTCTACCTCGGCGAAGAGTGCGTTGTACTCCGCAAGCGTAAGAGGCTCCCTCGGCCATTCGAACCCGCGATGCGGGGCTGAGCACGCCGCGAGAAGGAGGAAGACGAGGAGCAGGAGATGCTTCATGAAATTGATCGGGGCTGGAGGCGGCGGCAGAACCATTGGTTGGGTGGAAATGCCACCCTATAATTCCGACGTGGCAGCGTGGGCGGAAGGATGGAAGGTACAGTAGGTCGGCGTGCTGCCTGCCTCGACTTTGGCTGACTGGCTTCGGTCAGTACGGGACCTGGAGCACAAACATCGTAGCCCGCGTTTCGGTAGACTTTTCACGCGCGGCACACGAGGGCAGGAAGGGGCGCTCCGTACCTTTCCATGCTGAAGCATGACCCCATCCCGCCCCGTGCCCATCGTCTCCCTCACCAAAGAGCCGCAGACCGACGCCGACGCCGCCCGTCAGCGGGCGTTGCAGGCGCGCGGCGAGATCCCCGTCCACATCGCCGCCATCATGGACGGTAACGGGCGGTGGGCGAAGCAGCAGGGGCAGAGCCGCGTCGCCGGGCACCGCGAGGGCGTCGAGTCCGTCCGCGACATCACCGAGGCGTGCGCGCAGATCGGCGTGCAACACCTCACGCTCTACACGTTCTCGACCGAGAACTGGCAGCGCCCGCCGACCGAGGTCGTCGCGCTGATGGAACTCCTCGTCCGCACGATCCGCCGCGAGGTGAGCCGGCTGCAGGACAACAACATCCGCGTGCAGACCCTCGGCGAGCTCGACCGGCTGCCGAAGCGGGCCGCCGCCGAGATGCGCGAGGCCGAGGAGTTGACGAAGCACAACACGCGGATGACGCTCAACCTCGCCCTGTCGTACAGCGGGCGGTGGGAGCTCGCCCGCGCCGCCCGGCTCATCGCCGCAGAGGTGGCCGCTGGCCGGCTCGATCCCGCCGAGGTCGACGAAGAGGCCGTCGCGTCGCGCCTGACGACCGCCGGGATGCCCGACCCCGACCTCCTCATCCGCACGGGCGGCGACGTCCGCGTGTCGAACTTCCTGCTCTGGCAGCTCGCCTACACCGAGATCCACGTCACCGAGCGCTTCTGGCCGGCCTTCCGCCGCGAGCAGCTCTACACCGCCATCGAAGACTTCCAGAACCGCGAGCGCCGGTTCGGCCGCGTGCAGCCGGACGTTGCGCCGGCACACTGACAGGCACCGCAGCCGCGCAATAACCCCGCCGCAGCCAGCGTTCGTAAGCCGAACCGATGCCCTCTGCGGAGCGCCTGCCCCGCCGTTCCCCGCGTCGCCAGCGCCCGCCGACCCGCGCCCACCCTCCCGATATGACCTTCCCGCCGTTGACTCGACCGTTCCTATTTCTCTGCGCCCTCCTCGCCGTCGTCGCGGTCCCATCCGCCCACGCGCAGGGGATCGGGCAGCCGCTGGCGCAGGCCGGCCCCACCTCGTACGAGGTGCTCGGCGTGTCCGTCGAGGGCGTCACGGACGAAACGGCGCGGCAGTTCGTGCTCCAGTCCAGCGGCCTCCGCGTCGGGCAGTCGGTCACGCTCCCCGGCGACCAGGCCATCTCCGACGCCATCCGCCGGCTCTACGAACTCGGCAACTTCACCGACATCGACGTGATGGCCGACCGGTTCGTCGGCAACGGGGTGTTCCTCACCATCAAGGTGGAGGAGGTGCCCCGCCTCAGCGAGATCAAGTTCGAGGGCGTCAAAGGCGGCGACCGCGACGAGCTCCGCAAGCAGATCCCGCTCCTGCGCGGCCGGGCGCTCCGCCCCGCCGACATCGAGCGCGCCGAGCAGGTCATCCACGAGTACTTCTCCGACAAGGGCTTCCGCCTCGTCACGATCGACACGCAGCAGGAGGCGATGCCGGACGGGAATGTGACGGTGACGTTCGACGTCAGCCGTGGCCAGAAAGTGGAGATCGGCGACGTGGACTTCGAGGGCAACCAGGCGTTCAGCGACAAGAAGCTGCGGAAGCAGTTGGATAACACGCCCGAGGACCGGTGGTGGCGCTTCTGGGGTGCGTCGACCTTCGACAAGCAAGGGTTCGAAGAGGACAAGCAGAACCTCATCGCCTACTACAACGACCGCGGCTACTACAGCGCTCGCATCCTCCAGGACTCCGTCTACCTCGACACCAGCGGCGGGGAGCCGGAAGTCGTCGTCGCCATCGAGGTGGAGGAGGGGCCGCAGTACCACGTCCGCGACGTAGCGTTCGAGGGCAACGTCGAGTACACCGACGAGCAGCTCCGGCAGGCGCTCGCCCTCGCGCGCGGCGAGGTCTACAGCCGCAGCCGGCTCGAAAGCTCGCTCTACTACAACCCGCAGCACACCGACATCACCTCGCTCTACTCGGACCGCGGCTACCTCCGCTTCAACATCCAGCCGCAGATCACCGAAGTCGCCGGCGACTCGCTCGACATCACGTTCGAGATCGACGAGGGCGACGTGTACGAGTTCGGCGAGGTCACGGTGAAGGGGAATACGCGGACGAAGGAGCACGTCATTCGCCGCCAGATCCGCACGATCCCCGGCCAGACCTACAGCCGACAGGCCATCGAGCGCTCGATTCGCGAGCTGATTCAGCTCGGCTATTTCGACCAGGCCAAGCTCGCCGAGGGCCCGCGCGTGTCGATCGATGAGGAGGCGAAGGTGGTCAACCTCACGTACAACCTCGTCGAGACCGGGGGCGACCAGCTCGAGCTCTCGGGCGGCTGGGGCGGCGGCGGCTACGGGCTCATCCTCCAAGCCCGTGTCGCGTTCAACAACTTCTCGATCCAGAACCTCTTCAACGGCTCGGCCTGGCAGCCGGTGCCGTCGGGCGACGGACAGCAGCTCGCGCTCTCCGTGCAGACGAGCGGGCTCCGCTACCAGAGCTACTCCGTGACGTTCACCGAGCCGTGGTTCCGCGGGCGCAACACGCCCATCGGCGGCTCGCTCTCGTACACCTACCGCGACTTCACGAACAACACGAGTGTCATCGGGCTCGACGACCCGACGAGCAACAGCGACGACCTCAGCTTCTCGACCTTCGGCGCCCGGCTGTTCTATCGCCAGGGGCTGAAGTGGCCGGACGACTTCTTCCAGACCGGCACCGACCTCAGCTACCGGCTCTACAGCATCAACGGCGAGTCGCTGAGCCGGAGCTACCGGCTGCCCGAGGGGCGGAGCCAGGAGCTCACCGTCAAGCAGAGCCTGACGCGGAACTCGTTCGACTCGCCGCAATTCCCGACGGTCGGCTCCAGCCTCCTGCTCTCGGCCGAGGTCGCGGCGCCGCTGCCGGGCTTTATCCAGTACCACAAGGAGGAGTTCAAGACGCGGTGGGTCACGCCGATCGCCGGCCGCCTCGCGCTCGACTTCAGCGGGGACTTCGGCTACATCGGCTCGCTCAACGGCGACGACGTGGAGTTCCAACGCTACCTCGTCGGCGGCTCGCCGCTCGAGGCGCAGAGCACGTTCCAGGGCTACGGGAAGGACATCATCTTCATGCGCGGCTACCCGACGCTCGCGATCACGCCCCTGCAGAATGGGCAGCGTGTCGGCGGTCGGATCCTCAACAAGTACTCGATGGAGGCGCGCATCGTGGCGATCCAGACGCCGCAGTTCACCGCCGCGCCGTACGCGTTCATCGACGCGGCCAATACGTGGAACAGCTTCGACGACTACAACCCGTTCAAGCTCTACCGCTCGGCCGGCTTCGGCGCCAAGCTGTTCCTCCCGTTCCTCGGCCTGATCGACCTCAACTACGGCTACCAGATCGACTCGTTCTCGGACTTCCGCAACGGGGCGCCCCTCGAGGTGAAGCCGCAGTGGCGCTTCCAGTTCTCGCTCGGCGGCGGGTGAGCCGGCCCCGCGATCTACCTTCTCGCTTGTCCACCAAACAAGACGCCATGCGCCCCCTTCTGCTCTCGTTGCTGACGCTCCTCGCCGTCGCCCCGGCGGCGGCGCAGCAGCGCATCGCCTACATCGACTCGGAGGCCGTGCTCGACCAGATCACGGAATACCGCACCGTGCAGGCCAATCTGGACCGCCTCGCACAGCAGTGGCAGGCCGAGCTCAACCAGATCCAGCAGCAAGTAGACGCGCTCGTGCGTGACTTCGAGGCGCGGGAATTGCTCTTCACCGAAGCGGAGCGCGATCGCAAGCGCGCCGAGATCACGGCGAAGGAGCAAGAGCTCGACTCCAAGCGGACGCAGCGCTTCGGACCCGAGGGCGAGCTCTTCCGCGAGCAGCAGCGCCAGATGCGGCCCGTGCAGGAGCGCGTCCTCGCCGCCATCGAAGAGGTGGCCGAGGCGGAAGACTACGACTACGTCTTCGACAAGAGCGGTGACTTCCTCTTCCTCTTCGCCAAGCCCGACCTCAACATCTCCGACCTCGTGCTCGAAGAGCTCGGGATCGAAGCGGGCCGCGGCGGCAGCTGACGCCCCATTGGCAATACCTCGCACAGACGCCCCGGCGGGGCGTCTCTACCCTGAATTCGACCACCACCATCACAACGATTCCATGACCGTGTTTAACCGACTCGTTTTCACCGCGGCGCTCGCCGTGCTCTTCGCTTCCGCCTTCGCGGCTCCCGCCGCCCAGGCCCAGTCCACCCCGACGATCGGCTACACCGATTACGAGCTGATCATCGTGCAGATGCCGGAGTACCGCACGCTCCAGCAGACGCTGCAGGCGCAGGCACAGAAGGACCAGCAGGAACTCGCCGCGCAGGAGCAGGCGATCCAGCAGAAGTTCGCCGAGTACCAGGACCAGAGCGGCGTGCTCTCGCCCGAGGCCCGGCAGACGCGCGAGCAGGAGATCGTCCAGATGCAGACCGACCTCCAGCAGGACCAGCAGCGCCGCCTCCAGGGCCTCGACCGGCAGCAGAACGAACTGCTCCAGCCGCTCCTCGAGAAGCTGCAGGTCGCGATCGACGAGGTCGCCACGGCGCGCGGGCTCCAGCTCGTCCTCTCCAGCCGCGTCTCGACCGAGCCCGTGATCCTCTTCGCCGGGGCCAACACGGTCGACGTGACGGCCGAGGTGATGAGCAAGCTCGGCATCAGCATGACGCAGAGCGAGGGCGCCGCGCCCACCGGCGCCAACTAGGCCGGACCTGCTCCGCACGATTTCGAAGGCCTCCGTCGGTTCGGCGGGGGCCTTCGAGTGTTCTCCGTGCCCGGGCCGGTTGATAGCAGAGGATGCCGTCGTTAACCTTCCGACTTTCTGTCACCTTCCGCGCCGCCGATGAGCACCCAACTCGCCTCCGTCACCACGCTCGAAGACCGCACGAAGCGCGTCACCACGCAGACGCTGCAGGAGATGCGCCGCGCCGGTACGCCCATCGCTATGCTCACGGCGTACGACTTCACGAGCGCCCGCATCCTCGACGGCGCCGGGATCGACGTGCTCCTCGTCGGCGACTCCGCCTCGAACGTGATGGCGGGGAACGAGACGACGCTGCCGATCACGCTAGAGCACATGATCTACCACGCGCAGTGCGTCGTGCGCGGCGTGGCGCGGGCGCTCGTCGTCGTGGACCTCCCGTTTGGGACGTACCAGGGCAACTCGAAAGAGGCGCTTGTCTCGGCGATCCGCGTGATGAAGGAGACGGGGGCGCACGCCGTCAAGCTCGAGGGCGGCGCCGTCGCGCTCGAAGCCGTCGAGCGCATCCTCTCGGCGGGGATCCCGGTGATGGGCCACCTCGGGCTCACCCCGCAGAGCATCTACAAGTTCGGGACGTACCGCGTCCGCGCCCGCGAAGAGGACGAGGCCGAGCAGGTCCGGCAGGATGCGAAGCTGCTCGAAGAGGCCGGCTGCTTCGCGATCGTGCTCGAAAAGATTCCCGCCGCGCTCGCCGCCGACGTCACCGAGTCGATTTCGGTCCCCACGATCGGGATCGGCGCGGGGGCGGGGTGCAGCGGGCAGGTCCTCGTCACGCACGACATGCTCGGGCTGACGAAGGACTTCCACCCCCGCTTCGTCCGCCGCTACGCCGACCTCGCCGACGTCGCCCACGGGGCCGTCGAGGCGTACATCGAAGACGTGCGGAGCCGCGCCTTCCCGACGACCGACGAGAGCTACTGACCGGGATGCGGATTGCGTGATGCGTGAACTCTAGGGCGAGCGCGCGGTACCTCCCAAACTCACGCACCACGATCCACGCACCACCCGCCCATGCCCCGCTCGACCCCGCCGCTCCACACCTCGCCCGACCGCCCGCTCATCCTGCTCACGAACGACGACGGGATCGACGCGAACGGGCTCGCCGCGCTCGCCGCCGCGCTCGACGGGCTCGGCGACCTCGCCGTCGTCGCGCCCGCGCGGGAGCAGAGCGCCGTCGGCCACGCCATCACTGTCCGCGACCCCGTCCGCGCGCACGGGTGGCCGTTCGAGGTCCCGTCGGGCGAGGCGTGGGCCCGCGCCGTCACCGGTACGCCCGCCGACTGCGTCAAGCTCGCCTGCCAGAAATTGCTGCCGCGCCGCCCCGACCTCGTCGTGAGCGGGATCAACCACGGGCCGAACACGGCCGTCAACGTGATCTACTCCGGCACCGTCAGCGCCGCCACCGAGGCGACGATCCTCGGCATCCCCGCCGTCGCCGTCTCGCTCTGCTCGTGGGACCCCGAGGCCGACTTCGAGGCCGCCGGCCGTTTTGCCCGCCACCTCGCCGAGCGCGTACTCGCCGAGGGCCTCGCGCCCGGCACGCTCCTCAACGTGAACGTCCCGCCCGGCGACTACGACGCGATTCGCGGCATCGAGATCACCAGGCAGGCGCGGGCGCGGTGGGAGGAGGAGTTCCACGAACGCCGCGATCCGTTCGACCGGCCCTACTACTGGCTCGGCGGCGAGTTCATCGACCTCGACGAAGGCCACGACACGGACCTCGCTGCGATCAAAGCAGGCTACGTGTCGGTGACGCCGCTTCACCACGACATGACGGCTTACGACCAACTCGACGCGCTTGCCGGGTGGTCACGGAATGGCCGCGCGTCGGGCGAGGAGTGAGCGGAATGTGATGCCCTTGACCGGACCTGCGCGGGGGAGCAGGACGTTGGATGCCCACTCTCCATCTGAAACCCTCATGCCTGTGTTTCGCCTGCTCCTTCTCGCACCCGCTCTGCTCCTCGCAGCTTGCCTTTCGAACGCATCGGTGCAGTCCATCGAGCCGGATCGGCCCGTTTCTGCACCGACGTCCTTCGACCACAGCGCGTTCAGCGCCCTCCTCGCCGATGTTGTGGACGAGCGCGGGTTCGTCGATTACGCCGCGCTCGCGGCCGACCCCGCGCCGCTCGACGGCTACCTCGGTCGCCTCGCCGCCACCGATCCGTCGGCGCTCTCCGACGACGACCGGCTCGCGTTCTGGCTCAACGTGTACAACGCGTACACCCTCAAGCTCGTCGTCGATAACTACCCAATCGACAGCATCCACGACGTCGTCAGCGGGGCGTTCATCCCGCTCGTCAACACGCCGTTCAAGGTCGAGTTCGTCACGGTCGGCGGGGATGTGATGACGCTGGACGGCGTCGAGCACGGCACGATCCGCGAGGAGTTCGACGAGCCGCGGATCCACTTCGCGCTCGTCTGCGCAGCGATCAGCTGCCCGCCTCTCCGCGCCGAAGCCTACGTCGGCGACCGCCTCGACACGCAGCTCGAGGAACAGGGCCGCATCTTCCTATCGAACCCTGCGAAGAACCGTGTGCCGGCGGATGCGGAGACGATCCGCCTCTCCAAGATCTTCGACTGGTTCGGTGGCGACTTCGGCGATGACGACGCGGCGCTGCAAGCGTTCATCGCCCCCTACTTCGACGGCGACGTGCGCGACCGCCTCGCGCGCGGCGCCTACGACATCGAGTTCCTCAGCTACGACTGGTCCCTCAACGACACGAACGACGACCCATGAGCACCACAACGATGCCCGCCGCCGGCGATCCGGCCCCCGATTTTACCGCCACCACCGGCTCGGGCGACACCGTTCGCCTCGCCGACTACCGCGGCCGGTGGGTCCTCCTCTATTTCTATCCCAAGGACGACACGCCCGGCTGTACGAAGCAGGCCTGCAACCTCCGCGATAACATGGCCTCGCTCGAACGCGACGGCATCGCCGTCCTCGGCGTCTCCGGCGACGACGAGGCCTCGCACGAGCGGTTCGCCGAGAAGTACGACCTCCCGTTCCCGCTCCTCGCCGATCCGGAGCACGAGCTCATGGAGCGCTACGGCGTCTGGGGCGAGAAAAACTTCTACGGCAAAAAGACCATCGGGACAAAGCGCACGACGTTTCTGATCGACGGCGACGGCATCGTCCGCCACGTCTTCAAGCGGCCGAAGACGGGCGAGCACGCCGAAGAGGTGCGAGCGAAGCGCGACGAACTGATGGGCGGCTGACACCCGGCGGTGCCCGCCGTTATCTTGTCGCCGACCGCACGGTTGCCCGTTTTCTCCCGTCCCACCTCGCCGACGTTCTGCCCCGTGGTTGCCTCCGCTACCGAGTACGAGATCGTGATCGGGCTCGAAGTCCACGCCCAACTCCTGACTGCCACGAAGGCGTTCAGCCCGGAATCCGCCGCGTTCGGCGCCGAGGCGAACGACCACGTCGACCCCGTCTCGCTCGGCCATCCGGGCACGCTGCCCGTGCTCAACAGCGGCGTCGTGGCGGCGACGCTGCGGATGGGGCTCGCGACGCACGGCACGATCGCCGAGCGGTCGGTGTTCGCGCGCAAGCACTATTTCTATCCCGACCTGCCGAAGGGGTATCAGATCTCGCAGTTCGAAACACCGATCTGCGAGGGTGGTTACGTCGAGATCGAGACGGAGGACGGCGGCCACAAGCGGATCGGGCTCACGCGGATCCACATGGAAGAGGACGCCGGCAAGCTCGTCCACGACCGCGATCCATACGCTTCGCTTGTGGATCACAACCGCTGCGGCGTGCCGCTGATTGAGATTGTATCGGAGCCGGACCTCCGCAGCGCGGCCGACGCGGGGGCGTACGTCCGCGCGATTCGGCAGACCGTCCGCTACCTCGGGATCTGCGACGGGAATATGGAAGAGGGCTCGCTCCGCTGTGATGCGAACGTCTCGGTCCGCCCGCGCGGGCAGGCGGCGCTGGGGACGAAGGCCGAGATCAAAAACCTCAACTCGATCCGCAACGTCGAGCGGGCGATCGCCTTCGAAGCCGAGCGGCAGAGGCGGCTGATCGAGAGCGGGGGAGAGGTCGTGCAGGAAACGCGGCTGTGGGATGCCGATGCCCTCGTCACGCGGTCGATGCGCTCGAAGGAAGAGGCCCACGACTACCGCTACTTCCCCGACCCCGACCTCGCCCCCGTCGTCGTGTCGGAGGAAATGCTGGAGGCCGTGCGGGGCGCGATGCCGGAGCTGCCCGCCGCCCGCCGCCGCCGCTTCGCCGAAACGCTCGGCCTGCCGGAGTACGACGCCGCACTGCTCACCGAAGACCGCGCCACCGCCGACTATTTCGACGCCGCACTCGCCGCGCTTGCCGACGCGCCCTCGCACGACGAGGCCAAGGCCGTCTCCAACTTCGTCATGGGCGACGTGCTCCGCGTCGTGAACGAGCGCGGAACCGAGATCGCCGCGTTCCCCGTCGAGCCCGAACGGCTGGCCGCGCTCGTCCGCCTCCGCCTCGACGACCGGCTGAGCTCGACCTCGGCCACCGACGTGTTCGACGCGATGCTGGAAAGCCCGGACGCGCCGGACGCGATTGCCGAGGCGCGGAATCTCATGCAAGTCTCCGACGCGAGCGCGCTCGAACCCGCCGTCGACGCCGTGCTCGCCGAGCACCCGGACAATGTCGCCGCCTACCGCGCCGGCAAGCAGGCGCTGATCGGCTTCTTCATCGGTCAGGTGATGAAGTCCTTCCCCGGCTCCCCCGACCCCAAGCTCGTCCGCACCTTACTTAAAGAAAAGCTCGAAGTGGAATGATCGGCGCTCGACGCTACGCATTCCATCCTCACATTTCAACCCCTCGAACGATGCTGATCGCCGGAAATTGGAAGATGAACACCGACCTCGCCGAAGCCGTCCGGCTCGCCTCGGACGTGGCGCGCGCCGTCGACGGAGGCGGAGACGCCGTCACCGTGGCGATTTGCCCGCCCTTCGTCTCGCTCGAAGCAGCTGCCGAGATCACCCGCGATACGCCCGTCCGGCTCGGGGCACAGAACATGCACGAGGCCGAGAGCGGCGCGTTCACGGGCGAAATCTCCGCGCCGATGCTGGCGTCGGTCGGCTGCGACTACGTCATCCTCGGCCACTCCGAGCGGCGGCAGCTCTTCGGCGAGACCGACAAAGGCGTGAACCGCAAGCTGAACGCCGCGCTCCAGCACGGCCTCGTCCCGATCCTCTGCGTCGGCGAAACGCTGGAGCAGCGCGAGGCGGGGGACGAGGAGCGGGTCGTCGGCGAACAGCTTCGCGCTGCGCTCGACGGCGTGCGGATCGACGAGGCGTCGGACCTCGTCGTGGCGTACGAGCCGGTGTGGGCGATCGGGACGGGGAAGACGGCCTCGCCCGAGCAGGCGCAGGCGATGCACCGCTTCGTCCGCGAGCGCCTCGCCGACGCGCTCGGCGAGACCGGCCGCGCGGTCGAGCTCCTCTACGGCGGCAGCGTCAAGCCGGACAACGCGGCCGAGCTCTTCGCGCAGCCCGACATCGACGGCGGTCTGATCGGCGGGGCGAGCCTCGACGCGACGAGCTTTGCGGCGATTGTGAACGCCGCCCGCCAGCAAGGCTAAGGTCGACGAATTCGATGCGAGACGGAGCGAGGGGGGCGAAGGCGAGGCGCATCGGCGGCCCGGTGCTCGGGCTGCTATGCCTCGCGCTCTGGTCGGCCTGCTCCGGCCCCTCCGCGCTCGACGGCCCGAACGCTGGTCGTTCCGTCTCGTACGAGCCCGGCGTTCCGAGCTTCGACCTGGAGGCAATCCCGACCGTGCGCGACGGGCAACCGGGGGTCGACGTGTACACCAGCATTCCCCGCGCCTCGCTCGTCTTCACGACGACGGACTCGACATTCGTCGCGCGCTACGACCTCGCCCTGCGCATCCGCGACGAGCAGGGGCGCGAGACGGAGTGGTTCTCGTCGTTCCGCGACACCCTCTCTGCCCCCACGGCCGAGGCGGCGCGGTCGTTCGACCGGGTCTGGCAGGCGGAGCGCATCCCGCTCGCGCCCGGCACGTATGTCGTCGAAGGTGTGCTCGAAGACGGGGAGAGTGGCGAGGAGGCCGTGCGTCGTCAGCGCGTCGAGGTCTTTGCACGCGACGGCGTGCCCCGGCTGAGCCGCCCGCTCGTGCTCGCCGATGCGGTGTGGGGCGAGCCCGCGGCTCCGGTCGTCGCGCTGCATACGCCCGCGCGGCGCGATTCGCTACAGACGCAGGTCGAGGTCTACGACGCGCCGGCCGGGTCCGCGCTGGCGCTGCGCATCCTCCGGCTCCGGGCCGACACCACCGTCGCGCTGCCCCCATTCTGGCTCGCGCCTCCGCGCGGCTCACTCACGTATCGCGGCGTCGATGACGAGGCGGCCGACACCGTCGCGACCGAGCGCGTGCGGCTCGCTGGGATGGAGTCGGTGACGTTCGATCTCCCGGCCCTCCCGATGGGCCTCTACCGGCTCGACTTCCAACTTCTCGCGCCCGACGGGACGACGCTCGCTCGCCAACGCCGCGCGCTATCCGTGAAGGGGGCGGCCTTCCCCCAACTCGCCACGCTCGCGGAACTGGTGGACGCCCTCGACTACATCGCATACCCACGCGAGATGGAACTCATCGCCTCCGGCACCACGCCGAGCGAGCGTCGCCGCCGCTTCGATGCGTTCTGGGGCGGGCTCGTCTCCGACCGCCGCGTCGCATCGAACCTGCTCCGGCAGTATTACGAGCGCGTTGAGGAAGCGAACCTCCTGTTTACCTCGTACAAGCTGGGCTGGAAGACTGACCGTGGGATGCTCTACGTCATCTACGGCGCGCCCGACTACGTCGAGGTGACGTTCGAGGGCGAGGTGTGGCACTACGGCTACGACCCGGAAAACCCCGCGACGTCGTTCATTTTCGAGCGGGTCGACGAGGCGGGCGACGGGTTCGGTCACTACGTCCTCGTGCGCCAGCCGCTCTACGAGCAGGCGTGGACGCGGGCCATCGACCGCTGGCGGAGAGGGGAAGCACTCTGACGTAAAAAAGCGTGGGCGCACCGCTCGGCACGCCCACGCTAAAGCTCGCTGCAGCCGGCGCTCAGTCGCTTTTCGACTTCGGTGAACTCTCGGACGTTGCGCTGCTTTTCGCATCGGACTTCGGCGCGGCGGCCGTTTCAGAGGCAGACTCGGCCTTCGACTCGGACTTGGCCGACGAGCCTTCGGAGGAGCCTTCGGAGGAGCCTTCGCTGGAAGCCCCGCTCTGCCCCTTGCGCGCGTAGTCGGTCAGGTAGAAGCCGGTGCCTTTGAAGATCAGCCCGGCCCCGCCGCCGATCACGCGCTCGATGGGCTCTCCCGTCTCGGGGTCGACGGTGAGCGCGTCGTCGGAGATGCGTTGGGTCACTTCGAACGTGGTGCCGTCGGGGCGGCGATAGACGTACGTGGGCATAGTAAATCGGATCGGGGAGGATAAAACCGCGCCGGTGTACCGGAGCCCGGCTGCCAGGGTTCCAGCCTCGCGATCAGCGATGCGTTCCCTTATGGAAGATCCGACCGGCAACCGGGCGGGGCGATGGATCAAGAAAAAGGGCCCCCGCTTCGTGTGAAGCGAGGGCCCAGATGCTAATACGCAGGGCTACTGTCCGACAGAGATGGTTCGTGATCCGATGCCCAGCACGGCGTTGTTCGCGTCGAGGGCCTGCACGGTGATGCGCACGGTTCCCGAGCGGACGCCGGTCAACGCGAAGAGGCGGAGGGTCGGGTCGCTGGGCTCGCCGCTCACTTGACCCCGGTCGATGGAATCCTGGGACCAGTCGTATCGGACGACGCCCGGCACGGGCTCCGCGCGGTAATCTCCCGTCGCGCCGATAGCGAGCGCACCCGGCCCTTTGACGTAGATCGAGTTCTCCACCGGGGCCGGGGCCAGAGGCGGGACGTCCGGTTGGAATTGCTCGTCGACGAGCGCGTCGCGGCAGCCGGCGAAGGCGAACAACCCGAGGAGCAACAGCAGAGGAGCACGGCGAGCGGTCATGGCAATCTCGAAGGGTGGACGTGATTGTTAAGGATAGTAGAAGCGAAGGCCTGACGCAAGGGCCCTGCCGCATGGCGTCGTCAAAAGAGGTCGCCGAGCTGGGCTTGCATCTCCGACGCCGTGCCGGTCGGGCGGCCGTCGGCGAGGGCGGCGAAGAACGCCTCATCGTAGAGCCGGCTCTGGATCACGACCGGCATCGGGACAGCGTGGCCGAGGAGGAGGGCCTGCTGCTTCGAGTCGAGCGAGGCGAGGACCTGCCGCAGCGCGCTCGCCCCGCTCGTGCCGACGAGCGCGGCGTTGATGTCCTTCTCGTCGTTGAGCTGGGCGACGATCTTCGTCCCGATCTGGCTCAGCACCTCCTCGTCGATCCCGCTCGGGCGCTGGTCCACGATGAGGAGGCTGACGGAGAACTTCCGCATCTCGCGCGCGATCTTCCCGAACGGCGTCTCCTTCGCCGTCTGAGGACCGAGGAATTTGTGCGCCTCCTCGATCGTGATCATGAGTTGGCGCGGTTCGTCGGCGGGGTCCTGCGTGGCCTCGAACCGCTCGTACTTCTGTTCGTAGCGGGCGCGGAGCCGTCGTGTGATGACGTTCGCGACGAGGAGGTAGACGAGGAGGGAGTTGTGTTGCCCGAACTCCAGCACGACCGACTTCCCCGCTTCGATGCTTTCGAGGAGTTCGTCGAGCACGTCGCGGTGGCGCTCCGTCCGGTCGAGGTGGAAGAACGGGAGGCCGTCGAGCCGGTCGAGCTTCCGCTTGAGCGCGGAGAGCGAGCCGGGGTGCGCGCCCGTCCGCTCGGCCATCTCTTCGATCTCGGCGCCGTCGGCGCGGAGGAGGGCGGCGAGCCAGCCGTCGCCGTAGACTTTTTTCAAGCCGTACGTGCTCTCGGCGGCGGTCGGGTTGAGGTTGAGCGTGTCGCGGAGCGGGAGGATGTCCTCGGGCTCGACCTGATTCGCGTAGAGGTGGACCTCGACGTCGGGGCTCTGGCCGCGCCGCCGTGTCGAAGCGGGGTCGAGCGAGAAGACGTGGACGCGGCCGGGAAAGAGCTGCTTGAGGCCGGGGACGCGGCCCGAGCCTTCGCCGCCCGTCTCGGTCCGTGCCGTGAACCCGTACTCGTTGTGCATGTCGAAGACGAGGTTGACGGCGCGGCCGGTCTTGATCGTCCCGCAGAGGAGGAGCCGCGTGAGGAAGCTCTTGCCCGTACCCGTCTTACCGAAGACGGCGTTCGAGCGCTCGACGAGGCGCGCGAGGTCGAGGCAGACCGGCGTGTCCATGTCGAGCGGCGTGCCGACCTGGAAGTAGCGGTCGCCGCCGTCGAGGGCTTCGCTGCCGAAGACGCGGGCGACATCGTCCTCGTTCGCCTCGCCGACGATCGAGAAGTGGGCGGGGACGGTCTTGACCGGGAGCGGGGTGTCGTCGCCCAGCCCTTGCTCCATCATCAGCATCGGCTTGAGGCTAACGGTGGCGTACGTACCGGAGCCCTGCATCACGCGCCGGAGCAGTTCGTCCTCGGGGCCGGGCGGGTGGAGAAGGATGCCCTCGTTCGCCGCCTCGATGCGCACGTCCGTGATCATCGAGAAGAAGTCGTACGTCTCGCCCTCGACGACACAAAACTTCCCGGCGCGGACGGTTTCCACCGACCGGCCGGGATCGTGTTTCATCTCGACGCCGCCGTTGAGCGAGCCGTGCGTGAGCACGCCGAGGCGGCGCCGTTTTTCGTCGGGTCGGATGGGCGATTCCACAGGGGGCGAGGTAGGTGAGTGGGGGACCCCCCGAACCTACGACACCCCGCGCCCGGACGGAACCCTAGCGGTCCACGTCGGGCTTGAGCACGCCGTCCCCGCGGCGGCCTTTCTCGCCGAAGAGCTTGTCGAGCACGCCCTCCTTCGTAAGCAGCGTCGTGAGCCCGATGAGGGCCGATTCGACGAGGAGGCGGCGGACGACGCCGAGCCGGAAGACGGTCTTCACCGTGCCGATCACGATCTTGATCAAGAGGGGAAAGACGAGCAGCGCGGCGAGGAAAGCGACGACGGTTTCGAACGTAGCGTTACCGATGCCGGGTCGGGAGGAGGCCATGAGATGCGAAGCGAAGTGGGTGAGGGGAGGTGGGGGTCGTATACCGGTGAACCCGCCCGCGCGGTTCCATCGAAAGGGCGTGGGATAAAGGGAGAAAGGTGAAGGCGGAGCATCTCGTTCCCTCCGATCCTCACCCTTTGCTAGCAAGCTGTCCGCAGGCCGCGTCGATGTCCTGTCCCCGGCTGCGGCGAACGGTTACGCGCACACCTTCATCCACGAGCACGCCGATGAACCGGTTGAGCTGTGCCTCGTCGGTCGGGGCGAAGTCGGTGCCGGCGACGGGGTTGTACATGATGAGGTTGACCTTGCTCGGCGCCCACCGCGCAACCGCGGCGAGGTGGCGCGCGTCGGCCTCGCTGTCGTTGACGCCCGAGAACATACAGTACTCGTAGGTGACGCGCTTGGCGGTCCGGGTGTGGTAATGCTGGACGGCGTCTTTGAGCGCTCCGAGGTCGGTCTTCTCCGAGCGGTTGACGGGCATGATCGCGCTCCGCTGCGCGTCCGTCGGGGCGTGGAGCGAGATCGCGAGGTTGAACGGTGCGCCGTCGTCGGCGAGGGCGCGGATGCGGCGGGCGAGGCCGACGGTGGAGACGGTGACGCGCTTCGGGCTCAGGCCGAGCCCGTCGGGGTCGGAGAGGAGGGCGGCGCTCTTGAGCACGGCGGCGTAGTTCTGCAGCGGCTCGCCCATCCCCATGTAGACCACGTTCGTGATGCCGCGCCCGAAGCGCTCCTCGGCGACCTCGTTCATCCGGCGGACCTGGTCGAAGATCTCGCCCGCCGTGAGGTTCTGGTGGAAGCCCATCAGCCCCGTCGCGCAGAAGTGGCACCCCATCGCGCAGCCGACCTGGCTGGAGACGCAGACCGTCAGCCGCTTCGGCTTTCCCTCGGCGTCGAAGTCGGGGATCAGCACGCTCTCGACTTCGCGGCCGGAGGGGAGACGAAAGAGGGACTTCACGGTCTGATCCGTCGCCGTCTGCCGCTGCACCTCGTCGAGCCCGGAGATCGCGGCGACGGCTTCGAGCCGGTCGCGGAACGCCTGCGGGAGGTCCGTCATCGACGTGAAGTCGGCGGCGCCTTTGCCGTAGAGCCACTTGAAGAGCTGCCGCCCGCGGAACGCCGGCTGCCCGAGCGAGGCGGCGAACGCTTCGAGCTCGGCGCGGTCCATCGCCTTGAGGTCGGCGCGGCGGGCGGAGGGGGAGAGTTCCAAAACGGGAGCGGTTGGTCAGCCACGTACTATCCGCCGAGGCCGTGCGCGGTTCTGCGAGGATAGGCAAACGGGCGTGAATTTCCCCCGGCGGAGCCGCATCAGAACAGACCCGCAATGAGGAGGTAGCGGCCGACGCGGAGCGAGAACACGACGAGGGCGAAGAGCCCGAACGACACCCGCGCGATCCCCGCCACGACCGTCAGCGGGTCGCCGACGACGGGGGCCCACGAGAGGAGCAGGCTCGCCCAGCCGTAGCGGTCCATCCATCCCAGCGCCTTCCGCCCGCCGCGCGACGCCGTCATGCGCGCTTCGGTCTTCTCGCGGAAGAACCAGCCCAGCCCGTAGTTCACCGTGCAGGCGAGGCAGTTGCCGAGGGAGCACGCCGTCACGGCTTCGGCCGGCGGCACGCCCGCCGCGAGCCCCGCCACGAGCGCGACCTCCGACGAGAAAGGCACGAGCGTCGCCGCGAGGAAGGAGACGAGGAAGAGCCCGAGCGGCCCCGCCTCCGCCAGTGATTCGATCAAAAGGGCGTCCTCACGTCGTAAGCGAGTGTTCGTCCTCCTCGGCCCGCGTCAGCAGGCGCGCCACCCACTCGGTCTGCGGGATGTGTTTGAACACGAGGACGGCCGCCGCCGTAATGGGCACGGCGATGAACGCGCCGGGGATGCCCCACAGCCAGCCCCAGAACGTGATGGCGACGAGCACGACGAGCGCGGAGAGTTCGAGGTAGCGGCCCTGCAGCTTCGGGTCCACGTACGCGCCGAGGACGATCTCGATGAGTCCGAGCCCGGCGAGGAGCGCGGGCGCCTGCCACCCGATCCCGTATTGCAGGAGGGCGAAGAGCACCGGCGGGACGACGGCCACGAGCGAGCCGAGCGTGGGGATAAAGTTGAGCACAAACGCGAGGAGCCCCCACAGGAGGGCGAAGTCGATGCCCATCGCCCAGCACAGCAGGCCGGTCAATACGCCCGTCAAGAGGGCCGTGAACGATTGGACGAGGAGGAAGCGCTGGACCTGCGCGGCGATCTTCGCGGCCGTCCCGATGGCGTCCGCAGAGAACGGGTCGTCGAAGCGACGGCGGAGCTTCTGCTTCCAGCGGTCGACCTCGACGATGGCGAGGGTGAAGAGGGCGATGACGAGGACGAGGTAGCCGAGCACGCTCCACACGTTCGACGCGAGGCGCTCGGCGAAGCCGACGATCCGGTCCGAAGACAGGCTCGCGCTCTCGCCCGAGCCACCGTCGATCGCGCCGAAGAACGACGCGACCGAGGCCCGGAGCGAGGCGAATTCCTGCTCGTAGCGCCCAATCCCTTCGAGCACTTCGTCGACCGTGAACCAGATTGCGCCGACGAACGCGCCGAGCACGGCGAAGACGGCGAGGAGCGTGGCGACGAGGGCGACGCCCGTCGGGACGTGCTTGTCGAGCCGCTTGTAGAGCGGCCAGAACAGGATGACGGTGAAGAGTGCGAAGGCGAGCGGCATCGTCACCGGCTTCGTGGCCTTCAGCGCGGCGACGACGAAGATGACGACGAGGACGGCGACGAGCCGACGGAGCGTCCGGTTGGGGTCGGCGGGCATGGCAGAGGGGAAAGGGAGAGGAGCCTTCCCTTTACACCCCAGACCCGCCGCGGGTTCAGAAGTAGACCGTCGCCAGCACGGCCGCGCCCGTGTTGACGTTGATATTGCCCGGATTCCCGAACCGCGCCGACTCCTCGCCCGACAGCGTGAGGTTGAGTTGGCCCTCAACGCCGAGGCTGAATTTCGGCGCCAGGAACGCCTCGGCCCCGAACGCGCCGCCGACGAGAAAGTCGACCGTCGAGTCGAGGTCGGGGCCGTCCTCGGGCTGGGAGGGGGAGAAGAAGAGGACGCCGCCCCGGAGCGCGACGTACGGCGAGACCTCGGCCACGCGGCGGTAGAACCGGGCCGCGAGCCCAGCGCGGAGGTCGAGCCCGACATCCTGCCCGAAGGCGAGCCCGATGCTCGGGATGATCGCCGTGCTCGGCCCCGTCCACATCGGAATGAGGAGGTCGAACTGCCCGGCTTGCACCGAGGCGCTGAGGCCGGTGCCCGGCGCGGGTTCGGTCTGCGCGAGGGCGAGCGGGGCGAGGAGGAGCAGGAGGACGAGGAGAGGGAGCGAGCGCGTCATCGGGAGTCAGTTGTCGTAAGGGGAGTCGGGGGTGTAGAGCACATCCTGCCAGGCGATAGCGTAGGGCGTTTGGACGTAGATGCGATAGTAGCCGAAAGGAATCGCGCGACCGGTCGTCTCGGCCGGAGTCCACAAAACCTCATGCCGACCTGCCGTGCGGGGTCCGTCCGAGAGGACGACGATGGGGAGGCCGCCGGGGCGATACACCCACGCCCCCTGCTCGGAAGTGGCCAGCGGTTCCGTCGCTCCCGGTGGATTAGCGGCGACGACGAACACCGACACGTGATCCGCTCGCGGCAGATCGACCGAGAAAATGACGGTGCGCCAGAAGGGGTTCGGATAGGCGGGGCCGACCGAGAAGTCGAGCGGGAGGGCTCCGCCTTCACCGCCGCCGGTATCGCCCAACGGGGGGCGCCTCGTGCCGATCAGCCCGCTGCGGCCCGGCCCCGGACCGAGCACGCCGAGGAACGTATTGTTCTCGTCGCGGATCTCGATGGCGCCGGCAGTCGGGGTGAGGCCACCGGGGGCGCGGAGGACGGAGGTCTCGGAAGCGCTGTCGCAGCCGCCCGCAACGAGGGCGACTACGAGGGCGAGCAGCAGGAGCGGAGCAGGGCGCATCGGCAGAGGCATCGGGCGAAAGGGCGCGAAGCTAACGCATCGACCGAGGATCGTCAACGCGCCGATCCCTGAAATAAGGGGCGTCGCACCGTCCACACGGCGAGGGCGAGGACCAGGACCGCGAAGGCGAAGCTCACGCCGAGCGTCACCGTAAGCGGGAGGCCGACGCCAGGTGCCTCAGCGGGGAGATACAACCCCTGTCGGATCGCGGCGACGCCGTAGAACGCAGGGTTCGCGTACATCACCCAGCGCAGCACGGCGGGCACGCCCTCGACCGGGAAGAACGCGCCCGAGAGGAACCACATCGGGAGGAGGAACAGGTTCATCACGGCGTGGAAGCCCCGCGTCGTGTCCAGCCGCCACGCGATCGTGAAGCCGAGCGCGGTGAACGCGAGCGCCATCAGCACGACGGCGGCGACGATGACGAGCAGCCCCGCGAGCCCCGGCGTCAGCCCGACGAGCGGCGCGAGGAGGAGGAACAGCACGGCCTCGGCGACGGCGAGCGTCGTCCCGCCAGAGACGAGTCCGAGCACGATCGTCGTGCGCGGGACAGGGGCGACGAGCGCGGCTTGCAGGAACCCCTCCTGCCGCTCCTGCACGACGGAGATCGTCGAGAAAATCGCGGTGAAGAGGAGGATGAGCGCGATGATGCCGGGGTAGAGGTATTCGAGGTAGCCCACCTCGCCCGCGCCGGGCATCTGAAATGACCCGTAGAACCCGAGCCCGAGGAGGACCCAGAACCCGAGCGGCTGCACGAGCGCGCCGATGAGGCGGCTGCGGTCGCGGAGGAACTTGGTGATCTCGCGGTGCCAGAGCGCGTGGATGACGGCGATCATGTGGTCGAGGGTTGGGGTTCGAAGTCGGGGGCCTGCTCCGCGCCGGACGCTGAAGCCTCGGCCTCAAACCCTCGCCCGGTCCGCGCGGCGAACACATCGTCGAGCGTGGGACGGCGGACGGTGGCGGAGTCGATCTGTGTCGGGAACGCGGCGTAGACGCGGGCGAGCACGGCGGGCGCGTCGTCGGCCTCGACCATCACCGCAGCGCCGACGATCCGCGAGACGAGCCCGAACCGATCGCCGAGGGCATTGGCGAGGGCGTCGGCGTCTTTCGATTCCAGCCAGAGCGTCTCGTCGCCGAGTTCGGCCGTCAGCGTGTCCGGCTCGCCGAGGGCGACGAGGCGGCCCCGGTCGAGAATCGCGACGCGGTCGCAGCGGGCGGCCTCTTCCATGAGGTGCGTGGCGACGACGATCGTCGTGCCTTCGTCGCGGCGGAGGCGGGCGAGCGCGGCCCAGAGGTCGCGGCGGGCCGTCGGGTCGAGGCCCGTCGTCGGCTCGTCGAGGAGGAGGAGGGCGGGGCGGTGAAGGAGGCCGCGGGCGAGATCGGCGCGGCGCGTTAGACCGCCGGAGAGGGTCTTCACGCGGTCGCCCGCGCGGTCGGTGAGGCCGAAGACGTCGAGGAGCGCGCCGATGCGGGCGTCGAGCACGCTTCCGCCGAGGCCGACGAGGACACCGTGGAAGCGGAGGTTCTCACGGACCGTCAGCTCGGCGTCGAGCGCGGGCTGCTGGAAGACGACGCCGAGGCTGCGGCGGACGGCTTCAGGCTCGGCGGCGGTGTCGTGGCCGAGCACGGCGGCGGACCCGGCCGAGGGCGGCATGAGCGTCGTCACGATGCGGAACAGCGTCGTCTTCCCGCCGCCGTTGGGGCCGAGGAGGCCGAACAGCTCGCCGGATCCAACCTCAAACGTGAGGCCGGCCAGGGCGCGGTGCTCGCCGTAGGTGTGGGCGAGGTCGCGGACGGCGAGGGCGGGAGGAGATGATTCTGTAACCAAAGGACTTGTCGGTGGGCGAGACTTCATTATTCTTAGCAAGGTGAGGCGCTTCGTCTCCGGTACTCCCGTTCCACGAATTCCCCGCGACCCCATGGCTGACTTCCGCCCCGAACTCGACGACGTGCTCCGCGTGATGAGCGAGAAGAACCACCGAATCTACGCGCACCCCGGTGGCTTCGACCTCAACCTCGTCGGCATCCGCACCCGGTCGATGGTCCCGCACCGCTTCGACGACTGGGTGACGGTGTTCTACCGCTCGCACGGTCGCTGGATCTACATGGCCTTCCCGGCGACGACGGACCCCGGCGTCTACTGGCTCGGCAACCCGATGAACACGTTCGGGACCGCGGTGCTGAAGGAGGGGCAGTATCGGAGCGCGTACCGTATCGGCACGCACAAGGGGTACAAAGCGCTCGAACAGAACAGCCCCCTCACCGTCATCCGCGATTACAACCGCGACGGGGTGATCGACTACGCGTCGGGGCGGGAGGACACGGGCATGTTCAAACTCAACATCCACCGCGCCTCGCGCTTCAACGAAAGCGTGAACGTGGACCGGTGGTCGGCCGGGTGCCAGGTGCTGTGCGACCCGCTCCAGTTCAACTACTTCCTGAGCGTATGCGAGAAAGGCGCGGCGGCCTTCGGGAATACGTTCACCTACACGCTGCTGCACGAGCGGGACTTTTAGCGTCAGAGCAGGAAGTGGTCGGCGATGACGAGGGTGACGAAGGTCGGGACGTAGACGATCGAGGCGAGGAGGAGGCGGCGGGCCCGCTCGGGCGAGGGCTCGTTGTAGAACGAGAAGGCGGGGAGCGTGAACCACGTGCCGAGCGCGCCCATCCCGACGAGGTACAGCCAGCCCGCCGCGCCGAGCGCCGCCGGGACGACGCCGGCCACGAGGAGCGCGAGCGTCGCCCCGAGCGCAAGCAGCGCTGTCGAGCGCCCGTCAGGCTCGACGACGGGCAGCATCACGAAGCCCCCGCGCGCGTAGTCCTCGCGGTACATCCACGCGAGGGAGAAGAAGTGGGGGAGTTGCCAGAGGAAGAGGATCGCGAAGATGGCCCAGCCCGTCGCGCCGAGCGACCCCGTCGCCGCCGCGAAGCCGCCGAGGGCGGGGAGCGCGCCGGGCACCGCACCGACGAGGGTGTTGTACTTCGTGCGCCGCTTGAGCGGGGTATAGATGAGGAGGTAGCTGAACGCCGTAGCCACAGCGAGCCCCGTCGTCAGGGGGTTGACGAAGGCGAGGAGCAGGGCGAGGCCGAGCGCGATCGTAGCAAGGCCGTAGCCGAGCACGAAGCCGGGGGTGACGCGGCCGGTGGGGAGCGGTCGCTCCTGCGTCCGCTCCATCTTCGCGTCGTGCTCGCGCTCCCACCAGTGGTTGAGCGCGCCGCTGCCGCCCGCCGTCAGCGCCGTCCCAGCGAGGAGCGCCACGAGCCGGACGAGGTCGATGCCGGCCGTCGTGCCGAGGAGGTAGCCCGCCGCCGCCGTCGTGACGACGAAGAGGCTGATGCCGGGCTTGAGCAACTCCCGGAGGTCGGCAGCGCGCGTGGGCGCGGCGCGGAGCGTGACGGAACCGGTCGAGGGGGGCGGGGGCATCCGACGGACGGGGGCGGAGAGGACCCCGCGCGAGCGGGGCAGGCTGTGGGCGTCTGTGCTCATGCGCTCGCGAGGGTCGGGGAGGCGGGCCGCAGCAGCGCACGGGGCGCCGACCTGGCCGGAGCGTAATCAACCACAGGAGCGAGGGGCCGTTCCGTTAATTAATGAGGAGGATCGGGCGCATTAAACAGGCGTTAAGAGGCGTTGCGCGCGGGGATCGCCCGTAGTTTCCCGGCCGCTCCTCCGCTCCCTCTCTCCAGTCGGTCTCTCCCATGCCCCTCATCGTTTCCATCTCCGGCATTCGTGGCGTCTTCGGCGACGGCCTCAGCCCGTCCACGCTCGTCAACTACGCCTCGGCCTACGGAGCTTGGCTGCGCGACCGGACCCGCCGGCAGCCCACGGTCGTCGTCGGGCGCGATGGGCGCGTGACGGGCGAGGTGTGCAGCCGGATCGTCGCCGCCACGCTGCAGAGCGTCGGCTGCCACGTCATCGACGCGGGGCTCTCCACCACGCCGACAGTCGAGATGGGCGTGCTGAAGGAGGAGGCCGACGGCGGCATCATCCTCTCCGCCTCCCACAATCCCGCCGAGTGGAACGCGCTGAAGCTCCTCAACGAGCGCGGCGAATTCCTCTCCGCCGCCGACGGCCAGGCTGTGATCGACCGTGCCGAGAGCGGCGACGACTTCACCGTCGCTTACGACCAGATCGGCGCGTACCGCGAGGCGGACTTCCTGCCGTACCACATCGAACAGATCCTCGCCCTCCCGTACATCGACCCCGAGGCGATCGCGGCGCGCGACTTCCGCATCGTCGTCGACGGGATCAACTCGGTCGGCGGGATCGCGCTGCCGGCCCTCCTCGAAGCGCTCGGCGTGAGGCCGGAGAATATCCACGTCGTCAACGGCGAGCCGACGGGCCGCTTCGCGCACGCGGCCGAACCGCTGCCGGAACACCTCGAAGACACCACGCGGCTCGTCGCCGAGCGCGGCGCCGACCTCGGGCTCGTCGTGGACCCCGACGCCGACCGGCTCGCGCTCATCGCCGACGGCGGGACGTTCTTCGGCGAGGAGCGGACGCAGGTCGTCGCCGCCGATTTCCTGATGCGGAAGCAGCCCGGCCCGTTCGCCACGAACCTCTCGTCGTCGCGGCTGATCGAGGACGTGATGGCGCGGTTCGACCAGCCCGTGCACCGCTCGGCCGTCGGCGAAGTGAACGTCGTCGAGGCGATGCGGGCGAACGACGCCGTGCTCGGCGGCGAGGGCAACGGCGGCGTGATCCTCGCGGGGCTCCACTACGGCCGCGACGCGCTCGCCGGGTCCGCGCTCGTCCTCCAATTCCTGGCCGAGACGGGGCAGTCGCTCTCGGAGATCGGCGCGGGCTACCCGACGTACCACATCTCCAAAAACAAGCTCCCGCTCGACGGGCTCGACGCCGGCGCCCTCCTCGGCGCGCTCGCGGAGAAGTACGCCGACGAGCGGATCTCGACCGTCGACGGCGTGAAGATCGACTTCGACGAGGGCTGGGTCCACCTCCGCACGTCGAACACCGAGCCCATCGTGCGGATCTACACCGAGGCGCGGACGCGCGAGGAGGCCGAAGCCCTCGCCGAGCGGTTCAAAGGGGAACTCCAGCAGGCTGTCTGACGCGGCGCGGCAAGCCTCGAAGCCGGGCCGGTGCCGCCCGGTAGCTACTCGACCTTCGGGGCGGGCATGTGCTGGCCGTTCTGGTGCAGCGTCAGGCTCTCCACCTCGCCGTCGGCGTTCCGGTTGAACGTGATCTGCGCATCGACGACGGTGAGGTAGAACTCGTCCTCGGCCGACGGGAAGATCTCGAACCGGCCCTGCCCCGTCGCCTGCGCGTAGAGTTGGCTGCCGTTCTTCGTCACCTCGATGGCGAACGTCGGCTGTATCTCGTACCGGCCGACGTAGCGCTCAAGCACCTCGTTGGGCACGCGGACGACCTCGCGCTCGACCTCGACGCCGAGCCGCTCGAGCGCTTCGCGGGCGCTGAGCATGCCGGGGTTGAGGGCAAGGGCCTTCCGGTAGTTCTCGATAGCGAGGTCGTTCTCGCCCGCTTTCGCGTAGGCCTCGCCGAGGCTGTCGTAGGGGTTCGACGCTTCGGGATAGGCCTCGATGTTGAGCTGGAAGATGCGGATGGCCGTCTCCACCTCGTCGCGGCGGAGGTAGTCGTAGCCGAGCCGGTTGAGTTCTCCCTCCTGGAAATCGTAGTCGTCGGGCGCGTTCGCTTTGAGGTCCCGGTAGCGCGCCTCGGCCGCGTCGATCCCCTCGGCGTCGATCACGGCCGAGAGCACCGTCGAGATTGGCCATTTCGGACCCGAGGCGGGCTGATCGTAGAGGATGCGGGCGACGACGTCGGCGATGCGGCCGGAGTCGCCGTTGGTGTTGTCGAGCACGGCGATCGTGTAGTCCCCGTCGGGCATGTACCAGAGCTGGGATGAGAAGCCGTTGATCCCGCCGCTGTGGCGGATCGTGGGGACGGAGAGGTCGCCCACCGTGGCGGCCTGGATGCCCACGCCGTAGCCGTAGTCCGAGGCGTACGGCGTCGTCATCTTCGTTAGCGTCTCGGGCTTCGCGAAGACGGCGCCGCTGTGGAGTGCGCGGTTCCACGTCAGCAGGTCGCCCACCGTCGAGTACATCATCCCCGCCGCGTAGGGCAGGCTGGAGTCGAGGTAGGGCGCGTTCTCGTAGGCGCTCCCGACCCGGACGTACCCGGCTGCGCGGCGCTCGATGATCTCGCCGAAGTGGTCGTAGCCAGTGTTCGCGAGTCCGAACGGATCGAGGATGCGTGCTTGCAATACCTCGTCGTAGGACCGGCCGGTCACGACCTCGATGATCACGCCGAGCAGGAAGTAGCCCGAGTTGCTGTAGTTCCAACTCGTGCCGGGCTCGAACTCCAGGTCCAGTTCGGAGAACACCGAGAGGAAGTCGAGCGGCTCGTACGGCGTGCGACTGATCGACGCGAAGAAGTCGGGCAGGCTGGTGTAGCTCGGGATGCCGGACGTGTGCGTGAGGAGGTGGTGGATCGTGACCTTGTTGCCGGACTCGGCCGGATAGTCCGTGATGTGGTCGGAGATGTGCGCTTCGAGGTCGATCCGGCCTTCCTCGACGAGTTGGAGGATGAGCGCGGCCGTGAACTGCTTCGTCACCGAGCCGATGCGGAAGCGGGTGTCCGGCGTGTTCGGGATATCCCACTCCATGTTCGCGTCGCCGTAGCCCTTGGCGAAAACGATCTCGCCGCCCTGCGCCGCGAGCACGCTCCCGTTGAGCTGACCGAACTCGTGGTACCGCGTCAGCAGGGTATCCATCCGCTGGGCCTTCGTCTGCGCCGCTGCAGGCTGGACGAGGACGAGGACGAGAAGCAGGAGCGACAGCGGGCGGAGGCGAAAGCTCGGCATGGGACGTTCGGGTAGCGTGGGAACGGGACGGTGTCCGCTATTCGGAGAGAACGGGACGAGGTTGCACCCGTCGCGCCACACGCGAGCGGATCGGCCAAGCTAAGAACGCCGGGCGTAAGATTCTACGCCGAATGCAGCCGCCGCTCGGGCTCGCGCTCCGGCTCACCCAGCGCCGCCGCCGCGAAGAGCACGAGCCCGATCCAGATCAGGTCCGTCACGAGGAGGTGGAGGATCTGCACCTCTACCGGCGCCCGCAGCCACACGTTGACGAGCCCGATCGAGAGGTTGACGAGGTAGAGCCCGAGCACGCCGAACCCGAATACGCGGGCAAGCGGGTGCGCGCTGCGCCGCCCCATCACGGCCACGACTGCCACCCCGACGCCGACGAGGAGCGCGAGGAGCGGGTGATAGATCCGCAACCCGACGAGTGCCGCCACGATCGGGTCCGACGCCGGATCGATGCCGCCGCCGAGCGTGAGCGTGTCGCCGAGCGCGGTGACGGCCCCGCTGACGCCGAGGACGAGCACGCTGCCGAGCGTCACGCCGAGCGCAATGCCGAGCGGGCCGCTCCGCCGGAACCGGGGCAGGCTGCCGCCCGAGGCCGTCCACGCCGTCAGCGTGATCGCAGCGAGGAGCAGGAACGTGTTGAAGAGGTGCGCTGCCATCCAGTAGCCCCGCGCCACCGACACGTTGTACGCGACGTACTGCAACAGCACGAGGCCCGCGCCGATGAGCGCTTCGAGCACCATCAGCCCCATGCTGAACGCCGCCACAAGCCGGACCCGGTGCCCGCGCGGGTACAGCCGGTAAGCCCACACGATCAGCACCACGACGCTGAGGAGCGCGATCCCGCTCGTGATCCGGTGGGCGAACTCGATGATCGTCGCCGTCGCGGCCTCGCGTGGGATGACGTCGCCGTTGCACAGCGGCCAGTGGTCGCCGCATCCAGCGCCGGAGCCGGTGGCGCGGACGAACCCGCCCCACAGGATGACGAGGATATTATAAGCGAGCACGCCCCAGGCGTAGCGGCTGAAATAGCGGTGGCGGTCGTCCATCGGGCGGGTCGGTGGGTGGCAGGGGAGGTAACCCAGCGCGCGGTCTCGGTTCCGCCTCGCATCCGGTGTCACACAAAATTGCCGATCCGTCGCTCAGAGTCGACAGCCGGTAGGGGCGACCCCGTGTGGTCGACCTGGCCGGGAATGGCACCACGCCTGGTCCCCAAAAAAAGGGCGGCCTCCGCGAAGGAAGCCGCCCCGTAGGTCGTGCTGCGCGTTGGCGCGGGCTTAGAAGCCCATGCCGCCGCCCATGCCGCCCATGTCAGGCATGCCGGCACCGGCGCCGTTGCCCTCGGGCTCCGGCTTGTCCGAGATCACGGCCTCGGTCGTGAGCAGCAGGCCGGCCACCGAAGCGGCGTTCTCGAGCGCGGTGCGCGTGACCTTCGTCGGGTCGAGCACGCCCTGCTCGATGAGGTCACCGTACTCCTCGGTGCGGGCGTTGAAACCGTAGTTCCCCTTGCCCTCCTTCACCTTCTGGACGACGATGGAGCCTTCCATCCCGGCGTTGTTAGCGATCTGGCGAAGCGGCTCTTCGAGCGCACGCCGGATGATGTTCACGCCGATCTTCTGGTCCTCGTTCTCCACGTTGACGTTGTCAAGGGCGGAGAGCACGCGGATGAAGGCGACGCCGCCGCCGGGCACGATGCCCTCTTCGACGGCCGCGCGGGTCGCGTGGAGCGCGTCCTCGACGCGGGCCTTCTTCTCCTTCATCTCGATCTCGGAGGAAGCCCCGATCTTGAGGACGGCCACGCCGCCGGAGAGCTTGGCGAGCCGCTCCTGCAGCTTCTCGCGGTCGTAGTCCGACGTGGTGTTCTCGATCTGGCTGCGGATCTGGCTGATCCGGGCCTTGATTGTATCCTCGGTGCCGGCGCCGTCCACGACGGTCGTCGTGTCTTTGTCGATCACGATCCGCTTGGCGCGGCCGAGGTAGTCGAGCGTGGCGTTCTCGAGGCGGTAACCGCGCTCTTCCGAGACGACGGTACCGCCGGTGAGCGTCGCGATGTCTTCGAGCATGGCCTTGCGGCGGTCGCCGAAGCCGGGGGCCTTGACGGCGGCCACGCGGAGCGTGCCGCGGAGCTTGTTTACGACGAGCGTGGCGAGCGCCTCGCCGTCGATGTCCTCAGCGACGATGAGGAGGGGGGCTCCCATCTGCGCGACCTTCTCGAGGACGGGCAGAAGGTCCTTCATCGCGGAGATCTTCTTGTCGTGGATGAGGATCATCGCGTCCTCGAGCACGACCTCCATGTTGTCGGGGTCGGTCACGAAGTACGGCGAGAGGTAGCCGCGGTCGAACTGCATGCCCTCGACGGTGTCGAGCGAGGTCTCGGTGCCCTTGGCCTCCTCGACCGTGATCACGCCGTCCTTGCCGACCTTGTCCATCGCGTCGGCGATGAGGTCGCCGATCTCGGTGTCGTTGTTAGCCGAGATGGAGCCTACCTGGGCGATCTCGTTCTTGCCTTCGATGTCGCGGCTGAGGCCCTTGAGTTCCTCGACGACAACCTTCACGGCGGCGTCGATGCCGCGCTTGAGGTCCATCGGGTTGGCGCCGGAGGTGACGTTGCGGAGACCGGCGTTCATGATCGCCTGAGCGAGCACGGTGGCCGTCGTGGTGCCGTCGCCGGCCACGTCGGAGGTCCGGGATGCGACCTCCTTCACCATCTGCGCGCCGACGTTCTCGAGCCTGTTCTCGAGCTCGATTTCCTTGGCGACGGTGACGCCGTCCTTGGTGATGGTCGGGGCGCCGAACTTCTTCTCGATGATCACGTTGCGGCCCTTGGGACCGAGTGTGACCTTGACGGCGTTGGCGAGCTTGTCTACGCCGGTTTTAAGGCTGGTACGCGCCTCGGTGTCGAAAGTGATCTGCTTAGCCATGATGTATCTAGGGTTTCAGGTGCTAGGGTGCGTGGGTGGAGCGGGCAGCGCCTTCGGCTTATCCTTTGACGACGCCGAGGATGTCGCTCTCGCGCATGATCATAACGTCGTCGCCGTCGACGTTGATCTCGGTGCCGGCGTACTTGCCGTAGAGGACGGTGTCGCCCTCCTTGACCGTCATGTCGATCTTGGTGCCGTTCTCGACTTTGCCGGGACCGACGGCGAGGACGGTGCCTTTCTGCGGCTTCTCCTTCGCAGTATCGGGGATGATGAGACCGCCGGCGGTCTTCTCTTCGGCTGCTTGCGGCTGGACGACGACGCGGTCGGCGAGCGGCGTGATGCTGATGGCCATGGTGTGTTGGGGCTTGAAATGGATGGGGGACGAACAGGGGATTGCAAAATTTTAGCACTCGACGGTGCCGAGTGCCAGTGCTGATACCGAGCGTCCATCAGGAGGATTCGAGCGCAGAATGAAGAGTGCGTTAAGCGATACGAAATGGAGCGCCGCCGCATGGGCGCTCGCGCTCGCGGCGACGCTCACGCTGCTCGTCGGCGCTGTGCTCCCACCGTTCGTCGGCTCGGCAGCGGCCGTGCTTCGGGCGGGGTTCGCGCCGCTCTGCCATCAACTCGCGGAACGGTCGTTCGCGGTGGGCGGCGTGCCCTTCGCCGTCTGCCACCGCTGCACGGGGATCTACCTCGGCCTCGCGCTCGGCGTGCTCGCCCTCCCCGCGCTGCGCGACCGGGCGAATGCGTGGGCACGGTACGACCGCTGGCTGCTGCTGGCAGCGACGCTGCCGGCTGCCATCGACTGGACCGGCGACGTGCTCGGATTGTGGACGAACACGGTCGCCGTCCGCGTCGTCACGGGGGTGTGGTTCGGGGTCGCCGCGGGGTTCGTCTTCGCCCGGTCGGTCTCGGCTCGGACGACTGCGCCAGCGGGGATATCGGACGCGGCGCGTGGGGTTGGTCCGTAGCGGGGCCGACGTTTATGTTGCGGAGGTCAACACCCTCTCCTCGCACCCCCTCCGGCTATGAGCAGCAAGTGGACCTCCATCATGATCGGTGCGCTCACCGTAGGGGTTCTCTCTACGTCCTATCTCGGTCTCCTCAACATGCTCTGCTGTCTCGGTGTCATCATCGGGGCCGTCGTGGCAGTGTGGCACTACACGGACACTCATACGCTCACGATCACGGGGGGAACCGGGGCCGGAATTGGAGCCGCTGCCGGCGCCCTCGGAGCAGTACTATCGACGCTGCTCACCTTGCTGCTTCTTGGGCTGGGTCTAGAAGGCGGAGCGGTCGAAGACCTGATGATGGATTTCTTTAGCGGGATGATGACGGAGGAGCAACTCCGCGAGATCGAGGCGCAGCAGGAAGATGCTCGCACCGCGACGACGTTGATCACCAACACGCTGATCGGAGCAGTGATCTTCGCCATTTTCGGCGCGATCGGCGGTGCGATTGGGGCGGCCATCTTCAAAAAGGGCGGCCCCGATGCGACGATCTCCGAACCCGGCTACTGACCGTCGGAGGTCAGCGGTTAGCGTCCCCGGTGCATGCTGCGGGGCGGGTCGAGGATTTCTTTCATCACGAACGCCTCCCGCAGCCGCGCGTCGTCGGTGAGCATCCGGGCGAAGCTCGCGCCGCTCGCGGAGCCGCCCTTCGTCACTTCGATCGGTGTGCTGAGGTCGACTTTACCGAGCGCTTTCTGCTTGATGCGTTTCGTTGCCGGGGCCGGTGTGCGGCCACGCTCGAAGAGCTCTTCGGAGATGGGGTTGCTCTTTCCGAATCCGTGCTCGTCGTGATCGAACGACCCGAGGGCGCGGAACTCCGGCTCCCGCTTCGGCTTCGGGGCGAGCGGCTTCGGGCGGGCGGGGAGCGGCTTCGGCGGGGGACTCGCCGTGCTTGATGTCGCCTCAGGCTCGTTCAGCGCCTCGCGGATCTGCCGAAGGGCCTCGGCGAGCGGGTCCTGCTCGGGCCGCGATACGAGGGCCGGGTGCTCGTCCAGGAGTGTGCCTTGCGGACGGGCCGGGGGCTTCTGCTCCTTCCCGAACAACCGCTTCAGCAGCGGCGCGAGCAGGATGAGAAGGATGATGAGATCGCCGAAGTCCATAGGAGGCTCGTTGTACTCGCGGTGAGAGGTCCGGGGTTAGAGGTCCGAGGACGGGGAGGGGGCGTCCCACACTTCGCCCAGACTTTGACCCCACGACTCCAAACCTAAAATAGCGTCGGGTTGTGTGCGTGTTCGATTAACCGCTCGATCACGCGCCGGTTCGCGCGGGGGAACGCGAAGTCGCCGAGGTCTTCGACGGCGACCCACCGCAGGGGTTGCGCCGCGTGGTGCACGGGCTCGCCCGATGTGATCCGGCAGCGGAAGGCGTGGAGCGTGATCTTGAAGTGGGAATACGCGTGATCGACCCGCGCCACCGGTTCGCCGACCTCGACCTCGACGCCCAGCTCCTCACGCAGTTCACGCCGGCACGCCTCCGGCATCGACTCGCCGGGCTCGACCTTCCCGCCGGGAAACTCCCATAGCCCGCCGAGCATGGCGTCTTCCGGTCGCTTCGCGACGAGCAGGCGGCCGTCCGCGTCGAAGACGAGGCCGACGGCGATGTCGTAGTGGGGGACCGGCTTCTTCTTTTTCGCTACCGGGTAGTGCTCCGGTTCGCCCTCGGCGAAGGCGGCGCACACGTCGCGCAGCGGGCACGATGGGCAGGTAGGGTTCGCTGGGGTGCAAACCGTCGCGCCGAGCTCCATCATCGCCTCGTTGAAACGGGCGGGCTGCGCTGGGTCGAGGAGATCGTCGGCGAGGGCTTGGAGGTGGCGGCGGGTGCGGCTGGAGGTTACGTCGTCAGCAATGGCAAAGACGCGGGTGAGCACGCGCATCACGTTCCCGTCGAGCACGGCGAGCGGGCGGCCGTAGGCGATCGAGAGGACGGCGGCGGCGGTGTACGGCCCGACGCCGGGGAGTCGCCGAATATCCGCTTCCTTATCCGGCACGACGCCGTCAAACTCGTCCACGATGAGGCGGGCGGCGCGGTGGAGGTTCCGTGCCCGGCTGTAATACCCGAGCCCTTCCCACAGCCGCAGCACGTCGTCGAGGTCCGCGGCAGCGAGGGCATCGACGGTGGGGAAGGCCTCGGTGAACCGCTCGTAGTACGGCCACGCCTGCTCCACGCGCGTCTGCTGGAGCATGATCTCCGAAATCCAGATCCGGTAGGGATCGCGCGTCTCGCGCCACGGCATCGGCCGGCGCACGCGCTCGAACCAGTTCGCGAGCGCTCCGTGAAACGCCGCCCGGTGCCCGACCTCGACCCGGTCGCGGTAGCCGTCGCTCATGGCGTGCCGACGTCGATCACGAGCACGAGGGTGTCCTGCGGCACGCTCTGGTAGCGTCGCTCGATGAGGACGAACTCGCGCCCGCGCTCGCCGGGCAGCGTCTTCCAATAGAACGAGCGGCCGACGAGCCAGCTCAGCGCCGGCGCGCGGAGGGAGCGGAACGTCCACGCCGACTCGCCCGGCAGCGCCGCCACGAGCGGGTCGCCGGAGCGAACCGTGAGGCGGAGCGTGTCGGCCGAAGCGGGTTCGCCCGAAGACGGCGGCGGGGGAGCGGCAGCGGCGCTCAGCACGAGCAGGAGGGCGAAGAGGGGAACGATGAAACGCACGGGCACGGGTGGTGGATTGGACGGCGGAAGGTACGGCCGAAGTCGCCGGGCGATCCCGTGCGGGTCACTCCCCGGCGAGCGCGTAGGTCACTCGCACGCCCGCCTGCACGGCGAAGCGCTGCGCGAAGATCTGCACCTCGGGGACGACAGGACGCTCGCGCGTCATAAAGACCTCCTCGGTGATGCGCACCCCATCGACGTAGTAGTTCGCATTCGGGTTCTGACGAATCGTCGGCTGCTCCTCGACGCCGAGCACGGGGCCGAGTGCGAGGCCGAGCTGCGCGGCCATCGCCGCCGCCTTCGTCTCGGCATCCGAGAGGGCCTGTTCGCGGGACGAGCGGCGGAGCGCGTCGAGATCGCGGAGGGCGAAGCTCAGGTCGGCGATGCGCTCCACCGGGCTTTCGCTGAGCACGAGCACGACGGCTTCGAGCAGGTCGAGATTGTCGACGGTGACGGTGAGCGCAATGCTCGTCTTGTATTCGCGTTTAGCGAAGAGGAACGGCCGGCCTCCGCCGTACCCGGTGAAGCGCGAGGTGGTGAACGCCGTCTCGGGCAGCCCGACGCGCCGCAAGGGCTCGGTGATCTCCACTACCTTCCCCTGCGCGTCGGCGACGGCCTCGCGCAGCGACGAGCCCGAGCCTTCGAGCGCGATCGTCACCGTGGCTCGGTCGGCGTCACCCTCAACGTAACCGGCACCGTAGACGCTGATCGTTCGGGTGGCGTCCTGCGCCGTCGCTGGACTGGAGAGCAGAACGAACGCAAATACGAGCAGGAGGGAGCAGCGCATGAAGAACAGGACTCGGAGATGGAGAACACGGAACGGGCTCAAAGGTAGGCTGCGCGCATGATTTGCTTCCATCCCATTCTGGCTACCCTCGGCCTGCTGTTGGCCGCGTCCGCCGCCGCGCAACCGGCGGACTCGACGGCGACACGTTGGCACCTCGTCATCGACGGGCGTGACGCCGCGTGGCCGCTCGGCCGCGCGCTGCCGGCAGACAGCCTCGATACGGCCGCGACGGAGGTGCTGCACGAATTTCAGCGCGAGGGCTACTACTTCGCCACCGTCGACTCGGCCCGCGTCGGTGAACGGGCGGCGACGCTGTTCGTCCGCCGAGGCCCGGAGGTCGAAATCGGGTCGGTGGAGATCGACGGGGTGACGGTGTTCGATGCCGAGCGCGTGCGGGACCGGATGACGACGCGGCCCGGACGCCCCCTCGACCCCGACGCGCTCGGCCGCGACCTCGACGCCCTCGTCGCCGACTACGAGCGCGCAGGCTACCCACTCGCTGAGGCGACGCTCGCGGACGTGACGCTCGACGAACGGGACGGCGCGCCGCGTCTGCACCTCACGATTCGGGTGGCGGAGGGCGAGACGCTCGCGTTCGGCGGGCTCGAACTCGTGCCGGGCGGGCGGACGGCGCCGGGCTTTGCCTCGCGTACCGTCGGGCTTCGGCCGGGCGCGCCGCTCGCCACGTTCGCGCCCGAGCGGATCCGGCAGGATCTCGAAGAGACGGGACTGTTCGATGAAGTCGGGCAGCCGGAGCTCGCGCTCCGCGACGACGGCACGGCGGTCGTCCGCGTCCCCGCCCGCGAGGCCGCGCCGGGCACGTTCGACCTCGTCTTCGGCTACCTCCCGCCGAGCGGGCCGGGCGACAGCGGCTCCGTCGTGGGCAACGGGTCGCTCGTGCTGCGCAACCTGTTCGGGCACGGGCGGGCGCTCGCGCTCGCGCTCGTCCGCAACCCCGGCCTCGTATCGTCGCTCGACGTGGCGCTCGCCGACCCGTTCGTGCTCGGCCTGCCGCTCCGGCTCGAAGCGCAGTTCTCGGGCTACCAGCAGGACTCGACGTACCAGCAGCAGCGCTACGGGCTGGAGGCGGGCTACCGCTTCGCGCCGGGACTCGAAGCGCTTGTCACGGCGAGCCGGGAATACGTGCAGGCCGGGATCGCGGGCATCGTCCTCGTCGAGGGTCGGCAACGGATTCCCGAGGCCGATGCGTGGTTCGCGGGCGTCGGCGTCCGCTACCGCCGGGTCGACGAGCGGCTCAACCCCCGACGCGGGCTGTTCGTGCAGACGACACTGGAGCAGGGCGTCAAGCGCCGCGACCTCGCCCAGGACACGGCTGCCGTCGCCGCGCCCGTCAACATCAGCCAGCAGCGGCTCCTCGCCGAAGGCCGCCTGTTCCTCCCGACGCTGCGGCGGCAGGTGCTCGTCATCGGCGGCGATGCCGCGATCCTGCTCGGCGACGTGTATGACGAGAGCGATCTTTTCCGCTTCGGCGGGGCGACTTCGCTGCGCGGCTACGACGAGGAACGGTTCCGGGGCAACATCGTCGGCCGCGCGGTCGTCGAGTACCGCTATCAGATCGACCGGACCTCGTATGCGTTTCTCTTCACCGACATCGGCTACGTCGAGCGGCCCGCGACGCCCGGCGTCGCATCGGACCGCTCTGTGCGGCCGGGGTACGGGCTCGGCATCCAGTACCGCACCCCGCTCGGGCTCGTCGCCGTCAGCTACGCTCTCAATCCCGACGACGGCCCGACGCGCGGCAAAATCCACGTCGGCCTCTCCGTCGGATTGTAGCTTCCGCGGCTACTTCATCTCTCACCTTGTCATCCTGAGCGAGCGGAGCGAGTCGAAGGATCTCCGGCGATGCGCCCGTACAGATCTTGCGCTGCGCTCAGGATGACACGGAAAAGACCGGCTTAGTGACGACCACGTTTTACGCCCCGCCTTCCCACATCACGAACGGCCGCGTCGTGCTGCCCGACGACGAGGCGCGGCACGCCGTCCGCGTGCTCCGGCACGGGCCGGGCGACGAGATCGTGGTCGTGGACGGGGTGGGAGGGAGGCACCGCGTCCGACTCACCGAGACCGATAAGCGCGGCGCGGCGGGCGAGATTGTATCGACCGAGCGTGAGGTCGGCGAGCCGCCGTACCGGCTGACGGTCGCGCTCGGGACGCTCAAAAACGCGAGCCGGTTCGAGACCTTCGCTGAGAAAGCCGTCGAACTGGGCGTGGCCGAGATCGTGCCGCTTGTGACGGAGCGGACGGAGCGGATGAGTCTCAAGGCGACGCGAACCGAGAACATCCTCATCGCCGCGATGAAGCAGAGCGGCCGGAGCCGGCTCCCCGCCCTCACCGAGCCGCAGACGCTCGATGATCTGCTCGCCGACCGGACCGAAGGGCTGCGCCTTCTCTGTCACGAAGCCGCTGATCCCGACGCGCTCCTCCCGCGTGTGCTCGACCGGCTCGGCATCGGGGACGCGGTCACCGTGCTCGTCGGTCCCGAAGGCGGGTTCAGCGAGGCCGAAGTCGAAGCGGCGCAGGCGGCGGGGTGGACCGTCGTCTCGCTCGGACGCCGCCGCCTCCGCGCCGAAACCGCCGCGATTGTCGCTGCCGCCGCCGTGATGCTTCGCCGTGATGCGTGAAACGTGATGCGTGAGCCTCATTTTAGCGGTGCTGCTTGAGTTCGCTTGACACCTCCAACTCCCTACCTCCAACCCCAAACCTCCCCCGATGGACCTGACTGAAACGATGAAAGACCGCGAACTGCTCGTCGACGGCGTGTTGCTGAAGGCGTACCGCGACACCGTCACGCTGCCCGACGGCGAGGAGTCCGTGCGCGAGTGGGTGCAGCACCCCGGCGCTTCGGCCGTCGTCCCGCTCTTCGCCGACGGCACGACGATCCTGCTGCGGCAGTTCCGATACGCGCCGGGCCGCGAGTTCATCGAAGTGCCCGCCGGTAAGATCGACAAGCAGGGCGAGGACCCCGCCGAGGTCGCGGTCCGCGAGTTGGAGGAGGAGGCGGGCTATACCGCTGAGACACTCACTCCGCTCGGAAAGACCTATCCCTGCATCGGCTACAGCGACGAGGTGATTTACCTCTTCCTCGCCGAAGACCTGTCCGAAGCCTCGGCCGAGACCGAGCACGACGAGTTCGTCGAGCCCTTCCGGCTCCCGCTCGCCGAGGCCGTGGCGATGGCACGGCGCGGCGAGATCCTCGACGCCAAGAGCGCGCTCGCGCTCCTGCGGGCCGGGGCCGTCGTGGACGAGCGACAGGGATGAGATTTCACACGGGCTTGGGCCGGAGGTCGGGCGGGGTCGTTGCGCCCCGAACCCTAAAGAGGTAGTTTGCGTGCTGCTTTCTACCCACCCGGCCGTTCCCGAAGCCCGCATCCTGACACCATGTACATCTTCCTCATCATCGTCATCACGCTGATCGCCCTTATGATGGCGGTCGTGGTCCTCCTTCAGAGCGGCAAGGGGGGCGGGCTCGCTGGCATCGCCTCGGGCGGCCAGACGACGCAGATCCTCGGCGCGCGGCAGGCCCCGGACTTCCTGGAGAAAGCGACGTGGACGCTCGGCACGGCGTTCATCGTCCTCTGCATCCTCGCCAACTTCTTCACCGATCCGACCGAAGCGCAGCGTAGCATCATCCAAGACAGCGGCGCCGACGCGCCGATCGAGAACCCGCTTCCGCCCGGCCCCGGCACGATCAACGAGGGACCGGCAACGCCGGCCCCCGCTACGCCCGCGCCTGCCCCGCCCATCGAGCAGGAGTAGCCGGAACCGACGCCGATCAAATAGCGAAGCCCCGTCCCGAACGTATCGGGACGGGGCTTCGTGTATGTACGGCGCGTGTCGGTCTGTAAGCCGAATTCTGTGCACCCGAGCGGTGGCCGTACACCGCGTCGAGGCGACCGCCATTTATCTGGGACCGCCGTCACCGACGGCCTCGAGCGGCCTACCCGCGCTATCGGGCGGGTCACCCGTCCCCCGACCGCCGCGGACGGCCGTCGGAGGGAGCGCTGTTTAGCCTTGCACCCCGTGAGGTTTGCCTGGCCGCCCCCGTCGCCGGGGACGCCGGTGGGCTCTTACCCCACCGTTTCACCCATCACCTGTGATCGGTTACCCGACCCATCGGCTGGTCTGTTCTCTGTTGCACGTGCTGTCGCCCCGGCGGATCGAAACGATCCGAGCGGGACGCCTTCCTGTTAGGAAGCACGGTACCCTGCGGTGTTCGGACTTTCCTCCCCCGGCGCCGAAGCTCCGGAGGCGGCGGTCCGACCGGCACGCTAGCGGAGGGTACGAAAAACGGGGCCGAGGGTTCGAGTGAACGACCCCCGGCCCCGCGATTTCCCGAAATCCTACACGTCGGTGGCTACACGTCCATCGACTCGACGGTCTCGCTGTAGAGCTCGTCGTCGACGATCACGCGGCCGGTGTGCTCGCAGACCACGATCCGGTTGCGCTGCCGGACCTCGACCTGCCGCTGCGGCGGGACCATGAACGAGCCGGCGGCGCCGCGCTCGATCGGGACCACGGCGCGGCCGTCGCGGAGGCGGTTGCGCAGGCGTTCGTAGGCCTTGAGGTAGCGCGGCTCGATGGCCTCGGTCGCCTCTTCGCGGAGTGTCACATACGACTCCTGCTCCTTCTCGGTCTCCTCGACCACCTGGTCGAGCTCGCCGCGCTTCTCCTTCAGCAGATCCTCGAGTTCGGCGAGCCGCTCGTTCGCCTGCTCGACGATCGTCACATTCGAAGCGTCGCGCTCGGTGTGTGCCTCGATGTCGGCGAGGGCTTGGTTGATCCGCTGGCGCTGCGCTTCGATCTCTTTCGTGAGCGCGTCGTACTCGCGGTTGTTTCGCACGTTGAGCTGCTGCTCCTCATACTTCTTGATGAGGCCCTCGCTCTCGGTGATGTCCATCTGGAGCTTGCGGCGCTGCACTTCGGCCTGCTTCTCCTCGTCGTTCGCCTTCTCGATCCGCGTCTGGAGGCCGGCCTTCTCGTCCTCCAGGTCCCGGATTTCTTCCGGCAAGTCCCCGCGCAGCTTCTCGACCTGGTCGATCCGGCTGTCGATGTGCTGCAGGCGGATGAGCGCGCGGAGTTGGTCCGTGATGCTGCTGCTCGTGGTGTCCGTCGTCGGCATGTTCCCTCGGTAAAATGGTGGTTGCTTTTGCGCCAAACACGTAAACGACAGCGGGAGGCCGGAAGTTCGACCCCCAACATAGAATTTGGCGTTGAGGCGGGCGCTCGGTGCCAGCGCGTTCCGGCCCCGAGTTACGGCGCTACGAAGGTCTGCATCGGGCTCGTCCGCTGCGTCGTGGCGCGGACGGTGAGGCCGTCGAAGCGAGCGGCGAGCCAATCGGCCAACAGGCGCTCCGTGACCCATTCCGTCTCGTAGTGCCCGGCGTCGATGAGGGCGAGGCGAGGCGCGCCGTCGGGGGCGAGGGGCTCGAAGAAGGTGTGGTACGTCACGTCGGCAGTGATGAAGGCGTCGGCGCCGGCGGCGAGGGCGTGCGAAATGAGCGACGAGCCCGACCCGCCGCATACCGCGACGGTCTCGACGAGCGCGTCATCGTTGCCGACGTAGCGCAAGGACCCAGCGTCGAGTCGTTCCGCCACGCGGCGCAAGAAATCGTGCAGCGGCTCCGGCTCCGCGAGCGTCCCAACCGCGCCGAGACCGGCCCGCGTCGAGGGGCGTTCGGTGTGGTAGATGTCGTACGCGACCTCCTCGTACGGGTGCGCCTGCCGCAGCGCCCGCACGACGCGCGCCACGTCCCACCGCGCCACTTCGACTTCGAGCCGGACTTCATCAGCGGATTCCAGTTTGCCTGGCGTGCCAACGAAGGGATCGGTGGAATCGCCCGGGCGGAAGTGGCCGGTGCCCTCGGTTGTGAACGCGCAGGCCGAGTAGTCGCCGATCTGCCCGGCTCCGGCCTTGGCGAGCGCGGCGCGGACGGCGTCGGCATGGGAGGCGGGGACGAAGGTGACGAGCTTGGCGAGCGACTCCCGCATCCCATCGAGGAAGCGAACCTCTTCTAGCCCGAGGTGCTCAGCGAGGGCGAAGGACACGCCGCCGGGCGCGGCGTCGAGGTTCGTGTGGATGGCGTAGTACGCGATCCCCGACTGCGCGAGCCGATACGCGAGCCCACTCACGAAGTCCGTCGGGACGAGCCGCTTCAGCGGCTTGAAGAGGAGCGGGTGGTGCGTCACGATGAGATCCGCACCCATCGCCTCGGCTTCGCCCACGACGGCGGGCGTGAGGTCGAGCGCGACGAGCACGGAGGCGACGCTCCGGGTCGGGTCGCCGACTTGCAGGCCGACGGCGTCGTACGACAGCTTGGAGCCGGGGGGCGCCCACGATTCGAGGGCGACGGCGAGGTCTCGGACGGAAGGCATAGCGGCGAGCCGGTGGTTTCGGGAGGGCCGAAAGCTACGGCCCTGTGCGTCCCGGCGGGCGACCGGCGAGGGCGATCCCCTCGCGCTCGTCCACAGACGTGAGGACGAGTGCGCCGAGGAAAAAGAACACGAGCACGACGGCCACGCCCGCCCGCTGCGTCGCGAACGCGGTCGTCAGGATGCCGAAGAGGAGCGGGCCCATGAACGCCGTCAGCTTGCCCGAGAACGCGAAGAACCCGTAGAACTCCGTCTCCTTGTCGTCGGGGACAAAGCGGCCGAGGAGCGACCGGCTCGCCGACTGGTTCGGCCCGGCGGCGAGGCCGACGAGGAGGCCGGCCGCCCAAATCATCGCCTTTGTCTGCCCGAAGACCGCCACGAGCGTCGCGACGCAGAGGAGTACGAGCGACACGTAGATCGTCTTCTTCCCGCCCACCTTGTCGTCCACGAAGCCGAAGAGGAACGCGCCGAGACCGGCCGCCAGGTTCAGCGCCATCCCGAAGTAGATGATCTCCTCCGTTGTGAAGCCGAAGGTGCCGGCGGCGTAGATCCCGCCGAGCGAGAAGATGGTCACGAGGCCGTCGTTGTAAAACAGCCGCGCGACGAGGAGGCGGACGATCTGTCGGTACTGCCCCAGCGACCGGAACGTCCCCCCGATCTCGCGGGCCGTGGAGGTGAACAGGCTGAGCGAAGTCTGCCTTTTCTCCGGGCGGATCTCCCGGATGAACAGGAACGCTGGGATCGCGAATACGGCGAACCACGCGGCGACGAGGAGGTTCGTCGCGCGGATGTGTTCGCCCGTCGCCTTGTCAAGCCCGAACGGAGCGACCTCCGGGAGCACGAAGCCAAACAGCCCGACGGCCAGCGCGACGAGGCCGCCCGCGTACCCCAATCCCCACGCCGCGCCCGAGATCCGGCCGATGCGGTCGGGCGGCGCGAGGTCGGGGAGGAATGCGTTGTAGAAGACGAGCCCGATCTCGTAGGCGATGTTAGCGATGACGACCCACACGAGTGCCTGCACGACTTCGCCCGGCTCGGCGAAGAACGTCATCGTCGTCGCGCCCACGCAAATCGCGGTGGCGACGAGGAGGTAGCGCTTGCGGAGCCCGCCCCGGTCGGCCATCGCGCCGAGGAACGGGGAGAGGACAGCGACGGCGACGGCCGTAATCGTCACGCCGCGCGTCCACAGGGCCGTGCCGGAGATCTCGTCGGCCGCGATCGCCTGCGTGAAGTAGGTCGCGTAGACGAACGTGACGACGAGCGTCGTGAACGCGCTATTGGCGAAGTCGTAGAGCGCCCAACTCCAGACGGCGCGGCGGTCGTAGCGGGCGGGGGCAGGGGACATAAGAGGCGGCAGGCGGGTGCGCGCGCAAGGTAGGGCGCCGCGCGATACGGCGTGCATCCTCTCACGAACTGCATGTCATCCCGACGACACTGAACCCTATCTTTCGAGTCGACCGCCCTCGTAGCTCAGCAGGATAGAGCAACGGTTTCCTAAACCGTAGGTCGCCAGTTCGAATCTGGCCGAGGGCACGGAAGCCTCGTTCCGAGAGGGTTACGGCTGGATATCCGGCCGGGCCGCCCGAAGCGAATCGAGCTTCGCGCGGGCGAACGCCGTGTTCTCATTCGCGGTGGTGTCCATCGCGAGGAACCGTTCGAGGTCCGCCGCCGCGGCTTCCGGACGCTCGGCTGCGGCGTTGAGGAGGCCGCGCTCGAAGACGTAGTAGGCGAGGTCCGGCTGGAGTTCGATCGCCTCGCTGATGGCGTCGACGCCCTCGCCGTAGCGGTCGGTCGACATGTGGACGATGGCGCGCAGGCGGTGAGCCCGAGCACGGTCTTCGTCGGGTAACTCGGCGGCGGCGGCGGCGATTTGCAGGTCATCGAGCGCTCGGGTCAAGCTGTCGAGCGAGAGGTAGCTGGAGCCCCGGAAGAAGTAGCCCCACGCCAGGCTCGAGTCCAGGTCGAGCGCTCGGTTCAAATCGTCAACGGCCGATTCGTATTGCTGTCCCATCCAGCGGACCTGTCCGCGCATGAGGAAGGCCTGCGCAAGGGTCGAGTCGAGTTGGATCGCGGTGGAGTAGTCTCGGGCTGCCTGCGCGAACTGGAGCTGCTGGAACGCGGAGTCTCCTCGTGCGAGCGCGTCCGCCGCCGACTCGGTCGCCACAGTCCGGTCGGGACCGCAGGCGCTGAGGAGGACGAGAAGCGCCACGAACAGGCAGCGGGTGACGGGCAGTGGCGACGCTGACGAATATGGCATCGTTATACGCCGATGACGCGGCCGGTGACCTTCAACTCCTGCAAGCGGCGGATGGCGTCGGCCCGGGCCTCGGGGGGGACGGCCAGCCATATCTCGTTGGCCTCGGCCTCCTTTGCAAGCGCACAAAGACGCTGCGTCGCCCGCTCGCTGTCGAGCGACGACGTGGTTTCGACCGCAAAAAGCGAGAGCGTGTCCTGCCCCGAATGGGCGGTGACGTCGGGACGGTGGGGAGCGGTCGGATGCCGCGAGGCGCCGGCGTCGGTGCGGATGCTTCGGAAGCCGAGCCCGAAGAGCAGGTGGACGAGGGCGCTTACGAGGCGGGCGTGCGTGGGGTCCGACGATGTAGCGAGGGGGGGGGTGATCGGTGGGGGGGCTGCGTGGGGGAAGGGGGGAGGGCTGGTCATGAGGGCGTGCCGGTGGTGGGTGGGGGAAAACACTAGTGCACCCGCGCAGGGTACGAACGCAACGCGGAGTTTGGAAAGAGCCGTCAGGCGCATTGACGGTGCACCAATGGACCTCATCGCCCGCACCACGCACGAAGCAGTCGGGAAGCCGGCCTTGCGGGGCCGAACCACGCTCAGGGATACCACCGATCCTATACTCCATCTCGAAGCGAGCGGAAGCAACGTCGCTCCTTAACAACCGGCGGGTGCTGCCGATATACAGGAGTGAACCGGTGCCGCAGGATTGAGCCTGCTCTGTTGTTACATGACCATACCGAGCCACATGGATCAACCGTCCTCCACGTCTTCCCTACCCTCGGAGCCTTCCGACGCGCTCCGCGTGCTGGTGCTGGAAGACAACGCCGAGTCCCGCCTCCTCCTGCGCCACCTGCTTCGCCGCGACTTCGACGCCACGCTCGTGGGCGGGGTCGACGAGGCGCTGGCCGCGGCGCAGAGCCTATCGTTCGATATCGCCCTGCTCGATATCAACCTCGGTGAGAAGCGGACCGGTGTAGACGTGCTGCAACTCCTCCGCACGATGCCACAACACCGCGACCTCCCGGCCCTCGCATGCACGGCGTACGCCCTGCCCGGCGACCGTGAGCGCTTCCTCAACGCGGGCTTCGTTGACTACGTCAGCAAGCCGTTCGTCAAAGCGGAGTTGATGGCGGCCCTGTACAAAGCCGTCGGCGTTCAGGCTTAGCCGGGCGCGACGGCGAAGCGTTCGAGGAACGCCGCGAGCAGGCGGTCGACGTCCGGCGTGTCGCGCAACGTGGCGATCGTCTCTTCGAAGGCCGCTTCGTCCTGGGCCTCGATGTAGAACGAGCGGTAGGCGACGAGCCGCTGCCGCTCGCGCTCGGCGTCGAGTTCGCTGTGGAACTGGGTGCCGTAGATCGGGCGGTCCGCGATGCGGAAGGCCTGGTAGGGCGCTCGCGCCGTCCGCGCGAGTTCGACCGCGTCGGCGGGTAGCACGCTCACCCGGTCCTGGTGCCCCATCTGCGCGGGGAAACGGGGCGGGAAGTCGCCGAAGAGCGGATCGGCCCGGCCCTCATCTGTGAGCTCGACGTCGTGCGTGCCCATCTCGGATCGCTCGATGTCCTGAACGACGGTGCCGCCGAACGCGCGGGCGATGAATTGGTGGCCCCAGCACGAGCCGAAGAGCGGGACGTGGCGGTCGTAGCACGTCGTGACGAGGCCGATCAGGTCGTCAGTCCACGCGTAGGTATGCGTGACCGAGTAGGCCCCGGCCCCACCGATCATCACGGCGTCCACGTCGTCGAGTAGCCCGGCGTGCAGCGCGTCGGTGAGTGCGTTCGTCACGACGAGTTGATCGGGGCGGAGGCCGCACCGTTCGATGAACGTGTCCTGTTCCTCGCGAATCACGGCGGGGCGCTCGCGGATTTGAATGAGCCTGACGCGGAGTTGGTCGTAGGTGGGGGCCATACAGGTCAGTCGTTCGGAGCGCCGAGGGGGGCGAGGAGATCGGCGAAATGTGTGCGGAGGGTCTGGTAGAGCCGGTGGAGCGGGAGGCCGACCACGTTGTAATAATCACCTCGTACGCCTTCGACGAAGAGGGCGCCGGCGTCGTCCTGGATGCCGTACGAGCCGGCCTTATCACGCGGCGATCCGGTGCGGACGTACGCCTCGATCTCCTCCGGGCTGAGCGGGGCGAACGTGACCTCGGTGGCCTCGTGTGCCGTGACGCTGCGCCCCCGTGGCGGGTCGACGAGCGCGATGCCGGTGAACACGGTGTGCGAGCGCCCACTGAGCCGGGCGAGCATCTCGGCCGCGTGCGCGTCGTCGGTCGGCTTGCCGAGGACGTCGCCGTCGAGCACGACGATGGTGTCGGCCCCGAGCGTGAGCGCGGTGGGAAACGCGGCGGCTACGGTCTCGGCCTTGTCTCGGGCGAGCCGGTGGACGGTCTCGACGGGCGGCATGCCGGGTGGAACCGTCTCGTCGGCGTCGCTCGGGTGCACGGTGAACCGGACGCCGAGCCGCTCGAGGAGCTGGCGGCGGCGGGGCGACTGAGAAGCGAGGACGAGCGGGACGCGGAGGTCGAGCATAGCGGGCCGGGGGAAAGAGCCGAAGATACCGACCCATACACTCGACCCACGTCAGTTGCCCGACGAATCAGCGCGCGCTTCTCACTGCCTGTTTCTCACTGCCGGATCTTGACGAGGGTCGCGCCCCGCTGGATCCGTGCTCGCTGCGCCTCGGAATTCCGCCACCTCGGGAAGAAGAGGACGACGAAGCCCCACGCGAGGGCGAGGAGGAGCGAGAGGCCCAGCGCGCCCCGCCCAATCCAGTCGCCGTGGAGCGTGTAGTACGTCGGCTCGTGGAGGATGGGAACGGCGACCTGCTCCACGGTTCGCTCCATCCAGCCCGTCGTCTCAGGGGCGCTGCCGTCGGAATGGATGAGGCCGGAGCGGCCGGTGACCGTACTCATCAGCACGGCCCGCCGCGTCTCCACCGCGCGGAGCCGCGTGAGTGCGAAGTGCTGCTGGTAGCCGGCCGACTGCCCCCACCACCCGTCCTGCGCGAGCACGACGAGGAACTCGGCGCCCTGCCCGACGAGCTCGCGGACGTGGTCGCCGAAGAGGGATTCGTAACAGATCAGGGTGCCGAAGCGCGAGCCGCCGCGCTCGAGGAGCTGCCCCCGGCGGCCGAGGCCGTAGCCACCGACGCCGCCCGACGCCACGCCGAGCGCCGCGAGCGCCGGCCGCCACTCGACGAGCGGGACGCGCTCGGCGAATGGGATCATATAGATTTTATCGTACTGCTGCGGCCGGGCTGAGGCGTCGAAGAAGAGGGCGCTATTGTAGTATGGCGTGACTTCGGCGTACTTCTCAGCCACGACGGCTTCGACGGTGAGGGCCGGGGCGGAGTCATAGCGCGTGATGGCGCCGGTGAGGAGGGACACGCCGTGGAGGTCGGTCCAGCGGCCGAGGCGGGCGTAGAGGTCGCGCTGCCGGCGCGCGTCGGGGTAGACGGGGAGCGCCGTCTCCGGCCACACGATGAGGCTCGGACGCGCGCTGTCCGCCGGGATATCGCGCAGCAGCTCCGACGACAGCGAGGCCAGCAGGTCGACGCGGACGCCGCTCTGTACGTTCGCCCACTCCTGCGGCGTGACGGCCGGCTGCACGTACGCGACTTCTGTGGTCTCGCTCGCCACTTCAAGCTGCGGCAGGCGCCACTGCCCGTACACGATGGGTGCCACGAACAGCGCGATCCCGCACACCGCCATCGCGACGCGCGCGGGGAACGGTCGGGCCTCGAATGTCCAGAAAATCGCCCCGTTCACGAGCCAGATCCACAGCGACAGCCCGCCCACGCCGGCGATGTCGGCGAACTGGTTGAAGAGAGGCGCGTTCGCCTGCGTATTGCCGAGGAGCAGCCACGGCATCGCGCCGGGGCCGTGGGAGAGGCCGTATTCCACGGCGAGCCAGGACGAGACGAGCACGACAAAGCTGACTTTGAACCCGAACCGCCGCTTGACGACGGCCGCGGCGACGACGGGAAGCGTGAACGGCACGGGGATGAGTAGGAGGCCGAGTCCCGAGGTCAGTGCCGTCAGCGCGTTCTCGTGGAACAGCACCCAGTGCCCCGCGATCGCCGTCATCACGAGGAACGTCGAGTACGCCTCGCGCAGGAGCATCCACCCGAGCGGGAGCCGGCTCCAGCGAATGAGGAGCGGCACGAGCGCGACGTACGCCAGCATGTACGTCGGGAACGGCGGGAAGCTGAATCCCAGCAGGAGCCCCGACCCGAGGATCCAAAACGGGCTGTTGAAGTCGTCGATGGGGCGGCGCGGAGTGAGTGCAGTCACGGCGTGTGCGCAGGCGGAGGGGAGGAGAACGCCGGAGCCCCGGAGAAGAGGCTGGCCGAGTCAATCGTCGGGGGTATCGGTCACGAGGCGCGGCGACTAAAGCGCTGTTGATCTATCGGCGATCGGCGTCTAAGTTTGGGCCGGCTCACTCGGACTCCGAAGATAGCGGAGGAACACAGGCACCACCCCGCGCTCCGCTCCATCTGCGGGGTCGTGCCGGCTGCCGCACCCGATTCACTCATCCACCCCAGGCCCACGTATGCCCGTTCTCAGCATCTGCAACCACAAAGGAGGGACGGGCAAGACTACGACGGCCATCCACACGGCCGCCGCGTTCGGGCTCAGCGGGCGCCGCGTGCTCGCCATCGACCTCGACCCGCAGGGCTTCCTGACCAAGCTGCTCGGGGTCGACGAGCCGGAGGAAGCGCAGTCTTCCCTCGCCCTTTTCGACCACGAGAGCGACCTCCGCACGCTCGACATGGTGGCGCTCCACGGGTTCGACCTCCTCCCGGCGTCGTACAACATGACGAAGGCGGCGCGGAAGCTCGGCCGACCGACTGACGTGCTGTGGATCAAAGAGGCGCTGGAGCAAGGCCACGACTACGACCTCATCCTGCTCGACACGGCGGCGGCGATGACGGTGTTCAGCCTGAACGCTCTCGTCGCCTCCGACGCCGTGCTGATCCCGGTGACGCCGGAGTACCAGCCCGTCGTCGGCGCCGAGCAGACGTACGCGACGGCGCGGCTCGTGCAGGAGAAGCTGAACCCGACCCTGATCGAACCGCTCTTCCTGCTGACGCAGGTGGACGCTCGCAAGCGCGACCACGCCTCCTATTCCCAGTACATCCGCGAGGGGTACGGCGCGCGCGTGCTCACGAGCGAGATCCGTACGAGCGCCTCGCTCGCCGAGAGCGCCCGCGGCGGCGAGACCGTCTTCGACCGCGACATCACCTCCCGCGGCGCCCGTGATTACGCGAACGCCGCCGACGAGCTGAACGGCTACCTCTTCCCCCGAGCCGAGGAGGCACGGCCCGACGACCACGCGGCGGGCCCGCTCCCCAATGATCAGTGGGTCACGCTAAACCGGCTCTGAGTCGGGGGTCCAGAGTCGGGAGTCGAGGGGGCCATCGCACCCGGCTAGCGACGCCCGAACCTCGACGCTCGACCCTCGACGCTCGACCCCGGACGCTCGACACCCGACAACTGTATGCCCATGCCCCACGCCTCCGAGCAACGCTTCTCCTCCCGCTGGACGCTGCTGTTGAGCGTGCTCGGCATCGCGGTCGGGACGGGGAATATCTGGCGGTTTCCCCGAATCGCGGCGCAGAACGGCGGGGACGACGGCGCGGGCGCGTTCCTCTTCGCGTGGCTCGTGTTCCTCCTCGTGTGGAGCATCCCCCTCATCATCGCCGAGTACGCGCTTGGGCAGCGCGGGCGGCGCGGCGTCGTTGGGACCTTCACGAGGCTGGCCGGGGAGCGCTTCGCGTGGATGGGCGCGTTCGTCGGATTCGTGGCGACGGCGATCATGTTTTACTACGCCGTCGTGGCCGGGTGGTGTTTTTACTACACGACGGAATCGCTCTTCGCCGGGCTGCCGCTGACGACAGAATCGGCGCTCGGGACGTGGGACGCGTTCCAATCGAGCGGATGGCCGCTGTTCTTCCACGCCGCGGCGATGGGGCTCGGGGCCGTCGCGTGCTGGCAGGGTGTGCGCTCCATCGAGCGGGCCAACCGCGTGCTCGTCCCGACGCTGCTCGTGATCGTCGTGATCGCCGTCGTGCGGGCGATGACACTGCCGGGGGCCGGGGCCGGGCTCGCGTACCTCTTCACGCCCGAGTGGAGCCAACTCCGCGAGCCGAGGCTCTGGCTGGAGGCGCTGACGCAGAACGCGTGGGACACGGGCGCGGGCTGGGGCCTGATCCTCACGTACGCGGCCTACATGCGGAAGGAGCACGGCGTCGTCCGCAACGCCTTCCTCACCGGGATCGGCAACAACACCGTCTCGCTGCTTTCTGCGACGATGATCTTCGGGACCGTCTTCGCCATCCTCGGCACGGAGATGTCGCGGCCGGAGATGCTGGAGGTGATGCGGACGAGCGGGCCGGCCTCGACGGGCCTGACGTTCATCTGGATGCCGCAGCTCTTCGCGCAGATGGCGTTCGGCAAAGTGCTCGCGGTGCTGTTCTTCCTCGCGCTCTCGTTCGCCGCGCTTTCGTCGCTGATCTCGATGATCGAGCTCGCCTCGCGGGCGCTCGTCGACTTCGGGCTCCCGCGCCCTCGCGCCGTGGCGACCGTCGCAGGCGTCGGCTTCGTGCTCGGCGTGCCGAGCGCGCTGAACCTCACGTTCTTCGCCAACCAGGACTTCGTGTGGGGCGTGGCGCTGATGATCTCCGGCGCGTTCGTTGCCTTCGCCGTCATCCGCTACGGCGCGTCCCGCCTCCGTCACGACCTCGCGACGCCGTCGGATTGGCGGCTGCACCCGACGTGGGACCTGATGATCCGCTACCTCATCCCGCTCGAAGCCGTCGTCCTCCTCGTGTGGTGGCTCAGCCTCGCGACGACGGCGGACTTCACGGAAGCGTGGTACGATCCCTTCGAGCCGTACAGCGTGATGACGTGCCTCGTACAGTGGGGCCTCGCGCTCGGGCTTTTCTTCGCGCTCAACACGTGGATGGTGCGGCGCACACTGCGGGACCGGGTTTAGCTGGGGATAAAGCGGGGCCGCTCGCCGAGCGCGGCGTCGTAGTCGTTGGCCTCGCGGAGCGCGGCTTCCTCCGTCCTAATCCGCACGCGGAGCAGGAGCCCGTTGAGCACGGTGAAGGCGAGCGCCGTCAGCCACGCCGTATGGAGGAAGGGAACGAACGCAATCTCGAGGATCACGCCGACGTAGTTCGGGTGCCGGATGCGGCGGTAGAGCCCGCTCGCGACGGGCGGGGCGCCGGGGAGGATCATGATCGACGCCGTCCAGCGCGGCCCGAGCGTACGGATCGCCGCGTAGCGAAGCAACTGCCCGGCGAGAAGCCCGGCGAACGCGAGCACGGCGAGCCACGGGACGAATGGCCGGTCGAGCAGGAAGACCTCGGCGAGCATCGCGACGAACCACGCCGTGTGGAGGAGCCGCATCGCGCCCATGTGCCCGGCACCGACTTCGTAGCCGCCCTTTGCCCGGATCGCCGCCGCGTTGCGCGCGCTCAGCCGGAGTTCGAGCATGCGTTGCGCGGCGACGGCGAGGACGATGCCGAGGAAGAGGAACTGCGTCGTCATCGCGGTCACCACCGGAGCAGCACGAGTTCGGCGACGAAACCGGGGCCCATCGCGAGCATCAGCCCATACGTGCCGGGCGGCGGCGGGTCGTCGCGCAGCACGGCGTCGAGGATGAGGAGGACGGAGACGGACGAGACGTTGCCGACCTCGCGGAGGACGTCGCGGCTCCGCTGGAGCGTCGTCCCGTTGAGCCCGAGCCCTTCTTCGAGCGCCTCGATCACCTTCGGCCCGCCGGGGTGGCAGACCCACCGGCCGATGTCGGCGACGCCGATCCCGTGCTCGTCGAGGAACGCCTCGATGCGGGCGCTGAGGTCGGTCCGCGAGGCCTCGGGCACGTCGGCCGAGAGGACGATCTGCATCCCGGTCTCTTTGATGTCCCAGCCCATGAAGTGCTCGGAGTCGGGGAAGAAGACGGAGCGGGTAGCGACGATCTCGGGCATCGTGTGGCCGGCCTGCTGCGCGAGCGGGTGCTCGTCGCCGACCATCAGCACGGCCCCGGCCGCGTCGCCGAAGAGGCCGCACGCGATGAGGTTGGCGATCGAGATGTCGTGCTTTTGGATCGTCAGCGAGCAGAACTCCTCGGTGAGGAGCACGGCGGCCTCGGTCGGATGCCCGGCGAGGTAGTCGGCGAGGCGCGCGGTGCCGGCGGTGCCGGCGACGCAGCCGAGCCCGAAGAGCGGGAGCCGCTTCGTGTCGGGCGCGAACGGCAGCCGGTTCATCAGCCGCGCGTCGATCGTCGGGATCGCGATGCCCGTCGTGGAGGCGAAAATGAAGAGGCCGACATCGGAGGCGTCGAGCCCGGCCTCGGCGAACACCTTCTCCAGCACCTCCTGTCCCAGCTCGACGGCCACGCGGGCGTAGATCTCGTTCGGCTCCTCCCACCCGCGCAGCTCGTAATACTCCTCCTTCGGCACGGCGATGTAGCGCCCGCCGACGGTCGTGTTCTCGTGCAGCTTCGCGACGCGACCGGTGTTGATGCCGTACTCCGACCACAGCATCTGAAGGTCCCCGCTGATGACGTCCTGCGAGTAGTAGTGCGCCGGGAATCCGGTCGCGGTGGCGGCAATGAAGGGCATGAGAAGCGGGCCGGGTAAAGCGAAAGGGCGAGTGGTACGGCGAGGGGAGGGGTGGGTTCTTGCGGATCGCATGATCTCCCACAAGCGGCGTAGCTTGTCCGCCGATCCCGCCTTTCTCCCGCCGATGCCTCGCGCCGTCCTCTTCGCTCTCCTATTCGGCGTCTCGCCGCTCGCGGCCCAGCCCGCCGACACGCTCCGCACCCGCGCCGAGCAGACCGACTTCCGCGCGACTTCGACGTATGCCGACGTGATGGCCTTCGTCGAAGCGATCGGTACGATGCCAGGGTTCCACGGCACGACGTTCGGGACGACGGTCGAAGGCCGTCCCCTCCCGCTCATGGTGTGGGGCGCGGACGGCGCTTCGGCCGAGGCCGTGCGCGCGGCCGGGAAGCTGCGGGTGCTCGTCTTCGCCAACATCCACGCGGGCGAAGTCGCGGGTAAAGAGGCCGCGCTCATACTCCTGCGCGAACTCGCGGCCGGCAAGTACGCTGCATGGGCCGACTCGCTCGTCCTCCTCGTCGCCCCGATCTACAACGCTGACGGCAACGAGCGCGTCGACCCCGGCAATCGCCCCTACCAGCACGGCCCGGTCGACGGCATGGGGCAGCGGTCGAACGCGCAAGACCTCGACCTCAACCGGGACTTCGTCAAGCTCGACGCGCCGGAGTCTCGCGCCCTCGTCGCGCTCATGGACACGTACGACCCGCACGTCGTCATCGACCTGCACACGACGAACGGGACGGTCCACGCCTACGACCTCACGTACGCGCCGCCGCTCCACCCCAACACGCCCGCCGCCGTGGACGCGCTCCTGCGCGGCGCGTGGCTGCCGGCCGTAACGGAGGCATATAAAGAGCGGTACGGCGGGTGCCTCACGTACTACGGCAACGACAAGCCCGAGTGGGGCCAGCCGCGCGGATGGGCCACGTTCGACCCGCGTCCGCGCTTCGGTACGAACTACGCCGGGCTGCGGAACCGCGTCGGCATCCTCAGCGAGGCGTACAGCTACGCCACGTTCGAGGACCGCGTCCGCGCTACACTCGGGTTTGTGACGGAGACGCTGGACTGGGCGCACGACCACGCGGGGGAGATCCGCCGGACGGTTCAGCAAGCGGATGCCGAGTCCGTCGTCGGACAGCGGCTCGCGCTCCGGGCGGCGGGGGGCTGGCAGGCCTCGCCCGAGCCCGAGACGATCCTACTCGGCGAGGTCGTCGAGGAGCCGAACCCGCACACCGGCGAGCCGATGTTTCGCCGAACCGAGGCGGTGACGCCGACGGAGATGACAGTGTACGGCCGGTTCGCCGGCTCGGACTTCGAGACGGCGCCGCTCGCGTATCTCGTCCCCGATTCGCTCGCCGACGTGGTTAACCGGCTCGACGCGCACGGCATCCGCTATTACGCTGCGGGTGCGGGGTTGCAGAGTATCCCCATCGGGCAGGAGGTCTTTCGCATCGACAGCGTCCACGTCGCCGAGCGACCGTTTCAGGCTCGGCACGAACGCGAGGCGTTCGGTCGTTACGGAGAGGTTACGCAACCGATGGCAGCGGGCACGCTCGTCGTCCCGATCGATCAGCCGCTCGGGCGGATGGCCTTCACCCTCCTCGAACCCCGCTCCGACGACGGGTTGGTGAATTGGGGGCTCGTGCCGGTTGAGCCGGGCGACGACTACCCGATCCGCCGCTTGACGAACGCGGAAGACGTGCTCGTCCTCGAGCCGATGCGCTGACCCGACCTCGAATCACGAACCCGACACTGCCCCGCACGTACTACCGTCGACCATGCCAGAACCTCGCCTCCTCTACGCCTCATTGATACTCGCCGTGACGCTGTCGCTCGCGGCCTGTAGCGAGCGCGGCCCCGGCGAACTCGTGATCCAGCCCGTCACAGCCGAGGAACTGATCGACGAGATACGGGACGCGGACGCCGACCTCGTCGTCGTCAATTTCTGGGCTTCGTGGTGTATGCCGTGCCGCGAGGAGTTCCCCGAGTTCGTCCGCTTCAGCCGCGAGACCGACCCCGACGACGTGCAGGTCCGCTTCGTGACGGTGGACTTCGAGGAGGATCTCCCGTTCGCCGCCCAATTCCTGCGCGAGAACGGGGTGGGCGGCACGACGTTTGTTAAAAACGGGAAGGAAGGTCCGTTCATCAACGTGATCAACCCCGGCTGGTCCGGGGCGATTCCCGCGACGGCCATCTACGACCGCGACGGCAACCGGCTCGCGTTCTGGGAGGGGAAGGTCACCTACGACCAACTCCTCCGCCGCGTCAGCGAAGCACGGCAGGCCAGCTAGCACCGCTCCCTCCACCAACCCCTATCGCGATGACTCTACCCCGTACGATCCGATATGCGGCGCCTCTGATGCTAGCCGTGCTGTGGCTCGCCCAGCCCGCCGCCGCGCAGGACCGCAACGCCCTCGAGATCGGCGCCGCCCTCCCGACCGCCGACCGCTCGATGCAGAACGTCACCGGGTCGCCGACCTCGTTCGGGCAGGCAATGGGGGATCGGGGCCTCGCCGTGCTCTTTTGGAGCAACACGTGCCCGTGGGTGGCGAAGTACGAGGACCGCGTGCTCGCACTCGCCGAGGAGTATCAGGCGGCCGGCATCGGCTTCGTCGTCGTTAACTCGAACGATCCGAACGCGTACCCCGAGGAGGGCACGGCGGCGATCCAGCAGCACGCGAGCGCGAAGGGGTACCCGTTCGCCTACGTCGTGGACGAAGGTTCGGACGCGGCGGAGGCGTTCGGCGCCTCACGCACGCCGCAGGTGTTCCTCTTCAACACCGATCGCCGGCTCGTCTACGAAGGCACCGTCGACGACAGCCCGTCCGATGCGTCGCAGGTGGAGGAGGAGTACTTCCGCGATGCGATGAACCAGCTCATCGCCGGCACCGCGATCACGGTGCAGAAGACGAAGGCGTTCGGCTGCACGATTAAGTTCTACTAGCGCTTCGCGCGAGTGGCACCGGCGCAGAAGCCGAGCGCTCGGTGCCGCGCCGTCCTTCCGGCAGTGTCCGATGTGCGGGCGCTGCCGGAACCGTTATTGCAAAATGGGTGCACCCCGTGATTGATACCCCGCAGCAACTCGAAAACCTTATCGACCGCGCCCGCCAGGCCCGCCGCGTCGCCCTCGACACCGAGTTCGTCTGGGAGCGGACGTACTACGCCGGCCTCGGCCTCGTCCAACTCGGCCTCTCACGCGACGAGGTCTACCTCATCGACACCGTCGCGATCGACGATCTGAGCGCGCTCGGCGCGCTGATCGCGGACCCCGACGTGGTCAAGATTCTCCACGATGCGCAGCAGGACTTGATGATCCTCTATCGCGCGACGGGGGGCGCTCCGCGTTCGATCTTCGATACCCGCCTCGCCGGCGGCTTCGTCGGGCTCACGGCGACGACCTCGCTGCAAGCGCTCATCGGCGCGACGGTCGACGTCCACCTTCCAAAAGGGGAGTCGCGCTCCGATTGGCTGCGGCGCCCGCTCCGCGAGGCGCAACTTGAGTACGCCCGCGATGATGTCCGCTATCTCCCCGACGCGTTCGACGTGTTGTGGGCGCGGATCGACGCGCTCGACCGCCGGGCGTGGGTGGAGGAGGAGATGGCGCAGTACGACGACCTCTCGCTTTACACCGAAGACGACCCGTTCGAGCGCTACCGGAGCGTGAAGGGGCGCGGCAAGCGGGGCTTCTCGCCGCTCGACTACGCTGTGCTCCGCGAGCTGACGGCGTGGCGCGAGCAGGAGGCCCGCCACCGCGACCGCCCGCGCGGCCACATCGTGAAAGACGATGTCCTCGTCACCCTCGCCCAACGCAAGCCGACGAACGACGGCGCCCTGCGCGACGTGCAGGGCGTGAGCGACAACGCCGTGCGGAACTACGGCGACGCCATCGTCGAGGCCGTCAAGCGCGGGCTCGACGTGCCGAAGTCGGATCGGCCGAAGCCGACCCGCCGCCGTCGAAAGGACGACACCGAGATCGCCCGATTCGACCTCGCGCAGGCCCTCATCAAAGGGCGCAGCCTCAGCCACGAGATCGACCCCGGCCTCATTGGGAATCGGGCGTCCGTCGAACGCCTCGTCGCCGCCGGACCGGGCGCGGACCCCGCCGAGCACCCGGTGTTGCGCGGGTGGCGGCGCGAGTTCGTCGGCGAGGCCGTCCTCGACCTCCTGCGGGGCGAAGGCTCGGTCTCCGTCGATCCCGAGACCGATTTGCCTCGCCTCGTCCCCAACTCCGAACAGACGCCGTCATGACCGTGAGCGATTGGATTCGAGCGATATCGGACGCGGCGGCGGCGTGGCGCGACCCGGAGTATCCGGCGCGCGAGGCGGCGGTTCGAGCGACACTCGAAGCGCCCAACCGTTTTACCGAAGAAGGGCTGGCCTTCGCGCTGAACCACCTCACGCATCAGCTCAGGCCGACCGCGCTCCGCGAACGTGTCGCCCAGCACGCGGCTTCGGAGCCGCGCACCGTGGGCGTCGTCTGCTCGGGCGATGCGCCGCTCGACGGGTTGACCGATACGCTCGCGGCCCTGCTCGTCGGGCACCGCGTCATCGTGTGTCCAGCTCCTGAGTCTCCGGCGCTGCTGCCCGCGTTTCTCGATGCGGTAATGGAATTATCGGAGGCGGAGGACGAGGCTGTACGGTTCGCCGATCTCGCCGTCTTGTTCTCCGGTGCCGATGCGGTCGTCGCATCCGGCGACGAGGATGCGCTGGACGGCCTCACCAAGCGAGTGGACGCGGCAGACATCCCGTCCGAACGCCGATGGCTAAAGCGGAGCGGATTCGCCATCGCCGTGATCGACGGTGGGGAGGATGCCGAGACTCGGAGCGGGCTGGCCGAGGACCTGCTGCTGCACGAGGGCCTCGGTCCCCGCGCACCATCGGTCGTGTGGGCTCCCGCCGGGCTCGACCCCGACGGCCTCCTCGACACGCTCGCGGGCTTCCGCGAGCTGTACCCGCCGCATCCCGACACCGACGGCACACTCCGCATGGCGACGGCGTTTCTCGTCGCGGCGAAGCAGCCGCACGCGACGGGGCCGGGCTTTCTCCTCAGCAAAGGCGAACCTGAACCGCAGGCCGCCGCGCACGTCCGTTGGTCGGAGTACGCCTCGCTCAGCGACGTTGCGGACTGGCTCCAGACGCACCGCGACACCGTCGATTTCGTCGTGGCGAGGCCCGAGGTGAGTGCCGCGCTCGGTGCCGCACTCGATATCGACGTGCCGTTCGTGGAGCCCGGCGACGCGCACCGCCCCCGGCTGTTCGACGACGGGCTGCTCGCGTTTCTGGCAGCGGTGTAGCGTCAGCCTTCGAGGTGGGCGGTCAGAATGCGTTCGACGGCGGGCAGCACAGCGTTCCAATCAGCGTCCGGCCTTTTGGTGACGGTGACGAAGGGGGGGAGGACGAGCACGTTCATCACGCCCGGCACGGCGAAGAGCGGAGCGCCGATCGGGTCGCCCTCGGCCTCGGCGGCGCTCGCGAACGCGCCCATACCCTGCTCGATGAAGGGGCGGCCTGAGGTGGTGAACTTGAGGCTGTTAGGGTTCGGCGTGGGCTGAACGGTAAACGGCGGCATCGTTGGCGGGGTGGGTGAGCGGGTAAAGCTACGGGCAGCACGGAAACACGGAAAACATATCCCCGTCATGGAGAGTACCTTCTCTGTGGTGCCCCTGATCGCGCCCCGAACGTACTCATCTTCTCGCGCTGCCTCACCCCTCCGCACGTCCCTTCATGGCAACTCCTGATCCTCGTCCGGTCACGGCCCCTCCCGCCCCCGATCTCCCCGACGCTCCGCCCCCGATCTCCCCGCCCCCGCCCGTTCCCGTCCGTGCCGGCGCGCCGCCACCCGTGCTCGACGACGAGCACCTGCTCCCGGTTCACAAGGGGAAAGTGGGCCGCGTCACGGACCACGTGAAAGGCGCGGCGAACAGCCTCACCGACTGGTTCGAGCTGCGGATCGCCCTCCTGAAGCGCGAGGTGAAAGACGAAATCCAGACCGTCAAGGATCAGGCGGCGGAGATGGGGAAGGCCTACGGGGCCGTCGCCGTCCTCGCCCTCGTCTCGGCCGTCGTCGCCCTGTTTGTGGCCGGCTTCCTATTCAGCGCGTTGTGGGGACTCTTGCTCGGCGACGAAGCCGAACTGTGGTCGCTCACGCTCGGGTTCTTCACCCTCATGCTCCTCTTCGTGATCGGTACGCTCGTGGCACTCCGCCGAGCGAAGCGAATGCAGAAGAAGCTCCCCCTCTTCAGCGGCGACGAGCCCGCCCCCGTTACGGACCGCCACGCAGCGCCTTCCACACCCTGACTCTCTGCTCCACATGGACGACCTGAAGAAGAAAACGCTCACCCAGCACGAACTCCGGGCCGAGTTAGACACGCGTAAGACCCTGCTCGACTATCACCTCTCCGGGATTAAGAGCGAGATGACTGTGGCCGATGTAAACGTCGGTGGTCGGCCGGTGCTGGATTACGTACGCGAAAAGCCGCTCGTGGCAGCGGGCGTCGCCGTCGGCGTCGGCGTGGTGGCGGGGCTCGTGACCGGGTTGCTCGGCCGCGAAGCGCCGGAGGAGCCGAGCGACTACGACCTGCTGATGGGGGCGTACCTCAACGACCTTATGGACGACGCCGGTTCGCGCGTTCGGCGCGGTCAGAACAGCGAGGCGGCGCTCCGCCAAGCGCTACAGCGGCGCGCTCCGGTCGTCGTGATGGAAGCGCCGGAAGAGCCGGTGAAAGAGCGGGCAAGCTCTATATTTAGCGTGCTGATCAATACGGCACTGGGCTTCGGCGTTAAGCTGGCGATGGACCGGATGGCGCAGCAGTTGACGGGTGAGGACGAGATCGTCGACGCCATGAAGCACGCCTCCGAAGCGGCACACGACCATCCGCCGGCCGTCGCTACGTACTGAGCCTTAACTATTCCACCCCTTTCGCCTCCACCATGCCTGCCGTCGCGCTCGTCTTCCTCCTCGTCCTCATCGTCGCCGGCGGCGTGTTGATGTGGGAGGCGCGCACGGGGCAGTTCACGGCCGCGACCCCGCGCCGTGAGGCGTGGCGCGGCGCGTTCTTCTTCCTCGCGACCGTGGCGGGCGGCGCGCTGCTCGTGCGGTCGATGGGGGGGACGGTGCTGCTCGCGCTGGCGTTCATCCCGGTGACGGTGCTGAGCCTGATGCGCTTCGTCGCCCTCACGCGGCGTCGGTGGGTGGGCGCGGTGCCGGTGATCGCGATGGCCGTGGCGCTCTTCCTCGGGCTCTCGCTCAGCCTCCGTGCCCTCCCCGAGCCCATCAACGAGGGGTATTTCCTGGAGCACATCTTCCACCTCGACAGCGGGACGTCCCCCGAGAGCATCGACCCGGACGCGCGCCGGTCCGTGCGGATGTGATCGCGGCGCACGGGCTCGGGATTCGGGTTGAGTGCCGGGCTGCGGAGGGCTATCTTCACCGGCCCACGCCGGCCGAAGGTCGGCCTCTACCTCGACGATCAACTTCCACGTCCCATGCGCCTTGTTCTGTTCGGGCCGCCGGGAGCCGGTAAGGGCACCCAGGCCCGGCGGCTGACCGAGCGGTTCACCCTCCGGCAGATCTCCACCGGCGACCTCTTCCGCACCGCGCTCCGCGAGGAGACGCCCGTCGGCCTCGAAGCGAAGCGCTACCTCGACGCGGGCAAGCTCGTGCCCGACGCCGTCGTGAACCGCATGGTGGAGGGCGCCCTCGATGCGCTCGGCCACGACGGGTTCATCCTCGACGGCTTCCCGCGCACCGTCGAGCAGGCCGAGTGGCTCCTCCGCTTCCTCGACGCGCATGACGCACCGCTCGACGCCGTGTTGAGTCTGAAGGTCGATCCCGAGCGCATCGTGCAGCGCCTCTCGCGCCGCCGCACCGACCGCGAGACCGGCGAGATCTACCACCTCGACTTCAACCCGCCCCCGCCGCACATTCCCGCCGACCGCCTCCTGCACCGCTCCGACGACCAGCCCGACGCCATCCGCACGCGGCTCGGCGTCTACGAGGACGAGACGCGGCCCGTCGAGCAGGTCTTCCGCGGCCGCGTCCCGTTCTTCGAGATCGACGGCATCGGCGAGATCGACGAGGTGCAGCAGCGCGTCGAACACGCCCTCGGCGAAGCCGAAGTGCGCGGCGTGTAGCCTCTCCCGATCTCCCTGCCTGCATTCCCTCACCCGCGCCGCTCCGTGTCCTCCTCTTCCTCCACCACGCTCGCCGCTCCCGACGCGTCGGAGCACATCGGCCGGCTCACCGACACGGTGAACCGCGGGCTCGCCGCCCTCGCGCTGCCCGCTGAGCCCGCGCGGCTGTACGAGCCTGTGCGCTACGTGCTCGACGGCGGCGGGAAGCGGCTCCGGCCCGCGCTCCTCCTCCTCGCCGCCGAGGTCTTCGACGTGCCCACCGAGCGGGCGCTCCCCGCCGCCCTCGCCGTCGAGGTGTTCCACAACTTCACGCTCGTCCACGACGACATCATGGACCACGCCGAGGAGCGGCGCGGCCGCCCCTCCGTTCACATCCTCTGGGACGAGAGCACGGCGATCCTCGCCGGCGACCTCATGATGGGGATGGCGTACGACCTCCTCGCGCAGACCGAGACCGACCGGCTCGCCGACCTCATCCGCGTCTTCCACCGCATGGTGGCGCGGCTCTGCGAGGGGCAGGCGCTCGACGAGCAGTTCGAGACCGAGGGCGAGGTGACGGTCCCGCGCTACCTCGACATGATCGACCGGAAGACGGGGGCGCTCCTCGAAGCCGTGCTCGAACTCGGCGGGCTGATCGGCGGGGCAGACGCGGAGGAGCGCGCGAAGCTCGCCGAAGCCGGCCACGCTTTCGGCCGGGCCTTCCAGATTCAGGACGACTTGCTGGACTTGACGGCCGACGACGAGCAGTGGGGCAAGACGATCGGCGGCGATTTGATGGAGGGGAAGAAGACCTTCCTGCTCCTCCGCGCCCTCGAACGCGCCGGAGGCGATGAGCGCGCGTGGTTCCGCCGCATCGTCACCGATGGTGGGTTGCCCGAAGCCGACATCGCCGAGGCGCGGCGCCGGATGGACGCGCTCGGTGTGCTCGATGAGGCCCGCACCGAAGTGCTCCGACATTACGACATCGGCGAGCGGGCCGTGCGTGCGCTCCCGGCAGGGTCCGGCCGCGACGGGCTGCTCTGGATCGCAGGTCGCATGGCCCGGCGCGTGCGGTGATCCCTCTTCTTATCTCGACTTTTTGCCCGGCCCGTGTGGCCTGCTATGATCGAACGTGACGTCACCGTCCGCAACAAAGCGGGCATCCACACCCGCCCGGCCTCGATGGTCGTGCGGACCGCATCGAAGTTCAAATCCGAGTTCTACATCCGCACCGACGGGTACGAGATCAACGGCAAGAGCATCATCGGCGTGATGACGCTCGCGGCCGAGCAGGGCGCCGTCCTCACGCTCATCTTCGATGGGGACGACGAGGCCGCCGCCGTCGAAGCGATGACCGAGCTGTTCAACAACGGCTTCGGCGAGCCGATCTGATCCGCCGCCCGCCCGCTCCACTCCCCGCAACCCGTATCCACTCGTGCCCGAAGACCCTGCACATTCCATCTCAGAACTGTCCGACGAACGCGCTGCCGCGGGCGAGCGCATGGTCGAGGGCGTCGGCGTCGCGCCGGGCATCGCGATCGGGACGGCGATGGTCTTCGCCGGGGAGTCGTTCCGGGCGTCGAAGCGGCGCGTGGATGGGGACGAGGCCGAGGAAGAGCTCGCTCGGTTCGAGCGGGCCGTGCAGCGCGCCGAGCGCGAGTTGAACAAGATCGCGACGTTCGCCCGCGAGAAACTCGGCGAGAGCAGCGCAGAGATCTTCCACGCGCAGACGCTGATCCTCCGCGACCCCGAGCTGCACGACGACGTGGCGGCGCTCATCCGCGACGAGAACTACGGCGCCGATTTCGCCGCGCAGACCGTCTTCGACCACATCCGGCAGCGGATGGCGGGGAGCCAGAGCGAGTACCTCCGCGAGCGCGCGAATGACCTCGTGGACGTGCAGAACCGGCTCCTCCGCAATCTCCAGCAGAGCAAGGCCTTCGCCCGCATCGAGCACGAGCGGATCGTCGTGGCCGAGAACCTCACGGCGGCGGACATCCTTCTCTTCAGCCGCCGCAACATCCTCGGCTGCGCCCTCGACTTCGGCGGGCCGACGTCCCACGTATCGATCATGGCCCGCGCCCTCGGCGTGCCGGCCGTCGTCAGCCTCCACGGCTTCTCGCAGACCGTCGAGGGCGGCGAGACGATCATCCTCGACGGCTTCTCCGGCCGCGTCACGCTCAACCCGACCGAGGAGACGCTCGCGGCCTATCGCGAGCGCGACGCCGTGTACCGGCGTGGGCTCGAAGCGCGGCAGGAGCTCGTCCCGCTCCCGGCCGAGACGAAGGACGGCCACCGCATTGCGCTCCGTGCGAACGTCGAGCTCGAAGAGGAGCTCCCGCTGCTCCAGCGCTACGGCGCCGAAGGCATCGGCCTCTTCCGCACCGAGATGCTGCTGCTCGCGAAGGGCCGGCCCATCGACGAAGAGGAGCAGCTCGCCGTCTACCAGTCCGCGCTCCGCGCCACGCGCCCGCACCCGACGACGTTTCGCCTCATCGACCTCGGCGGAGACAAGCTGCTCCCGATGGCGCACCGCGAGCACAACCCGTTCCTCGGCTGGCGCGGCATCCGCATCCTCCTCGACAAGCCCGACCTCCTCCGCCCGCAGCTCCGCGCGATCCTCCGCGCCGCCGCCGAAGGCCCCGCCCGCATCCTCCTCCCGATGGTGTCGGCGCTCGACGAGGTCAAGCGCTTCCGCGCGCTGATGGACGACGCCGTGGCCTCGCTCGAGCGCGACGGGCTCGCGTACGAGGCAGACGTCGACGTGGGGATCATGGTCGAGGTGCCGTCGGTGGCGCTCACGCTCGACCGGTTCGCGTCGGAGGTGGACTTCTTCTCGATCGGCTCGAACGACCTCACGCAGTTCACGCTCGCCGTGGATCGCGGCAACGACCTCGTCGCCAACCGCTACGCCGAGCTGCACCCGGCCGTGCTCAGCCTCATCGAGCTGACGGCGAAGGCGGGCGCGCGGCACGGCATCTCGGTGAGCCTCTGCGGCGAGATGGCGAGTAACCCCCGCGTCGCCCCGCTCCTCATCGGGCTCGGGCTGACGGAGCTGAGCGTGTCGCCGGCATTCCTGCTCGACGTGAAGCGCGCCATCCGCTCGTGCTCCAAGAAGAAGATGACCGCGCTCGCCGAGGTCGCCCTGGAGCAACCCGACGCGCAGTCCGTCATCACGCTCCTCAACACGTGGCTGCGCGAGCACGTCCCCGAACTCGCCGCCTTCTTCGACGGCGACTCGTAAGGCGTGAGGCACATTGCGCGGCGTCGCGCACGTCCCCGTAGAGACGCAGCATGCTGCGTCTCTACCTCCAATTCGAATCCTGATGCCAACGCTATGCAAGACCTGATTGACCGGCTCGACCCTGCCGACATGTTCGGTGCCGTCCGCGCCTTTCCCGACCACGTCCGCGAAGGTTGGACCCGCGCCGCTGACTTCATCGCCGCCCACCGCGCCGCCGACCTCCGGCAGGTCGTGATCGTGGGGATGGGCGGCTCTGCGATCGGCGGGGACCTCGTGCGGACGTACTGCCGCGACACGTCGCCCGTCCCCATCTCCGTCGTCCGCGACTACACGCTCCCGGCGTCGGTGGGCGAGGGGACGCTCGTGATCGCGTCGAGCTATTCGGGCGGGACGGAAGAGACGCTCTCGGCGTTCGATGCAGCGAGGGAGCGCGGCGCGGATATCTACGTCATCACGTCCGGCGGCGAGTTACAAGACCGCGCCGAGCGCGATGGGCTCCCGCACGTCGTCATCCCCGGCGGGCTCCAGCCCCGCGCCGCCCTCGGCTACTCGCTCGGCGCGCTCCTCCGCATGGCGAACAAGCTCGGCCTCTGCGACGTGTCCGACGCCGAGTACACCGAAGCCCTCGACGTCGTCGACGCCGGCGCTGCCGAGTACGCCGACACCGACGGGAACGAGGCGCTCGACCTCGCCCGCGCGCTCGAAGGCACGATCCCCGTCGTGTACACGGGGCCGGGGCTGATGCAGGCCGTCGGCGTGCGGTGGATGAACCAGATCCACGAGAACGCCAAGCAGCTCGCCTTCGGGAACGTCTTCGCCGAGTTAAACCACAACGAGGTGATGGGGTGGGAGTCCGCCCCCGACGACCTCCGCGGCCGGCTCCACGTCCTCGTCCTCCGCGACGCCGCCGACCACCCGCAGATCCAGCGGCGGATGGACGTGACGCGCGACCTCCTCGCGGGCGATGCGGCGGGCTGGACCGAGATCTCGTCGCGCGGCGAGAGCAAGCTGGCGCGGATGCTCTCGATGATTCAGCACGGCGACTTCGTGTCGTACTACCTCGCCATGCTCGTCGGCGTGGACCCGACGCCGGTCGAGACGATCCAGCAACTCAAGCGGACTCTCGCCGAGGCGTGAGGGCTCAGTCAGCGGCGCGCAGCCGGTCGAGTTCAGCGGCGATGCGCTGGAGGCCTTCGCCGCGGGTGCCGCGTTGGCGGGTCGGTCCCCGGAACCAGTCGTAGAAGCGCTGGCCGGGGCAGTCGGTGAAGACGGCGACCTCGCGGTGGAAGTAGACGTCGTCGGTGGAGAGGCCGTGCTCGTAGAGCTTCGCCGCGGCGAGCCGGACGATGGCGTCCCGCGCCTCGGGCGTCGGCAGCCGCTCGCTGTAGTCGCCGAGGACGGAGATCAGGAGGTGGCCCGCCGAAGCGCCGGGGCGGGTCACCTCCTGCCCGTCGGGGCCGAGCGGGATCGCGGCCGTCGTCTGCCCGAGGTCGTTCTGCGGCGCGGCCGACCACTGCGCGGGTGTGAGGTACACCGTCCCGCTCGACGGGGCGAAGCGCTCGGCGCGGCCCTCGTAGATCGCGCCCGACGGGCCGATGAGGTAGTGGTACGCGATGTCGCCCCATGCGTGATCGACCTCCTGGTGCCCGCGCTGGATGCTGCGCAGGTGCGTCGCCTCCTCGATGGAATCCGGCGTGGCCGTGTGGTGGATCGTCACAAAGCGGACCGCGCCCGTCGGGGTCATCCGCTCGGCGATGTCCGGCTGGGCGCCCCACGCGGTACGCGGCACGATCACCGGTGCGTTGTCCGAGGTCGGAGACGCGATCTCGGGACGGCAGGACCCGAGCGCGAGCGTGAGGAGGCAGAGCGTGCCGAGGGCGATGCGCATCAGAGCGGCGGCGGAAAGGGGAGGGCAGGCAGCGGAAGCTACGGATGCGCGTCGTGTCGGCGCCGCGCGGTACTTTGCCTTCGCCCTTCGACGGCGGCCCCGCCCGCCGCTCGGTCCCTCCACGTTTCGCCCGCCCGCATGTTCGAGCAAGGCGTATCGGTGCTCTCGGCAGCCATCGTCCTCCTCTTCGTGATGGACCCGCTCGGCAACACGCCGCTCTTCCTCACGCTGCTGAAGGACATCGAGCGGCGGCGGCGGCGCTACATCATCGTCCGCGAGTTGCTCATCGCGCTCGCGATCCTGCTCGCGTTCCTCTTCTTCGGGCAGGGTTTGTTGAACCTCCTCGAACTGGAGCAGGAGTCCGTCACGATCGCGGGCGGCATCGTGCTCATGATCATCGGCATGCGGATGATCTTCCCGACGAAGGAAGGCGTGATGGGGGATCAGGGCGGCGGCGAGCCGTTCATCGTCCCGCTCGCGATCCCGCTCATCGCCGGGCCGTCGGCACTGGCGACGCTCATCCTCATGGTCCGCAGCGACCCCAGCGCGATGGGGAAGTGGCTGCTCGCGCTGCTGCTGGCGTGGGGGGCGTCGGCGGCGGTCATCCTCGCCGCACCGTTCCTCTACGGGCTGCTCAAAGACCGGGGGCTCTCGGCGCTAGAGCGGCTGATGGGGATGCTCCTCGTGATGATCGCTGTGCAAATGCTCGTCACCGGGATCAAGACGGCGTTCGAATTGGGAGGGTGAAGCGGAGGGCAAAGGATCTCTTGAGGCGAAACGCCTGCTCAGCAGAGTTCCCTCGGCAAACTCGGGATGACAGGGAGGTCGGACTTGGTGAGCTTCTCACCAGAGCAGGGGCCGCTCAACCGCGAAGCAGCAGCGCCGACATCCGGACGAGCAAGGACGCTGACGCCCCTCATAGGCTTGACGCGGCAGGTAACGCGGTCAGAGGTGCCGAATGACCCGGGCCGGGCTACCTACTGCGACGACGTTCGCCGGCAGGTCACGGACGACGACCGCGCCCGCGCCTACCACCGTGTTCTCGCCGATGGTGACCCCGGGGCATACGATAACGCCGCCGCCAAGCCACACGTTGTCCCCGATGGCGACCGGCTCCGAGCCCTCCCACTTCGCCCGCCTCGGCCCCGCCTCCAGCGGGTGCGTCGCAGTAAGGAGTTGAACGTTCGGGCCGATCTGGACATCGTCGCCGATCGTAATCCGGCCCACGTCGAGGGCGACGAGCCCCCAGTTAGCGAACGTGCGGGCCCCGATGTGCGTCCGGTAGCCGTAGTCGCAGCGGAAGGGCGGGCGGATGACCGTGTCGGTACCGACGGAGCCGAGCAATTCGCGGAGGAGTCGGCCGCGCCCCTCGTGGTCGTCGCCGGCGGTAGCGTTGTACTGCGCCGTCAGCACGGAGGCCCGATCGCTCTCCCGCTTGAGGTCGGGGTCGTCGGCGATGTACTGGTCCCCGGCGAGCATGCGGTCGCGGTTGGATCGGCCGTCCGGCTGGAAGCGTGGGTCCTTCATCTCGGCAGGTTGAGTAGGAGCATCTAGCCAGGAACCGGCTGAATGCCTCCTTCGCCGCATAACAGTGTGGGCGTTCAGCCGCGCACCGCGGCGCGACCGTGAACGGAAGCAAGGTAGGCTCGGCGCCGTTAGCGGGCAAAACCGTGACGCGGTGCGTCGGCCTGCGACGCCGGGTTCTGCCGCCCACGAGCATAGTGCTGGCGCGGGTTTACTCATTGAGCCAGCTCACGCCTTTGGCACTCACTTCGAGGTACGGAGTCCGTCGAACCTGACGCCACGGACGCGAGGAGTCGTCGTACTCAACGATCACATAACGACGACCGCACGTCCGCCAACTCGTACACGGGCACTGGTTCGGTTCTTGGTCCCACGGCACGGCAGCCCGGCGTTCGAGTTCGGACCGAGCTTCCGCTAGCGAAGCGTACTCGCCCTGGTGCTCGGCATGGAACTCGTCATCGATTACGAATAAGCGAGACATGAGCGCGTGGCCGATTCGGTCGAAGGCCGCAGAACTAGTATTAGAGGGTCCCGGGGCGTGATGTAAAGCGCCCACGGGCCGCATAATACGAACGGGGTTACAAACGGGAGCGGCCCGGCGTCTATGGAGTATCTGGCTTCCAGCACCCTACGGGCCTCCCCGCGCCCGCCGTTCGTGTCCCGAGCTGAAGGGTCTGCCGCGAGGATCACGCCTCCGGGCCGCATAAAACCATAACGCTCCGGCACGCTATGGACTCCGCCCCGCTCCCCGACGCCGCCGCGCCCCGGCTCCTCGACCTCGTCCGCCTCGCCTGTCGGCTCCGACACTACAGCTACCGGACGGAGCAGGCGTATACCGGCTGGGTCCGCCGCTTCTGCCGCTACCACCGCGACGGCCGCGGCCGCCCGCGCCATCCAGCGACGATGCGCGAGCCCGAGGTCACCGCCTTTCTCACACACCTCGCCGTAGACCGTCACGTTGCCGCCTCGACGCAGAACCAGGCCCTTGCGGCGCTCCTCTTCCTCTACGACGCGGTGCTCGGTGCCCCGCTCGGCCCCCTCGGCGACGAGGCCGCCGACGGCCCCCGGGCGCTCGTCCGGGCCAAACGTCCGCGCCGGCTCCCCGTCGTGCTCACCCGGGAGGAGGTGGAGCGCGTGCTGACTCACCTGCGCGGGACGCACCGGCTCATCGCCATGCTCCTCTACGGCTCCGGCCTTCGGCTCACCGAGGCGCTCCGCCTCCGGGTCAAAGACCTCGACTCCGGCTATGCCCACCTCGTCGTCCGCGACGGGAAGGGGGGGAAGGACCGCATCACGGTCTTCCCCGAGGCAGTGCACGAGCCGGTGGAGCGGCACCTCGGCCGTGAGCGACTCCGCTACGAGGCCGAACTCGACGAGGGCACCGCGACGGTCTCGCTCCCCGGTGCGCTGGAGCGGAAGTATCCGAACGCAGCGACCGAATGGGGCTGGCGCTACGTGTTCCCGGCCGCGCAGCCCTCCGTGGACCCGAGAAGCGGGCGGGAGCTGCGCCACCACCTCGGGCCGAGCGCGGTGCAACGGGCCGTACGGCGGGCCGCACGCCGAGCGGAGATCGCGAAGCCCGTCTCGCCGCACGTCTTCCGGCACTCCTTCGCCACGCACCTCCTCGCGCGAGGGGCCGACATCCGCACGGTGCAGGAGCTGCTCGGCCACGCCAGCGTCAACACGACGATGGTCTACACCCACGTCCTCAACCGGGGCGGGCTCGGCGTCGTGAGCCCGCTCGACGCGCTGCGGCTCTGAACGCGCCGACAGGGGGCCCGCGCCGGAACGGTAGCCCCGGCGCGGCGTGGCATCTAGAGGGCGGAAACGAATGGCCTTGACGCGAGCCGTCGGCTGCCCTATCGTCTGCGTGCCCTCGCCCCCGATCCGATGCCCCGACGCCTCCGACACGCGCTCTCCCGCCTCGCGCTCGCCCTCGCGCTGCTGCTCCCGGCCGCGTGGCTCGCCACGGCGCCCGCCCTCGCGCAGTACCACTTCTACTACGGCCGCAATAAGATCCAGTACGAGGGGTTCGACTGGCACGTCCTCCGCACGGACCACTTCGACATCTACTACTACCCCGAGATGCAGGCGCTCGCCGAGCACGGCGCGCACTTCGCCGAGGAGGCCTATGGCGAGCTGGAGAACAAGTTCGACTTCTCCCTCAACCACCGCGTCCCCCTCATCTTCTACTCGTCGAACCTCCACTTCAAGCAGACGAACATCACGCCGGGCTTCATCCCCGACGGCGTCGGCGGGTTCTTCGAGTTCCTCAAAGGGCGCGTCGTGATCCCGGCGAACGGCAACATCCACCGCTTCCGCCGCGTGATCCGGCACGAGCTCGTCCACGTGTTCACCTACTCCAAGCTCACGCGGGTGATGCGCGACCACCGCCGCCCGCTCGACGGCGTCCCGCCGCTGTGGTTCACCGAGGGGCTGGCCGAATACTGGAGCGGCGAGCCGGACTTCCAGCACGAGATGGTCCTCCGCGACGCCGTCGCGAGCAACTACTTCGTCCCGCTCGAAAACCTCGACCGCATCTACGGCACGTACCTCATGTACAAGGAGGGCGAGGCCGCCTGCCGCTTCATCGCTGAGACCTACGGCGAGGAGAAGCTCCTCCGCCTCCTCGAAGAGTTCTGGCGCGACCCCGATTTCCGCAAGGTGATGGAGACGGTGCTCCGCGTGGACTACCGCGACCTCTCGGATCAGTGGACGGCGTGGGTGCAGGAGCAGTACTTCCCCAAGCTCGACGAGGCCACGCCGCCGACGCTCGTCTCCGAGGCCGTCACCGCGCGCGGCTTCAGCGGCAAGCCCGCGTTCTACCAGCACGCCGACGGCCGCCGCGAGATCGTCTTCGTCGGCAACCGCGACGGGTACATGAACCTCTTCGCCGTCGAGGTGGACGCCGAGGGCGAGCCGCTCGACGAGCCGCGCGTGCTCGTCGAGGGCGAGCGGAGCGGGCGGTTCGAGGCATTCCACTTCTTCGAGAGCCGGATGGACGTCAGCCCCGACGGCAAGCTCGCCTTCGTCACGCAGAGCGGCGAGGCCGACGTGATCCACGTCTACGACCTCGCCCGCGACGCATTCGAGACGACCTACCGCTTCGACGACCTCATCGCAGTCTACTCGCCGTCGTGGGACCCCACGGGCACCCGCCTTGCCTTCACGTCGATCGACATGAGCGGCTTCGCCGACCTCTACACCTACGACACTACGACCGACGCCCTCCGCAAGCTGACCAACGACGCCTACGACGACCGCGACCCCGCGTGGAGCCCCGACGGCGAGCGGCTCGCGTTCTCCTCCGACCGCACCGACTTCGGCGAGGACGGGGCGTACAACATCTTCTCGCTCACGCTCGCTACGGGCGCGGTGGACTACGTCACGTACGGCGAGCAGGTCGACCTCTCGCCCGCGTGGAGCCCCGACGGCGAGCGGCTCGTCTACATCTCGTCGCGGCGCGGCGAGGACGGGAAGTTCAGCGGGCAGGACCTCTGGGTGGCCGACATGCGCCGCCCGCCCGGCGAGCCGGCCGAGATCGCGCTCGTGGATGCCGGCGACCCGGTCGCGTTGCCCGAGACGGCGCGGGAGGAGACGCAGCTCACCGCGTTCACGGGGGCCGCCTTCGACCCCGTGTGGACCGACGACGACGACCTCCTCTTTGCCACGATCGAGGACTCGCGCTTCACGATCCGCCGCGCCCCCGCCGACTCGCTCATCCTCGCGCCGCGCCGCCGCGCTGTCGTCGGGCTCGCGGACCGCGCCGACGCCGAGCCGTGGGCGTACGGCCGCCTCCGGGTGCAAGACGAGGAACGCCGCCAGCCCTACCGCAAGTCGTACACGCTCGACGCCGCGCAGGGCGCGCTCTCCACGAACCCGGTGTGGGGCACGAGCGGCGGCGCCGTGCTCGCCTTCTCTGACCTCCTCGGCAACGACCAGATCTACGTCTCGGCCTACAGCACGCGCGTCCCCGGCCGCTCGTTCGTCGACGGGCTCAACGCCTCCGTCACCCGGATCCACCTCGGCCGCCGCGCCAACTACGGCTACGGCGTCTACCGCTACAGCGGCCAGCGCTACGACCTCACCGACCCCGACGCCGCCGATGTCTACCCCGTGTTCTTCGAGCAGCTCGTCGGCGTGGTCGGGCTCGTGAGCTACCCGATCTCGAAGTTCCAGCGCGTCGACGTCCAGTCCTCGTTCAACTACGACCGGAAAGAGATCTTCATCAGCGACATCGACCGCGAGGCGTTCCTCCTCTCGAACGCGATCGGCGTCACGCACGACAACGCGCTCTACGACTACAACGGCCCCATCGACGGGTGGAAGGCGAACGTGACGGCGGCCTATACCACCGACGTCCGCTTCTCGAACGTGAGCTACTACACCCTCACCGCCGACGCTCGCCACTACCTCCGCATCGTGCCCGGCGTGACCTTCGCCTCATGGGGGCTCGTGCGGACGAACGTCGGGCGGGAGGCGCGGCTGTCGCTACTCGGCGGGAGCTGGGACCTCCGCGGCTTCCCGCTCTTCCGCGTCCGCGGGCGCAACATGTGGTTCACCTCGCAGGAGCTCCGCTTCCCGATTCTCGAACGCCCGAGCGCGTACATCCCGCTCCTCGCGCCGTTCGGCATCGTGAACCTCCGCGGCGCCCTCTTCGCCGACGCCGCCCACGTCTGGAACGATGACTACGACCAGCGCCAGCCGCAACTCTACGCGGGGAGCGACCTCGGCGCGGTCGGTGTCGGCCTGCGGATGAACCTCTTTGGCGGCTTCATCCTCCGCTACGACACCGGCTACCGCTTCCTCGACGGCCTCCAGTGGTCCGAGCGCGACCGGTTCTCGTCCTTCTTCTTCGGCTACAACTTTTAATGCGATGAGCGGACGAGCGGACGAGCGGAAGAGCGGAAGAGCGACGGCGTTTCGCCACGTCTCGGCGTTGGGTCGCCCCCTTTCTTTCCTCGTTTCCTTCTTCCTCACTTCCGCTCTTATAACTGGCTGCAGCGTGCTCCAACTCAGCGCGCCCCTCCGCGTGCAAGACGGCGATTGGACGACGGAGGGCGGCTCGAACGCCCGCGCGAACGCGACCGAGCAGACGCTCGCGCTTCCGCTCGACGAGGTCTGGGACTACGATGCCGACGGCGCGTTCGGCCCGGCCGCCGCCGTCGTCGCCGACGATGTGGTGATCGTGGTGACGCGGAAGGGAGAGGTTCGCGTCCTCGGCCTCGAAGACGGACGGAAGCGCGGCAGCGTGGACCTCCGCGAGCCCATCGAGGGCGCGCCCGTCGTGACGAACCGGATGCTCTACGCGCCCGTCGCGGCGGGCAAGCGGACGATCGTCGCGCTCGACTTCGTGGACGGACGGCGGGTGTGGTCGCTCCGCGTCGGACCGCACGACGCCGGCCTCCTGCTCGATAACAACACGCTCGTCGCCGCCGGGCGCGACGGCACCGTCCGCGGCATCGACCCGGCCGACGGGACCGCCCGCTGGCAGACGACGCCGGATTCGCTCGCGAGCTTTTTCGCCACACCCGTCGCGCTGCACGACGCCGTCATTGTCGCTGACGACCGGGGTCGCGTGACGACGCTCGACCTCGCCACCGGCGCCGTTCGGTGGACGCGCGAGCTCGGCATCCCTGTCTATGCGTCGCCCGCCGTGCACGGGGGCCGGCTATTCGTCCCGACGACGCGGGGCCGCTTCGTCACGCTCGACGCGGCGACGGGCGAGCCGGGCTGGAGCGCCGAGGCCGAGAGCGACGAGGTGCGGTTCAGCGCCCCGGCCGTCGACGACGCGCTCGTCGTCGTGGGCGCGAGCGACGGGCGGCTGCGGGCGTTTGACCCCGCCACGGGCCGCGCGGTGTGGACCTTCCTCGCCGACGGCAACTTCGCCGCCGCCCCGCTCCTCGCCGGCGATGTCGTCTTCGCCGGATCGCTCGACGAGCACGTCTACGCCTTCGACCGCGCTACCGGCGACGTGCTCTGGCAGCACGAACTCGACGGCCGTGTCAAGTCGACGCCGATCGTGCACGGCGACCGGCTGATCGTCCTCGCCGAGCCGCGCCACGTCCACGTCTTCGCGCCGGCCTCGCCGGTCGCCGCAAGCAACGAGTAGCCATGCGCAGACTCCTCCCGTTCCTCACCCTCTTCGCCTTCGCGGTGACTGCGCCAGCTTCGGCGCAAGAAGCGGTCGCCGAGTCGGACTCTGCGACCGTCGCGCCGCTGCCGCTCGGCACCGTCGTCGTCGAGACGAACCTGCCGGACGGGATGATCTACGCCGGGGAGACGCCCCTCGGCCCGGCCGAGGCCGCCCTGTTCGAGCTCGCGCCGGGCGCGCACGTCCTCACGCTCCGCGAAGCCGCGCCCGAGGCGTGGCAGCGGCGGACCGCCGAGGCATCGGTGGAGGTCCGTGCCGGGGAGACGGTGACGGTACGACTCGACGTGCCGTACCGCTACCGCGTCGAGAGCTTCCCCTACGGCGCGACCGTGACCCTCGAAAGGGAGGAGGAAGCACAGGTTCTAGGCGAGACGCCGCTCGACCTCTCCGTGGAGCGCCCGCTCGACGGCGTGCTCGTCGTCCGCAAGCCCGGTTACGCGACGGCCGAGCAGACGCCGGGCGAGGCCGCCGACAACCGCTACAGCCTCGTGCTCCGGCCCCTCGATTTCGCGGCGGAAACGACGGGCGAGGTGGGGCTGCAAGAGAGGCGGAAGCCGAACACGTGGATCGACGTCGCCGCCGTCAGCCTCGCGCTCGGCGCGGGCGCCGTCGCCGTCTACTACAAGTTCAAAGGCGACGACGAGTACGACGCCTACGCCCGCTCCGGTGGCGACCCCGCGCTGCGGAACGACTTCGAACGCTACGACACGTACTCCGCGATCGCGCTCGGAGCGATGCAGGTCGGCATCGGCGTCTTCGCCATCCGCCTCGTGCTGCGATAACGGGCGGGGAACGCGCGGCGGCGCGGGATCGGGCGTAGTTTCGGGGGTACGTTCCTATTCCGAACCGCCCCCATTATGGACTTGAAAGAACAGCTCGAACGCGACCTCAAAGACGCGATGCGGGCGAAGGACCAGACCCGGCTCCTCACGATCCGCTCGATCCGCTCCGCCATCATCGAGAAGGAGAAGGAGGGCACCGGGCCCGTCAGCGATGACGATCTCGCCGCGATCGTGCAGAAGCAGGCCAAGCAGCGCCGCGACGCCATGCAGCAGTACGACGACGCGGGCCGCGACGACCTCGCGCAGAAAGAGCGCGACGAGCTCGCCATCCTCGCCCACTACCTCCCGAAGCAGCTCTCCGACGCCGATATTCACCGCACCGTACAGGACATCGTCACGCGCACGGGCGCGACGTCGATGAAGGACATGGGCCGCGTGATGGGCGAGGTGATGAGTGAGCTCAAAGGGCAGGCGGACGGCAACCGGGTCCGCGTCGTCGTGCAGAACCTGCTCAAAGCCTGAGCGTGATGGGCGATCTACCGTGGCTCGACGTGGGGATCGGGCTCGTCGTCGGGCTCGGCGTCTGGCGCGGGCTGCGGACGGGCGCGCTCCGCCAACTCGTCGGGACGGTCGGGCTCGTGGTGGCACTCTTCGCTGGGGCGCTGCTGATGCGGCCCGTCGGGGACCTCGTCGTGGGGAGCCTCGGGCTCGCGGACCGGCTCGCGCCGCTACTTGGCTTCGTCGTCACGTTCGCGGCCGTGCTCGGCGCGGCGGCGGTCGTGGCGCAGCTCCTCAAGAAAACGCTGGTCGCGCTCCGGCTCGGCGCGCTCGACCGGGTCGCGGGCGCGGGCGTGGGCGGGCTCCGCGCGGCGCTGGGGCTCAGCGTGCTGCTCCTGCTCACCGGGCCCCTCGTGGTGCCAGGGCGGGGCGGGCTCCTCTTCGGGACCGAGACGCGCGAGAAGTCGGTGCTGTACGAGCCCGTGCGGGCGCTCGCTCCGCTCACGTGGGACGCCTTCCGCTTCGTCCTCCCCGGGCTCCAGACTCATCTCGCCGACGCTTTCGCAGCGGGCGGCGGCGCCGAACAATAGCTTGCGCCGAGCGCCCGGCGTGCCATGCCGTTGACAGGCCCGATAGATAGACTTCACGCTGTACGCGAACTATGATCCCCGTCTCCCTCAAGCTCCAGAACTTCCTCTCGTACGGGTCGCCGGCCGAGGCGCTCGACTTCGAGCAGTTCCACGTGGCCTGCCTCTCCGGCGGGAACGGGCAGGGCAAGTCGGCCCTGCTCGACGCGATCACGTGGGCCATCTGGGGCGAGGCGCGGAAGGCCTCCGACGCCCGGAAGCCCGATGAGGACCTCCTCCGCATCGGCACGCGCGAGATGCAGGTCGAACTCGTGTTCGACCTCGAAGGCGAGCGCTACCGCGTTGTCCGCTCGTTCTACCGCACGGCGTCGGGGAAGACCTCGAAACCGGGGCTCGAATTCCAGACGTGGGACGCCGAGGCCGCCACGTTCCGCCCGCTCACCGCCGGCTCGATCAGCGACACTCAGGCGGTGATCGACACGACGCTCCGGCTCGACTACGACACGTTCATCAACTCGGCCTTCCTCCTCCAGGGACGCTCCGACGAGTTCACGAAGAAGAAGCCCGGCGACCGGAAGGAGATCCTCGCCCGCATCCTCGGGCTCGACCGCTACGAGCGGCTCGCCGCCGTCGCCCGCGCCCGGCTCACGACGGCGAACGAGCGGGGGAAGGACGCCGAGCGCGAGATCGAGCGGCTCGTTGCCGCGCTCGAACACGAGGACCAGTGGAAGACGGAGCGCGCCGAGCTGGAGAAGATCATCGCCGACCTCGAAAAGGAGCGGGCCGAGGCGCAGCGCGAGGAGCAGACCCTGACGGAGCGCGTCGCTGAGCTCGACGCGCTCGCGCAGTCGGTCGGGCAGCAGCGGGCGCGGTGCGAGCGGATCGACGCCCGCAAGCGTGAACTCGAAACCGAGCGCGAAGGGCTCCGCGCCCGCATCGCCGACGCCGAGGCGCTCATCGCCCAGAGCGAGGCTATCCGCCGCAATCACGCTCGCTACGAAACGCTCCTCGCCGAGCGCCAGACGTGGGACGACAAAGCCGACCTCCAGCGCGGGCTCGACTCCCAGCTCGGCGAGAAGAGGATCGAGCTCCAGCGCCAGCGGATGCAGGCCGAAGCCCGCCTCACAAAAGTCGAGACCGAACTGCAATCGAACCGGCGCGCGCGCGACGAGGCCGAGCGGCGACTCGTGGAGCGCCCGGCCGCGCAACGCGGGCTCGACAAGGCGCTCGCGGCGCAGCGCGAGGTCGAGGGGTTGCGCGACCGGCGCGACGAACGGCTCCGGATCGAGGCCCGCCTCACGGCGCTCGACAAGCAACTCGCGAGCGAGCGCGGCGCCCTTCAAGCCACAGTCGTCCAGGTCCAGCAGCAGGTGCGCGAGGCGCAGGCCCTCGCCGAGGCGCTGCCGCGACTGCGCGAGCGGGCGGGAGGACTGCGCGAGCGCGTGGCCGCGGTGAAGGCGCTGGAGGGCGAGCAGAGCGACATCCGCGAGCAGGGGAGCGGGGTGAAGGCCGAGCTCGAAGGATTCGAGCGCGAGCGCGAGCGGCTCCAGCGCGAGGTCGCTGCCGTCGACGCGAAGGTGGCCGGGCTCCGCGAACTCGAAACGGAGACGTGCCCGACGTGCGGCACGGCGCTCACGCCCGAGCACCGGCGGACCGTCGAGCAGACCTACGCCGACGAACGCGCCGCCATCGTCGCCGCGATTGCCGACGTCGACCGGCGCCGCGACGAGAAGCAGCAGCACCGCGAGCAATTGCTCGCGCGCTACCGCGACCTCGCAGGGCAGATCGGGCAGGCGAACGGCGTCGCCGATGCGTTCGCCGCCGTGCAGGCCGAGCTCGCCACCGCCGAGAAAGCCGACGCCACCGTCGCCGAGCAGCGCCGCCGCGCCGACGACCTCGACCGCCAGCTTCGCGCCGACGCCTTCCGGCCCGACCTCCGCGCCGAGCGCACCGAGCTTTCCGACCGCCTCGCCGAGCTCCCGTTCGACTCCGAGCGATTCGAGCAGGTGCAGGCCGAGGCCGCGCAGCGCGCCCGCTTCGAAGACCAGCTCCGGGCGCTCGACGAGCTGCACGGACGGATGGAGACGCTCGGCCGGCAGATCGAGCAGCAGGAGCGCGAGGCCGCCGACCTCCGCCAAGGGCTCAGCGCCGGCACCGTGTTCGCCCCGATCCAGTCGCAGATCGACACGCTCCAGCGCCAGCTCGCCACGGTTGGGTACGACGGCGCGCGGCACGAGGCCGTCCGCCGCGAGATCGACGGGTTGAAGGAGGCGCCGGAGCGGTTCATGCGCCTCGCGAACGCCGAGCGCAACCTCACCGATTGGACCGCCCGCCGCACCGCGCTCGCCGATGAAATCAAGCAGGGCGACGAGGAATCCGCGGGGCTCCGCACGGCGATTGATGCGGCTGAGGCGAAGCTCGCCCAGCGCGCTGGCCTCGCCGAGCGGCAGCGCACGCACGCCGAGCGGCGAAGCACGATCGCCGCCTCGCTCAGCGAGGCGCAGGCCCGCTACGGCGGCCTCGTCGAGCGGCTCGAACGGTGCACCCGCGACCGCGAACAGCTGCGGTCGGTCCGCGCCGACCACCGCGAGGCGAAAAAGGCGAAGACGCTCTACCGCCACCTCCGCGATGCCTTCGGGAAGAACGGAATCCCCGCACTCATCATCGAAGAGACGCTCCCCGAGATCGAAGAGCGCGCGAATGCCCTGCTCGAACGGCTCTCGAAGGGCCGCACCCGCGTCCACCTCGAAACACTCAAGGAGAAGAAGGCCGGCGGGACGAAAGAGACGCTCGACATCAAGATCACCGACGAGGGCGGCGTGCCGCGGCCCTACGAGACCTTCTCCGGCGGCGAGGCATTTCGGGTCAACTTTGCCCTCCGCATCGCCCTCGCGCAGCTGCTCGCCGAGCGCAGCGGCGTCCGCATCCGCACGCTCGTCGTGGACGAGGGCTTCGGGACGCAGGACAAGCAGGGGATCGAGAGCATCGTCGAGGCCATCCAAGTCATCCGCGAGGACTTCGACAAAATCGTCGTCATCACGCACCTCGACGAGCTGAAGGAGGCGTTCCCCGTCCGCATCGAAGTGACGAAGCACCCCGTCGAGGGCTCGAGCTACGACGTGATCGGGGTCTGAGGTATGGGGTAGCGTAGTAGGCGAGCACAACCGCTCACATTACCGAGGCCGTCGCGCCGAGATCGTAGGGGCGATCCCATGTGGTCGCCCTCGTGAGGCCGAGCGCTCCGCTTCGCCTTGGCCGGTACCGGTTCAGACGAGGGCGACGCGGCGGCGAGCGCGGCGCATCAGGAACAGCCCGCCGAGGATGAGCGCGCCGCCGAGGAGCTGGTACACCGTCACCGGCTCGCCGATGAGCACGACGCCACTCGAGAGCGCCACGACCGGCACGAGGTTGTTGTAGATCGCCGTCTGCGAGGGGCCGACGCGCTGCACGGCCGTGTTCCAGAGCGCGTACGCAAGGCCCGTCGAGAGGCCGCCGGAGAAGAGCAGCGCGAGCCACACCGTGCCGTCCACCGCGGCCCAATCCACGAGTCCGATCTCGCTCAGGCCGAGGCCCCAGAGGACGGGGAGGGAGACGAGGATGCCGAAGAAGGCCAGGCCCGTCGCCGAAACGCCGGCTTTGAGAACGGGCCGACTGAACACGGTGTACGCGGCCCAGAGGATCGCGCCGAGCAGCATGAGCCCGTTCCCGAAGAGCGTGTCATTCGCGAAGTCCGGCGAGGCGTGGCCGGCGAGGATAACGAGCGCCGTGCCGGCGAGCGAGAGCGCGAGCCCGCCCCACGCGCCGAAGGGGAGGCGCTCCATCCCGATCGCGCGTGCGATCACGGCCGTCCACACCGGCGACGACGAGATGATGAGCGCGCCGCTCCCCGCGCTCGTCGCGTCGATGCCGACGATGAAGCACCACTGGTAGCAGACGTACCCGAGCATCCCGAGGCCCACGACGGTCCTGCCATGCTCGCGGATCGGGGCGAGGAAGCCGCCCGGCTCGTGCCGCGTCCGCCAGCCGTGGATGCTGCCGAGCACGACGGCCGAGACGGCGAACCGGAACGCGTTCACCACGTACGGTGGCATCGGCTCCAGCGCGAGCTTGATGATGGGGAAGTTGATCCCCCAGATGAAGACGACCAGCAGCAGGGCAAGGTCGGAACGCTGGGAACGGGAGAACGGCATGCGGCGGGGGGCAAAGACAGCGAACTACGGCGCGAGCCGGTCGCGCGTTTCTAGTTCGCGTCGTACTTTAAGTGAATAGCACGCGCCCACCCCTATGAAGCAAGAAGGCATCCGCAAGCTCTACCACTCGATCAGCGAGGTCGCCGCCCTCGCCGAGCTCGAACCGCACGTCCTCCGCTACTGGGAGACGGAGTTCGAGGAACTCCACCCGAAGAAAAACCGGGCCGGCAACCGCGTCTACACCGAGCGCGACATCGCCACCGTGATGCGGATCCGCCACCTCCTGCGCGACGACAAGTTCACGATCGAGGGCGCGCGGCAGGTCCTCGCACGCGAGCGGGACGAGGGGGGCACTCCTTCGCGGGAGACGCTCCAGGAGCTCCGTGCATTCCTAGAGAAGCTATTGCACTCGCTCTGAGCGACGGGCTATATTGGCGTCCCCCCTCGGGAAGTAGCTCAGTCCGGTAGAGCACTCGGCTGGGGGTCGAGCGGTCGCAGGTTCGAATCCTGTCTTCCCGACTAGAAGCCCGGTCTCCACACGAGGCCGGGCTTCTTCCGTTCGGGGCCTTTCCTGTTCGCAGGGTTGCGCTACCGTTCGTACTTTGAAGCTCCCATCTGCCCCCTAAGCTTCCGTTATGGCCGACCAGGACCCCGCCGCCGGCACGCCCGGCCCTCGCTCGACCGGACCCCGTCTCGCGCACGACCTCCGCGCCATTCGGGAGGCGCGCAACGTCTCCCTCGACGACGTGCAGCGGGAGACCCGCATGCCGGGCGACATCCTCCGCCGGTTCGAGGACGGGGAACTCGTCAACGACCCGCATTACAACGAGGTCTACCTCCGCAACCTCCTCAAGTCCTATGCGCAGGCGCTCGGTCTCTCGCCGCAGGAGGTGAGTGCCGCGTACGAGAAAGCGAAGACGGGCGCGTACGACGGCGAGCTCCGCCGCCGACACATCGGAGGGAAGGAGGAGCCGGCCGCGCCAGAGCGACCCGCTCCCGCCGAGCCCCGGTCCGAGCCGGCGCCTGCGTCGGCCGAGAAAAAGCCGGCGCCGCCGGACAGGAAAGCGGCGCCACCCCCGAAGAAGCCCACGCCGACAGCCGGGGGAACGGCGCCCGCCGTGGCGGCCCTCTCGTCGCCGCCTAAGCCCCAGGCCGAGAAGAAGCCCGCTGCCAAGCCCAGCGAGCCGATGCCGAAGCGCCGCGTGCAGTCGGCGACCGCCGCGTCGCAGCCGATCGAGAAATCGTGGGGGCTCATCATCGGCGGGACGGTCGTGGCGCTCGCGGTGATCGGTGGCATTCTCTGGTTCCTGTTCCGCGGTACCGGCCCGGAGCCGGAAGTCGTGGAGGCCCCGCCGGCGGCGGTGGACACATCGGCCGTAGCGGCGGTGGATACGGCCGCGGCGCCGACCCCGCAGCCGATCGCTTCGACCGCTCCCCCGTTCCAGACCCCGATCACGCTCACCGTCGTCGCCGGCGGCGAGCCACTCGAGGAGTTCCGCGTCAAGGTGGACGACGACGCGCGCACGCCGTACTGGATCGAGCCGGGGAACCAGCAGACGTTCACCGCCCAGGACCGGATCACCGTCTGGGGCGAGCTGAGCGTCGACGAATCTGGCGGTGGAGAGTATGATGGGGCGCGGCTCCAACTGCAAGGGATCGAGTGGACCCCGCCCGACGGGCAGGTCTTCCGCATCGACGCCGCGCGCGGGCAAGCCGTGCTCGATTCGCTCGCACGCGTGGCAGGCGGCACGGCGGGTTGACATGAACCTGGTCGCGGATACGGAGGAGATGCAGCGCCGACTCGACGGGACGGCGCTGGACGAGATCGCAGAGCACGACGCCCGCCCGCTGGCCGAGCGGCTCGCCGCGATTCTGCGCGCGCACGGCCACCGCTACTACGCCCTCGACGCCCCCGTCATCGCTGACGCGGAGTACGACCGGCTCTTCCGCGCGCTTCAGACGATCGAGGAGCGGTTCCCCGACCTCGCCGCCCCCGACTCTCCGACGCGCCGCGTGGGCGGGGTCGCACTCGACGCGTTCCGCAAGGTCAAGCACCCGGTCCCGCTCCTCTCCCTCGGGAACGCCTTTGACGGCGACGAACTGCGGGCGTGGTACGACCGGGCACGCCGCGGCCTCGCCGAGCGCTTCGGGGAGGTCGAGCCCGCCCTCGTCGTCGAGCCGAAAATCGACGGGCTCGCGCTCGCGCTGACGTACGCCGACGGCGCGCTCGTGCTCGGAGCGACGCGCGGCAACGGGCGCGTGGGGGAGGACGTGACGGAGCACGTGAAGACGATCCGCTCGATCCCGCTCCGCATCCTCCCATCCGACGCGAACGTGCCGCGGCCGGCTCCAGCGACCCTGTTCGATGCGCCTCCCGAAGCGACCCCGGCCCCGACTCGCATCGAAGTGCGCGGTGAGGCCTACTTGCCGAAATCGACGTTCGAGCGGCTCAACGAGGCGCTCGCGAAAGCGGAGGGGAAGATGTTTGCGAACCCCCGGAACGCCGCCGCCGGGAGCCTCCGCCAGCTCGACCCGCAGGTCACAGCGGGGCGAGGGCTGCGGTTCTTCGCCTACGGCGTCGGGCCGGTCGAGGGCGCAGAGCCCGACGCGCAGCACGAGACGCTGGCGTGGCTGGGCCGCCTCGGCTTCCCCGTCAACGAGCACGTCCGCCGCTTCGACACCATCGACGACGTGGTCCGCTATTGCACCGTGTGGGAGGACCGCCGCGACGACCTCGACTACGAGATCGACGGCGTCGTGGTGAAGATCGACCGCCGCGACTTCCAAGACGACCTCGGTGCCGTCGCGAACGCGCCGCGCTGGGCGATCGCGTACAAGTTCGCCGCCCGCGAAGCAACGACGCGCCTCCTCGACATCGAGCGGAACGTCGGGCGCACGGGCGCCATCAAGCCCCTCGCCATCCTCGACGCCGTCAGCATCGGCGGCGTCACCGTCCGCAAAGCCACCCTCCACAACGCCGACTACATCACCGAGCGCGACATCCGCATCGGCGACCGGGTCGTGGTGAAGCGCGCGGGCGACGTCATCCCCCAAGTCGTCGGGCCGGTCGAGGCGGCGCGAACGGGGGAGGAGACGCCGTGGGCGATGCCGCCGGATTGCCCCGCCTGCGGCGAGCCCATCGTCAGGCTCGAAGGCGACGCCGACTACTACTGCGTGAGCGCTGCCTGCCCCGCACAGACGATCCGCCTCGTCGAGCATTACGCCTCGCGTGGGGCTATGGACGTCGTCGGGCTCGGGGAGAAAGTGGCCGTTCAACTCGTCGAGGCTGGGCTCGTGCACACGCTCGACGATCTCTACCGGCTGCAAACGGAGGACCTGCTCGGGCTCGAAGGCTTCAAGGAGAAGAAGGTCGAGAACTTGCTGCGCGGCCTCGCAGCGTCAAAACGCCGTCCATTGCGCGCGCTCCTGTTCGGGCTCGGGATCCGGTTCGTCGGCGCGACGGTGGCGGCGCTCCTCGTGGAGCATCACGCTTCGCTCGACGCGCTCGCGAGTGCCACACAAGAGGAACTCGAAGGGATCGACGGGATCGGGCCGGAGACCGCGCGCGGCGTCGTCGAGTGGTTCGCCCACGCGCCCAACCGCGCGACGGTCGACGCGCTCCGCGCGCTCGGCGTCAGCACGGAGCGGCTGCCCGAGGAGCCCGTCGCCACAGCGAAGGCCGAGGGGCCGCTGAGCGGGAAGACGCTCGTGCTCACCGGGACGCTGCCGACGCTGACGCGAGAGGAGGCGAAGGGCCGGATCCTCGCGGCGGGCGGGAAGGTGGCGGGCAGCGTGAGCAAAAAGACCGACTTCGTCGTGGCCGGCGAGAGCGCGGGGTCGAAGCTGCAAAAAGCTGAAGACCTCGGCGTTTCCGTCCTCACCGAAGCCGACCTCCTCGCCCTCCTCGCCGCGTAACGCCATGTTCGACGCGCTCAAATACCGGCTCGCTCGTCGGCGTGCGCTCAAGCGAGTGCGGGCGCGGACGGTGCGGCCGTGGAGCCCGAGCCCCGTCGCCCGGCACGTGCTCGTGGTGATGCCGGTGGGGGAGGAGGCAGCGCGGGAGGCGTGGCGCTTCGTGAAGTCGCTCGGGCTGCCCCCGAAGCAGGTCACCCCCGTTGTGCTTTCGGGCGAGGTGACGTACGTGCCGGCCGAATACGTGCGGTTCCTGCAGCGGCTCGATGGGGAGGACGTAGGCAAGCTCGGTCTGCCGAGAGCGGAGTTCGCCGAGAAGGTGTGGGGCGAGCACCCCGGCGTCGCCTTCTGCCTCGTCCCGGAGTTCGACCTGGGGGCGGCGTACCTCGTCGGTGCATCCCCGGCTCAGCTTCGAGTCGGGCTCTACAGCGAGGAGGCGGAGCCGTTCTTCGACCTGATGATCGCCCCCGGCGCGTCGTTCGCGTCAGCCTTCGCCTCGCTGCGCGACACGCTCCGGCGAATGGACCCGCCAGCGTTGGCCCTCGGGTCGCTCGGCGGAGAGGCGAATTGAGCGAGCGAGGAGCGGCGTGAAGCCCGGTCGCAAGCCGTTATTGCAATGAGATTTCCTGCTGCCCTTCCGCCGCTGTCAGCCGAACGAGCCCGATCGCAACCCCCGGGGTTCGCTATTTCCTGTCCGAGCAACCGGGCGGCCTGTCGTAAGTTCACCGCTCTTCACCCCGACGCCGTACCACCCACCCCCGAGCCGCATGGGCCTCCTGGAGCGACTAGGCCTTAATCGTAAGCAAGGCCGCCGCCCACGCCGCGTCGGGCTTCAGATCGCGAAGAAGAAGCCGAAGCAGGGGCGCCGGATGACGCGCGACGAGATCCTCGCGCGCGTCGGGATCTTCGGAGCGCTCCTCGTTCTGACGATCCTGATGTTCCCGAACCTCGAGCTCTACGACTACGGCTCGCAGGTGAAGCCGGGCGACGTGTGGCAGCGGCAGGACGTGATCGCCCCCTTCCGCTTCCCTGTCTACAAAAGCGACGAGCAGGTCGCTGCCGAACGCGACTCGATCCGGTACTACGAGCCGCCGATCTTCGCCCGCGTCCCCGACGCCGTCGCGCAGACGGAGACGGCCGCTGACAGTCTCGCGCAGCAGTTCGCCGGGGTCTTTGAAGCCTACGTGGCCTGGCAGCAAAACCGGAGCGCCGGGGCCAGCGCGGACGCCGCCCGCGACTCCGCAACGTATCTCCAACGGCTGGATGCGCTGCCGTTCGACCTCTCCGGCACGCAGACGGAGAAGCTGCTCGCCTCCTACGCCGCGCCATCCGGCCTCGCCACGCCCACGCGCTCGGCGCCCTCCGGACCTCCGCTCGACGATGTCCTGCTGCGCGAGGTCCGCCGCGTCGCTAACCGGATCCTCCCCTTCGGCGTCCTCGACGTGGCGAAGGACAGCGTGCTCACGCCGCAGATCACCGTCGTGAATCGCGACGAGCGGACGGAAGTGCTCATCCCGAAACAAGACCTCTACGGGATCAACGACGCGATCACGGTCGCCCGGAACGAGCTCAACGTCCGGTTCCCGAACCGGCCGGACACGGTCGCAATCGGGGTCGCGATGTTCCAGAACGTGCTCAAGCCGTCGCTGCGATTTTTGGAGGAGGAGTCGCTCGCGCGGTGGGAGGAGGAGGAGGAGAGCATCTCGCGGACGACGGGCGTGGTGCAGCAGGGCCAGGCGATCGTCCGCCGCGGCGACAGCGTGACCGAAGAGGTCCAGCGCCAGCTCTATTCGCTCTCGCGCATCCGCGCTGAGCAGCAGGGGAACGTCGGCCCGCTGCGGATCCTGCTCGGCGAGGTGCTCCTCTCCGTCGCCGCGTTCCTCATCTTCTTCCTCTACCTCTACCTCATGCGGCGGCAGGTCTTCTTCGAGACCCGCTACCTCATGCTGATCGGGCTGCTGTTCGCCGTCATCATCGTGTTCTTCGGCGTGGCGGTCCGGCTGCCCGAGGCGGCGGCGCTCGCCGTGCCCGTCAGCCTCGCGTCGATCCTGCTGACGGTGATCTTCGACTCCCGCGTCGGGATGTTCGGGACGATCACGCTCGCCTGCATCGGCGGGCTCGTCTTCGGCTACGACTTCGAGTTCACATTCGCGACGATCTTCGCCGGGATGCTCGCCGTCTTCAGCGTGCGCGACATCAAGAACCGGAGCCAGATCATCCTCTCGGCGGGCCTCGTGTTCGGCTCGTACGTCGTGATGGCGAGCGCGTACCTCTTGCTCAACGCCGGGGAGATGGACGACTACCTCTCCGACATCGCGCTCATCGGGATCAACAGCGTGCTGCTGCTCCTCGCCTACCCGCTCCTCTGGATTTTCGAGCGGACCTTCGGCGTGACGACGGACCTCACCCTGCTCGAGCTCTCGGACACGAACCGGCCGCTCCTCAAGGAGCTATCGCTCCGCGCGCCGGGCACGTTCAACCACGTGCTGCAGGTCGCGAATCTCGCCGAGGCTGCCGCCGACGCGATTGGGGCGAACGCGCTGCAGGCCCGCATCGGCGCGCTCTACCACGACATCGGCAAGATGCTGAAGCCGGAGTATTACATCGAGAACCAGCAGCCCGGCGACAACCCGCACGACCGCGTCACGCCGTACATGAGCGCGCTCATCATCGCCAGCCACGTGAAGGACGGGCTCGAACTCGGCCGCGAGTACAACCTCCCCGAGGTCGTCCTCAACTTCATCCCGACGCACCACGGCTCGACGCTGATGGAGTTCTTCTACCGGAAGGCGAAGGAGCTGCGCGGCCCCGAGGACCCGCCCGTGGACGAGATGGAGTTCCGCTACCCCGGCCCGCGCCCGCAGACCAACGAGCAGGGCATCGTGATGCTCGCCGACTCCGTCGAGGCTGCCAGCCGCAGCCTCGACAAGCCCACGCCGAAGCGGCTCGAAGGGCTCGTCGACGCCATCTTCCGCGCCCGCACCGAGGACGGCCAGCTCGACGGCTGCGCCCTGACGTTCGCCGACCTGAACCACATCAAGGAGACGTTCCTCTCGATCCTCGGCGGCATCTACCACTTCCGCGTCAAGTACCCGGATCAGGATAAGACCACGGGCGAGGAGAGCACGCCTCCCGAGCCGGCACCGGAGCCGGAACCCCCAACGCCCGAGCCCGAATCGCCTCCCGTGCAGCCCGCGTCCGACGCTGTTGCGAGCGATGATACGCCCGACGACGTTCCGCCCACGGCGCAGGACGTGCCGGCGGAGAAGGAGCCGCCGAAGGACGGCGGTGCGGGCCGTCCGAACGGCCGGAAGCCGGGACCGTCGAGCGAGGAACGCGCGTCGCTGGGCTAGCGACGCATCGCCTCCCGCACCGTGTCCAGCGAGGCCGGATCGACGATAGGGTTGAGCGGGGCGTGCGCCACGTCGTCGAGGAGGGGGCGGAGTTTGCGGCGGGCTTGGGGTGTGAAGAGCAGGAGGTCCACGTCCGTGATGAAGTCGGCGAGGCGCTCGCGGTCGGCGTCGGATTGGAGGGCGAGGGCGGGGCCGGGGAAGCCGGTGAGGTGGCGGAGCTCGTCGAGGATGGGGCCGACGGCGTCGCTGTAGCGTGTGACGAGGCCGAGCGTCGCGGTGGGGGCGAGGCGGGCGACGAGGTGGAGCGTGTCCGGCGGCGGGTGGACGAGCACGCCGACGGCTTCGGCGAGGGGGACGGCCCCGGCCGCGGCCCGCAGGCTCGGGTGCGGCGTCACGACGAGGTCGGCGTCGGCGTGGCGGTCGAGGTCGGCGAGGGCGACGGCGTCGACGCGCTCTTGCACGGCGGCGCTGACCTGCTCGGCGCACGCCTCGGCGAGCTCGCGGTACGACGCGGCGAAAACGATGTTGGGGCGCGAGCCGGGGTCGTCGAGGAAGGCGAGCTGCTCCTGAAAGAGGTATTCGACCTCGCCCTCGTCCAGGCCGAGCCCGATCAGCTTCTGGATCGCTTCCTGCACGACGCCCGCGCCGCGTTCCATCCGGTCCTCCGCCGGGGCCGGCGCGCGCTCGACGGCGGTGTAGCCGCTGCCCTGCCGCGCCTGCAGGAGCCCCTCGGTTTCGAGCTGCTGGTACGCCTTCCGCACCGTGTGAAACGACACGCCGAGCTGCTCGCCGAACGCCCGCGTCGACGGCAGCCGCTCGCCGGGCCGGAAGCGCCCGGTGGCGAGGTGGAACCGGAGCTGCTCGGCGAGCTGCTCCACGATCGGCGTGCTGGCGTCGCGGTCGAGTTGGATCATCAGGTTATCGAGCGATTAACGGGAGCGCCACGCGCAACTTTGCGGCGTGCTTCTTCGGATACGCCGGGACAAATCGAGCCGCCGCCCTCCCCACGTCACGGCCGGGCGGCGGTGCCCAAACTACTCGTATCGGAGGTCCCCATGCGACGCACCCTCTTCCGCATCGTCCCCACGCTGCTCGTCGGCATCCTGCTCACCGGTTTCGCGGCACACCGCACCGAGGCACCCGACCGGCCGACGAAGCCGCCCACGTCCGAACGCGCCGTGTTCGAGATCGACAAAGCGCACAGCATGGTCGGGTTCAAAGTCCGCCACCTCGGGCTCTCGAACGTCACCGGCACGTTCTCCGACTACATGGCCCGCGTAGAACTCGACCCGACCGACCTCTCGTCGATGTCCGTCGCTGCGCGGATCAACGTCGCGAGCGTCGACACCGGCAACGAACGCCGCGACGCCGACCTCCGCTCGGACAACTTCTTCGATGCCGCCCAGCATCCACAGATCCGCTTCCAGAGCACGGGAGTGACCGACATCGACGGCAACATGTTCAAGCTCGCAGGCGACCTCACGATCCGCGGCGTCACGAAGTCCGTCGTACTCGACGGCGAGCTGATCGGCGTGGCAACGGGGCCGATGGGCAAGCAGCGCGTCGGCATCGAGGCCCGCACGACGATCGACCGGCGCGACTTCGGGCTGACGTGGAACCGACTCACCGAGGCCGGTGGCGTGATCGTCGGCCACGACGTGACGATCCTCCTCGACATCCAGGCCGTCCATTCGTGAGCGGGACTCAGTCGAAGTCCGAGCAGCTCATGAAATAGAAGCAACTCGGGCAGCGGTACTTGCAGCCGTGGTTGTGCAGCCGCGAGCCGCAGTTCGGGCAGTAGTCCCAGTAGCACGCGTCCGGCGGGGCTTCGCGCTTCGCCGGACGCTCGGCGTTTTCTGCCGGCGTTGCCCGGGGCGGAGCGCCGTCGAAGAGGTCGTATTGCCGGGACGAAGGCGTCATCGGGCGGAGTCGGTCAGATCGCAGCGCGGGTGCGGCGCTCCTGCTCCGACGCATTCGCCGCAGCGAAGACGGCCGCTTCGAGCCGCTCGAACCCCGGCCAGTCGCCGGGCGCGAAGGAGTGCAGCGTGCGGCCGATCGGTACGTCGACGCCCTCCATCGTCCGGCGCGGGGAGTAGACGGAGTGCAGCGGGAGGGCGTTCGCGCGGCCGGCCGCGTCCCACACCGAGCGGACGCCGCCCCGCGAGCCGTCGAGCACGAGCTCGGCCGGGGTCCGGCGGAGGTCGTGGACCGTCCACGCCGTGCTGAGCGCGTAGACGAGCGGGACGACCCACACCACCCACGGCAGCGGGTCCTGCCCTTCGAGCATCGAGACGGCGGCGGCGATCATCACGCCCGTCATGCTCCACGCGAGCGGGCCGGTGAGCGCGCGGGCGTAGACGAGCGCCGTGGACGCATCGCCCGGGTGATGTCGGCTGCGGAAGACGGTCATGGGTCGGGTGGGGGGGTGTGGGCGGTTGGATGTGTGGAGGTAGAGAGCAGTCACGTCCACACCTCCAACCGCCCACACGCTCATACGTCAGTGTGCTTCTCCTGCCCGTTCGCGGCCGGTTCGTCAGCGCCGAGGAAGGGATAGGCGTAGTGCGTAGGCGGGTCGAACGTCTCTTTGATAGCGCGGAGGCTGGTCCACCGGAGGAGGTTGACGCGCGAGCCGGCCTTGTCGTTCGTGCCCGAGCCGCGCGCCCCGCCGAACGGCTGCTGCCCGACGACGGCCCCGGTCGGCTTGTCGTTGATGTAGAAGTTGCCGGCGGCCTCGGCGAGCGTGTCGCGCGCCTCGGCGACGGCGGCGCGGTCCCGCGCGAAGACGGCGCCGGTGAGGGCGTACGGGCTCGTCCGGTCGACGAGCCGGAGCGTCTCGCTGAAGCGCTGCGACTTGGGCGCGACGTAGAGCGAGGCGACGGGGCCGAACAACTCGTCGCACATCGTCTCGTACTTCGGGTCGTCGGCGACGAGCACGGTCGGCTCGATGTAGAACCCCTCGCTGTCGTCGGAGCCGCCGCCGTGGGCGATGCGGACGCCGCCGTCCTGCTTCGCCCGGTCGATGTAGCTCGTGATGTTGTCGAACGACTTCCGGTCGATGACGGCGTTGACGAAGTTCGAAAAGTCCTCGACCGGCCCCATCTTCAGCTCGTCGAGCTGGCTCATGAGCGACTCCTCGACGGCGGGCCAGAGCGCTTCGGGGATGTAAACGCGCGACGCCGCCGAGCACTTCTGCCCCTGGTACTCGAACGCGCCGCGCACGATCGCCGTGGCGACGGCCTCGGGCTCGGCCGACTCGTGGGCGACGATGAAGTCCTTCCCGCCCGTCTCGCCGACGATGCGCGGGTACGTCCGGTAGTGGCCGAGGTTGTTCGCGATCTCGCGCCAGAGGTGGTTGAACGTGCCCGTCGAACCCGTGAAGTGGAGCCCGGTGAAGTGCTCCGACGCGATCACCGGGTCGCCGACGTCGGGGCCGCTGCCGGGGACCATGTTGATGACGCCGGGCGGGAGGCCGGCCGCCTCCAGCAGTTCCATGATGTAGTGGGCCGAGAGGAGCGCCGTCGTCGCCGGCTTCCACAGGACCGTGTTGCCCATCAGCGCAGGCGCCGTCGGGAGGTTGCCGGCGATGCTCGTGAAGTTGAAGGGCGTGACGGCGAAGACGAACCCTTCGAGTGGACGGTACTCGACCTGGTTCCATTGGCCGGGCGGCGAGAACGGCTGGTCCTCGTAGATCTGCCGCATGAAGTGGACGTTGTAGCGGAAGAAGTCGATCAGCTCGCAGGCGGCGTCGATCTCGGCCTGGTACGGGTTCTTGCTCTGGCCGAGCATGGTCGACGCGTTGAGCGTGTCGCGCCACGGGCCTTCGAGGAGGTCGGCGGCGCGGAGGAAGATGGCGGCGCGGTCGTTCCAGTCCATCCGCATCCAGTCGTGCCGGGCCTCGACGGCGGCCTCGATCGCGCGATTGACCTCGGCCTCGCCGCACTTGTGTTCGATCCCGAGGACGCGGCTGTGCTCGTGCGGCGCGACGACCTCCGCCGTGCGCCCGGTCTCGACGCGCTCGCCGCCGATCACGGCGGGGATGTTGACCGTCTCCTCGCGCATCTCCAGGAGGCGGGCGCGGAGCGAGGCGCGCTCGGGGCTGCCGGGGGCGTAGGAGCGGACGGGCTCGTTGACGGGGATGGGCGGGGAGAGGATGGCGTTCGTCATGGCGGGGTCGGCGTCGTCGGAAAACACGGGAGAGGAGGCGCTCAAGATACGGGCGGCGAAGCGCTTCCACCGACGACGCGCGGCACCGGGCGGGAGATCCATCGGCGCTTCAACCCACGCGAAAACCTCCGGCAGGCTGTATGTTGCGACGTTCCGCTTTCGACCGTGTCGATGATGCCTCGCAGACTGCATATCGTATCCCTCGTGCTTGGGCTGTGCCTCGCGCTCGGCAGCACAACCGTGCACGCGCAACTCATGGTTGAGCCGTTGGATCTCAATGTGGCCGTGGAGCAAGAGACGACGGCGACGCGTAGCGTCACGCTCACCAACGCGGGGGAGGAACCGCTCACCTTCTGCGTCACCTTCGACCGGCCATTGCAGCGGCGGAGTCCGGTGCTACGACTTAGTGAACAGGCGACGGGCGAATTACCCTGCGGGACCTACGGCGAGGTGCTCTACTACTTCGACGAGGACGATCTCGGGAGTGGGTGGGGACCTTCCGGCGTCGTGATGACGCCCGAAGGTCGTCTCTTTACTACTGAATTGAGTGCTCTCCATCGGACGTTCGAGTTCACCCCCGACCTTACTCTCGTCCGCTCATTCGAGAACCCCACTGTCGCAGAACTCACGCCGTTCGCTGGCACGATAGGGATAGGCTATGACACCGAGAGCGGCACGCTCTGGTGGATGAACCTCGAACGTGAGAATGGGAGCGGAAGCCGCACGCGCCGCGTGCTGCTCCTCGAAGGCGACCTCACCGGCCGCCGCATCGAGATTGCCCCGCCCGATGACCCCATTGACGACTTCAGTCCTGGCGGTCTTGCCTACGACCCCAGCACCGATCACTTCCTCTTCTCGGCGGTGCTCGGCGACGGCGAGAACCGCGACAACTGGCAATTCTGGGCCGTGGACCGCGACGGTACCGTGCCCGAGGGCTACCCCGTTCGCCCAGAGCCTTATCCCGATGGCATCTTCAACATCATTGACGCCCATGGGGGCGCAGAAGGTGGCCCCGACGGCGTGCGGATCGAGTACGGGGTGTACCCGCCGGGAGCGCTTGGCTTCAGCCGGATTGCGGTCGTGGATCGGTGGGGCAACGACGAAGGCGAGGAGCTGGAGACGCCGGTGCCGCCGGTGCTCTTGGAGGCGGGCGGCGCCGGTCCGCGGGGGAACCCGCTCCGTAGTCGTATCGACCCCAACGGCATGATGTACATGACGTTCAACAACTTCAACCACAGAGGTATCGTCGGCGTCCGTCCGCACCCGCTCCCGCCGTCGTGGCTTGTGGTAAACTCGGACGCGGGGTCGGAGGGGGCGTGGGACGGGACGCTGGCGCCGGGCGCGAGCCGCGAGATCGCGCTGACGTTCCGAGCAGGAGCGCGTGCCGTGGGCGACTACACCTCGGCGCTGCAGGCGTTCGTTGCGGCGACGGGTGAAGCCGTCGAGGTACCGCTCTCGCTGACGGTGACGCAGGGGACGGGTGCCGAGGACGCGGGAGCCGAACCTGCGGTGTCGAGCCTGTCGGTGTACCCGAATCCGGCGCGTGCTTCGGCAACGGTGGCGCTCACGCTTGACGCGGCAGCCAACGCGCGGGTCGTGGTCTACGACGTGCTCGGACGGGCGGTGGCGATGCTCGCCGATGGAGCGCTCGGCGCGGGGACGCACGAACTGATGCTCGACGGGCGCGGGCTGCCGGTAGGGGTGTACGTCGTCCGCGTCGTCGGCGACGGGCTCGCGCTCACGCATCGGCTGACGCTGCTGCGGTAGCTATACTGTCATTGCGAGGAGCGTAGCGACGCGGCAATCTTCTTCAGGCTACGACGGCGGTCGCTTGTGGCCCTTCTGCTGATGCAGGGAGATTGCCGCGTCAGCCTTCGGCCTCCTCGCAATGACAGGGAAGGAATGGGGAGACGCAGCCCTCAGCGGCTCGGCGGATGCGGTACCTTTCGGGCCTCCTTCGCCGACCGCTCCGCATGGCCGCTCGCTCCTCTGCCTCCTTCCAGCGCTTCGTCGCGCTCCGCTACCTGCGCGGGGCGCAGGGCCGCGATGAGGGGCGGCGCTTCCTCCGTTTCGTCACGTACGCCGCGATTGGCGGCGTGGCGCTCGGCGTGGCGGCGCTCCTGCTCTCGCTGATGATCGTGCGCGGGTTCAGCCGCGAGATCGAGGAGAAGATCGTCGGGTTCGGCGCGCACGTACGCGTCGAGAGCTACGTCGACCAGCCGCTCACCGACGACACGCTCGCGACGAGCCTCGCCCGGCTGCCTGGCGTCGCGCGCGTCACGCCCGTCGTGGACGAGTTCGCCCTGCTCCGCTCGAAGTCGGGGATCGACGGGGCTGTCGTGACGGGGACGGTCGAGGGGCGGCAGGACTTCCTCGCCGAGCAGGTGCAGGAGGGCACGTTCACGTTTGCGCCCGACTCGGCGGGTCGGCCCGGCGTGGTGATCGGCCGAGCGCTCGCCGACCTGCTCGCCGTCGAGGTCGGCGGCCAGCTCACGGCGTTTTCGATGCGGGAGGTAGGCGCGGCGACCTTCGCCCGGCCGCGCGTCCGCGCCTTCCACGTCGCCGGCATCTACGAAACCGGCCTCGCCGACTTCGACGAGGTGTTTGCCTACACTGACCTCGAAGCTGCCCGCGCGCTCTTCGGCTACGCCGACGATCAGGTCACCCGGTTCGACCTCCAACTCGACGACCTCGACCGCGCCGACGCCACGGCCGAGGCCATCAACGAGGCGTACGGCGTGCCGGTCTACGCCCGGTCCATCTTCCAGGTGCAGCAGAACCTGTTCGCGTGGGTGAACCTCCAGCAGAGCGTCGTCCCGCTCGTGATCGGCGTGATCGTGCTCGTGGCGGCGTTCAACATCATCGGAACCCTGCTGATGGTGACACTCGAGAAGACGCGCGAGATCGGGATCATCCTCTCGATGGGGTGCCCGGCAGACGGCGTGAAGCGACTGTTCGTGTGGCTCGGCTTCCTCATCGGTGTCGTCGGGACGGGGCTGGGGATGGGGCTGGCGCTCGTGCTCGCCCTCCTGCAACTGGAGTTCGGGCTGATCCCGCTCCCGCAAGAGGCGTACTACATCGACACGGCGCCGGTAGAACTCAGCGCGTTCGACTTCGTACTGGTAGCCGTCGTGTCGCTCGCGCTGTGCACGCTGTCGGCGTACCTCCCGGCCCGCGTCGCCTCCCGCGTCGATCCCGTTCGGTCGATCCGCTTCGCGCAGTGACTCCACCCTTCCCTCTCACCCATCTCCACTCCCCGAACATGGCTATCGAAACCGGGCAGCAAGCCCCCGACTTCACCCTCTACACCGACAAGAACGAGGCGTTCACGCTCTCCGAGATGCGCGACGGCAAGAGCACGGTGCTCCTGTTCTTCCCCGGCGCGTTCACCGGCGTCTGCACCGCCGAGATGTGCTCCGTTAACGACGACCTCTCACGCTATCAGGACCTCGATGCCCAGGTCGTTGGCATCTCGACGGACTCGCCGTTCGTGCTGAGCGAGTTCAAAAAGCGCTATGACCTCGGCTTCCCGCTCCTCAGCGACCACAACGCCCAGGTCAGCGAGCAGTACGGCGCGAAGTACCACAACGACTTCACCGACATGAAGCTCGACCGGATCTCGAAGCGGTCCGCATTCGTGATCGACGCCGACGGCGAGGTGAAGTACGCCGAGGTACTGGAGAACGCAGGCAAGCAGCCCGATTTCGAAGCGATCCAGCAGGCACTTCGCGATCTCCAGTAGCCATGTCCCACGGCGAGGCCGACGCGGCCGAACAGATCGGCGTGCATGTGTTGTTCTTCAGCGTGCTCCGCGAGCGCGTCGGGGCGGGCGCGGTGGCGGTGTCGCTGCCCGCGCCCGCGACAGGCAATGTGTTGCTGGACCGGCTGATCGAACGCTACCCCGCGCTCGCTGACTTCCGCCCCGTCGTCCGCCTCGCCGTGAACCAACAGTACGTTGCTGGCGAAACAGCTTTGCACGACGGGGACGAAGTCGCGCTCCTCACCCCGACGAGTGGTGGCTGACAGCGCCTGCTGTATTGCGAAGCCTCAGCTGAGCAGTACCGTGATACCTTCTAACGTGTCATCCCGAGCGCAGTCGAGGAACCCCGGAGGGCTCGGCGAAGCCCATCTCTCCTCGGCACGACGTTGCTCGTCACAGATCCTTCGGCAAGCTCAGGATGACACAAGAGAGGGCTTCTCAACAAAGTAAGAACGCTTCCGCCGAGCGCCGCGACGCGCAGCGGTGGTGCGCGCTTCGTACCGGCCCGCTGCCGGTGGGGGAGGTGTCCGCTTTCCTCGCTGCGCCCGAAGCGGGCGGCCTCAGCCTGTTCGTCGGGACGACGCGGCAGTGGACGGGGGAGCGGGAGACGGTGCGGCTGTGGTACGAAGCGTACGAGCCCATGGCGCTCGCCGAACTCGGCCATCTCGCCGACGAAGCGGCCGAGCGGTGGCCCGTCGCGCGGTGTTGCCTGCTCCACCGGCTCGGCGAGGTGCCGGTCGCCGAGTCGAGCGTCGTCGTCGGTGTGGCGACGCCGCACCGGGCGGAGGCGTTCGCCGCGTGCCGGTGGCTCATCGATACCTTGAAAGAGCGCGTGCCGATCTGGAAGCGCGAGACGTTCGCCGACGGCTCCGAGGCGTGGGTCCGCCCGCACGGGTAGCGCTGCTGCCCTTAACTAAATTATCCGTTATTGCAATGATCGACCTCCTCTCTCGCGCCAAGAAGCTGAACAAGCGCATCGTCCTTCCCGAAGGCGAGGACCCCCGCACGATCCGCGCCGCCCACACGATCGTTGAGCAGGGGATCGCTCGGCCCGTGCTCCTCGGCAACGAAGAGCGCATCCGCGCCACGTCCGCCGAGATCGGCGTGACGCTCCCGCACACCGTCCCGATCATCGACCCGTCTCGGACGGAGCGGGCGACGGAGTACGCGCAGGAGCTGTTTCAACTCCGCAAGCATAAAGGGATGACGTACGAGCAGGCGCGCGAAACCGCGCAGGACGTGCTCTACTTCGGCGATCTCATGGTGCGTCGGGGCGAGGCCGACGGCTGCGTCGCCGGCGCGGCGCACCCGACGCCGGACGTGCTCCGCGCCGCGATCCACTGCATCGGCGTCGACGAGCACTCGGCGCTCGTGTCGAGTTTCTTCCTCATGATCCTGCCCGACGGACGGCCCGTCACGTTCGCCGACTGCGGCGTCGTGCCGACGCCCGACGTCGATCAACTCGCCTCGATTGGCATCGACGCGGCGCGGTCGCACAAGCTGCTCACGGGCGAGGAGCCCCGTGTCGCGTTCCTCTCGTTCTCAACGAAGGGCAGCGCCGACGACGAGGCGGTGACGCACGTGCAGCAGGCGACGGCGAAAGCGCAGGCTCGCCGTCCCGATCTCGCGATCGACGGCGAGCTGCAGTTCGACGCGGCGTTCGTGCCGTCGGTCGGCGAGCGGAAAGCGCCGGGCTCGGATGTGGCCGGGCACGCAAACGTGTTCGTCTTTCCGACGCTCGACGCGGGCAACATCGGGTACAAAATCGCCCAGCGCGTCGGCGGCGCTGAGGCGTTCGGGCCGATTCTGCAAGGCCTGAAGAAGCCCGCCAACGACCTCTCCCGCGGCGCCGATGCCGAGGACATCGTCAACGTCGTAGCGATCACGGCGATTCTCGCCGGGCAAGAGGACTGACGATGCCTTCCCGCCGCACCACCACACGCCGCACGACGCAGCAGTCGGGTCGCCGAAGCCGTCGGCGGATCCGCTCCGCCGTAAGCGGCCGGGCGCGGCGGCTCCGCACCGTGGGGTCGGCGAAGGCCGGGGCCGAGCGAAGCCTGCGTGGCTTCCGGCAGGCGACGGTCCTCGCCGTGGCGATCACGAGCCTGCTCGTCTTCTTCGTTCCCGACGCCGGTGAAGGCGCGACCCCACAGCAGCCCGATGCCACGCTCGATACGCTTGTCGTTGACAGCGTCGGGACGGGCACCATGGCCGCCACGCCAGCGATGGCGGATTCCGCCGTCGTCGCGCCGGAGTTCCGCGCCGATTCGCTCGCGCGCGAGACGACGACGCGCGCGCGGCAGGCCTTCACCGACATCTGGTACGTCCTCGTCCGCAGCCTGCCGAAGCTGATCGTCGCGTTTCTGATCCTGTTTCTGGCGTGGCTGATCGTGCGGCTTATCCGGCCGCTCGTCCGCCGCGTGCTCGGGCGCTGGGAGAAGGCGGCGGCGGTGACAGCGCTCTTCGGGATTGCCGTGTGGCTCATCGCGGTGAGCATCGCGGTCGGGGTAATCGCGGGCGACTTCCGGGCGCTTCTCGGCTCTCTCGGGCTCGTCGGCCTCGCACTGTCGTGGGCGCTGCAGACCCCGATCGAGAGCTTCACCGGCTGGCTGCTCAACTCGTTTCAGGGCTACTACCGCGTTGGCGACCGGATCGCAGTGGGGGAAGTGTTCGGCGACGTGTACCGGATCGACTTCCTCACGACGACGGTGTGGGAATACGGCGGCCCGGACCGCCCGCCCAGCTTCATTCAGGCCGAACAGGCGACGGGGCGGCTCATTACGTTCCCGAATAACGAGGTGCTGACGGGCAGCATCGTGAACTACACGCGCGACTTCGACTTCGTGTGGGACGAGTTGTCGATCTCGATCGCGCCAGAGTCCGACGTGCGCTACGCCGCCGGCGTCGCCGAGCGCGTGGCGCACGGGCTGCTGCACGACTACATGGTGGCCCCGGCTGCGCGTTACCGTGAAATCCTCCAGCGCGCCGGGTTACCCGACAGCGTGGCGGAGGACCCGACGCTCTATTTCTCGATGACGGATTGGAGCATCAACCTCACCGTGCGCTACCTCGTCGGGGCGCGGGAGCGGCGGAAGTGGAAGAGCGAGCTTGTCGCGCTGCTCGTCGAGGAGTTCGGCCGGCCCGAGCACGCGGACAAAATCCTGACGGTGTACCCGCGTCAGCAGCTCCAACTCGTGGAGGCCGACGGGACGATCACTCGCTGGCCCGTTGGCCGAGACGGCACGGGGTCGCCACCGAGCGAGTCCGCGTGACCGCTCCGAGTGTATATGCCGACGCTGGAGGGCTGCGGCCTCCGAAGTAATGTTGTCCGTTATTGCATCATCTTTTATGCCTTCCCCACCACGCCCGGTCGCAGACCGCGCCATTTTTGCCGGGCTGTGTGCGGCCATCGTGGTCTCGCGGCTGCCTTTCCTGAGCACGGCGAGCGCAGGCCTGGACCCTGACGCGTGGCGGATCGCCCTCGCCGCCCGTCACCTCGCGACGACGGGGGAGTATCTCGCCTCACGGTTCCCGTCGTACCCCGTGCATGAAATTGGGAGTGCACTCGGGTGGGCGCTGGGCGGGCTCGGCGGCCTGAATGGGCTGACGATCCTGTTCTCGGGCATCGCAGCAGGATTCTTCGGGCTGATTCTGCGACGACTTGAAGTAAAAGGCTATCTGCTCGGCGGACTCGCGTTCGCGTTCGTGCCGGTGGTCTACATCAACAGTCTGTTCGCGATGGACTACGTGTGGAGCCTGGCCATCGTGCTCGGCAGTCTGTACTTCGCGTTACGCGAGCAGCCTGGGATCGCAGGTGTGGGGTTGGGGCTTGCCATCGGCACTCGCCTCACGGCGGGTGCGATGGTGATCCCACTCGTATGGCTGCTCGCGATGGGAGGGAGGCCGCGGGAGGACCGGACCGCGGGGCGAAACGTACTCCACTTTGCTTTTGTCGCGTCAGTCGTGGCGGGCCTCTGCTACCTTCCGCCTCTGCTCGTGTATGGCCCCGACTTCCTCCGATTTTACGATGGTGCCCTCCCGCTCCGAATCGCCGTGCATCGCGCGACGCTCGACGTGTGGGGCGAGATTGGATTCGCCGCGGTCGGGGCGGCGGTGCTGTGGGCGCTCGTTCGCCCCCGACCGCTCGCAGCGCCCCGGCGGCATGTCGAGTGGGCGCTGCTCGGTGGAATCGGGCTGTATGCGATGGCCTTCGTCCGGCTTCCTCTCGAGTCGGGATACCTCATGCCTGTCGTCCCGCTCGGGCTGGCGTGGCTCGGGCTCCGGCTTCCGGACCGAGGCTTCGGCGCGCTTTGCATCGCACTACTTCTTTCTCCTTTCCTGCTCGACCTCGAAGCGGATAGCTCGCTTCCGCCCGTGGCGATGGAGCCGGCATTCCCCCTCCATATCGGCTCAGGTGAAATGCGTTTGCTCGCCCTCGGCCCCGTGTTCACCGAGCGGGCCCGTGTCCAGCACGAGACGGATAGCCTGCGAGGGCTCGCCGACGCGCTTCGTGGCTTGCCTCGTCCCGCCATCGTGCTCGCCGACGGGCTTTCGGCGAAACTCGATGTAACGCTCGGCGATGACGCCGAAGGCCTCGTCATCGTGCCTTCGCTCGACTGGCTCTGGGAGGAGCGTGCGGCCGATCCACTCTCCCTGCGTTGGCCCTCTACCGAGCCCACGTCCCGGTGGCCCCTCTACGTACTCCCAGGCGTCGAGCCCCCGAGCGGAAGCGACCCACGCCTCGCGGGCCGGCGACCGATCCCCGTCCCTTACCCCGCTGCGTCGAGGAAGCGGCGGTCTACGTCGAGTCGTTCGGGCTGACCGATCGTCAGCTCGGCGAAGTCGGGATGCGCGGGGTTGAGCAGGAAGTTCGGCTCGGCGGGCAGGATCACGCTCGGCACGCGCAGTATGGCTGAGCGCTCCCCGCGTGCCCACGCATCGCCGATTTCCTGGGTGGAGGATGGGGCCGGGTGCGCCTGCCAACCCTCCGGCAGCCGGTCCTCGCTGAGTGTCTCGACGAATCGCACGTCGAACGTGACGGGGATGAGGACGTAGTGGCCGAGCAGCCGCGTCGATTCCGCGTGGACGAGGATTTCGAGCAGGGCGAGGGAACGCGACCCTGCCGTGTACGCCACTGCCGTACCCCGGCTGTTCCACCGCCCGCCGTAGCGCCGCGCGCCTTCGCCACTGAACGCCCCGCCACCGGCTGCGCGGTCATCGGCGTAGCGGGCCTGCGTGATGCGCCATGCCGTAATTGGGTCCGGCATGCGGGCTTACACGAAAACGCCGTGCGCGAGGCGACCGAGCAGGTCTTCCACCTCCCGTGCGCCGGGCTCGGTGTCGGCGTAATCGAGCGGGCTCTGGCCGCCGAGCGCAGTGTTCGGGGCCTTCAGCCATCGCCGGGCCTCGGCCTCGCCCATCAGCACGTCAGTGGCGATCTCGTAGAGCCGAGCGATCCGGAGCAAGCGCTCGCTCGTGTCGGGCGCGAGCGGCGCATCCTGTTTCTTACGGCGGGCGAGCGTCCGCGTCGAGACGCCGGTGAGGTGGGCGAGGGCGTCGGAGGCGAGGTCGAGGTGCTCGCGGAGCCGCTCGAAGGCACTCGGCGGGAGCCCGCGCTTCAGCCGCTCGATGAGGTCGTCGGTCGAGCGGGCCTCGAGGCCGATGGAGGTTCCGTGCATGGCGTCGTCCGGTGAGTGACACGTGGCATAATCAAGGGTGACACGTGGCACATTTGACGCATGATGGGTACGGCGGTTCCGCCGCGTCACACGCCGGGTACGACACCGGCGAGCGCCTCCCGAATCCGCGACTCGGGATCGGAGTGCGAATCGGGCTCGAACGGCTCTCCCGTCACGGTCTCAAAGAGCTCGATGTATCGCTTGGCGGCGAGCACGCGGAAGTCGTCGGGAAGGTCGGGCATGGTCTGGCCGTCCTTGCCCTGGAATCCCTGCTCCATCAGCCACTCGCGCACGAATTCCTTCGAGAGCTGGCGCTGCGGCTCGTCTCGGGCGAGGCGCTCCTCGTAACCCTCCGCGTAGAAATAGCGAGACGAATCGGGCGTGTGCACCTCGTCGATCAGCACGACATCACCCTGCGCATCGAACCCGAACTCGTACTTCGTGTCGACGAGGATGAGGCCGCGTTCGGCCGCGAGTTCGCTTCCCCGTTTGAAGAGCCGCAGCGCGAAGGACGCGATCCGGTCGAAAACAGTGGCATCCATCAGTCCGCGCTCAATAATCGCTTCGCGGGAGATGTCCTCGTCGTGGCCTTCGGCCGCTTTGGTGGCTGGCGTGAGGATCGGTCGGGTGAAGCGGCTGTTCTGTCGGAGCCCGTCGGGCAGCGTGACGCCGCACAGCGTTCGGCCGCCATCGCGGTAGACCCGCCAGGCGTGACCGGCGAGGTAGCCGCGCACGACGAACTCGATCGGGATCGGCTCGCAGGCGAGGGCCACGGTCACGTTCGGATCCGGCACCGAAAGCACGTGGTTCGGGACGATGTCGTGCGTGGCGCGGAAGAAGTGCGCGGCGAGCTGGTTCAGCACCTGCCCTTTGAACGGGATCGGGCGCGGCAGGATGTGGTCGAAGGCCGAGATCCGGTCCGTTGTGACGAGCACGAGCCGGCCGTCTCCGGTGCGGTACGTGTCGCGGACTTTGCCCCGATAGCGCTTGCCGAGCGTGCCGAGTTCGGTCTCGACGAGGCAGTGATCGAGCTGGTTTCGGAGGAGCGTGTCGAGCGAATCAATGGAGCGGGACGGCATCATCGGGGTGGCTGGTCGGCGGGGCTGTAAGATACCGCCGGACCCTGTTACGACAGCTCGGGCGCGCTGCTGCTACGGACGATCAACTCGGGCTCGATCGATTCCGAAATCCGCTCCTCCGTGGTCGCCTCCATGCGGTGGAGAAGCCGTTTCGTAGCGCGGTGCCCAACATCGTACATCTTCTGATCGACGGTGGAGAGCCCGAGGAAGCGGCTGAGCTTGAGGTTGTCGTACCCGATGAGGGCAACGTCCTGCGGGACCCGTTTCCCCATGTCTCGGAGGGCCGCCCACGCGCCAAACGCCTGCACGTCCGACGAGGCGCAGATCGCGGTGGGCGGGTCGGCAAGCTCCATCAGCTTGTGAATCGCTTCGGAGCCTGCCTCCTCACTGAACCCCGCGTGCTTGGTGGTGTCACCGGTCACGACGAGGTCGGGGTCGAAGGGGAGCCCGGCTGCTTCGAGCCCGCGCCGGTACCCGTGGACCCGGCTCTCGACGTTGTGATCCCACGGGTGCGCGGCGATGAACCCAATGCGCTCGTGCCCCTGCGCGGTGAGATGCGCGAGGGCACGCTCCGAGCCCGCCACCTCGTCCCAGAAATAGGAGTCGAACGCATCGCGGCGGGAGCCGACGAGCACGATCGGCGCGTGGAGCTTCGAGAGCTCGCTTTCGAGCTCGTCGTCGACGGGCAGCGAGATCACCATGAGGGCATCGACGGCGCCGCGTTGGAGGAAGCGCCCGAGGGTGTGGTACGGTGCGGTCGAGCCAAGATTGCAGAGGAGGAGGTCGATGTCGTGCATCCGTAGCTCATCCTTGATCCCCTTCAGCACCTCGACGAAGAACAGCGACGTGAACGAAGGCATCGCGACGGCGAGCGAGTGCGTCTGCTGCTGCGCGAGGGTTCGGGCGGTCCGCTGCGGCCGGAACTTCAGCTTTTCGATGGCCGCTTCCACCTTCTCTCGGGTCGCCTCCGACACCTCGCTCGACCCGTTGAGCACACGGGAGACCGTGGAGATCGCCACGCCGGCTTCGCTGGCTACGTCGTAGATCGTTCGCTTCATGAGTTTCGAGGGTGAGGTAAGGAGGGTGGCGGGCTTAAACTAATTAATGAGTCTCTTGCCTGGACCAGTCGAAATTAAAGAAAACGGTCTCTCCTTCTTTCGTGCCGTTCCGTATGCCCTCCGTTACGAACCGTTTAGCTTCCTGGAGCGCTTCTTCCGTCGTCTTGCCGTCCGTCATCCCCCGGAGCGCCGCAATTGCGAACGCGCTGGAAGCCGCCTCGCACGGCCCGTCGGTGAGGTGCGGCGCTTCGAAGAGTGCGAACGACTCCCCGTCAAAATAGAGGTCGGCGTTGAATGGCGCCTCGGGATCGGAAGAGGGGAGACCCTGTTCCGTCTCGAAGAACCGGGCAGGGAGGGGGCCGCATTTTATGACGACGGCCCGTGCGCCCTGACGGACCAGCCGTTGCGCGGCGACCTGAGCGTCGTCGAGTGACGCAATCTCCCCGCCGCTCAACGGCTCGGCGTCCGACCGGCTGATGACCACAAGGTCCGGCACCGCGAGGCGATCCATCACGACGTCGATACCGCGGCTCGTGAGCACGGTCTCGCCGTGCCGCCCGCTGAGTTGGAGGTCGAGGAGCACAGGCCCGTCGAATGCTTCTGCGAAGGTCAACACCGCATCGGCCGAGCCGTGGGACGACAGCACACCGATCTTCAGCGCGCTTGGCCGGACCGTCGCGGCGAGGTGCTCGAGTTGAGCGCGGACCGTGTCTTCGGGGACATCCGTGGCATCAGTCGTCGTGCCGTGGCCAGCCATGAGGAGGAGGGTGCAGACAGGGTACGCCACGCCGCCGAGCGAGCGGGCGGCAGCGAGGTCGGCGGCCAGTCCGCGCTCGACACTGGGATAGAGCGCGCCAACAGCAATCGGGCGGAACGACCGAGAAGCAGCGGAGGGGTTCGGGTGGTTCGAGGCAGGAAGCATGAGCAGAGGATCGGGAAAGCGAAAGAAGATAGCGTGTTACCGGCCGGGAGTGGAGTCGATGCGGTATTGCTGTTATTGCACTAACCAAGAATTAAACTGGTAGCAAAGTGCCACTGAAGGCACAGCACGTCAGCCTGCGAAGTCTTGGGGGAGGTTCGGGACGCGTTGCAGCGAGGCGCTGTCGTCGTCGGTATTCCCCCAAACGGTGGCCATCGTGATACGGAACTGGGTTTCGACTCGAGTCAGGTCGCTCTCGTGCGTGAGGTGATGGAGTGCGTCAGTATAGATCGCGTGCGCGTGGCGGCTCAGCGTGTCGCGATTCTGTGGGATCGTCACGCGCTGGCCGACCGACTCGATGCTCTGTAGCAGGCGGACGACGATTTCTACCATCCCGCGACCGTATTCGCGCAGTGGGTCGAACGCCGCATCCATAAACTCCTCGAACGTCGCGGGTTGGAACACGAGTCGCAACGTGCCGCCATCATCGTAACGATACGCTGAGGGCACATCCTCCGCAGCCAGTCGGCTAAACGCGGCCGTCAGCCAATCGATGCAGGTGATCGCCGTAAACGGGTCGTTGATGCCGGGCGATATCGCGCGCGCAGCCACTTCGACGAGTTGCTGGACCAGCGAGATGACGTCTTGCGAATCCGTCCTCCGCATGCCAAGCAAGAAGGTGCCGACGAGCTGCTTAGCGACGTGGGCGTCGTCAGCCGCACGGCCGAGCACGCGGAGGAGTTCGCCATCGTCAACGACGAAATCCCCCGGCCGCGACTGGACGCGGATGAGCAGGTCGTGCTTTGCCGCGAGTGCTACAAGGCGGGCGTCGTTGACCACCTGGACGTACCCGGCCCGTCGCGAGCGGATCGTCACGGCGCGGTCGCTGAAATCCTCAGGGAGATCCCGCCATTTGCCGCCGTCCACGGCATAAGCGGGCTGCGCGGCCGACGATTGCAGCGAGTCAATCCGGTGGTTGAGCGTCTGGCTCACCTGATGGATGACGTACGAGACGCGGATCGTCTGCGACACGTGGTGAATGAAGTAGATCAGCACGCCGACCGAAAGGATCGCGAGGACGAGTCCGACGATAATCGCGAGGTGCGGGACAAACGAAGCCGACTCCGAACCGCGGATAGTCCGCAGGATGAGCAGGCAGTATAGAAAGGTCGAGGTGTACGTGCCGAGCACGAACTGATTGCCGCGGTCCCGCATGAACCCCGCGATGAGCCGGGGTCCGTATTGCGAGGACGCGAGGCTGAGCGCCGCGATCGTAATGGAGAACGTCACGCCGGCGACGGAGATCACCGAGCCCGCGATCGTAGACAGCATCGCGCGGGCCCCTTCAGGCTCGTTCGCGTAAAGCCAGGGGATGTCGTCGATCCAACCCCGTCCGAGTCGGATGTCGATGCTGACCAGAATGATGGAGAGCGTGAAAGCTGCTACGGCCATCAGCGACGGAATGAACCAGTAGCTCGCACGGACGCGGCGGAGGAGTTCGAGAAAGCGTAGATACACAGGCACACGGGGAAGCCGAGGAGTGAAGCCTAAAGCACGGCTCACCGAATGGTTTCGAGGCGACGAGGCCCAGGGGTAGGAAAAAACAGCATATTGCCTTGTACCCGTGATAACCCTTATTATCACACCTTAACTTCCAACCCTCATCCTGCCATGACAGACCACGCCATCACGAGCCTCGTCGCCTCCGGCGGTGACATCGCCCCGCACGACCCCGCACTCGACGCTGACCTGCTGCCGGTCTACCTGCTTCGTTTCGATCGCGAGCAGACGCGGCGCGCATACCGCAACGACCTGTTGCAGTTGTTCGATGCAGAGTTTGTCACCCTGCGAATGGCACGGGCTATAACGTTCGTTCACCTCAACGCCTTCCTCCAGCATTTGCAAGAGTCGGGCTTGCGACCGAGTACACTCCAGAGAAAGGTATCAGCGATCAGGGGTTTTTATAGTTGGCTTGAAGCACTCGGACTCGTAGACGCCAATCCGGCGAACAAGCAACTCGTGCGCCGGATCGATAGAAATGCGAAGTCAAATACAACCATCACGGTTCTGACACAAGAGCAAGCCACTCGCCTCATCGAAGCCACGGCAGAGAACGGACAAGCTGCCGTTCGAGATAGGACGCTACTCCTCGTCATGATACACTGCGCGCTGCGCCGCTCGGAAGCCTCCGCGATGGATGTGCGCCACGTGCACACGACAGGCCCGTACTGGGTGCTCGACCTGCCGAGGACCAAAGGCGGATCGGATGAATACGTAAAAATTCCAGCTCACGTCGTCGAGGCCATTGAGGACATGCGAGCGCATTACGGTATCGAATCGGGACCGCTGTGGCGGTCGTTGAGCCGAAACGACAGCCGAGGAAACCGCCTCTCCCCCGATGGTATTTATGGCGTCGTACGCCGGACGGCAAGCCGCGCCGGCCTCGATGCGACCGTCGGGGCCCACACACTTCGACATACGGGCTGCACCCTGGCTATCGAGGCGGGCGCCACGCTGCAACAGGTGCAGACGCACGCACGCCATAAGCGACTCGAAACGACGATGGGTTACATCCACCAGCGCGACAAGCTGCGCGACAGCGCTGCCGACTACATTAAACTCTCTTGAAACGAACGTGTTAAATGACTAGCGAGTCGACGGATTACGATGTCATCATCATTGGGGCAGGTCATAATGCGCTGATTTCAGCAGCCTATTTGGCACAAACCGGCCACAAGGTGGCCGTCTTCGAACGCAGGGATATCGCAGGAGGAGCTGTTTCTACTAAAGAGATTGTTCCTGGTTACCAGTTTGATCTAGGAGGCAGTGCCCACATCCTCATCAGGCTTACGCCTATCGTTGAAGAATTAAAACTTAATAATTACGGGCTAGAATATATCGATATAGACCCATTGTTTTATGCTCCTTTTTTAGATGAAGACGGCGTCTTCTTCTACAGGGATGCGGATCGCACGGCACATCATCTTGAGGAGAAATTTCCAGGGGAAGGTGAGGCTTATCGGCGCTTCGTCAGCGATTGGCTACCCTTTGCCCGCACCGTGCGGGATGTGTTTTTGGCAGTTCCTGGCCCCTTACAATTAGGGCATAAAATGATAGCTAGCCCGAGCGGAAACATGGCTTGGCAGCAGCAACTGAGCATGATCCTGCAGCCCTACGGGAGCGTCGTCGACCAATACTTCAAAGAAGAGAAAATCAAAGCACCCTTGACGTGGATGGCAGCGCAGTCCGGGCCGCCGCCCACGGAGCCTATGACCGCACCATTCCTGCTGTGGCATCCGCTGTACCACGAAGGTGGCATGGCGCGGCCCCGCGGCGGATCGGGGATGCTGACACAAGCGCTCCAACGCCACATTGAGGCACACGGGGGCGACGTATTCCTCTCATCACCGGTGGAAGAGATCCTGTTCAGTGGGCGAACGGCCAAGGGGGTTCGAGTACACGGCGAAGCGTACACCTCTAAGGCCGTCCTGTCCGGAACGCACATTCTGGAGACTATCGAGCGACTCATGCCGGAGTCGCTCCGCCCTCAGCCGAAGCACGAGTACCGTGTAGGTAATGGGTTTGGTGCGGTATTGCGCCTGGCGCTCTCGGAGCCCATCAGATATTCGTCGCATCCAGGCGACGACGCCCGCGTTGCGATGCAGTTGATCTGCAGGGACCGACAACATATCCAGAACGCATACGCGGATTACTTAAAGGGGTATCCCGCCACCGACCCGCCTATCGTCAGCATGAGTTTCAGTGCTGTTGACGACTCCTTGGCTCCGCCGGGCGGCGAAGTGCTCTGGCTGTGGGCTCAGTACTTCCCGTACGAACTGGCAGACGGACAGTCTTGGGACACAATCGGGGATCGCGTAGCCGATGACATCTTGACTTCGTTCGAGAAGTACGCCCCAGGCACGCGAGACAAAGTCGTCGGGCAGCTCTTCCAGCACCCGCTCTGGCTGGAACGTGAGCTCGGTCTCTTCCGGGGAAACGTGATGCACTTAGAGATGGGGCTCGACCAGATGTTCATGATGCGACCCAGCGTGGAAATGAGTGGATATCGTAGCCATTTAGACGGCCTCTACCTGACCGGCGCGAGCACGCATCCCGGCGGGGGAATTATGGGCGCCTCAGGTCGTAACGCCGCTCGTGTCATCATGCAGGACTTGCAGCCGACGCTGTATTGATCGAGAGCCTGGCCGAGACTAAGAACGGGTGCCCCAGTACGTTCGGAGACTACGATCTACTGATCCAATAATGTCAAAATCTGCACCAGTCATACCTGCCCTCATCGGGCCTACGGCCGTCGGGAAAACAGAGCTCAGCATAGGTCTTGCAGAGCGAATGGACGGAGAGATTGTCTCGGCCGACAGTCGGCAAATTTATAGGCAACTATCTATAGGAACGGCGAAGCCTGACCATAAACACCTCCAGCGGGTCCCTCATCATTTCATCGACGAGTTGGATATCTCAGAGCCATTCTCTGCGGGTCGCTTCGCACAGGCCGCTACTGAGCGGATAGATCAGATACTGAAGCGCGGCAAAATCCCCATCGTCGTAGGTGGTTCGACACTTTACATCGAAGCGCTGCTGCATGGCCTAGCTGAGATCCCACCTACGACGACTGCCACAAGGACGGCCTTGATGGATCGACTCGATCGTGAAGGTGAGGACATCCTTTTTCAAGAACTGCAGGCGGTCGACCCGGACAGCGCGGCCATGATGGACGCGACGAAAACGCAGCGGGTCGTTCGCGCACTAGAGGTCTACATCGATACGGGGCAGCCGCTCTCTTCGTATCACGAAGAGAAGACGGTATCCCGGCACCGCTTTGCCCCGCGCGTTCTAACGCGCCCCCGGGTGGAACTCTACGACCGGATTAATCGGCGCGTGGATGAGATGCTCGATCGCGGGTTGGTCGAAGAGAATCGCAGCCTGCAACCGTATGTAAACGAGCGGACGCCAAACCCCCTGAGAACGATCGGCTACCGGGAGCCCCTCGCCTATCTCCGAGGCGAGATCGGATTCGAGGAGATGGTGCGGCTCATCAAGCGCAACTCTCGGAGGTATGCGAAGCGACAACTGACGTGGTTCCGTCGCCACGGCGAGTATGTGTGGTTCGATATTTCGCAGGGGAATGCAATGGATGATATTAGTGCTGAGACATTGCAATAACAGATTCAGGCGAGCACAAAAAGGACCTGCTTGTGCAACAGCCGCCCGCGCCTCGATTCAAAGTTGACTTCGAAACCCGCGTCCGCAAACGCTCTTCTCCACGCCGCACTGGATTTGAAGTGGAGGTGCTCCTCTTGCTGACTCATCCGCCCCCCCGATCGCAAGCGATTCGCCAACCGATCCGCGAAGGGTAGCCACCGTTCATCGAAGCTGTTTTCAGCCACAGACTCGAGCACAGCGACGCGTCCACCCACTTTCGTGACCCGTCTCACCTCACGGAGCACCTCCCCCGGCTCTTCCGCGTGATGCAGCACGAATACGAGCAGCGTCACATCGAACGCATCCGGCTCGAAGGGCAGTCGGTGACCGTCATAGAGCGTCAGCGGCATCGAGGTTCGATTGAAATCGACCACGTCCGTTAGCGTGACTACGTTGCCCGGATCTTCCGCGGCCCCTTCCCCTACGTACCCCTCCCCCGCCCCGAGATCAAGTATCCGCGCTGGAGACTGGAGGTGTGGGCGTATGCGACGCCACTTCCTCCGAGCCCGATATCGCATGATGACAGGCAGCAAAAGAAGCGAAAGCGCGACACCCCACAGCGCTGCCGCTCCTCCCCACCCGATCACAACCGACATCCAATACGGACGATCGCCGGCAGTATACAAGAGATAGGTCCCGAGGGAAGCCACGGAGAGCCAGAGCCAGCCTGCCGCAACAAACGAAGCGGTCGGCCCTGTGCCCTTCTCAATCGCGAGCGGGATAAGCGCGAGCACACTCAACAAGTACCACGGGTGCACCGTCGTCGCAGTGAGCCACAAGAGACCGACCGCGGCTAGCCACGCCCAAGCGATCGGCCGCCGCGAGCGCCGATCTACTACGAAGATGCAAATGGTACCGAGTATAAATACGTAACGCAGTAAAGGACCAAGCGCCTTACTCCAGTCTGCGCCAGCCCCGGCTAATCCTATCGTCTTCAATGTGAAATAAGGGCCTGCATTGAACTCGAATAACCGAACGTATAAATCGAGGGACTGCGCTACGTTAGAGAGGACCGATGGGGCGGCGTATGGGAAGCACAGTGCGACCGTGACAGCACCTGCGGCCCACACGTGACGCCACCCCGCACGGCGAAGCAGGAAAGGCAAGAGCAGAAGTGGATACAGCTTGAACCACCCTGCCGCCGTGAGTGCTGCAACTGCTGAGGCAGGGCGTCCGAAACGATAGAAGTAGAGGGCGAGGAGCATGAAGCCGACCATCCCGCCCTCGGTGTGTGCTTGCCCCGCAATCTCGATAAGTACGAGCGGGTGCCAAGCGTAAAGCAACAGGGAGCGGGCCGTTACCATCCGGCTCAGTGCCCAGATGCCAGTGCACTCGATGACTACGAATATCCCTTTGATCGCGAACCACGAACTTTGCCAACTGCTTCCACCGACGAAGCTGCCGAGCAGAAAGACGAGTTGGGAAGACGGTGGGTAAACGGAGTAATAGGGCGTCGAATTCAGGCGACCCAACAACCCGGGGGCATCCATCACGCGCGAAGAGACCTCGGCGGGGATGGTCAGGTAGGGGTTGAGACCCATAAGCTGAAGCCAACCATCCCACACGTAGCGGAAGCCGTCATCGGACAACGTGGGGAGGAGCGGAAAGGCTGCGAGGCGGAACAGGGCTGCGAAGAACAGCACCTCGCCCGTCGTCACATCGTCGCGTTTCCAGGCGTAGCCGATCAGCACCGCCACCAAGAGTCCAGATCCTACGAATGTCCACCGAGCCGACGAATCTCCGCTCGGTTCGGCTGCGCTCACGACGAAGACGACCACGGACGCGACGAGCAGCGCGCGGTGAAGCCACCAGGTCCTCTCCCGGGGCTTACCCCACCAGCGGGACGTCATGACGACGGAGCATCATCGACTTCGCGCCACATCATGCACAGGCGACGTCCCGAAGACTCTAACCACACGCGATCTGCAAGGGATTTCATGATGAAAAGCCCGCGGCCACTCGTGTCAAACGGATCATTCGGGAGCTGGGCGTGCTCAAGACGCTCGACGGGCACCCCGGGACCTTCGTCCTCCACACACAGTCGCACCTCACCGTCTCCTTTCGCGCACTCGACGACGACCTGTTTTTTCGGATCGAGTCGGTTTCCGTGACCGGCGGCGTTCGCTACCGCTTCGCCGACGACGAGGAGCAGTGCTTCCCGGATCGAGTCCGAAAGGCCGAATTGCTCCGCCGTGCTCATGACGAAAGCAGAGGCATCGGCGGCGGCGTCCCGCGTGCTGGGGAAAACCTGTACTCGTACGTCCATCGTGTCAGGAAGGTGAGACCGAGTTGCGGAACGCCTCGGCAATCGAGGCGGCGAGCACGTAGCGAATAACCACGTCGCTCATTGGAGGTGGCGCGTACGGGAGGAGGCGGCGGAGGGGTGCAACGAGGCCCGGCTTCAACGCCCACCGCTTTAGCGAGGCCTCCCAGGAGCGGGGCTGGCTCGGTGAATCTACGAAATCGACCTTTGCTGCCGCAGCGAGGCCGGGATGCTTTGCAAGGAGGGCCGGCAGGTTGTCGCGCCCGAACTCCCGGAGCTTACGCAGGCGTCCATCGAGATCGCCGTGGTCGTAGTGATGGACGACCGGCCGGTCGGAGAAACGGAGCGCATCGGGGTAGCGCTGGGCAAGGCGATATGCGAAGTCCAGATCTTCTCCGTACGAAAACTGCTCATCGAAGCCTCCGACGGCAGCGACGGCCGCCGCTTTGACCGACGTATAGCCGATGATGAAGTAGCGGAACGGCAATGGCTTCCCCGGCCCCACGCCCGCTGCCCCACGACGTGATCGGAGGTAGCGGTGATACGGATTGGCCAAGTCGAGGTCTTCCAGGATAGGATTCGACACGACGCCAATCACGTCAGGATCGCTGTGGGCGATGGCATGCTGCCGCACGAAGTCCGGCTCAGGTCGCATGTCCGCATCGAGAAACAAGAGCACCTCGCCCGTTGCCGCAGCGATTCCCGTGTTGCGCGCCGCAGCACGCCCGCGGTTTCGGGAGTGACGCAGCACCTGCATGGTCGCCCCCGCCATCGAAGAGAGCAACTCGGCCGTGTCGTCCGACGACCCGTCGTCGACGAGCAGCCACTCTGCAGAGGTGTCCTGGCTGAGCCACGAAGGCAGCGTCGTTTGAAGCACCCCGGACGCGTTATAGATCGGGACGATAACAGAGACGCTGGGGAGTTCTCGGTCGCTCGGCACGGGCGGACGAATAGTCACGCTAGAGTATGAGCAAATCTTTGGGCGTTTGCGTGAGCACTTCCGGTCCGTCTGCTCGCGCCACGACCATGTCTTCGATCCGAATTCCGAACCGCTCCGGGAGGTAAACGCCCGGCTCGACAGTGACAACGGCATTTGTGGGCAGCACGTCGTCCGAATTATGGGAGAGCCGAGGCCACTCGTGCACTTGCAACCCGACGCCGTGACCGAGCCCGTGGGAGAAGTAGTCTCCGAGCCCAGCGTTGGCGATCACATCGCGCGCGACGGCATCAACCGCTCGGCACGAAGCACCGGCGCGGACCGATGCGACGGCTTGCCGCTGCGCATCGAGCACAACGGCATACGCCCGCTGCATCGCTGCATCGGGCTCACCGATAGCGACCGTGCGTGTCATGTCGGACGCATAGCCCTCGAGCACGCAGCCCATGTCGATCACGACGAACTCGCCCGGCCGTAGCGTTTTGCTCGACGCGCGGGCGTGCGGCAGTGCGCCCCGCAGCCCCGACGCCACGATGGGATCGAACGACATCGCCGACGCGCCGCGCCGGAGGTGCTGGTACACGATCTCCGCCGCGAGGTCTTGCTCGGATACGCCCGGCCCGATCTGGGGCAGCAGCGCGTCGAACACGTCTTCCGTCACCGCCTGCGCACGCCGGATCGCGTGGATTTCCTCCTCTGTTTTCGATGCGACGAGCTCCTGTAGGAAGCCGGAGACTGGCTCGAATGCGACGCCAGGAAACCGATCGCGTAGCCGGTCGAACTCGGAGACCGTGACGTGATCGGCCTGCACGGCGACCGTCCGAGCCGTCCCGAAGAGCCCTTCGCGCTCGACGTGTTCGAGGAGGTTGTAGCCCGGAACGTGCACCGTCGCGTGCTCCACTTCCGACCGCGCCTGCACCGAATAGCGGCCGTCCGTAACGAAATGTGCCGCTTCCTCCGCAACGACGAGCAGGCCGTTCGAGCCGGAGAAGCCCACCGCCCACCGGATGTCCGGCAAGAACGTGACGAGCGCCGCGTCCGCCCCACGATCGCGGACGAGGCGTCGAATTGTGGAGAGGCGCGAAGAGTCAGACATAGCGGGCGGCGAGGGATCAGCTCCGGACGGAGTAGTTCGGGGCTTCCTCCGTGATCGTCACGTCATGCGGGTGACTCTCGCGGATACCCGAACCCGTGACGCGAACGAACTGCGCCCGTTCGTGCAGCGCCTCGATGTCGGCGCAGCCGCAGTACCCCATCGCCGCACGGAGGCCGCCGACCATCTGATAGACGATCTCCGAGAGGTCACCCTTGAACGGGACGCGGCCCTCGATGCCTTCGGGGACAAGCTTCCTGAGGTCGTCTTCGGCATCCTGGAAGTAGCGATCCTTGCTCCCAGCTTTCATCGCGCCAAGCGACCCCATGCCTCGGTAGTGCTTGTACTTCCGGCCTTCATAGAGCACCGTTTCGCCGGGACTCTCGGCCACGCCGGCGAACAGACCGCCGATCATGATCGTGTCGGCGCCGGCGGCGAGGGCTTTCGGGATGTCGCCGGTCTGCTTGATCCCACCGTCCGCGATCACCGGAACGTCGTACTTATGGGCCGCGGCAGCGCACTGCAGCACGGCCGTGAGTTGCGGCACGCCGACGCCCGCGACGACGCGCGTCGTGCAGATCGAGCCCGGTCCGATGCCGACTTTCACGGCGTCGGCACCGGCGAGGATGAGGTCTTCGGTGCCCTGCGCCGTCGCCACGTTTCCGGCCACGACCTCGAGCGTGCCGTACTCGCCTTTGACCCGCTCCACCATGCGGAGCACGCCTTCCGAATGGCCGTGCGCCGTGTCAATCGTAATGAAGTCGACGCCGGCTTCCACGAGGGCGGCGATGCGCTGGAGCGTGTCCGCCGTAATCCCAACTGCCGCTCCGACGCGGAGCCGCCCGTGCTCGTCCTTCGACGCGTTCGGGTGCTTCCGCTTCTTTTGAATGTCCTTGAACGTGATGAGACCCTTTAGGAAACCGGGGTCGTCCGTGACCGGCAGCTTCTCAATCTTGTGCTTTTGCAGGATCGCCTCGGCCTCTTCGAGCGTGGTCCCGACGGGCGCCGTGATCAGGGGCGCCTTCGTCATGATGCTCTTGAGCTGCGCCCCGCCGTCGGGTTCGAAGCGGAGGTCCCGGTTCGTGACGATCCCGACGAGCTTGTTCTCGCCGTCCACGACCGGAATTCCGCCGATGTGGTAGCGAGCCATGAGGGCGCGCGCTTTGTCGACGGTCGCGTCCGGCGGGAGCGTGATCGGATCGAGGATCATCCCGCTCTCGGACCGCTTGACGCGGCGGACTTCGGCGGCCTGCTGCTCGATCGTCATGTTCTTGTGCAGCACGCCGGCCCCGCCCTCACGGGCCATGGCGATCGCAAGATCGGACTCGGTGACGGTGTCCATCGCGGCCGAGAGGATTGGCACGTTGAGCGTGATGCCGCGCGTGAGCCGGGACCGCATCGTCACCGACCGGGGCATGACCTCGGAGCGGGCGGGGACGAGGAGGACGTCGTCGTAGGTGAGCCCTTCGAAGGCGATTTTCATTGCAATAACGGTTGTGTTCGTCCCTAAAAAGTCAGCTTCTTCAGACCTACCGAGCGCCGCAGCCGGTTGACTTCGCTCGGCGTCAGCCGCCGCCACTGGCCCCGCCGCACTTTGTCGACGGTGAGCCCGGCGTACTGCACGCGGTCGAGTCGATGTACGTCGTACCCAAGCGCTTCCATCATCCGGCGGATCTGCCGGTTGCGGCCTTCGTGCAGTGCGAGCCCGATCTCGCGCGGATCGTCCCCCACGTAGGTCGCTCGGTCGGCTTTTGCAAGCCCGTCTTCCAATTCGATCCCGGTACGGAGCTGTTCGAGATCGTGCGGCTTGACGGGGGACGAGGCGCGGACAAGATACAGCTTCTCGACGGCGTACCGGGGGTGCATGAGCCGGTGCGTGAGGTCGCCGTCGTTCGTGAGGAGGAGGGCTCCGGTCGTGTCGCGGTCGAGCCGGCCGACGGGGACGACGCCGTGCGCACGTGCCTCATCGTCGAGCAAATCCATCACGATGCCGCGGTCGCGGTCGTCGTCGACCGTCGTGATCGTGTCCTTCGGCTTGTTGAGCAGGACGTAGTCGAAGACCTGCTGCTGAATCACCTGGCCGTCGACTTCGACGCGCTGGCTCGGGTCCACCTTCGTTCCCATCTCCGTTACGACGACACCATCGACGGACACCTTGCCGGCGGCGATCAGCTCGTCCGCTTTCCGGCGCGAGGTGATTCCGGCCTGCGAGATGTAGCGGTTGAGGCGGACGGGCTCGTTGGGATCTGGGGCCGGAGCCGAGGCCCCTCCCTCCTCTCGCTCGCGGCGCTGCTTCATCTTGCGTCGGCGCGTGGACTCGGCGTCGGCACGGGGTTTCTTATTCGGTCGCCGGTTCGGCATGGGGGGTCAGCGCCTCGCGCTGGTCGGGATCGAGGTTGATGAGGAGTTCAGTACGCTCGTGGGTAAAGGCAGGATCGTTAAGAAGCTGCTCGATCTCGCGCGGGCGCGGCAGTTCGTCGAGCGCGGCAAGACCGAATTGTTCGAGGAAGAAGTCGGTCGTGCCGTAGAGGAGGGGCCGCCCAACGGCTTCACTCCGGCCGACGACGGTGACGAAGCGCTGCTCGAGCAGCTTCTTCAGCGCGTAGTCGGCGTCGACGCCGCGCACGAAGTCGACCTCGGGCTTGGTGACGGGTTGTTTATATGCAATAACGGCCAACGTTTCCAGGAGGGACCGGCTCAGCCGCCGCTCGTCCTCGGACGCGACGAACGCGCGCACGAAGGGCGCGACCTCGCGCACCGTCGCCATCCGGAAGCCCCCGGCCCACGACTCGATGCGGAATGCGCGCCCCGTCTCGCGGTATGAGTGGTTGAGGGCTTCGACCGCAGCTTCGACGGATGCGGCATCGGCCTCCTCACTCCCCGTGACCTCGGCATACACGGCCGCGACCGTCGCCGCGCTCACCGGCTCATCGGCAGCGAAGATCAGCGCTTCGGCGACACGTTCGAGGGTGGCGCTATCCATCGTGTAACTCCTTCAAGGCGTGGACAGCCGCGCCGAGCGATTCGTGCACGGGCGGCCTCTCCCCTGCTGCGAGCCAGAAATCTTCGCTCGAAACCCCGTCGACGATCCGGATTTCGTGCCGCTGCACGAGTTCGAGGATCGCTAAAAACGTCGTGATGACAAATGGCTTCGGGTGCTGTGCCACGAGGGACACGAACGATGTGCGCCCGTCCCGGACGCGGCGTAGCACGTACGCCTGCTGCTCCTCGACGGTGTAGTCGTAGCGCTGGACAGGATGCACGTAGGCTTCGGCCGGGGCCTCGGCGAGCACCCGTTTGAGCACGGAGATCAGATCGAAAACGGACACGCGGTAGCTCGTCTCGACCGTGTCGCTCAGTTCGGTTCGGACGTCCGACGCGGCCCCACGCACGTACTGCTCACCGCGTTGCTCGAAACGCTGTTCGAGGTGAGACGCCGCCTCTTTATAGCGCATGTATTCGAGCAACCGCCGGACGAGTTCGGCGCGCGGGTCGACCGGCTCGCCTTCGTCGTCGAGCTCGGGCCGGGGCAGCAGCATCTTGGCCTTGATCCCGATCAGGATTGCGGCCATGTAGATGAAGTCGGCGACGCCGTCGAGGTCCACCTCTTCGAGCACGCGCACGTAGGCGAGGTACTCGTCGGTGATGCGGGCGACGGGGATGTCGTGGATGTCCAGCTCATCGCGGCGGATGAAGAACAGGAGCAAGTCGAGCGGCCCCTCGAAGTTCTGTAGCTGGACGCGGTACATATCGAGTGACGAATTACGAGTAACGAACGTTGAGTGGGGACATTCGTCACTCGTCACTCATCGCTCGTCGCTGAGCAAACCAGTCGACGGTGCGGCTGAGGCCGGTTTCGAGCTCCACCTGGGGCTGCCAGCCGAACACGTCTGCGGCGTGCGACACGTCGAGCACGCTGCGCTGCTGCTCGCCCGGTTTCGCGTCGGCGTGGACTTCGTCGGCGTGCCCGCCGGTGAGGTCGTTGATGACGTGGAACAGCCGGTTGACGCTCGTCTCCTGCCCGGTCCCGACGTTGACGATCTCGGAGCCCTCGTGGTCGAGCCCGGCGAGGATCGCGCGGACGACATCACCGACGTAGACGTAGTCGCGGGTCTGCTCGCCGTGGCCGTAGATCACCGGCTGCTGCCCGTCGAGCAGGCGCTCGGCGAAGATCGCGACGACGCCAGCCTCTCCGTGCGGGTTCTGGCGCGGGCCGTAGACATTCCCGAAGCGGAGCGCGACGTACGGGATGCCGTGGGTCTGCTCGTAGAAATAGAGGTACTTCTCGAGGGCGAGCTTGGTGATACCGTAGGGCGAAAGTGGCCGCTGCGGATGGTGCTCCGGCTGCGGCCCCGCATCGTTTACCGCCGGGTCCGGCTCGCCGTAGATCGCGCCGCCGGTCGAGGCGAACACGACCTTTTTTAATTCGCTCTCCCGCCCCGCTTCCAATAGGTTCAGCGCGCCGATCACGTTCACGTCCGCGTCGAAGCGGGGGTCGGCCACGGACTTCCGCACGTCCATCTGCGCCGCGAGGTGCAGCAGCGCATCGAACTTCTCCTTTCGAATGAGGTCAGCGGCTCCGGCGGAGCGGATGTCGAGTTCGTGGAAGGTCGCGGTGTCGGGCACGTTTGCGCGGCGCCCTCCCGAGAGGTCGTCCATCACGTGAACGTCGTAGCCGCGTGCGACGAGGGCGTCGGCGACGTGGGAGCCGATGAATCCGGCACCGCCGGTAACGAGAACTTTCATGGATCGATGGTTGAGTAGAGATGCCCCGCCGGGGCGTCTGAATAAGGCGTCATTCCCGATGCAAAGGTAGAGACGCAGCATGCTGCGTCTCTACGCGCTGGCGCTGCGTTCATGCGATATGTCACGTCCTACGCTTCGGGGAGGATGGCGACGGTCGAGAGTCGCGCGGGGTCGAAGAGTTCGGCGGCGAGGTCCTGCACTTCCTCGGCCGTCACCTCGTCGATGGAGGCGATGACTTCGTCGAGCGTAAAGTACCGGCCAAAGGCGAGCTCGATGCGGCCGAGCCGCATCATCCGGTTGCTCATGCTCTCGAGCCCGAGCATCAGCGAGCCCTTGAGCTGGTTCTTCGCCTGGTTCAGCGCGCGCGGGCTGACCGGCTTCTGCACGAGCTTGTCCAACTCCCGCCCGATCAGCTTCCGCGAGCGCTCGACCTTGCTGGCGTCGGTGCCCATGTAGACGCCGAAATCGCCGGTGTCGGCGAGCATGTTCGTGAACGAGTAAATGTTGTAGCAGTAGCCGTACTTCTCGCGGATGTTCTGGCTGAGCCGGCTCGACATCCCGCCGCCGAGGAGGGTGTTAAGCGTCGTGAGCACGGTCCGGCGCTCGTCGTTCAGGCCGGGCGACCGCGTGCCCATGACGAGGTGCGCCTGCTGGATCGGCCGGTGCTCGAACAGCTCTTCGGCGTCGTAGCCATTGGCGGACGAGCGCTCGACGGGCTGCGGCTCGCGCTCGAGGTCCGCCGTCATCCGACGGACGTAGCGCACGACGGTCTCGTGGTCCACATTCCCCGCCACGGCGACGACGAGCCGGTTCGGGGCATAGTGGTCGTCGATGTAGTCGAACAGCCGCTCGCGCGTGAACGAGCGGACAGTCTCGGGCACGCCGAGGACGGGCCGGCCGAGCGCGTGGTGCGGGTAGAGCACGGCCTCGAACTTGTCGAAGATGAGGTCCTCGGGAGCATCCTCGTACATCTTCATCTCCTCGACGACGACCTCCTTCTCCTTCTCTACCTCCCGCTCCGGCAGCGTCGGGCTGACGACGAGGTCGAGCACGACGTCGAGCGCGCGTTCGAGGTGCTCGTCGAGGGCGCGGGCGTAGTAGCAGGTGTACTCCTTCGACGTGAACGCGTTGAGGTAGCCGCCGACGGCCTCCATCCGCTGCGCGATGTGGTGAGTCCGCCGCCGCTGCGTCCCCTTGAACACCATGTGCTCGATGAAATGCGAGATCCCGTTGTCCTGCGGGGCCTCGTCGCGGCTGCCGGCGGCGAGCCACGCGCCGACGGCGATCGAGCGGACGGACGGGATGCGCTCGCTCACGACGCGGATGCCGTTGGGGAGCGTGGTGCGGTGGAAGATCGGGTACGAAGCGTCGGGCATGAAAACGAGAAACGCGAGGGCGTTGCGAGGGGGGCGAAAATATAGCGCGAGGGCGGGGTCGAAACCCCGCCCTCGCGCAGACTCGGGAGCGACCGGGTGGGCGCCCCTACGGTACGAACGGCTAGCGGTTCCGCCCGCCGCCGCGGTTGCCGCCGCGACCGCCGCCGCTGCGCCCGCCACGGTCACCGCCACGGCTGCCGCCGTCGCCGTTGCTGCTGCTGCGGCGCTGGCGCGACGCCTCCTTCTCCTCCTCGGTCGGCTCGGGCAGGTACGGCTTCCGGCTGAACCGGAGCTTCCCGTCGTCGCGGACCTCGATGAGCTGGACCTTCACCTTGTCACCGACCTGCATCTCGTCTTCGGGGTTCTCGACGTAGCCGTGGGCCATCTCGGAGACGTGGAGCATCCCCTCCTTGCCCGGCAGGATCTCGAGGATCGCGCCGAACGGGAGCATCTTGCGGACGGTGCCCTCGTACTCCTCCCCGACCTCGGGGACGGTCACGATGCCGCGGATGATCTCGATGGCGGCCTCGGCATCTTCCTGGTTCGTGGCGGAGATCGTCACGTAGCCCTTGCCGTCCTCCTCGTCGACGTTCACCTGCGTGTTCGTCTCGGCCTGGAGCGCCTTGATGTTCTTGCCGCCCGGCCCGATGATGGCGCCGATGAACTCGGAGTCAATCACGAGCTGGAAGAGGCGCGGCGCCGTGGCGGCGACTTCCTCGCGCGGCTCGGCGATCGTCTTCGCCATCTCGTCGAGGATGTGCTGGCGGCCGGCGCGGGCCTGGTCGAGCGCCTGCTTCATCGTCTCCTTCGCGAGCCCGGACACCTTGATGTCCATCTGGCAGGCGGTGATGCCGTCGCGCGTGCCCGTCAGCTTGAAGTCCATGTCACCGAGGTGGTCTTCAGTGCCGAGGATGTCGGAGAGGATCGCGACGCGGTCGTCCGTCTTGATGAGACCCATCGCAATGCCCGCGACCGGCTTCTTGAGCGGGACGCCGCCGGCCATCATCGCCATCGAGCCGGAGCAGACGCTCGCCATCGACGAGGAGCCGTTGGACTCGAGCACGTCGGCGATGATGCGGATCGTGTAGGGGAACTCGTCCGCGCTCGGGAGCATCGGCGAGAGGGCGCGCTCGGCGAGCATGCCGTGCCCGATCTCACGACGGCCGGGGCCACGGAGGAACCGTGCCTCGCCGACGGAGAACGGAGGGAAGTTGTAGTGGAGGTAGAACCGCTTGTCGGTCTGGTTGAAGAGCTGGTCCACGCCCTGCACGTCGCGCCCGGTGCCGAGCGTCATCTGCGCGAGCACCTGCGTCTCGCCGCGCGTGAAGAGCGCCGAGCCGTGGACGCGCGGGAGATAGTCGATCTCAGACCAGATCTGGCGGACTTCGTCGAGCTTCCGCCCGTCGATGCGGACGCCTTCGCTGAGGATCATCTCGCGCATGACCTCGCTCTGGACCGACGAGAACGCATCTTTGATGTCGCCCTCGGAGGGCTCGGTCTTGGCACCGACCGCTTCGAGCGCGTTCTCGACGACGCCGCCCTGCACCTCGGCGACGACCTCCTTCTTCATGTCGCTGAGCCCGCCGTAGAGGCTCTTCTTGTCGTAAGGCTGGCGGAGGTGCGCCGCGATCCGGTCGCTGGCAATCTTCCGAACCTTCTCGACGAGCGAGTCGTCGGCGACTTTGAGGTCGTACTGCATCGGCTCGATCGTGCCCTTCGCGGCCTCGACCTTCTGGCGGAGCTCGACCTGGGCGCGGCAGAGCTTCTTGATGACCTCGTGGGCGAAGTCGAGCGCGGCGATCATGTCGTCCTCGCTCACTTCTTTCATCTCGCCCTCGACCATCACGATCGCGTCTTCCTTCCCGGCGACGATGAGGTCGAAGTCACCCTCGGCGGCTTCCGCCACGGTCGGGTTGATGATGAACTCGCCGTCGACGCGGCCGACGCGGACGTGGGCCGTCGGGCCGTCGAACGGGGCGCCGGTGAGGTAGAGCGCGGCCGAACCGCCGAGGCCGCCGAGCACGTCGGCATCGATCTGCTGGTCGGCCGACATCACGCTGAGGAGCACCTGGACTTCGTTGCGGAAGCCGTCGGGGAAGAGCGGGCGGATCGTGCGGTCGACGAGGCGCGAGGAGAGCGTCTCCTTGTCGGTGGGCCGGCCTTCGCGCTTCATGAACCCGCCGGGGAATTTGCCGGCGGCGCTGTACTTCTCGCGGTAGTCGACCGTGAGCGGGAAGAAGCTCTGGCCTTCGCGCACGCCGCTGTCGATGACGGCAGTGCAGAGCACCATCGTGTCGCCTTGGCTGACGACGACGGCGCCGTGCGCCTGCTTGGCGAGCTTGCCCGTTTCGAGCACGATCTGCTTGCCCTGGCCGATGTCGATGGTCTGGGTAATGGCTTGCATGGGGATGGGGGTTGGAGGTGTGCCGTCGCCCGATCGGCCCCGCTTCCCGGTCGAAGCCGGGGTACCAGAAATCAGCTTTCAGGGGCCAGCGCCGGGAGCCGAACGGCAGGCGGGGCTGGCTGCTGAAGACTGACCGCTGGGCGGGCGCGTGATGCGTCGGACCGTGGAGCGACAGGCGGAGGGTGGGCCGCACCGCTGGGGGCGCCGCCCGTTTACAGCGGCAGCGGCACCCGGGAGGGATGCCGCTGCCGGCGGGACCGCTTACTTACGGATCCCAAGCTTGGCGATGATCGCGCGGTAGCGCTCGATGTCTACGTCTGCGAGGTAGTCGAGCAGCCGGCGGCGCTTGCCGACGAGGCGGAGGAGGCCTCGGCGCGACGCATGGTCCTTCGTGTGCGTCTTGAGGTGCTCGGTCAGCTCGTTGATGCGCTGGCTGAAAATGGCGATCTGGACTTCGGAGGTGCCGGTATCGGCGTCACCGTTTCCGTGCTCGGTGATGAGCTGCTGCTTCTGTTCCTTCGTGATCATGCAGGGTGCCTCTTTAGATATTCCATGCTAAAGGAGCGGACGCTCGTCCCGCGGGGCGGGTTCTGTGAGGAGCGCAAGCTAGAGAAAGAGATATTACGCGCGAGCGGGCGAGGCTCATTCGAAGTCTGGGCTAAAAGTCACCGCATGCAAACGACGGTGGAGTCCGCTGCATCGTTAACGCCCTATCGGCTCCGTCAATTCAGCACAGTCACGCGCCGCGTGAGCACTTGCGACGATGGGCTATCGCCCACCTCCATCCTCACGATGTAGACGCCCGAGGCTAGGCCGTCCGACGCGAATGTCACCTCGTGCGTGTCAGGCGATTGCACCGCGTCCGGGAGTACAACTACCGCTCGACCGAGCAGGTCGTACACCGCCACTCGTACCGGAGCCGCCTCGGACAGCGCGTAGTGCAGCGTGACGGCCCCGGCTGCAGGGTTCGGGAAAACCTCCAGCCGAAACGCTTGTGGCGTCATGCTACCGTCCTCGTTCGACACCGGCTCGCAGGGATTGGCGAGCACGACCTCAGGCGAGGTACACGTGCCAATGGGGTTGTTGAACTCGACGGTAATCTCGCTTCCAACACCCACGAACGTAGGTGGATCGCCCGAGACGAGTCCACTCAGCCCGCACGAACAAGAAGCCAGCGCGCTGTTAAACCCGACGTACAGCTCCTCTCCCACGGATGTGATTCCCTCTAAACCATCCAGCGATACAAGTACGTCATTGCTGAATATGCCGAGAGTTCCCCCAATCGAGACGAGCCCTCCGATCTCGGGCAATGTCTCGAGTGCGTCGTTGTTGCTAATGACTAGATCGCCCTCAATCGACTGAAGATCTACCAGCCCTTCCAGCGTCTCAAGAACTCTATTATCAGCAATCCGAAGGTCTCCATCGATAGTGAGGAGACTTCCCAACCCCGCAAGAGACTCGAGTGCATTGTTGCTTGTAATCCGGACGCTCCCTCCGCTGGATGTCACTTGGTCGAGGCCATCGAGCGACGTCAGGGCCGCATTCGCATCGATCTCGATGCCCAATGGGATGACGGTGACCTGCTCCAATCCCTCGAGTGACGTCAGCGTGAGATTTCGCTCCACGACCAGACCGCCTCCGATGTCTACCAACCCGCTCAATCCATCTAGCGACAGGAGCACATCGTTGTCGAAAATCCCCACGCTGCTGCCTACCGAAGTGATGGCTTCGAGCCCGTGCAATGATGGGAGGATGTCGTTGTTTTCAAGAAGAAGCCATCCCCCTACCGCATCTAGCCCTTGGAGGGCCGCCATTGAGGTCAGTGCATCGTTGCTCGCGATGTCAAGGTTTCCCCCGAGGAAGGCGAGGTTCTCCAAACCAGCCAGAGACTGGAGCAGATCGTTATTCGCAATGACGAGTTCTCCGCTGATCCTCGTTAAACCCGAGAATGCCGAGAGGTCGCTGATGTCGCTCTCAGTACTACCCAAGAGGATGTCACCCACTACCTCTGTGCAGCCGAACGCATCGACTTCTGCCTGCGTGCTCAGCATTAAATCCCCTTCGCAGACCTGGGCGTGCGTCTGTGCACAGAGAAGTAGGACCGCCGCGACACAGGTAATTCGGATCCGCATAGTCGGGAGATATCTCGTTCACAAAGCAGCCGTCCCGGCTTCGGGTAGACCGGACTGGCACAAGTAACGTAGTGCGGATCAACCGTGCCGGTCAGAAAGCAGTGCCCGGCTCTGCTGCTCGTCGTCGCGGAGTTGGGCGACGAGTGCGTCGGGGCCGGAGAACTTGACCTCGTCGCGGAGCCGCTCGACGAATGACACGCGGAGCGATTCGCCGTAAATCTCGCGGTCGAAGTCGAATAGGTGGACTTCGACGCTGAGCGCGCTGTCGGTCTCGAAGGTCGGACGGCGGCCGACGTTCATCATTCCGCCGAACTCGTCGATGCCGTGCGTTACGCGGACGGCGTAGACGCCGGGCTTCGGGACGAGTTTGCGGTCGCCGTGGACGCGGAGGTTCGCCGTCGGGTAGCCGATCGTCCGCCCGCGCTGATCGCCGCGGACGACGGTGCCGGTGAGCGCATACGGCCGGCCGAGCATCTCCGCCGCCTCCGCCACGTCGCCGTGCTCGGAGAGCAACCGGCGGATCTCCGACGACGAGACGGTGACTTCGTGGACGATCTGCTCGGGGATCACGTCGACGCTGAAGCCGCGCTCCGCCCCCATCGCTTCGAGCGTCTCGCGGCTCCCGGCGCGGTTCCGGCCGAACCGGTGGTCGTACCCGATCACGACTTCGCGCAGCCCGATCGTGTCGATGAGGATGCGCTCGACGTAGTCCTCGGGCTCCAGGTTCGACAGGTCGCGCGTGAACGGGAGCACGACGAACCGGTCGATGCCGAACGCTTCGAGCAGGTCGGCGCGCTCGTCGAGCGTCGTGAGAAGCGGGACGTGGACGCCGAGGACGACCTCGCGCGGGTGCGGGTCGAAGGAGACGACGACGCTGCACCCGTCCACCTTCGCCGCCCGCTCGTTGAGGTAGCGGAGGATGGCCTGGTGCCCGAGGTGTACGCCGTCGAACGTGCCGACGGTGAGCACGGAGCACGCGTCGCGGGTGATCTCGTCGAAACCGAATTGTCGCTTCATTGCAATAACGGAATCTATGCGGGCGCGATGGCGTCGCGCAGTGCCTCCAGCCCCCACGCCTCGTCCACGCCGAACGGCCCGATGGCCGCCCGCCGCAGCGCCGTGAGGTGCGCCCCGACGCCGAGCGCCTGCCCGAGGTCGTGCGCGAGCGTGCGGACGTAGGTCCCCTTCGAGCACTCGATCAGGAAGTCCACGTCGGCTCCGCGCCGCGCCGTGAGATCGAATCGGTAGACCGAGACGGGCCTCGCGACGCGCTCGATGGTCTCGCCGCGCCGGGCCTTTTTATAGAGCCGCTCCCCTCCCACCTTCACGGCGGAGTACATCGGGGGCTGCTGCTCGATCTCGCCGAGGAGCGGCTGCCGCACGGCGTCGAGCTGCTCGTCCGTGACGTGGCTCGCGTCGACGCGCTCGATGACCTCGCTCTCAGCGTCGTACGACGGCGTGACTTCCCCGAGCCGAAGCGTGCCGGTATACGTCTTCGGCAGGCCCATGAACTGGTCCTGCAACCGGGTCGCCTGGCGCCCGACGAGGCAGATCAGCAGCCCCGTTGCCATCGGGTCGAGCGTGCCCGCGTGCCCGATCTTCTTCGTGCCGAGCAGGGGACGAAGCCGCCGGATCACGTCGAACGAGGAGAGACCGCCGGGCTTGTCCATGAGCAGCACCGCCGGACCCCCACCGATCGGAGGCTGATCCGTGCGGGTGACGATGGGCGGCGTAGCGTCGGACAGCGATCCCTCAGGCATCCCGCTCCTGCTCGCCGCTCGCTGACTCGTCGACGCCCGGTGCGTCGGCTTCCGGCTGCTCGTCGTCGCGGTCGCTCCGCTCTTCGCGGATCTGGTCGAAGAGCTCTTCCATCCGAGCCACCATCTGCTGCGACTCGTCGAGGAAGAACTTCAGTTCGGGAATCCGGCGGACCTGGTGCCGGATGCGTTGCGCGAGCGCCTGCCGAACCTGCGGCGCGATGTCTTCGAGCCTGCGGAACGCGATCTGCCGCCGCGCCGGCTCCTCGCCGAGGATGCTGACGTTGATGTAGGCGATGCCGAGGTCCTTCGTCACGCGGACGTTCGTCACCGTCACCATCGACTGGGAGGCCTCGAAGAACTCGTTATTGAGAAGCTCGGCGACCTCGCGCTGGACGAGTCGGGAAAGCCGCTCGGTACGGATGCTCATGGGTCTGGGGTTGTGGGTTCGGGGTTATGGGTAGAAGACTCCAAACCCAAAACCCAAAACCTCAAACTTGCAGTTTCCGCTGCTCCTCGACGACTTCGTAAGCCTCGATCTGATCGCTGACCTTGATGTCGTTGAAGTTCTGGATCGAGAGGCCGCACTCGTACCCGTTCGTCACCTCGCGGACATCGTCCTTGAAGCGCTTGAGCGAGGAGAGCAGGCCCTCGTAGACCACGACGCCTTCGCGGACGAGGCGGACCTGATCGTTGCGGCGGATCTTGCCTTCGAGCACGTAGCAACCGGCGACGGTGCCCACCTTCGGGATCTTGAACGTCTCGCGGACTTCGAGCATCCCAAGCGTCTTCTCCTTCTCCTCGGGCGCGAGGAGGCCTTCGAGCGCGTCGCGGACGTCTTCGATGGCGTCGTAGATGACCGAGTAGAGGCGGATGTCGATCTCTTCGCGCTCGGCGATCTGGCGGACGCCCGCCATCGGGCGAACCTGGAAACCGAAGATGATCGCGTCGCTCGCCGCGGCGAGCATCACGTCCGTCTCGGTGATCGCGCCGACCCCGCTGTGCACGATGTCGACGGCGACCTCGTCGTTCGAGATCTTCAGGAGGGCGTCGGAGATGGCCTCGACGGAGCCGGCCACGTCACCCTTGATGATGAGGTTGAGGTAGGTGAGCTCGCCGAGGGCCATGCGGCGGCTGATGTCGTCGAGCGAGACGTGCTTGCGCTTGCGCATGGTCTGCTCGCGCTGGATCTGCTGGCGCTTCTGCGCGATCTCGCGCGCCTCGCGCTCGTCCTCGAGCACGACGAAGCGGTCGCCGACCTGGGGCGCCCCACTGAAGCCGAGGATCTGCACGGGGCGACTGGGCCCGGCCTCTTCGACCCGTTCGTCGCGCTCGTTGAACATCGCGCGGACGCGGCCCGAGTGCGTCCCGGCGACGAACGCATCGCCGACTTCGAGCGTCCCGTTCTCCACAAGGATCGTCGCGACGACGCCGCGGCCCTTATCGAGCCGGCTCTCGATCACGGACCCGACGGCGTAGCGGTCCGGGTTCGCTTCGAGCTCGAGGAGCTCAGCTTCGATCAGGACTTTCTCGAGGAGTTCGGGGATGCCCATGCCCGTCTTCGCCGAGACGAACTCGCTCTGGACCTGCCCGCCGTACTGCTCCACGAGCACGTTCTCCTCGGAGAGCTGCTGCATGATGCGGTCGGGGTTGGCCTCCTCGCGGTCCATCTTGTTGATGGCGACGACGATCGGGACGCCGGCGGCCTTCGAGTGGTTGATGGCCTCCTTCGTCTGCGGCATCACCTGGTCGTCGGCGGCGACGACGAGGATGACGAGGTCGGTGACCTGGGCGCCACGGGCACGCATGGCCGTGAACGCCTCGTGACCCGGCGTGTCGAGGAAGGTGATCGGGCGGCCGTCCTTCGTTTCGACGGTGTAGGCGCCGATGTGCTGGGTGATACCGCCGGCTTCGCCGGAGGCTACGCTCGCTTCGCGGATGTAGTCGAGCAGCGACGTCTTGCCGTGGTCGACGTGGCCCATGATCGTGACGACGGGCGGGCGGGAGACGAGATCCTCGGGATCGTCCTCGTCCACCTCGATGTCTTCCATCCCGACGTCCGTCACGAACTCGACATCGAAGCCGTACTCGTCGGCGATGAGCGTGATGGCGTCGGCGTCGAGACGCTGGTTGATGGAGACCATCATGCCGAGACCGAACCCGGTCTGGATGACATCGGTGGCGGGCACGTCCATCATCGTGGCGAGCTCGCCGGTCGAGATGAACTCCATGACGCGGAGCTGGCTCTCCTGCTCGCGCAACTCCTCCATCTCGCGCTCGCGCTGCTCGGCGCGCTCTTCGCGGCGGTCGCGGCGGCGCTTCTGGCGACCACGGCCGGAGCCCTGCGCAAGCTTCTGCAGCGTCTCCTGCACGGTCGACGCGGCCTCAGCCTTATCGACCTTGCCCTTCTTCTTCGTGCGCTTGCCGCGCTTGCTGCGAGACGACGAATCGGTATCGTCGTCGCTGACGGGCTCCTCCGTCTTCCGCTTACGCTTGCGGCGGCGGCCGGACTCGATGCCGGAGAGGTCGATTTTGCCAATGACTTTCGTCCCCGTCAGTTCGTACCGATCGGCACGGAGCGTACTCGCCTCGTCGTCTTCGTCGTCGTCGGCTTCGGCGACGAGCTCTTCAACGTCCTCGGCTTCGGCCGGCGTTTCTTCTTCGGCGACCGGCTCAGCAGACTCGGCGGCGGGCGCCTCGACATCTTCGGGTTCGTCCTCAGGCTCCGGCGTGGGCGCAGGCTTCGCTTTCGCTGCCGACTTGGCGACGGGCGCTTCCTCTTCGGCCTCGGACTCTTCAGCTTCGACCGGCTCCGGCTTGGCCTTCGCCTTGATGACGGGCTCAGCCTCGGCGACCGGCTCTTCCTCTTCTTCGGGGAGTTCGATGACGGGCTCCGCTTCTGCAACGGGCTCCTCGACGATCTCCACCTCCGGCTCGGGCTCCTCGGCGACGGGCTCCGGCGCAGGCTCCACCTCGGGCGGCTCCACGCTCGGCGCGGAGTCCCCGGTGGCCACGGGAGCGGGAGGCGGCGCGGGCGCGTCCGCCTGCTCCTCCTGCCGACGGCGGGAGCGGAGCGCGGAGACGCGGGCGCGGGCATCCATGTCCTCGGCGAAGACGGACCGCAACGCGTCGTACATCTCCGGGGGGAGCTTCGCGTTGATGTCGCCTTGCTCGAGCTTCTTGTCCAGCTCGAACCCGCTCTCTTTCAGCGTATCGACGAGCGTGTCGACGGACACATTCAGCTCGCGCAGTGCTTTAAAGAGGCGGACAGGCTTCGTCGCCTTGGTCGAATTATCGGGCATACAGGGGGTAATCGTGTGGTGCGGCTCGCTGCCGCATGAGTCTATGTAAATCTGCAGCGGGGGCGGTCAAGTTCCCACCCCGTCGGGGACCCTCCGAGAAGAAGGTAAGGAACGAGCGACTCCGGCTTATGCTCCTTCCGTGGTTGGTTTGTCGTCTGCTTCCGCATCGGCCTCCAGCTCGGCCGCGTCTTCGGCAACGGGTTCCGCCGTCTCTTCGGCCTCGGCATCGGTGTCGGCCTCAGCGACGGCGTCGGCCTCCCCGTCTGCATCGACCTCGGGGGCGGCGGTCGCGTCGGAGGTCGGGGCGCGGAGGTCGGCGACCTCTTCGACGATCTCTTCGATCTCCTCCGGCTCCTGAGCGAACTCGGCGCGCATGAGGAGGAGGATTTTCTCGGTCGTCTCTTTCTCGAGGCCGGAGCGGCGGGCGAGCTCGTCCTCCGACAGTTCGAGGACGGCTTTCGCTGTATCGCAACCGATGTCTTTGAGGCGGCGGATGACGTCGGCAGGCATCACGTCGGAGAACTCGTCGATCTCCACGTCCTCCTCGTCCTCCTTGATGTCGCGGTAGACGTCGATCTCGTAGCCGGTGATGCGCGACGCGAGGCGAATGTTCTGCCCGCCACGACCGATCGCGAGCGAGACCTCTTCGGAGGGCACGGTGACGCGGGCGCGCGGCGGGTCGAGGTCGTCATTCAACTCGACGGCGACGGGCTTAGCGGGCGCGAGCGAGCGCTTGATGAACTCGATCTTGTCGTCGGTCCACGGGATCACGTCGATGTTCTCGTTCGAGAGCTCGCGGACGACGGCGTGGATGCGCGAGCCCTTCACGCCGACGCACGCGCCGACGGGGTCCACGCGGTCGTCGTAGCTCACGACGGCCACCTTCGCCCGGTCGCCGGGCTCGCGCTCGATCTTCTTGATTTCGACGATGCCGTCGTAGATCTCCGGCACTTCGAGCTCGAACAGCCGCTCGATGAAGATCGGCGCCGTCCGGCTGATGATGACCTGGGGCGAGTTGCCCGTCTCGCGGTGGACCTCGTGGACAATCGCGCGGAGCATGTCGCCCTTGCGATAGCGGTCCTTGTAAATCTGTTCGTTGCGCGGCAGCAGCAGCTCCGTCTTGTTGTGGAGCACGAGGACTTCGCGCCGCCGCATCTGGTACACCTCGCCGACGACGATCTCGCCGACGAGCTCGGAATACTCCTTGTAGATGTTCTCCTTCTCGATGTCGCGGATCCGCTGCCGGAACGTCTGGAGCGCCATCTGAATCGTGCGCCGCCCGAAGTCCTCGATCTGAATGTTCGAAGCCACTTCGTCGCCGACTTCGTAATCGTCTTCGATCTGGAGCGCGTCCCGCTCCTCGATCTGCGTGACCGGGTCCTCCACGTCCATGTTGTCCACGACCTCTTGGATGTGGAGGATCTGGATGTCGCCGTTGTCGGGGTTGAAGATGATCTCGAAGGAGTCGTCGGCGCCGTAGCGCTTGCGGATCATGGCGCGAAACACGTCTTCCAAGATGAGTTGGAGCGTGTCGCGGTCGACGTCCTTCTCGCGCGCGATCTCGGCGAAGGCGGAGACTAGCTGGGTGCTTTGCATATCAGTCGGAAATCAGCGGTCGGAATTCGGGGGTCACCAGGGCAACTGGATGCGGGCGTCGGTCACATCGGCGAAAGCAATCGTTTCGGTCTCGCCGTCGACGTCGAGATCGAATGCGTCGTCGCGGACGGCGGCGAGTGTACCTGTCCGTACTGCCTCTTCGTCGCCCGCGCCTGTCGTTACCTGGAACGTTCGGCCGACGTGCTTGCGGTACTGCCGGGGCAGGACGAGGGGCCGCTCGGCGCCCGGCGAGGACACGTTGAGGTAATACTTCCCTTTAACGACTTCTTCGGTTTCGAGCAAGAACGCGAGGCTGCGCGAGAGGCGCGCGAGGTCGTCGGAGCCCACGCCCTCGTCGGCGTCGAGGAACACTTCGACGATCCGTGAGCCCTTCTGGCCGCGAACCTGCACGTCCACGACGTAGGCGTCGCTATCCGTGGCGACCTCGTCGGCGAGGGCGTGGATGCGCGACCGGAGGTCGACGTTCTCCGCCCGGGCGGCGGCGACGTGGGGCTTTTCTGAGGGTTGCTGAGGCATCTATACGCGAAACGCCCGTTCTAGCGAACAGGCGTCTACGAGAGTGTCGTAAACAAAGAGAGGCGGCACGTGGCCCCCTCCTCCACCCCACACACGGGCGTGTGGAAGGCAGTCGGAATATACGGTCAGAGCCCGGCGGCCTCCAAACGCACATCCTGCCAAGTCAACATGAAACCGCAGAGCGGGTTTCGGCTTCTCCGTGCGTTACGAGTGAAGGGCAGGCTCCTCATGGAACGGATGACGCGCCGGCAGCCCCTTGACGGTACGGCACTCTCGGCTCCCTGCTCCGTCAAGGGACTCGCGCCGACCCTCGACGAGATGGCGTCGGACTACGCTTCTTCGAACGTGTAGCTGAGGACGGTGTCGAACCGCTGCGCCGGGTCGGGCTCGGGGAAGTCGGTCATGTAATGGAGCCCACGGCTTTCGGTCCGCTGCATCGCGGAGAGCACGATGAGGTGCGCCACGGCGACGAGGTTGCGCAGTTCGCAGAGCCCGCTCGACACCGTCGTCCGCTTGTAGAAATCCTCGGTCTCCTCGTGGAGCAGTTCGACGCGCCGCCGCGCCCGGTCGAGCCGCAGCATCGAGCGGACGATGCCGACGTAGTTGCTCATCACCTGGCGGACTTCGAGCTGGTTCTGCGCCACGAGCACCCACTCCTGCGGGTTCGCCGTCCCGCTCTGGTCCCACTCGGGGACGGCGTCGTTGATGGCGTTTTCGGCGGCGTAGGCCACGGCGGGTTCGAGCGCGCGTTCGGCGTAGACGAGCGCTTCGAGGAGGGAGTTCGACGCGAGCCGGTTCGCGCCGTGGAGCCCCGAGCACGTCACTTCGCCGCACGCGAAGAGCCCCGCGATGCTCGTCCGCGCTTTCGTGTCCACGACGACGCCGCCGCAGAGGTAGTGCGCCGCCGGCACGATCGGGATCGGCTCCTTCGTCATATCGATTCCGAACCGCTCGTCGAGCGTCTCGGCGATATTCGGGAAGTGGCGAAGGATCTCGTCCTTCGGTTTGTGCGAGATGTCGAGCCAGACGAACGGCTCGCCGCGCCGCTTGAGCTGGTCGTCGATGGCGCGGGCGACGATGTCGCGCGGGGCGAGCTCGGCGCGCTCGTCGTAGCCGGGCATGAACCGCTCGCCGGCCTGGTTGCGGAGGATGCCGCCGTCGCCGCGCACCGCCTCGGTGATGAGGAAGCTCCGACCGCCGAACTGGTCGGCCGAGCCGTAGAGGCTCGTCGGATGGAACTGGATGAACTCCATATTCGCGATCCGCGCCTTCGCCCGGTACGCCATCGCCACGCCGTCGCCGGTCGCCACCGACGGGTTTGTGGTGTGGAGGTAGACCTGCCCCGCGCCGCCGGCCGCGAGGAGCGTCGCCTTCGCGAGCACGGTCATCACCTGCCCCGTCTCCTCGTTGAGCACGTAGGCCCCGAAGCAGTGGAGATCAGGCCAGATCGCGCCGACGTCGATGCCGAGGTGGTGCTCCGTGATGAGATCGACGGCGAAGTGGTATTCGAGCAGGTCGATGTTCGCGTGGTCACGGACTTTTGCGAGCAGCGTCCGCTCGACCTCCCGGCCCGTCATGTCGGCGGCATGGACAATCCGGTGCGCCGAGTGCCCGCCCTCGCGGCCGAGGTGGAGCGGCGCGTCCGGCGCCTCGCCTTCCTGGTCAAAGTCTGCCCCGAGCGCCATCAGCTCGCGCACCCGCTCCGGCCCCTCCGTCACGACGATCCGCACGACCTCCTCGTCGCACAGCCCCGCCCCGGCGATGAGCGTGTCGCTGACGTGGTCCTCGACGGAGTCCGCCGGGTCCATCACCGCCGCGATCCCACCCTGCGCGTAGTTCGTGTTCGACTCCGCCGACGCCTTTTTCGTGACGACGGCGACGGTGCCGTGCTCGGCCGCGCGGAGGGCGAACGACAGTCCAGCCACCCCACTGCCGATGACGAGGAAATCGTACCGTTCAGCCATTGTTCTGACGAAGCCATTGTAGGAAAGGCGGAGACTGGGGCGGGTCAGTCGTACATCGCTGATTTTCGATACGCACCTCGGGGCGCTTCGGAGGCGTTACTCCGAAGCATGGATCGTAAAGCGAAGGGTCAGCTAGCAGATAGCCATCGACCAAATCTCGATACTCCAGATAGCTCTCATTGTACTGCATGACCATATGGACGAGTGAGTCTGCGCTGATAGAGCCCGGTGCAAAAGACAAGTAAGCACACACTTCCCCGCCAGGCTCTATTCCTACTTCGAGAACACGGCATTCGTCTTCCGACCCCGCCTCCAATCGGCCTGCCATTCTCCACACCTCCTGTTCGAGATCCAACATGCGGGACGGATTCGGATCGTCTCCGGCCGCGTCAGGTCTGGGACCCGTTGATCGTGCGCTACACGCAGCGAAAGACAGCAGCAAGGAGATCGGCACGAGCCATCGTAGGGGCACAGCATGCTGCGCCCCTACCGTCCCCTCACGTATCGCTAGAAGTCGCATCGCTCAATCCTGACTGAGTCCCTCCTGCAAAAGGAAGGCTTTGATGAACGGTTCGAGGTCGCCGTCCATCACGCTCTGCACGTCCGTCACCTTCGTCTCGGTGCGGTGGTCGTTGACCATCGTGTAGGGCTGGAAGACGTACGAGCGGATCTGGCTGCCCCACTCGATCTTCTTCTTCGACGCCTCCTGTTCGTTCTTCGCCGCCTCTTTGATGTCTTGTTCGAGCTGGTAGATCCGGCTCTTGAGCATCGTCAGCGCGCGCTCGCGGTTCTGAAGCTGGCTCCGCTCCTCGGTGCACTCGGCCACGACGCGGGCGTCTTCTCCATTCGAGAGCTGGCCGGTCCAGATGTAGCGGACGCCGGTCTCGACCTTGTTCACGTTCTGCCCGCCCTTCCCGCCGGAGTGGAACTTCTGAAGCTCCAGATCCGCCGGCTTGACGTCGACCTGGATCGAGTCGTCGACTTCGGGATAGACGAACACGCTCGTGAACGAGGTGTGGCGGCGGCCCGACGAGTCGAACGGCGAGATGCGGACGAGGCGGTGGACGCCGTTCTCGGCCTTGAGGTAGCCGTAGGCGAAGCGACCCTCGATGCGGAGCGAGGCGCTCTTGATGCCCGCGCCTTCTCCCGGCTGGTATTCCAGCATCTCGGTCTTATAGCCCTGCGTATCGGCCCAGCGGGTGTACATCCGCAGCAGCATCTCGCCCCAGTCCTGGGCTTCGGTGCCGCCCGCGCCGGGGTGGATCGTGAGGATCGCGTTGCGGTGGTCGTCCGGCCCGGCGAGCATGCCGCGCAGTTCGAGCGCGTCGAGCGCCTGCCGCAGCGCCTCGGACTCCCGCTCGATCTCGTCGGAGAGGTCGGCGTCGTCGGCCTCGGCCTGCATCTCGGCGAGGGTCTCGATGTCTTCCTGCCGCTGCACGAGCGCGTCGTAGGCGTCCACCCACTCCTTCTCGGCCGCGATGTCCTGCTCTACTTGCTGCGCCGAGTAGGGGTCGTCCCAGAACGTCGGGTCGAGGCGCTTTTGCTGGAGTTCGGCCAGCTTGTCCCGTCGATGAGCGACGTCAAAGATAGCCTCCGAGCGCGTGGATGCGCTCTAACAGTTGGGGGTCCATGGTGCGTTGGGAATTGGAAGTGTAGGGGTTTGAGAGTGTGGAGGTGTGGGAGTGTACGCGCAAACGTATGCGTGCTGGCACCCTTACGTTTTACGCTTCACGCTTTACTCACCGGCCCGCACCTGCGTCGAGCCCTTTTTGATCTGCTCGACCGCCCCGCGCAGCGCCGCCTCTACGACGGGGTCGCGCTCGACCTCGACCTGCGCTTCGAGCGCGGCGATCGACGCCTCGTCGCCGATCTCGGCGAGCGCCGAGGCGACGGCCTGGCGGACGCCGGGCCGCTCGTCGCCGACGAGCCGGGCGAGTGCGGACGCCGCGACGGGCCGCACGTCTTCATCCCGACGCGCCCAGACGAGGAGGCCATTGATGGCGGCGAGCCGAACGTTGTCGGGATTCATCACGCCCGTCTTCGCCGTCAGCACGCCGACACCTTCCATCTCGCCGAGGCGGTACTTCGTGATCGTCTCGATGAGCGCTTCCTCTACGGTCCCCCGCCACGAGGCGAGGTCGAAGAGCGGCCGGAAGGCGTCGAACGCCTCGCTGCGGAAGTGCTCGGCGAAGAGGCGGACGGCCGTGGCCTGCGTGAGGTACGACGGATCGGCGAGCGCCGCTTGCAGCACGGGCTTCGCCTGCGCCGAGGGCCCTGCGATGCTCGTGAGCGCGGCGCGGCGCACAGACGGCGCGTCGTCGCGCTGGGCGAGCCCGGCGAGGACGCTGCGGACCTCGGCGATCTGCGCGTAGCGCTCCAGCGCCTCGGCGGCGCGCTCGCGGACGAAGGCGTGCTCGTCTTCCGTCGCTGTCTGGACAAGCGCAGCGCGAACCTGCGGATTCAACTCCTGCTTCGACAGCGAAACGATAGCGGCGTAGCGGCCCGCCATCTCATCGTCGGACACCGCCTGCACGAGCGTCTCGCTGAGCGGCTGCTCGATCGTTGCCTCAACGAACGCCCAGTTGCCTTCGTTGAAACGGACGAACGACGGCTTCTCGGGGACCTTGAACCGCAGCGTCGTATCGGCCGCGGCGATCCGCACGCGGCGGACTTCCGTCGGGCGGGTCGGGTAGTTCAGCTCCACGTTCACGTCGAAAGCGAACACGGGCGATTCTTTCAGGTCTTGCCGCTGCACGACCTGCACCGTGTAGAGCGTGCTGCCCGCGAAGTACGCCTGCTCCACGTCGAGGACGGGGTGGCCGGGCTCGCGGAACCACTGGTCGAAAAAGCGGCGCAGGCTCCGGCCCGTCACCTCCTCGAACGCCTGGCGGAGGTCGTCGAGCTCGACCGTGCGATAGCGGTTCTGCTCGACGTAGCGGTTGATCCCGCGCCAGAACGCCTCGTCGCCGAGCTCGAAGCGGAGCTGGTTCAACACCTGCCCGCCCTTCTGGTACGTGTGCCGGTCGAACATCGCCGTCGGCGTGTCGTAGCCGTACCACACGATCGGGCGGCGCAGCGTCTCGGCCTGCTCGAAGTACGCGAGGCGGTCTTCGATCCCATGCGCCTGCGCGTCGGCGCGGCCCTCCGTGTCTTCGATGTAGACCTCTTCCAGATATGACGCGAAGCTCTCGTTGAGGGCGAGATTGGCCCAGTCCTCGGCCGTCAGCAGGTCGCCGAACCACTGGTGCGCGAGTTCGTGGACGATGAGGTCGCGGCCGGTCACGTCGAGGTAGGCGCGCTCGTCGGTCTGGATCCATTCGTAGAGCTTGGTGATCGTCGTGTTCTCCATCCCGCCGGCGGTGAAGTCGCGCACCGGCATCTGCTTGTAGTTTTGCCACGGGTACGGCACGCCGATCTTCTCTTCGAAATACCGGATCATCGCAGGCGTCTCGCCGAAGATGCGCCCGGCGGCCTCGGCGAAGGCGGGCTCGACGAAGTACTCGACGGGGATCGTCCGACCGTCCGTGCTCACGACGGAGTCGCGCACGACGGCGAAGGCGCCCGCCGCGACGGCGGCGAGGTACGCGGGCTGATCGCCGGAGAGCGCCCAGCGGTCGCGGCGGAGCCCGTTCGGCATCGGCGTCTGCTCGACGAGCGCGCCGTTCGAGGCGGTGACAAGCGAATCCGGGACGGTCATCGTGATCTCGAACGCCATCCGGTCGTTCGGGTAATCCCACGTCGGGAACCAGCGGCGGTTGCTTTCGGCCTGCCCCTGCGTCCAGATCTGCGTCGGCCGGTACGGGTCGGTACCCATCGGATCGATGAAGTAGAGCCCTTTCCCGCCATCGCCGAGGCTTCCCTGTCCCGCCCCGCGCGTCGGGTGCGCGACGTAATCGACGACGAACGTGTACGCCGAGTCGAGAGCCAGCGGCTCCCGTGGCACGATCGTCAGCCGCGTCGAGTCATATTCGAACCCGACGCCGACATCCTCCCCATCCACGACCTGCCGGACGGACTGGATCTCCATCGCCTCGGCGTGGAAGTAGAACCGGGCGAGCCCGTTGCGCAGCGGCGAGAGCGTGTGCCGCGCCGTCCCGACGACGGCCTCGTCCGCGAAGTCGAACGACACGTCGAGCGCCGTCGTGAGCAGGTCGTAGTCGCGGTCCGGGGCCACGTCCGGCGTCACGCGGGCGGGCTGGATGTAGTCGACGCGGGCGCGCTGGGCCTCGAACGTCAGCGAGTCGCTGGCGTATTCGGCGGGGCGGTCAACCTCGGTGATCTCGTAGACCTCTTGGGTGGAGGAGCAGCCGGCGACGGCAAAGGATATTGCAATAACGGCAGCGAACAGGAAACGGGGCATGGAAAGCAGGAGGGTTCGAGGGAGTCGCAGATCAAACAGACGAGGCGGCGTGCTATTGCCTGTCACGGAGCGTGGCACGGTGAATTACCCAAAAGCGTTTCGGTACGCACACGGCGAGGTCAGAAAGCATAGGCCAGCCCAAGCGATCCCACCAGCGTAATGGTCGTCGCGCCACTGCTTATCGTTACCAAGGCCGCCGGCTCCACGACGACGAGCACGCGGGGACTGACGGCGAAGCCGGCTCCGAAACCAGCGCCTATCAGCTGTGCATAGGCGACATCTGACTCCCCTAGCAGCATAGCCGCACCGGCCTGCACTTGGAGGACGCCCCGAATGGGGCTCTCCGCCTTCGTCACGACACCTGCCGCGAGCAGGTTGGCCGTGAGGGTGATGGCGCTGTTGTCGAATCGCTCTACGAACTCCTGAAACCGGAGGGTGACGGTGCTGCGCGTGTGCCCTACCCCAACCCCTACGCCGAGCGTAAATGCCCCCCCTTCGCCCTGACGTAGCGGGTACCCAGTAATCGCTCCACTCCACGTCACGATCTCGCCGTCCTCTCGGATGCCGTCAGAGCCGGCCACCATTTCAGCGTCCGCTCCCCCGTAGCCAAAGGTGAACGCGACCCGCGAAGAGGGAGCGATCTCGACTTCGAATCCTACGCCGCGGAGATCCTCACCCTGTTGGACGAACGTGCTTCCTGATATGAGGCGTTCGCCTTCGGTGAAGTATTCCGTTTGCGCCTCGGCGGGCGAGAAGACGCTCGTGACGAGCAACACGGCGAGCAGACGTAGGATGGAGCGCATATAGCGTCGGAGGAGGTCGGTGGATGGAGATGGCGCCTACGCTCGCACACGCTGGGCGCAAGGCGGTGATGCGGCGGGCGGCCTCTTCGACGGTCCGGCTCGGCCCGAACGCATCATCGGGCACGACGGCGACGTGCTCTTCGTAGAGCAACCGCTGCGCGCAGTCTTCCGATGCGCACTGCGCAGTGAAACGGCTTTGGACACGCATTACTGCAGAAGGGTGATACCCAGGGCGACGCCGAACGCTTGGTACGATTCCTCCTCGCCGCCCGACACGAACGTGTAATTCGGCCGAGCATACACTACGAACCCCCGTGCGAGCCGCAATCCGATCCCGATTCCAGGAGCGAAAGAAAACGTCTGCTCGGCGCTCGATGTGCCGATAGGAAACGTGACGGCCGCCTGGACGGAGGGCGCTACTAATATCGGTTGCTCCGGGTCCATCGCGAGCGACAGCCTCACCCCTATCAGCCCAACGGTGGCCCCGCTCCTTCCTTCGTTCCCGATGCCGTATCCGAGCCCGACCCCCACCTCCGCGCTTAGCGGCGACGCAGTCCGTGCCTGGTTGGCGATGAAGCTGGCCCCGAGGCTGATCGAGGTAACGGTCTCATCTTCTTCGAACTCCTGCGATACGGTCGTCTGTCCGAACCCGAAGGAGAACCCAAACTCGGGGACCGGCATGCCCGCGATTTCTACTCCCAGGGCACGATACTCCTCATCGTCTATGGAGAAGCGCTGTGAAAAACCGCTCAGCGAGTACACGAGCCCTTCGGAGAAAAACTCAGTTTGCGCCTTGACTGGAGAACAGGCACTCGCCACAAGCAAGACAGCGAGCAGGATGGAGGTTCGGTGCATAGAACAGCGTACTCGATGAGGGCAGGGTGCGCTACGACCGCACGCGCTCTGCGAAGGCGGTGATGCGGCGGACGGCTTCTTCGACGTTCTCCAGCGAGGTCGCGTATGAGCAGCGGACGTAGCCCGCCCCGCTCGGCCCGAACGCATCGCCGGGCACGACGGCGACGTGCTCCTCGCGGAGCAAACGCTGCGCGAACTCTTCGGACGAGAGCCCCGTCGAGGTGATGTCGGGGAAGGCGTAGAACGCGCCCTCCGGCTCGAACGTCGGCAGCCCGGCGGCGTTGAGGCCGTCGACGAGCGCGCGGCGGCGGGCGTCGTACGCCTGCCGCATCTCCTCGACGTGCGGCTGGCACTCCTTGATCGCGGCGACGGCCCCGATCTGTCCCATCGTCGGCGCGCTCATCACGACGTACTGGTGGCACTTGTAAATCGCTTTCAGAATCTCCGGCGGCGCGCAGCAGTAGCCGATCCGCCAGCCCGTCATCGCGTAGCCCTTCGAGAACCCGCCGAGCAGCACCGTCCGGTCGCGCAGCGACGGGATCGACGGCAGGCACGTGTGGCCGAGCGCGTGCGATTCGCCGTAGACGAGCCGGTCGTAGATCTCGTCCGATATCACGAGGAGGTCGTGCTTCACGACGACCTCGGCGATTTCCTCCAGCGTTTCGCGGCGGAGCACGGCGCCCGTCGGGTTGTTGGGGTAGCCGAGGAAGAGCACCTTCGAGCGCGACGTGATCTTCGCTTCGATGTCGGCGGCCGTCACTTGAAAGTCGTGCTCGACGCTCGTGGGGACGTAGACCACGTCGGCGCCGGCGAACTTCGCGGTCGGGCCGTACGAGACGAAGCACGGCTCGGGGATGAGGATCTCATCGCCGGGGCCGAGGAGCGAGAGCATCGTGAGCTGCATCGCCTCGCTCACACCGACGGAGACGAGGATCTCCGTCTTCGGATCGTACCGCACGCCGTAGAGCCGGTCCAGGTCGTCGGAAATCGCCTCGCGGAGTTCCATCAGCCCGGCGTTTGCCGTGTACCCCGTCTTGCCCGCGTCGAGCGACGCCTTCGCCGCGTCGATGATCGGCTGCGGCGAGACGAAGTCGGGCTCGCCGATGCCGAGCGAGATCACGTCGTCCATCGTCGCGGCAATCTCGAAGAAGCGGCGGATGCCGGAGGGCGGGACGGAGCGGACGCGCTCGGAGAGGCGGGATTCGAGGTCGAGGGTCGGAGTCTGCATCGGCGTGTTGGCTATTGTTTATCGAGCGTGTCTCGCGCTGCTTCGGTGGCTTTACGAATACGCTCCAGAGGGTCTCGCTCGTCCTCCGGCTGAGTAGGAGCAGTTGAGTACCGGAAAGACGATGCAGGTGCCCAGCCCGTAGACGTGAGGTATGCCGCTTCTCCAGAGAATCGGTTGATACGAACTAGACGCTCTTGCCTGTTCAACTCTACTCTTTCATAGCGGAAGGCAGTAGGCCAAACCACCGTGAGGAAGAGGAGTCCCAGGACAACGACAGCAGCCATAACGAAGCGACGACTCATAGTGTCCACGGGAGCTGTTAGAGGGTTTAGAGCACGGGAATCCACGGAAAGCGGATGGACCCGGCGGCGGCGGCGCGGTAAGTTACGCACCCGCCCCGCGCGACGCTCTTATATCCCCCGCAAAACCCTTCATGTGACATGGCAGAGACGATGACAGCCAACGGCACGTCCACCGACGTCCAAACCTTCCAGAACTACATCGGCGGCACGTGGCGCGACGCCGCCTCCGGTGAGACGTTCGAGGACCGCAACCCCGCCCGCAACAGCGACCTCATCGGCCGCTTCCCGAAATCCAGCGCCGACGATGTCAACGCGGCCGTCGAAGCGGCCCGTGCGGCGTTCGAGAAATGGCGGCTGATGCCCGCCCCCCAGCGCGGCGACATCCTCCGCAACCTCGGCGACATCCTCACCGAGCGCAAGAGCGAGTTCGCGCATGCGATGACGCGCGAGATGGGCAAGCCGTTCTTCGAGACGAAGGGCGACGTGCAGGAGGCCATCGATACGGCCTACTACGCCGCCACCGAGGGCCGCCGCCTCTTCGGCCACACCGTCCCGAGCGAGCTCTCGAACAAGTTCAACATGTCGATCCGCCTGCCCATCGGCGTCGTCGGCGTGATCACCGCGTGGAACTTCCCCGTGGCGGTCCCGACGTGGAAGATGTTCCCGGCCGTGCTCGCGGGCAACACCGTCGTCTTCAAGCCGAGCGAGGACGCCCCGCACAGCGGGATGCTCCTCGTGCAGGCGATGATCGACGCCGGCTTCCCCGAGGGCGTCGTGAACCTCGTGCAGGGTGCCGGGCCGGTCGGCCAGGCGATCGTGGAGCACGAGGACGTGGACGCGATTACGTTCACCGGCTCGACCGAGACCGGCTCCCACATCGGCGCCGTGTGCGGGCGGATGCACAAGCGATTCTCCTTCGAGATGGGTGGCAAGAACCCCTGCATCGTGATGGAAGACGCCGACCTCGACCTCGCCGTGGAGGGCCTGCTCTGGGGCGCCTTCGGCACGACGGGTCAGCGCTGCACGGCCACGAGTCGTCTGATCGCCCACGCCGACGTCCACGACGCGGTCGTCGAGAAGCTGAAGGTGCGCGCGTCGGAGCTCAAGCTCGGCTACGGCAACGACGACGACACCGAGATGGGCCCGATGATCAACGCCGACGCCATCGCTAAAGTCGAGCGCTACGTCGAGATCGCCAAGAAGGAAGGCGCGACGCTCGTGCTCGGCGGCGAGCGCGCCTCGGGCGAGGGGCTCGGCGACGGCCACTTCTTCCAGCCCACGATCTTCACGGACGTGACGCCCGAGATGCGCGTGGCGAAGGAGGAGGTCTTCGGCCCGTTCCTCGTCGTGCTCAAAGTCCAGTCGTTCGACGAGGCCATCGCCGTCGCCAACAACACGCCGTACGGCCTCTCGTCGGCGGTGTACACCAAGGACGTGGCGCGGGCCTTCCGCGCGATGCGCGACATCGAAGCCGGCATCACCTACATCAACGGACCGACGATCGGCGCCGAGGCCCACATGCCCTTCGGAGGCGTGAAGGCGACGGGCAACGGGCACCGCGAGGGCGGCTGGGAGGTCTTCGATTTCTACACCGAGACGAAGACCGTCTACGTCGACTACTCCGGCACGCTGCAGAAGGCGCAGATCGACAACGTGCAGGACTGACGTTTCTGGCCAACCTAGCCCGATCGAGACAGTAGAACGCCTCGCCAGCTTCCTTGCCGGCGAGGCGTTCATCTTCGTCCTGCCCACGAAGATCCCTCGGGCTCAGGCGCGGGACCCGACGTATTCGAGAACCGACGGCATTCCCCACCGTAGCTCTCATCCACCTCACGCACTTCCACTTCGCCCGCCTCGCAGCCTCGGTAACTCGTCCCGACCCCATGAGCACTTTTGTCCGGCTCCAACACGTACTCCCTCAGCATCTGATTTCCCGTGCCGCCGGCGCGCTCGCCTCGTCCGAGGCCCGCTGGCTTCGCGGGCCACTGATCCGCGCCTTTGCCCGAGCCTACGGAGTGAACATGGCCGAGGCCGAACGGCCCAACCTCGCGAGCTACCGCTCCTTCAACGATTTCTTTACCCGCTCCCTCGCTCCAGACGCCCGGCCCATCGACGCCGCTCCGCACTCGGTCGTGAGCCCGGCCGACGGCGTCGTCAGCCAGACCGGGACCATCGAGCGCGGTGAACTGCTCCAGGCCAAAGGCGTCCGCTACTCGTTCCAGGCACTCGCTGACACCTGCGCCGGGCCGGAGTTCGAAGGCGGCGCGTTTGCGACCATCTACCTCTCGCCGAGCGATTACCACCGGGTCCACCTCCCGCTCGCTGGGCGGCTGACGCGGACCGTCGCCATCCCCGGCAAGCTGTTCTCGGTCAACGCCGCGACGGAGGCCGGGGTCGAGGGGCTGTTCGCCGTCAACGAGCGACTGGTGATGGAGTTCGAGACGGCCTTCGGCACCATGCTCGTCGTGATGGTGGGGGCCCTCGTCGTGGCGAGCATCGAGACGGTTTGGGCCGGCCCCCGCTCACCCTATCGGGAGCAGCTGATCACGAAGCACGACCTCACATTCGAGAAGGGGGCGGAGATTGGGCGTTTCCTGCTCGGGAGCAGCGTCGTACTCGCGTTCGAGAAGGACCGCGTGCGGCTCGACGCGGGGCTAGCTCCCGGCACGACGGTGCGCATGGGCAGGCCCATCGGCGCGGGCGTCTAGGTGCTGAAGGGAACGTCCGGGGACACCACCGAGGGCGGATTCACGGGACCTACGCGCAAATCAGCTTTGCCGGCAACTTGCCGGCAGGGCCGATGTACATTAGAGCCCTACGGTAATGAGGAGTCGTTTATTTTGGCCCCTCGCCTTACCCTTCGGGCTGCGGCAGCACCAGACCCCGGCCCCCCACATCAACCTATCCCAGCCCCTACCATGCGCATACGATTGTTACTGCGTTACACCCTCACCCCCATCACCACGCTCGCCCTGCTCGCCACGTTGCTGCTCGCATCGAGCCCGGCATCGGCTCAGTCCGCGCGCCAAGCAGGCCAGCTCTTGGATTTCCAGTCGCTGACCATCACTTCGGTCGATGACAACGGTACGGCGGACGACCAACGCGGCGGCGGTATCGTCGCCGATCCCTCGTTCGAGGGCGGCCGCGTCACGACGTTCTGGACCCCGACCAACGGCGCCTACCTCGGCGGCAACCCCATCTTCGGACCCCCCGCCGGCGGCCCCGACTTCGCCCGCACCGGCGACTGGTACGTCGTGCTCGGCTCCGGGAACGGCCCGCTCAACACGGGGATCGAGCAGGACCTCGACGTCGCGGCCGGGGACTACACCCTCGCGCTGTGGCTCTTC